>JAJXZF010000039.1 GCA_021780225.1 Deltaproteobacteria bacterium | reverse complement strand
TAATCATCAGCATCGCCCGCTGCCGCCGCTCCTCGCCGCGCATGCGCCCGTTCCTCCGCCGACTGGATTACTCATTTCGACGAACTATACCGAAACGAAATTCAGGCGTTTATCAACAGCCTGCTATAGCGATGGCGATGGAACCGGCGGGCGCTTTTGCGTTCATCGCTAACAGTGGAGAAGACAGCGTATGGAGCTATTTGGTCGATCCGGCGACCGGCGACCTCAAACCTAACCCGATCTCGCTTGTCACACATACCGACGGGGGGCCAGAAGCGATTGCAGCCGAGCCGCACGGTAAATTTTTGTACGTCGCGGCGGCTCACCGGATCGATCAGTTCGCAATTGAGCCGAACGGAACCTTGCGTGCGCTTAACGACTCACCGGCGATCCGCCTTGATGCGTTTCCAATTGGGCTATATGCGGACCAAACGGGGAAATTTATCTTTGCCCTGATTCAGAAGATTAATTCGAGGGAGCTTTGGACCTTCGCAATTACCGGTAACGGCGCCTTGCGGCGAATCGCCGGCGCGGTGACAGATGTTGGACAGGCCGCACTCGCGGGATTCGACGCTAACGTTCAGATTGCGCCGCCTCGCCGCGAACTCGCGTCCTTGCTCGCGCGACGAAGCGGTATTCACGGGTCCTTCACCTCAGTTGGCCCGATGACCGAAGAGCGCGCAGACGCACGCGGCGCCCGTCTGCGCAACGGACATGCGTTGATCGTCAGCTATTCGGATGAGCAGGGCCTCACCGCAGAAGAATACAACCCGTGGACCGGAAAGTTCGCGCCTCCGTTCCAGATCATGAAAGAGCCCGGCGAACTTGCTGCGTCACTCTCAGATGGCGACTTGGTAATATTGAAATACACGGGCGAAGTCGATCTTTACGATCCGTTGCGCAGAGTCATGACCCGAAACGGGACCGCTGCGTATTCAGTCGGCTGCCCCGGACGGAAAGCGATCGCGCTAAAATCGAATTTAATCTTTTTCTATGGTGGCGAGGTCAACAATAGCGGCGGCCGCATGGCTTCGATGGTGCGCAGTTGCCCGGACGAACTATACGACGTTGCTGGCGGTAAAACGCTGTCAGGCGTTCAAGCCCCGACTTACGGAGCTCAGGCGGTGGCCATGAAGGACGGCAGAGTTGTGCTGTTCGGCGGATGTAGTCTGGGGTTGTCCGAACAAAATTCGGCGGAGGCGTGGATCTACGATCCTGCGACGCGGCTGCTTCAACGTACGGGCAATATGGCGGTTAGACGCTGCTTTCCCTCAGCGACGACTCTGAAGGATGGGAGGGTGTTCGTCGTGGGTGGCGCCTACGACGCGGGCGATATCGCGGAAATTTACGATCCAAAAACGGCCAAGTTTTCGATCGCAGGGAAACCTATAATTGGGGATCGATGCTACCCCAGCGTGACCTTGTTGGATAGCGGCCAGGTACTGATTGCGGGCGGCCGCGATTTTTTTTCCAGCGCTGAAATCTTCGATCCGGCCAGCGACAGTTTTCGTCTCACCGGCAATATGGATAAACCGCGGCATAATTATGCCGTCGTCAGGCTGGACGATGGCGCCGTCCTCTTTGCCGGCGGAGAAGATGGTAATGGCGCCAGCCTCAACTCCGCCGAGATTTACCGTCCCGACAGGCAATCGAATTGGTGAAAGCCGGGATTTCGCTTCATAACGCTCTGGTGCGCCCGATCTTTAGTGCCAGTTGATAAGTTAGTATCCGATGAGCCTGCAAGCGGCGCGGTTGAATTGAAAGGCGGCAGGTCGATCGCCTTGAGCGCCGGCGGTTGGTAGCCGAGCGGCGAGTGCGGCTGTTGCTGGTGGCTTGCACCCTGAATATCCCCGCGTTTCGAGGTAGAGTCCGTCACGCGAAGGAGACGGACAGATGCGGCGGAGCAGGTTCAGCGAGGAACATATCCTTGGGATCTTGCGCGAGCCTGAAGCGGAAGCGGCGACCGGCGAGGTGTGCCGGCGCCACGGGATCTCGGACGCAACGTTTTACAAGTGGAAGGCCAGGTACGGCGGCATAGAAGTGTCGGATGCGCCGCGGCTCAAGAATCTGGAGGATGAAAACCGCCGGCTCAAGAAGTTGCTCGCGGAAGCCATGCTCGACAACGCGGCGCTCAGGGACCTGCTCGGAAAAAACGTCTGAAGCCTGCGGCGCAACGAGAGGCGGTAATCAAGGTGATGGAGCGTCACGGGCTGAGCCAGCGGCGCGCGTGCAGGCTGGTGCGGATCGATCCTTCGGTTCTGCGCCATCGGCCCAAACGAGCGGACGACACGGCCATACGAAAGCGGCTGCGGGAGTTGGCTCAGGAGCGGAGGCGCGCGCGACCATCGAGTCGTGGCGGTGCGATTACAACTGGCGCCGTTCGCATTCGAGCCTCGGAGCACGGACGCCGAAGGAGTTTGCAGACCAACAAGAGGACGCTCCGCTTGAGCAAGTTTGGGGTTCCGCGGCCCGTCCCCTTGCTCCACCGCCCCGCCATGGGCAAAACATCAACCGACTCTGCTTATGAATGCGGGTAAGTTGGGGTGCAGGCCGGGTGCGTTAGTTTCTCAGGACGCCTCGGCCGCCGAGCGGGGATGAGGGAGTTCCATCTCGCTTTCGGCGCGCAGGCGGCGGCTCGCGTCCTTAGCCATGCAATAGCCCATCGAGGCGGTCCAGATGAAATAGGTTCCGAACAGGCCCCAGAAGCAGATCGCGCCGTTCCACGCGAGCGGCCCGGTCTTGAAAAACGGCATCGTCGTCAGTGGAATAAAGCTGATGCCGGCGAAGATCGCCCATCCGGAGACCCATCGCGGGAACACCGGATGTTCGTTGCCGTCCGCGAGGCCGACCAATCCCGCCGCGATCGCCTGCACCGACGTAACGGCATAGGTGATGTTGAACAGGATGAAGCCGAGATCGTTGACCATCCGAATCGTGTTCGGGTCGATATCGGGACGGAACGCCGCGACCGCCCAGATCGCCGGACAGAACATCAACACCCACGCGGTCAGGATGCCGCCGATCAGTTGAATGATGGTCAGGATCGGGCTTGGGCCTTCGATGCGGCGCATCACGACCGTCAGTTGCGCCGTCCACGGAATCCACAACACGGCGACCAGCGCGGTCATGCTGTTGCCGAAGAGAATCGACGTGTGATGATTCGCGAAGTACGCCGCCAGCGCCGCTCCGCTCAGGCTCGGCGAAACGGGCGGCAGATTGCGGCCGAAGACGCCCCAGAAAATCGTGAAGAGAATTTCGAAGGCGAAGCCGCTGTAGGCGGCCATCAACTGATACTTCAGGTTCTGTCTGGCGGTCATTCCGTTAACTCTCCTCGTGTTAAGGAAACCGGTTCATCCAGGAACATTCCGTCCGGCTGATTTATATGATCGGCGAGCGTTTCCCCATCGCTCGCCTTGCTGCTGTTTAATCCGATTGGCGGGAAAAGCAAGACTTAGCCCGATTTGACGCCCGCCATCCGACGTGCGGCGCGCTCTATCTGATTATCGAGCTTGACCGGCCGTTTGCCGGGTTGATTCAGATTTCCGATGCGCCGCTCAGGACGGCGCTTTCGCTCCTGGGCAAATAACGTTTCGGCCATCGCGGTAAATCACTGGTTAATCGGCGCGGGTTTGTACGAGCGGCGCTGGATCGTTTAGATTCCGGGCGCGCTGGGCCGCGTCGCGAATGGCGGGCCGGCGCCTCAGATGGGACGGCGGCGAATCGGCACGGTCACGGCGCTCTGGCGCTATCCGGTGAAATCGATGCGCGGCGAGGCGCTCGCAACGGCGCTCGTGAGCGAGCGCGGAATCGCCGGCGATCGCGAGTGGGCGGTCGTCGATACCGGCTACGGCGGTGCGATCAGCGCGCGGGCGTTTCCGCGGATGCTCGAAGCGCGCGCGTTCTGGCAGGGCGATCCCGCGGCGGACTCCGATGCGCGAGCGCGAATCGAAACGCCGGACGGACGGATTTATGACGCCGGCGGCGCCGAGGCGGCTGCGGAGGTCGGCGCGATGCTCAAGCGGGAGGTTCGCTTCGAGCGTATCCGAACGGCGCCGCTCAGCCCGGCCGAGCGCGAGGCGATTATGCGGGGAGAGGCGCCGCTGCCGCCGCGCGATTTCTTCGATGAAGACGTGCTACATCTGCTGGCCACCGGCACGCTCGCGCATCTGCGGCGGCTCGAACCGGCGGCGGATTTCGACCCGCGCCGTTTCCGGCCTAATATTCTTGTCGAGACGGCGCCGGACACGGATGGATTCGTCGAAGACCGATGGCTGGAAGGGACGATCGAAATTGGCGGCGAGGTCCGGATCGCCGGGGCGCGTCCCGCGCTCCGCTGCGCGATGACGATCTGGCCGCAGGACGAACTGCCGCATCGGCCGGAGACGCTGCGCGCCGCGTGGGAGCATCATCAGGCTTACGTCGGCGTGTTCGCCGCCGTCGCCGCGGGTGGATTGGTCCGCGTGGGCGACGAAGTCGCGCTGGCGAAATGATTGGATCAGGATTTTGAGCGCGCGGAAACGCGCCGGGTGAAAACGAGAGTTATGGCAAGACATCAGGCCGGCGTGGTCAAGGAATTGTACCGGTATCCGGTGAAATCGATGCTTGGCGAGCGGCTCGAAGCGCTGGCGATCGGCGAGCACGGAGCGATCGGCGATCGCGCGTGGGCGCTGCGCGAGACCGCGACCGGCTTTATCATCAGCGCCAAGAAATTCGCGCGGATGCTCGAGCTCGGCGCGCGCTACGCGGACGAGCCGTCGGCGGACGCCGAAACGCCGGTTAAAATCGCGTTGCCGGACGGCCGCACGCTCGATCCCGCCGATGCCGAAACCGCGGGCGAACTTTCGAGCTTCCTCGGGCGCGAAGTGGCGGTCGAACGCGCCCGCCCCAAGCAGCATACGCGGGCCGGCATCGATCCCGATACGATTTTCGCCGACGTGCCGATCGAGCAGGTGATGCCGGGTTTGACGCGCGCGACGATGCCGCCGAGTTTTTCGCTGCTCAACGGGGGATTTTTCGATTCCGCCGAAATCCATCTGCTGGCGACCGGCACGCTGGCGCACGTCGCAGCGGCGATCGGACCGGACGCGCTGCTCGACGCGCGCCGTTTCCGCCCGAATATCGTCGTCGATACGGGCGCGGAGGCCAAAGGCTTCATCGAGGACGGATGGCTCGGCGCAACGATCGAAATCGGCGGCGTCAAAATCATCTCGGGGCATCCCGCGCTCCGCTGCGTGATGACGACGCATCGGCAGAGCGATCTGCCGCGCGATCTGCGGGTGCTGCGCACGATCGCGGAGGCGCATCGCGCGACGCTCGGCGTATTCGCGTCGATCGGCGCGCCGGGTACGGTCAGAGTGGGCGATCCGGTCTGGATTGCCGAGTGATCGCGCCGCCGCGCGGCGGATTTTTCGACAACCGTTGTCCGCGCCGCACGTAGCATCGCAGGCGATGCGCCGGGTCGCACGCGCCGATAGCCGAACCATTCCATCCCGGGCGGTCGCTGCGCCGCATCGTCAAGGGATGCACAGCGCCGCCGCTGGTTGTGGATTCGGCGTGCGCGCCGCGCTTGCTGAGCGGCCGCCGCGCGGCCCACGATCATTCTCGTCCGAGTGCGCGCGCCGATGAGTTCATCGAGAAAAATAACGATCGTCCGTTCCGCGAGCGCCGCGGCGCGCCTCGCGGCGGCGGAGCGATTTTTGTTGGAGACCGGGCCGGCTGAGCCGGCCTTGATCGCCGCCGCGAACGGAATGGCCGCGGCCGACCTTGCGCGATCGATCGAGGCGCGGGGCGGCGCGCGCTTCGGGCTTTATCGGATGAGCTTCGACCATCTGGCGGCCGCGCTCGCGTCGGTGCGGCTGGCCGACGCGGGCCTGGTTCCCGCCGAAGGCCTGGCGCTCGAAGCCGTCGCGGCGCGGACCGCGTTTGCATTGCGCGACGATCCCGCGCTGGCCTGGTTCGCGCCGGTCGCGGACCGTCCCGGGTTTCCCCGCGCGCTCGCGCAAACCATGGCCGAATTGCGGATGGCCGGAATTGGCGCGGACGCGCTCGGCGCGGTCGAACCGGGCGGCCCCGCGCTCGCCGCGCTGCTCGAACGGTTCGGATTGGAGTTGCGTTCGGCCCGGCTGGCGGATTTGGCCGAAATCTTCTCCGGCGCGCGGGCCGCGCTCGACGATGTTCCGGCGGGACCGCTCGTTGGCGTCCCGGCGATCCTGCTCGACGTGCGGATTGATTCCGCGCGCAAGGCGGAACTCGCCGCGGCGCTGGCCGAGCGCGCGCCGCGCACGCTCGCGACGCTCCCGGCCGGCGACGATCGCGCGTTCGACCTGCTGCTCGCCGCGGCGGCCCGCGCGAACCTGCCGATCGAGTTGCCCGAACCGCCGGATGACACCGATGCGGCGGCTTCGTCCGGCGGCGGCGCCGCGGAGAATTCGTTGACGCGATTGCGGCGGCATTTGTTCGCTTCGTCCGAGCCGGAAACCTGCGCGCTCGATGATTCGGTGGCGCTGGCGTCGGCGGCCGGCGAGATGCAGGAATGCGTCGAGATTGCGCGGAGAATATTGGCCGAAGCGGGCGCGGGCGTTCCCTTCGATCGGATCGCGGTGGCCGCGCGCGACGGCTTCCGCTACGCGCCATATCTCGAAGAAACGTTCGCCCGCGCGGGCATTCCAGCGTGGTTCGCCGCGGAATGCGCGCGGCCCGAACCGCGAGGACGGGCGCTGTTGGCGCTGCTGGCGTGCGCGGCCGAAAAATTTTCGGCGCGGCGCTTCGGCGAATATCTTTCGCTTGCGCAATTGCCCGAGGCGTCGGCGGAGAGCTCGCCCGTGCTTCCGTCCGGCGGAATTTTCCCGGACATTGCGCTGGAGCGCGCGTATGGAGAAATCGGCGCGGCCGATCGGCGGGAGCTTGCGGCCGACGCGCCGGACGCCGGATCGCGCGCGCCGTGGCGATGGGAAAAATTGCTGGTCGATGCGGCGGTGATCGGCGGACGCGAGCGGTGGGTGCGCCGGCTGGCGGGACTCGACGCGGAACTGCGCCTCAAACGCGTCGCGCTTGAAGCGGAGGACGGGGCCGCCGCCGGCGCATTGGATCGCGAAATCGCCGACCTCGAACATCTGCGCAAGGTCGCGCTGCCGATAATCGGCGCGCTCGCGGAATTGCCCGCCGCGGCGCCGTGGGATGAGTGGCTGGATCGACTGGAAGCGCTCGCGGCGACGGCGATTCGCGACGCGGGCGAGGCGCTGCGCGCGCTTGCCGAATTGCGTCCGATGGGCCCGGTCGGACCGGTTACGCTGGCCGAAGTGCGCGTGGTATTGGGCCGGCGCCTGGGCCGCACGGAACCGCCGCGAACCACGCGGCGGGCGGGCGCGGTTTTCGTCGGCACGCCCGAAGCGCTGCGCGGCATGGCGTTCGACGTCGTGATCGCGCCCGGACTCGCGGAACGCGGCTTTCCGCGGAAACTTGTCGAAGATCCCCTGCTGCGCGACGCCGAACGGCGCCGGATCGACGCCGCGCTGGCGACTCAGGCGGAACGAATCGCGCGCGAGCGGCTGGCGCTCAAACTGGTCGTCGGCGCGGCGCGCCGCCGCTTGATGGTGACTTATCCGCGCGTGGATTTGGAGCACGGCCGGCCGCGAGTGCCCTCTTTTTACGCGCTGGAAATCCTGCGCGCCGCGGAGGGCCGGCTGCCGGGCTTCGACGAACTCGCGCGGCGCGCGGCGGGCGAGCGCGCGCGGCGGCCGGGATGGCCCGCTCCGGAACGTCCCGAGGACGCGATCGACGAGGCGGAATTCGACCTGGCGCTGCTCGATCGGCTGGGCGGCGGCGATGCCGAATCGACGGAAGGCGCCGCGCATTACCTGCTTTCCGCGAATCCGCATCTGGGCCGCGCGTTGCGCGCGCGGGCGCGGCGCTGGCGGCGCCTGTGGACGCGCAACGACGGCATGGTGGACCCGGAGCTGGCCGAACAAACGGCGCTTGCGGCGCATCGCACCAGCGCCCGATCGTATTCGGCGACCGCGTTGCAGCATTACGCGGCCTGTCCATATCGATTTTTCCTTTATGCGATTCAGCGGATCGAGCCGCGCGAAGAGGCGGAAGCGATCGACACGATCGATCCGTTGACGCGCGGCGCTTTGTTCCATGAGGTCCAATACGAAATCTTGACCGCGCTACGCGCCGCCGGCGCGCTGCCGGTAACGGTGGCGACGCTGCCGGAAGCGCAAACCGAGCTGGAGACGCATATCGAGCGCGTTGCGGCGGAGTATCGGGAGCGGCTGTGGCCGGCGATCGAGCGCGTA
Source organism: Deltaproteobacteria bacterium (assembly GCA_021780225.1). GTDB lineage: Bacteria > Desulfobacterota > Binatia > Binatales > Binataceae > JADMIL01. The sequence goes on along the minus strand of JAJXZF010000039.1, from coordinate 161,614 downwards.
TGGCTCGACGGCATCGACTCGATTCGCGCGGATTTGCGCGAGTGGCTGCGGCGCATGGCGGAAGCGGCGCCGATGTGGCGGCCGGAACGGTTTGAACTTGCCTTCGGCCTGAAGGACCGCGCGCAGGCCGATCCGGCGAGCGTGCCAGAGGCGATCGATCTCGGCGTCGGATTGAAGCTGCGCGGATCGATCGATTTGGTGGAGCGGGGGCCCAATCGCGAACTGCGCATCACCGACTACAAAACCGGCCGCGTGCGCGCGGATCGGAACGTCATTATCGGCGGCGGGCGCGTGCTTCAGCCGGCGCTTTACGCGCTGGCGGCGGAGCGGGTTCTCGGCGAGTCGGTCGGGACAGGCCGACTTTACTATTGCACCGCGACCGGGGGGTTTGAGGAGCGCGTGGTTACGCTCGATCAGGCGACGCGGACGGCGGCGGCGAAATTCGCCGGGGTGGTCGGCGGCGCGATCACGGAGGGATTTTTGCCGGCCGCGCCCGGCCGCGGCGAATGCGAGTATTGCGACTATCGCCGCGTTTGCGGGCCTTACGAAGAAGAGCGCGTCAACCACAAGACCGGCGGGGCCGCGATGGAACCGCCGGCGGGCCGGAAACCAAACGCGGCGGCGCGGCGGCTGGAAGCATTATGGCAGCTCAGGAAGCATCGCTAGACGCGCCGCCGGCGGAGCTGGCCGACAGCCGCGCGCGCTTGCGAATCCGCACGGATTTCGCTGCGACACTGATCGTCGAGGCGGCGGCGGGCGCGGGCAAAACCACCGCGCTGGTGGGCAGGATCGCGGCGGCGCTGGCGGCGGGCGTCGCCAGCCTCGACCGGATTGTGGCGGTGACGTTCACCGACAAGGCCGCCGGCGAACTCAAGCTGCGCTTGCGCGGCGAGATTGAACGCGCGCGGCGCACGGCGGCGGATGCTGCCGAGCTTGGCCGTCTCAACGACGCCTTGCGCAAGCTCGAAGAGGCGCGAATCGGCACGATCCATTCATTTTGCGCCGACCTGCTGCGCGACTATCCGGTGGCGGCCGGCGTCGATCCGGAATTCGCGGTCGCCGGCGACGACGAAACCGAGGAGATGATCGAGCAGGCCTTCGAGCGCTGGTTCGAACAGGCGCTGGCGGCGCCGGACGAGGGTTTGCGGCGGATTCTGCGCCGGCGCGATCCGGGCGACCGCGACGGGCCGCGGCCCGCGTTGCTGGCGGCGGCGCGCGAATTGATCGAGTGGCGCGATTTCGATTGCGAGTGGGCCGAGGAGCCGTTCGCGCGCGACGCAGCGATCGACGGTCTGGTCGCGGAAATCGCGGAACTGGGCGAATTGGCGCGATGCGGCGATCCGCAGGATTGGCTGGCGCGCGCGCTTGACGAAATCGCGCGGCCGATCGCGGAAGCGACCCGGCTCGAACGGGTTCGGCCGCGCGACTACGACGCGCTCGAGCACGCCCTGACGGCCCTGCTCGGCGGCGCCGACGGGCGCTGGCGATGGCGCGGAGGCGGCGAATTTTTCGGCGAAATCGAGCGCGCGGCGGTGCTCGAACGGCGCGCCGAGCTGCGCGCGCGGCTCGAGCGGTTTCGCGACCACGCCGGTGCGAATCTGGCGCCGCTGCTGCGGCGCGAATTGTGGCCGGTGGTCGCCGAATATCAGGAGATCAAGCGGCGCGAAGGGCGGCTCGATTTTCTCGATCTGCTGCTTACGGCGCGCGATCTGATTCGCCGCGACGCGGCGGTGCGCGGCGAGCTGCAACGCCGTTTCACCCATATTCTGGTCGATGAATTTCAGGACACCGATCCGTTGCAGGCGGAAATCCTGATGCTGCTTGCGGCGGACGATCCGGCCTGCGCCGACTGGCGCGCCGCGCGGCCGGCGGCGGGCAAGCTGTTTCTGGTCGGCGATCCGAAACAATCGATTTATCGTTTCCGGCGCGCGGACGTGGCGCTTTACGAATCGATCAAGCGCCGGCTGGTCCGGGCGGGTGCGGAAATCGAGTACCTGGCGGTGAGTTTCCGCGCGACGCCGGAACCGGAACTGCAGGGCATGATCAATGCGGCGTTCGCGGATGCGTTCACGCCGCCGGCGCCAGAGGAAACTCCGACGCAGCCCGCGTACGTCGCGCTGGAGGGTTTCCGGCGGCCGTATTCCGATCAGCCCGCGATAGTCGCGCTGCCCGCGCCGAATCCCTACGGCGACTACGGGTCGATCACCAAGTGGCGGATCGAAGAGTCGGAGGCCGACGCGATTGCGGCGTGGATCAAATGGCTCGTCAGGGAAAGCGGATGGACGGTGACGGAACGCGAGGCGCCGAATCTGCGCGTTCCGGTCCAGCCGCGGCATGTATGCGTCCTGTTCCGGCGGATGAATTCGCATGGGCGCGACGTGACGCGGCGTTATGTGCGCGCGCTCGAGGCGCGGCATGTGCCGCACGTGCTCGTGCGCGGCGGTTCGTTCCATCAGCGCGAGGAAATCGAGGCGTTGCGCAACGCGCTGGGCGCGATCGAGCGGCCCGACGACGAGTTGCTGGCGTTCGCGACCCTGCACGGGCCGCTCTTCGCGATCGCCGACGGTCCGCTGCTCGAATATCGCGCAACGGCCGGCCGGCTGCATCCGTTCGAGCCGCCGGCCGATCTCCCTGAGCGCTTGTGCGAGATTCCGGAGGCGCTAGCGATACTCCGCGGACTCCATCATGAGCGCAACCGGCGGCCGATCGCGGAGACGATTGCGCGCCTGCTGGCGGCGACCCGCGCCCACGCCGCGATCGCGATTTGGCCCAACGGCGAGCAGGCGCTCGCCAACGTCGGGCGGTTGATGGATATCGCGCGCCGTTACGACGGCCGGACCGGCGCGCGGTCGATGCGCGGCTTCCTCGAAAATCTGGAAGAGCGGAGCGAACGCGAGCAGGCGGGCGACGTTCCGGTGGTCGAGGACGGCGCCGAAGGGGTGCGCCTGATGACGGTGCATCGCGCCAAGGGTCTCGAATTCCCGGTCGTGATACTCGCCGATTCGACCTGCAACGAAACGCCGAATCGCGCCGGCCGCTTTTTGGATTCCGAGCGGCGGCTGTGCGCGCTCAGGCTGGCCGGATGCGCGCCGCGGGAACTGCTCGAGCATGAAGCGGACGAGATGCGCCGCGAGCAGGAGGAAGCGGTGCGCCTGCTCTACGTCGCGACGACGCGGGCGCGCGACCTGCTGGTGGTTCCGACGGTCGGCGACGAACGGCGCGACGGATGGCTCGCGCGGCTGCATCCGGTGGTTTATCCGGAACCCAGGGAGGTGCGCGCGCCGATCGAACGGAGCGGCCCCGGATGCCCGCCGTTCAAGTCCGAGCGCGCCGGCTTTCGTCCGCCGAACGCGCGAACGCGCGGACCCGGCGTGACCCCGGGCACGCATCGGCCGGAACTCGGTACGCATCGCGTGGTCTGGTGGGACACCGCGCTGCTCCAGCTCAATGTGCGCGAGACGATGGGGCTGCGGCAGGATTCGTTGTTACAGGCGGACGAGCGGCAGGTTCGGTCCGAACAGTCGCGGATCGAGCACGAGCGCTGGCGCGCGCGCCGCGCGCAAATGCTCGCCGCGGGGGCGACGCCGTCGCGCAAAATCGTCACGGCGAGCCAAATTTCGGCGATCGGAGCGGGCGCCGCGCCCGAACGCGGAGCGATAGAAGTGATTGAACTGCCGCACGCGCCGAATCGTCCGCATGGGCGGCGGTTCGGCGCGCTCGCGCATGCCGTGATGGAGCGGGTGCGTCCGGACGCGGAGCGCGCCGCAATCACGCGGCAGGCGGAATATTTCGCGCGGATCGTCGGCGCCGGCGCCGACGAAATTGAGTTTGCCGTCGCGGCGGTCGCGCAAGCGCTGCAATCCGAACCGTTGCGCCGCGCCGCGGCCGCGGCGCAAGTGCGAAGGGAGACGCCGCTCAGCGCGGTTCTTGAGGATGGCGCTCTGGTCGAGGGAGTAATCGACCTCGCTTATATGGAACTGGACGCGGCGCGAGCGCAAGTCTGGACCGTGGTGGACTATAAGACCGACGCGAATCTGGACGCGCGGCTGGAAGAGTACCGGGCGCAGGTCGCGCTTTATGTCCGCGCGATCGCGCTGGCGACCGGCGCGCCGGCCCGCGGAATTATCCTGCGGATTTGACCGCGGGCGCGCGCGCGGGTTCAGCCGCCGGTTTTTCCGCCGCGCACGACCTGTACTTCTTCGCCGTCGCGCGCGGCCTGTCCGACGTTCATCGCGATCAAGTCGCCCGCGCGCACGTCGCCGCTGATCTCCACGTGATAGCCGTCGTCGCGTCCAAGATTGACGTCAATCAAATGCAGGCGGCTGTCGCGCACGACCGGCACGTAAACCTTGTTGTTGCGAAACACCAGCGCATCGTCCGGGACCGTTACCGATGCGGCGCTGGCGTGAGTGGCGATTTTCAAATCGGCGTACATCCCCGGCAGCAGCGCGTGGTCGCGATTCGGCAGATCGGTCTCGACCAGCATCGTGCGCGAATCGGCGTCGAGCGCGGCCGGATGGCGCGTGACCGTTCCGGTGAAGACGCGGCGCGGATACTCCGATACGGTGATTTTGACCGGATCGCCGTCATGGACGAAACTCGCCAGCGTTTGCGGGATGTTGGCGTAAATCCTGACGGGTTCAAGCGTCGCGAGGGCCACGATCGGCGTATTGGCCGAGTTGGACGCGGTCGATTCCGGAATCAGCGCGCCGGGATCGACGTAACGCGCGGTCACGATCGCGTCGAACGGCGCGCGCACGACTTCATATTGCTGCAGCGCCAGTTCCTGCTCATAGGTGGCCTTCGCCTGCAGCATCGCGGCGTGCTGCGTATCGCCTTCCTGGACCGGAATGACCTGCTGGCGGACGAGCACCTGGTCGCGGCGATCGGTCACGAGCTGCAGCCAGTAGTTGGCGCGCGCATCGTTGACGGCCTTGTCGGTTTCCGGGGATTCGATAACGGCGAGCACTTCGTTCGTGCGGGCCAAATCGCCCTTGTCGACGCGGATCGTCTTCATATAGCCGGCGACCTTCGCGTAAACCGGAATTTCGATATAGCCGTGAACGCTCGCCGGAATCTCGATCGTTCGTCCGCCCCCGGATTCGGCGGCCGGCACGACCAGCACATGCGGTCCGGCGGCGATTTCCTGTTCGAGCTCGCGGCTTTGCGTTTCGAGCCGCGACTGATGCGCCAGCACCAATCCGGTTGAAGCGACAAACGCGACGATCGCGGCGACTCCCAATCCGACCATCAGGCGGCGGCCCGGCCGATGCGCGGCGGTGTTGGATGTTTCGATGGCCACGGTCGATGCGTCCTTCGCCTAAGCCCCCGGCATCGATGCCTGGATCACGCGCTGGTCGCGCTCGTGTTTGCCGATCAGCTTGCGGCTGAAGATCGAATATACCGCGGGCACCACGAAGAGCGTCATCATCGTCGCGGCAAACAGGCCGCCGATCACGGCGCGCCCGAGCGGCGCATTCTGCTCCGAACCTTCGCCGAGCGCGAGCGCCATCGGCAGCATCCCGAGGATCATCGCGAGCGCGGTCATGATAATCGGGCGGAAGCGGATATGGCCGGCTTCGATCGCCGCATCGACCGGGCCGCGCCCCTCCTCGCGCATCTCGTTGGCGAAGGTGATCAGCAGATTGCCGTTGGCCACGCCAACGCCGACCGCCATGATCGCGCCCATCATCGATTCCACGTTAATCGTCGTATGCGTCAGGACCAGTATCCAGAGCACGCCGGCGAGCGCGCCCGGAACCGCCATCATGATAATGAACGGTTCGAGCCATGATTGAAAATTCGCGACCATCAGCAGATACACGAGAATAATCGCGAGAATCAGTCCGGCGCCCATCGTGGTGAACGATTCGCGCATCGCCTGGCTCTGGCCGCGGATCACGATCCGGTTTTCGGCGGGCAATTCGCCGAGGCGCGATATGGCCCGCTCGACGTCGCCGCTGGCGCCGCCGAGGTCGCGCCCCTGCACGGCGCAATCGACGTCGATCACGCGCTGCACCGTATAGTGGTCGATCACCGCGGGATCGACCGAATGGACGATGGCGGCGACGTTGGAAAGCAACTGCACCGGAGCCGCCGAATTGTTGGAATCCGGCGCGCCATAGGCGCCGGCTCCGGGCGTGGCGGAGACCGTGCCGACGCTTTGGCCGTTGGTCAGGGGGGTGTTGGCCATCGCGGCGACCGAACTGTTGATGTGGTACGGCGTCTGCGTGATCACGTCGTAATTGACGCCGTTGCGCGGATCGAGCCAGAAATTGGGCGAAATCAGCGTGTCGCCGCTTAGCGACGCGAGCAGGCTCGACGCGACATCCTGCATCGTGACGCCGACTTGCAGCGCTTTGGCGCGGTCAACGTTGACGCGGAAAGTCGGATAATCGAGGGGTTCGGCGATCCGCAAATCGACGATGCCGGGAATCGCGCGCATCATCCGTTCGAGCCGCAGCGCGATCGCGTAATCGTTCTGCAGATTGTTGCCCGACACCTGCACGTCGATCGCCGCCGGCAGGCCGAAATTCAACACTTGATTGACGATGTCCGCGGCCTGGAAATAGCCGGTGACGGTCGGAAACCGCCGCTGCAGCATCGCGCGGATTGCACGTTGATAGGCGGCCGTCGGATGGTGGTTCGGCGCGAGCTGGATCAGTATTTCGGCGTCCTGATCGCCGATGTTGTCGGTCGGATAAAAAGCGAGATCGTAGGAGACCGGCAGGCCGATCGTGTCCGTGACGCCGGCGATTTCGTTCGCCGGAATAATCCCGCGGATCGCGCGCTCGATATTATCGACGATGAATTCCGTCCGTTCTATCCGCGTCCCGGTCGGCGCGCGCACATGCAGTTTCATCAGCCCGGCGTCCACTGCGGGGAAGAAATCCTCGCCGACGGTCCAGGCCAGCGGAATCGACGCCGCGATCATCAGGGCGACCAGCGCGAGCGCCAGCCCGCGGCGCGCGATAAAACCGGTGAGCGCCGCGACGTAGCCGTTGCGGATCCACTCGAACAGCGCTTCGAAGCCGCGCAGGAAGCGGCCCCACAGTCCCGCGCCGGGGTCTCCCTCGTGCGTGTCGGGCAGCAGGTAGGAGGCCATCGTCGGCACCAGCGTGCGCGAGAGCAGGTAGGAAGTCAGCATCGCGAACACCACCGCGAGCGCGAGCGGGGTGAACAGGAAACGCGCGACGCCGGTCAGCAGCACGACCGGGAAAAAGACGATGCAGATGGAAAGCGTGCCGACGAGCGTGGGCGTGGCGATTTGCGTCGCGCCGTCGAGAATCGCGACCAGCAACGGCTTGCCCATCGCGTGATTGCGGTGGATGTTCTCGATTTCGACCGTGGCGTCATCCACCAGCATGCCGACCGCCAGCGCGATTCCGCCGAGCGTCATCGTGTTGATCGTTTGTCCGCTGAGCTTCAATCCGACGATCGCGGTCAGAATCGAAAGCGGAATCGAGATGATCACGATGATCATGCTGCGCGGCGAACCGACAAAGACCAGCACCATCAGGGCGACCAGCGCCGCCGCGATCGCGGCTTCGCGGACGACCTCCCACAGCGACGCGCGCACGAAGGCCGACTGGTCGAAGGTGAGCGAAACCTTAAGCCCTTTGATCGCCGTCGCCCGAATATAGGGCAGGCGGCGCTTGACCGCGTTCACGACCGCCAGTGTCGAAGCCGCCGCGTGCTTGATTACGAGCAGGAAAGTCGCAGGCTCGCCGTTGACGCGCACCACGTTGGTTTGCGGCTGATGGGTGTCGGAGACGGGCGCGACGTCGCGCATGAAAATCGGCGCGCCGTTGACGTACTTGATCGGCAGGCCGTTGAACCCGGCGACCGTCGCCGGGCTCATGTTGATATCGACGTTGTAGTCGTAATTGCCCATCCGCGATTCGCCCGACGGAATCACGACGTTGCTCTGCGAGAGCGCGGTTGAAACGTCGTAGGGCGAGAGATTGTCGGCGTACAGCGCCCGCGGATCGAGGTTGGCGATCACCGCGCGTTGCACGCCGCCCATCGGCGCGGGCGACGAAAATCCGGGAATCGTGAAGAGCTGAACGCGGATGAAGTTGAGGCCGTAATCGAAAAGCTGCGACCCCGACAGCGTATCGCTGTAGACGTTCAGCTGCGCCACCGGCACGTTCGAGGCGTTATAAGAAATAATCTGCGGCGGCTGGGTGCCGCGCGGCAGAATCGTGAGGATGGTCTCGGAGACCGCGTTGATTTGCGCGATCGCCGAGCCGATATCCGTGCCCGTGTGAAAATAGACCTTGAGCAATCCGAGGCCGTTAATCGATTCGGATTCGATATGTTCGATTCCATCGACCGTGGTCGAGTAGGCGCGCTCGCTGATCAGGACCATCCGGCGCTCCACATCGATCGCGCTCAATCCCGGATAAGACCAGACCACCATCACGACCGGCAGGTCGATCGCGGGAAAAATATCGATGTTCATCTCGTAGAACGAGAGCGACCCCAAGACCAGCATCAGCAGCGCCATGACCGCGACCGAGAGCGGACGCCGCAGCGCGAGGCGAACCAGCCACATCATAACGGCGGATCCTCGGCGGCGGTCAGCGCGCCCGGCGCGTGCTGGAGGGAGTTCGTGAAATCATCGAAAAATTAATCGATAATCGATAAGCGGCTTGCATCAAGTATCGGTAATCGATAATCGTGAGTCAATGGCCGAACCGGTCGAAAAGGTCGAAAAGGCCGCGCGGCAGGGAGAGGGCGAAGCCTGCGCGCTCGCGCGCGAGCCTGCGGCGGCGCGCGTTCGCCAGCTAATTCTCTCCCGAATTCTGGATGGCGTCTATCGGCCCGGCGCGCGGCTCGTCGAGCTGCCGCTGGCGCGGGAACTCGCGATCAGCCAGACCCCGGTGCGCGAGGCGCTGCGCCAGCTCGAAGCCGTGGGAATCGTGCGCACTGAGCCGTGGCGCGGCACCCGGGTGCGCGAGGTCAGCGAGCGCGAGATGCGCGAGGCCTATCAGGTGCGGGCGGCGCTCGAACAGCTTGCGGCGCGGCTGGCCGCGCCGCGGCTCGCCGGCCGCGTCGAGGGCCTGCGCCGGCGCGTCGCCGAATTGCGCGCCGCCGCGCGCGCGCGGGATATCGAACGTTACGCCCGCAACGACGTGCCGTTTCATCGCGCGATCATCGAAGCCTCCGGCAACTCCATTCTGCTGCGCACTTGGGAGTCGCTCAATTTCGAGGTGCGCACTCGCGTGCATCTGGCGCGCGGCCATTCCGACCTTGCCGCCGTGGCCGACGCCCATCAGGCGGTGGTTGACGCGCTGGCCGAGGGCGACGGCCGGACCGCGGGCAAGCTGCTCAGGCGCCAGGCCGAATTCGCGATTCCGCTCGAGGAATGCATGAAGCCGGCGCCCGAGAGCGCCGCAGGCGCGATCGCAACCGCCACGGACGCGCAAGATCGCGCATCCGGCAGGCCGCCACGGCGGACGCGCTGATCCCGACGTTTGTATCCAGCCCCGTCGGCGCGTTAAATAGGGCGGAATTAACAGCTCGGTCGCGGAGGACTGAACTATGGTCAAATTGTACGGCACTTCCAAATCGCGTTCGGCCCGCTGTCTGTGGGCGCTCGAAGAACTCGGCGTGAAATACGAGCACGAAGCGGTTGCGGTCGCGGACGCAAAAAGCGCCGCCCATCTCAAGCGCAATCCGATCGGCCATGTTCCGGTGCTCGAAGACGACGGCCTTTTGATTTGCGAATCGATGGCGATCAATCTTTATCTTGCCGAAAAGTACGGCAAAAATTCGCTCTGGCCGGCGTCGGTGGAAGATCATGGCCGCACCTATCAGTGGAGCTTCTACGGCATGACCGAACTTGAGCCTCATCTGCTGTCGATTCTGAAGCACAAGCTGTTCCTGCCCGCGGAACAGCGCAGCGATCAGGCCGTCAAGGATGCGAACGAGGCGCTGAAAGCGCCGCTTGCGGTGCTCGACAACGTGCTCGGCCATCACGAGAATTTGCTTGGCTCGGCTTTCACGATCGCGGATCTGAACGTCGCCTCGGTGCTGTCGTTCGGCACCTACGTCAAGTTCGATTTCTCGGCGACGCCGAAGCTGCAGGCCTGGCTGCACAAATCCTGGGGCCGCGAGGCCAACGCGAAAGTGCGCGGCCTGAAGTAAAAGCGCGCGCCATTCCTCTCATAAGCGACGCGGGGCGGTCTTCGTTGGGGAAGACCGCCCCGCGCGTTTTTCCAGACCGTCGCGCGGAACGGTTCCAGATGGCGTCAGCGCGCCGATCCGCGGCGAACCGCCGCAAGCGTCCGATACTTGCGACAGAAGTGTCCCGTCATGAGGCGGCGCGACCGCGATTTTGCCGGTACGAATGTTGCTCGCGTCATCGATCTGAACGTTTCGTGTCCCACCGTGAAAAATCACGACGGATCGCGGCGGTTCGCAGGTTCAAATGCCGACCACGGACGAAATTCCGGCGCCCGATCAAGCGGATGAGGCCGCCTTGCCGCCTGATATTCCCGCCCCGCGCCTCCGTGGCGTCTGGATAGCGCTCATTTGCGCAATCGCGGCGTCGCTTTTTGCGTCGCTTGCGGTTTTTTTTGCAACCGACCGTGAAATCGCACTTTGCCTTCGCGCTAACCGATCGTCTCAGATCGTCGCGACGCTCGACGCTCTGAACGATTCGCTGAGCGGGGGCGAAATGGCGCCGCCAGACCGGGTTAGGCGCAATTTTGCGGAACTACGGGGGCTTGCGGAGGCCGAACCGCCGATCGCGGACGATATCGTGCGGCTGGGGGCGGAATTGCAGGCCATATTCGGCGTCAAGCAGCCTCCGCTTGCAGGCGTCGCCTCCGGGCCGCCGAGTCCCCAGCCGCCGCCGGATCCAACTCCAGCCTTGCGCGCGCGAGTCAGCGCGATCGCGGCGGTTGAACGTGGTTTTGCGGCGGCGCAGGACGCGCAAGCGCGATGGTATGCGCGCCTGCGCGTAACCGCAGCCTTGCTCGGCGCCGGCGGCGCGCTGCTCGCGATTTTGATCGCCGTCTTGCTCACGGCTCGCGCGCTCCGTGTGGCGCGTTTGGCGGCCGCTTCGGACGCGCAGCGGCGCGGCGAACTGGCCCGGCTCAACCATCGGTTGGAGGAACAATTGGCTGAGCGCAGCCGCGCCGCCGCGCAAAATGCGACGGAGTTGGAGGAGGCGCGCCGGCAGTTGCATTTCGAACGCGGAATTCTGGCGGCGCTCTCCGACTTCTCGCACGACGCGATGATCGTTTGCGACGCCCATCTCCGGCCGCTTCGCGTGAATCCGGCCGCGACCCGGCTGTTCGGCGCCGGAATCGCCGCAGCGCGGCCGCTTGACCGCTTTTCCGAAACGATCGAATTCGTGCAAGCGAACGGCGGCGAACCGATTCCGCTCGCCGACTGGCCGGCTAAACGGGCGCTGCACGGCGAGAAGGTCGAGATGGAATGCCTGGTGCGCCGGCGCAGCGGCGAGGCGGGCGACTGGATCGCTTGCGCGGTGCGGCCGTTGCGCAGCGATCGAAACGCCGTTCAGGGAATCGTCGCCATGGTGCGAAACCTGGCGGCGGAAAAACGCGCCGGCGCGCTTGACGCATTGCTCAACGCGGTGATGGGCGCCGCCGCCGAGGCGATCGCCGCAGTTGATGAACGGGGCCGGATTTGCGCCTGGAACGCCGCGGCTGAGCGGCTTTTCGGCTATCCGGCTCACGCCGTGATCGACCGTGAACCGGCCTTCATGACGCCCGCCGATCGGCTCGCGGAAGAGACGGAATTGCTGGCGCGCGCGGCGCGCGGCGAACCGATCGTCGAGGTGGAAACCGTGCGCACGGCCAGCGACGGCCGGACGATCGCGGTCGCGCTGGCGATTGCGCAAATTTCGGGATCGGGCGTGGTGATGATTTTCCGGGACCTGGCCGGCCGCGACCGGATGCGCGCGGAACTGGCGCAGGCGCAAGCGACGGTGCTCGCGGAGATGCGCCAGCGCGTGGATTTTATGGCCTGCGTTAGCCAGGAAATCCGCACCCCGCTGAACGGCGTTATCGGCATGACCGAGTTGCTCTTGAACGCGGGTTTGAGTTCCGACCAGCGCGACTTGGCGCAGACCATTTCCGCAAGCGGCGGGATGCTGCTGCGGATTGTCGACGACATGCTCGAATATTCGCGTCTGGTTTCAGGAAAACTGGCGCTGGATCAGGTCGATTTCGACCTCTATGAAATTCTCGGCGCGGCGGCCGACGCGATTGCTGAACACGCCGCCACCCTTGGAATTGAAATTGCGGTCGCGATCGCGCCCGGCGCGCCCCGCGCGTTGCGAAGCGACCCCGAACGGCTGCGGAAAATACTCGCACGCCTGCTCAATCACACGCTTCGATTCGCCGAGCGCGGCGCGATCGTGATCACGGCGGCGCCGGCCGCCGGACGCGACGGTTCGGCCGCGCAGCTCCGGGTCGAAGTGCGCTCGACCTCGACCAAGCTGGCGCCGTCTTCCGCGGATGGCCCGTTGCGCCCATTCGCGCGGATTCGCGCGATCGACGGACGCGCTCTCGGCGATAGCGGATTGGGTTTGTCCGTCGCCGCGCAGCTGGTCGAAGCGATGGGCGGACGGCTCGAAAGCGCCGCGGACGCGGACGGAGGCGCGCACTTCTCCCTGACGCTCGCTTTGGAGCCGGGCGAAATTCGTTCGTATGACGAGCGCGATGTCCATTTGTTGCATGGAATTACGGCCGTAATAGTCGATGACGATGCGGCGGTGCGGAGCGCGTTGCTTGCCTGTTTGAACGGATGGGGAATCGGCGCGCGCGCCGTGGCCGGACGGGAAGAAGCGCTCACATTGATGCGCGAGCAAGTCGCCGCCGGCGCGCCCTGCGACGTCGTTCTGGCCGACGCCCGGCTGCCCGATATGGACGGAGCCGCGCTGGTCCGCGCGATCAAGGCGGACGCGCGCCTGCGTGCCGTGCGGGTGTTTCTGATGACGCCGGCGGGCGAAGCGGCCAGCGCGCTCGGCGGCGCCGATGGTTGCATTAGAAAACCGGTGCATCCGGCGCGACTGTTGCAGCGTCTGGCCGAGGTCGCCCGCGTGCTGCAGACGCCGGTCGCGAAGCCAGCGGTGAATCCCGACGGCAAAGTACGGCCGATTCGGCCGCCTGCGGACGGCGCCGAACCGGCCCCGGCCGCGAAAATCCTCGTCATTGAGGATAATCCCGTCAATCGCAGGATTGCGCTGCTCCAGTTGCGCAATCTCGGCTACCACGGCGACGCCGCCGAGAGCGCCCGCGCCGGGCTCGACGCCCTGGCCGCCAGCGATTACGCGGCCATCCTGCTGACTTGCGAAATGCCGGATTGTGACGGTTACGCGGCGGCGAGGGAAATCCGCCGCCGTGAATCCGGCGTCAGGAAGACCGTGATTATCGCGATGACCGCGCGGCCGATGGCGGACATCCGCGAGAAATGCCTTGCGGCGGGAATGGACGATTTTCTGATTAAGCCGGTTACTCTCGAAAGTCTCAGCGTTATCCTCGAGCGCTGGATCGTTCCCGGACAGGAACCTGAGCGGATCGAAACGGCCTTGCCGATGCATGAGGACCGCGCGAGCCTGAACGAAAGCGCCATCGCCGAACTCCGCGGTCTCGCCAGCGCGACGGAGCGCGATCCGGTCGGCGAGCTGGCGAGTCTCTTTCAGCGGGATATCGGCGTGAGGATTAAGGCGATGCGGGAGGCGTTGGCGCGCGGCGACGGCGATGCGCTCGCGCGCGTGGCGCACAGCCTTAAAGGCTCGGCCGGCGGACTCGGGTTGGATCGGATTGGCGCGCTCGCCGGCGAACTCGAAGCGCGGGCGCAGCGGCGCGAGTTTCGCGCGGCCGCGCTATATCTGGCCGAACTGCGGCGGGAGATCGATCGCGTGACGCCTTTGCTCGAACGCGAACGAACGCGCGAATCGGCCGCGATTCAAGCTTGAATTCCCCGGTGCGGCGGGGCGGCCGGCGGCGACATCGCCGTCGCGCTGATCGACCGCGCCGAGTCGCCGACTATCGCTCCGTCAAGGTAAAAGGGGATCGTGCGCTTGACCTTCAGGATAATCTTGCGATGGTCGCGCGCGATTCTGGCGATAACGATTTCGCTCGAGCGAACTCCGTTGAGTTCAGCGTACTTGCGCGTGACGGCCAAGGCGCGCGCCGGATGCGACGGCAGGTAGGCCGATCCGGCGACGGTGGCCGAATAGGCCGCGTTCTGCAGTTCGATCCAGTTCGAATAGAAATAATAACGTTCGGCGACGCCGTCGAGAATCACCGCGCCGGCCACGATCGTGGCGGCGAGCAGAAGACGCGCCGCGAAGCGAATTCGCTTGCGCTTTTCGCTATTCATGGGCATTCCGTCAGCCGCTCGATTCGCCGGTATCATGAATCTTTATTAGCATATACGGCGTTTTGAAGCGATTTTCTTAGCGAATCATCAGTGCGGATGGATTCATCGGCGCAGGCCCCTGCAACGACGCAATCGGCGCGGCCAGTCCCTTCGCGTTTGGCGTGAAGAACAGGATCGCGTTCGGCATCGCAACCGCGATACGACCGATGCCGTCGGCGGCGACGCCGTTGGGATTTTTCATCGCGGCGCTGGTGATTTTCCCATTCAGCAGCCAATGTTCCGGGCCGTCCGCGACGAATACCGCAACGCTGTTGTCGCCTTCGTTCGTGACAAATACGTCAAGGTCCTCATCGACGAAAACCCGCCTGGGCTGATTCAGCCCTTCCGCCAGCATCCCGACCGGAGCGGCGTCGTTTGATGCGTCGGAGGCGAAGATCAGGACGCGATTGGTCTTCCGGTCCACGACGAAAGTTTCGCCCGTGCTGTCGATCGCGACGCCGCCGGGCGAGGTCAATCCGGTATGCGGCCCCTCGATTATGCGGTCCGGCTCGATGTTGCCGTTGAGCGATGCGGCAAACCAGTTGATATGGGCGTCGCCCGGATGTTCGCCCTGGTTGGCGATGAAGATATCGCCGGAAATGTCGACGGCCATCCCGGTCACGTGGGACATCCGGGTATGCGGGCCGCCGACGACGCGAACCTGTTCGTAATGGTAATCGCGGCCGGCGAAAATCTTGATAATTCCGTCCCGGTTCGCAATGAAGATTTCTTTGCGCATGTCGATGCTTGCATCGACCGGATAATCGGCCGCCGCTTCGCGAATAGTTGCAAGCGGCTTGGCGTCTCCGGTCGCGTCGGCGCGATAGACCGCCACCGAATGGGCCTCCGGCAGCGTGACGAAAAGCATCTGATTCGCGCCGATCGGCGCCCTTCGATGCGAACATCCGGCGGCGCAAATCAGCGCGGCAGCCAGCAGCGCTTCCAGCGCGGCGAAAATGCGGATCCGTGGCATGTCGGCCCCCGATAACATCCGAATATTTCCGGCCGCCGGCGCGCGCCAGCAGCCGCCCCATCGTGGCTCCTAGCATATCGCCGCCTGAAGCGACAATGTCGGCCGCCGCCGCCGCGGGACAATCGGGTCTCTCGATTTTGCCTTGTCGATGATAGACTGGCGCGAATCGTTTTTTTGACGGTCGAAGCGGACGCCCTCGGCGTCGCTTCGCGCGGAAGCCATGCCCGAGCCTCGGAGGTCGGTAACTCGTCATGAATCAAAAAAGCGCCGCCGCTCTCATGATCGGATCTGTCGCCGGAGTGCTGTTGCTCGTGCAGCCGGCTTTCGCGCGGGCGCAGACCCCGAAACTTATAATCGAGAACGAAGGCGCGCCCACCAACGATCTCCCGATGGCGGATTATCAGGCCTTCGACTCCTTCAGCGCCCAGCATCCGGAAATTATCGGCCAGATCAGCCGCAATCCGCAGTTGATGCATAGCGAAAGCTATTTGGCGAAAAATCCCGAGCTCAAAACTTTTCTGGACAGTCATCCCGAAGTGCGCGACGCCCTGCGCAAGCATCCGGGCAATTTTCTGCCGTTGTCCAGGGGCGGCGAATGGATCGCCCGCCATCCGGTAGTCGCCGCCGGCGCACATCATGCTCACGAGCGGCGCGCGGCGGGTTCGGCAACTTCAAGCGGTGAGAAAAAATAATAAGTTTGGATGCTCTTCGGCGCCCGATGCGGAGGGCGCGGCCTCACGCGTCGGCCGCCGCCCTCCGGATTCCAGCCCGCCGCCGTCAGGCGCCGATCGAGTTCCGCAATTCCTGCTGTTTCCGGCGCATCGCGCTGACCAGCGCCGTGAAGCCCCGTTCGTCAATCACGCGATTGAACTGGTTGCGATAGTTCGCGGTGATGCTGATATCGTCGATCGTGACGTCGTAAACTTTCCAATCGCCGCCGCCGCGCCTCATCTCGTAATTGATTCGAATCGGCGCGCGGCCGGATTCGGACGGCGCGACCGTCGTGCGCACTTCGGCATAACCGCCGCTTTGCATCGATTGCCCCACAAACTCCACCTTTTGTCCTGAATAGCCGCTCAGTTTGTCGAGGTAGGCGTCTTCCATGAAGGACGTGAAGATCGGCACGAACTGTTGCTGTTGTTCCGGCGTCAGCTTTTTCCAGTTATAGCCGAGCGATGAACGCGCCATGTCGGCGAAGTCGAAGCGGCCGGCCACGAGGTCGATTACCTGGCGCTGGCGCTGCGCGCGCGTCATCGATCGATCCGTCAGCACATGCAGCACCTGATCGACCGAAGTTTTAACCGTCGTCAGCGGATCTCCCGCCGCCAGCGCGACGCCTTGCGCATTTAACCCCACCGCCGCGAGCAGCATCGCGGCCAGCCCGACGATCGCCATCAGCCGTTCAAGCGTCGCGCCCGCGCCGCGGTCTGGCGCGAATCGCGTGCGGCGGCCGAAATTTCCGCAATTGAAAGATCTTTCCGGTTTGTTCATCTCCTGCCTTCCCCAGCCGAACGGTCATCGTGCGTCCGTTGCGCGATTGTTTCGGCTCGCAGGGGAATACGAGCGCAAAGGCGATGCCATTTGGCGCAAAAGTCGGGGAAAGCCAATCAAATTCGAGCTTTTCCCAAAATTCAGGACAGTTTCGAGCGGCCGCGGGACTGTAATTCCTACACGATTATGAAGCGCCGTGAACCGGGCATGGCGGCGCGATCGAGGCGTGTGGCGATCCGAAACGCAAAGTTTACTGGCCGCGGCCGCTGATGATACCCTTTGTCGCAATCGGTTTATTTTTCCCCTATGGCATCCCACAAGCGCATCCTCGTTGCCGAGGACGATATCGCGACCGGCCAGGCCTGGAGCGAATTGATCGCATCGTGGGGGTTCGCCGTTGAAATTGCGCCTGACGGCGCCCGCGCGCTCGAACTGATCGATTCGTTCGATCCGCACATCCTGCTGCTCGATTTGCGCCTGCCGAAGAAGAACGGACTCGAAGTTTTAGCCGAGATGCGCGAGCGCGGCCTTACGATTCCCACAGTGATGATTTCCGGCGAGGGCGAAATCGCCGACGCGGTTCAGGCGATCAAGCTCGGCGCCTATGATTACTTGCGCAAGCCGGTCGATCCGCCGCATCTGCGCGTGCTGCTTGGCAACCTCGGCGCCCATCTCACCGCGACCGAAGAGAATCAGCGTCTGCGCCGGCGTCTGGCCCGTGCGGGCGAGCTTGGCGGTTTGGTTGGCCAGTCCGCGCCGATGCGCCGCGTGATGACGCTGATCGAGCAGGTCGCGCCGAGTTCCGCGTCAGTGGTGATCGCGGGCGAGAGCGGCACCGGCAAGGAAGTGGTCGCGCGCACGATCCACGAGCTTTCGTCCCGGCGCTCGGGACCATACGTGGCGATCAATTGCGCGGCGCTGCCCGAGACCCTGATGGAGAGCGAGCTGTTTGGCCATGAGCGGGGATCATTTACCGGCGCGGATCGCCGCCGCGAGGGCTGTTTCGAAAACGCCGACGGCGGCACGCTGCTGCTCGACGAAATTGGCGAGATGCGTCCGGAATTGCAGGCCAAGCTGTTGCGCGTGCTCGAAGACGGCCGGATCCGGCGGCTCGGCGGCTCGGCTGAAATAGCGGTGGACGTGCGCGTCCTGGCGTCGACCAATCGCGATCTCGAAGCCGCGATTCGCGAGGGCCGCTTTCGCGAAGACCTCTATTACCGCCTGAACGTTTTCACCATCGAACTGCCGCCGCTGGCCGAACGGCCCGACGACGTTTCGATGTTGGCGGAACATTTTCTCAAATCGATTTCGCCGCCCGAAGGCAAAGCCGTCACCGGAATCGAGGCCGAGGCGCTGGAGCTGATGAAGGCCTACCGATGGCCGGGGAACGTGCGGCAGTTGCGCAACGTGATCGAGCGGGCCTTGATCGTCACGCGCGGGCCGCTGATCGGGGCCGTCGATTTGCCCGCGGACCTGCGGCGCGGCGGCGGGAGCGGCGGCGTATTCGAGATTCGGCTCGGAACCTCGCTCGACGACGTGGAACGCGAACTGATCAAGCGCACGATCGAATTCGCCGGCGGCAACAAATCGCGCGCCGCCGAAATCCTCGGCGTGAGCCTCAAAACCCTTTACAACCGCCTCGATCGCTACGGCGGCAGGGATCAACCGAATTCCTGAAGCCGGCCGCCCGGCGCAGCGCACTCGCATGGACGTATTGGTCCAGCGCCCGCGCTTCGAGAGCCGTGCGGAAGCTCGCGCCGGCGCCGCGCTTTATCCATTCGAACGGCGCTCGTGCAGATCCATGTGCGTCGGATCTTTGCCGACCACCATGAAAATCACGGCTTCCGCGATATTGGTCGCGTGCTCCGAAATTTCGTTCAGGTCGCGCAATAGAAACGCGAGCTTGGCCTCCTGCGCCGCTTTCGCGGCATCGGCCGATCGAATTGCGACGACGCGCGGAAACGCCGCTCCGTAAATCGCATCGAACTGCTTGTCGGTCGCAAAAACCCGGCGCGCCATCGCGGCGTCGCGCTGGGCAAACGCCGCTACGCTGTCGGCGAGCATCGCGGTCGCCAGCGCTCCCATCTCCGCGATCTCGGCGTGCGCGGCGGCCGAATCGTCATCTTCGCGATCGTGGATCGCTTCGCAGATGTTCACCACGCGATCGCCGGCGCGCTCGAGTTCCGTCGAGATCTTCATCGCCGCCGCCACCGTCCGCAAATCCGCCGCGACCGGCTGATGCAACGCCAGCAGTTGCAGGCATCGTTCTTCGATTTCGACGTCCATCCGGTTGAGGCTCGCGTCGCGCTCGATCAGACTCCGCGCGTTGCCAACGTCATGGTCGGTCAGATCGCGCAGCGCGCGGGTCAACTGTTCGAGCGCCAACCCGCCCATGTGGCCGACCTTCTCGCGCAAGTCGCTCAGTTCCTGTTCGAACTTCTTGTGCTGATGCTCCATGCCAAACTCCAAGCGGTCGGGATTTTAAAGGCGACGCCCCGTTCTCGTAGGGGCTGGGATGACCGGATCGGTGAATGCTCGCCGCCCAGAGGTTGACCGATCGCGAAAACCGAAACAATCCGAACCGCAGCCGCCCGGACCGGGCGAAACCCGCGCTCGGCTAATCCGTTTTGTTCCTAAATTTACGCCTAGTGTGGCGTCCCGCAAATAACTTCCACCTGATGCCTTATCGGCTCGGCACGCAGGGCGCCCATCGCGGGGCGGCAAGGGATGGATTGCCGGGTCTGGGCCCGGCAATGACAAACAGAGTTGGTCATGCCCGGACTTGATCCGGGCATCCACGCGAGCGCAGGGTAGACGCGGAGTGCAAACTTATTTGCGGGACACCATACTAGCTGATGTTGCACGATTGCAACAATTTGCGAATTTGCTCAATCGTTTGTGAATTTTGTGCTCGACCACTCGTTCTGACCAAAAATAGTCATTGACTAGATTTAACATGTTTTATTGATTCGTTCGGTTGAATTTGACGATTAGAAGGAGTTTAATCAATTCAGGATTAAAAATTGCCGCATCTATGGAATGCCTCTTGCTGCCGCCCAAGGCTGGGGCCGGTTTAGACTTTGAGGATGTGCGATGAGTTCCAAGCTGGAAGAACTGCGAAAGAGATTCCTGCAACAACAGGGGGAGTCTGGCGGCGGGATGCGCGAAAGCGCGGACGTAAAAGGCGGCGCGGACGCGACTGATGGATCCGAGCCTCTGTTTATCGTTAAGCGCGCCGTTTCGCCGTCGAAGAGTCTTGGTGGCGCGAATCAGGCGAAGGCGCTCGCCGCCGAACCGCCAGCGGCGGAACCCGCTCCGTCCGCGAATGCGCCAAGCCTCGCCGGCCGCGATTTGACGCCGGCCGAGGCAGCGAAAAATTCCTCCGCCGACAGCGAGGGAGCGGCCATGGTCGAAGCCGAAACTGCAAAGACGGCGACCTCGCCGGCGATTTCACCGAGCGTCCCGCGGGACGCCGCGGCCGGATCGAGCGAACTGAGCGACGCCGTGGCCGGGGTCTTCGCGCAGACCCGTTCGATGCGCGCGACGCTGACGGAATTTTCTCAGGCGTTCGAGCGTTTGGAGCATCTTGGCCAATCGGCGTCGGAGGCCTTTGAGCCGTTGCGCCGCTTTCAGGGACAGATCGAGCAACTCGCCAAATCGTTCGCGCCGATCCGCAGCTTGCGGCTCGAATTGGCCGGGATTTCCGAGACGTTCGCGCCGATGCGCGAGCTTCGCAATCAAGTCGAGCGGCTGGCGGCCGCGTTCGACGAGAATTTGGGCGAAGTGGTCGTCGCGCTCGAGCCGGTTCGTCAGATTTGTCAGCGGCTTGAGCAACTTTCGCAGGCGTTCCACGACGCGAGCGATCTGCGCGATCGCTTTGCCGCGCTGCGCGCGAACTTCGCGATTGGCGATCGCGACCGCACGAACGACGCCGCACCGACGCCCTGAGCGTCATTGCAAAGGCGCGGTTACAGAAGCGGTAGCTTAAATCCCAGGGTGACCATCAGGCCGGCGGCGACGCCGGTCAGCGCTTCGCCCGCGACCATTCCGGCGGCGAACAGCAGGCCCGGGCCGGCCGCATTCGCCGCTTCGCGTCCGCGGTCAAGGGCGGCGCCAAGCAACGCGCCCGCGAAGATCGCCGCGCCCAGCCCAAACGGCAGGTAAAGTCCGATCGCGACCGGCATCACCGGCGTGCGCCACGACGAGCGGGCGCGTTCGAGGCGATAGTCCAGCGCGGCGAGCAGCGCGGCGATAATGGCGCCGATCGCGATCGCGCCCGCCGGCAAACCGCCGTGGAATACGCCGCCCGCCACTTTGGCCATCAGGAAGGCCTGCGGCGCCGGAAGCGCTTGCGCGCGCGCGGTCGCGGTTCCGGCGATGCCGTAGGCGTGTATCAACAAATTCAGAATCGGCGCGACGATGAATGCCGAGAGCGCCGCGCCGCAGAGCACGGCAATTTCGAGTGCCCGGGGCGTCGCGCCGACATGAAAGCCGGTGGCGAGATCATGCAGCGAATCGCCGGCCATCGCGGCGGCCGTGCAGACCACGGCGCCGGTCATGATCGCGAGGCGCGGACCGATCGCGGCGCCGACGCCCAGCGCCGCGAGCAGAATCGCAACGGCCAGCAGCACGATTATGGTCACGCCCGAGACCGGATTGTTCGACGCGCCAACGATGCCGGTCAGGTAGCCCGCGACCGCGGTCGCGAAGAAACCTATCGCCGCGAGGGCGATCGCAAGAATGGCGCTGATAACGATCGAGCCGGAAATAGCGAAGCAAAGCGCAAAAATGACCGGAATGCAGCAGCCGACCGCGGCGAGCACGACGCTCGCCGGAAGGTCGCGTTCTTCCCGTCCGACAGGCGCCGCCGAGCGTGCGCGAAAGGTCCGGACGCCCTCGGCCAGGCCGCGCGCGATCGGTCCGCGCAGCCGCGCCAGCGTGACGGCCCCGCCGACCAGCATCGCGCCGACGCCGAGATAGCGCGTCTCGCCGCTCCACAGGCCGGCGGCGGCGGCGCCGGGCGCGAGCGCGCGCAGTTCCGGATGGAATTGCGCCGCGATTGGAATCGCGACCAGCCATCCGATCGCGCCGCCCGCGAAGACCAGCGCGGCGATTCTGACGCTCACGATGTAGCCGACGCCGATTAGCGCCGCCGACAGATTTAACGAGCCGGCCACGGGCGCCGCGCCCAGCCATCGCGCGCCCGCGACCGCCGACGGAACGACGCCGAGGATATCCTGTGCGGTTTTGAGCAACGCCGCGCCCAGCGCGCCCCATCCGAGCGGCGCGGCGCTCGCGCCGCCCGCTTCGCCGACGCGCAGCACAGCCGCGCAGGCGACGCCTTCGGGATAAGGCAGCCGCTCGTCAACGATATAGGCGCGCCGGAGAAACACGATCAGCAGGCTGCCCATGACCGACCCTGAGAGGCATAGCAGGCTTACCGTCCAATAAGGCAAAGGCCCGCGCTGGCCCAAGATGATCAGCGCGGGAAACGTGAAGATCGCGCCCGCCGCGACCGCTTCGCCCGCCGAAGCGATAGTCTGCACAACATTATTTTCGAGGATGGTCGCCCGGCCAAGCATCCGCAGGACGGCCATCGAGATGACGGCGGCGGGGATGCTGGCTGAAACCGTCATGCCGGCATAGAGACCGAGGTAGGCATTGGCGGCGCCCAGGATCAGCGCGAGCGCGCCGCCGAGCACGAAAGCGCGGAGGGTCAGTTCACGGACCGGACGTTCGGCGGAGGCGGCGCTGTCGGGATCGGTCGCTGGCACGCGGCCACTATATTTGATCGTTTTTCGCGATCCAGAGCGCCGCGGACGATTCTTCCGCCCCCCGCCGTGTGGGATCCAGACGGTTCAAGCCGACAAAGGAGTGGCGCGGCGGATTCGCGCAAACAGAGCGTTCAGCCCTGCTTAGATGCGGCGCCGGCGGCGGCCGCGGAGACGGTCGGCTGGCCGGCCGCTTTCCATCCCATGATTCCGTCGCCCATCACGCTCACGTCGGTGTAACCGGCGGCGATCGCGCGGCGCGCGGCTTCGTGCGACGCGATGCAGACCGGATTGGCGCAATAGAACACCAGCGGATCGTTCTTCGCGGCCGGCAAGGTCGTGCTGACGCGGTAGCCGTCGGGCGCCTGGATCAGTCGCGCGCCGGGAATCACGCCGTATTTTTCGCGGGTTTCGGGCGCGTTGGCGTCGTAGATGTGCAGCTTCGGGGTGTGATTGTCGATCAAGTTTTTCAGGTCTTTGACGTGAATCAGCTTGAAGGTATGAAACTGCTCCTGTGCTCCCGGACCGCCGAAGGCTTTAGACCAGTCGAAAGCCTGCGACGCCGGCGGCATCGCGAAGCTGACCGCGGCAATTACGACGACAATGGCGATCAAACGGGCGCGCATAGCAATCCTCTCGGCGGCTTGATTCACAAATATTATCAAACGGCCGGCGCGACCGGCACGCAGCCGCCGCGACGCATTGTTGAAAAAGGCGCGCCGCCGGTCAGTCGGATGCTCCCGCCGGAGCCGGCACGGTCGGGTCGTCCGCCGCTTTCCATCCGGCGATTCCGTCGCTCATCACATCGACGTTTTCGTATCCAGCTTTGATCGCCCGCCGGGCGGCCTCGTGCGAGGCCATTCAATGCTGGTTGGCGCAGTAGAAGACCAGCGTCGCCCGTTTGTCCGGCGGCAGCGTTTGCGCGACGTCGTAACCGTCCGCGGAGGGCAGCATCCGCGCTTGCGGAATCACGCCGTATTCGGCGCGCACGTCGGGCGGATTCGCGTCGAAGACGTACAGATTCGCCATATGGCGCCTTCGACCGCTCGGCCACCTCTCCACTCAATAAATTCGAGTACTTACACGGTATTTGCCTTCTGGGCAACTTCGAAAGTGTCCCAAAAGTGTCCAAGATTTTTGGCTCCGCTCAGGAGACCTTTGGCGAGCCTGTCCACGGAGTCCGTCTCCACGTTCTTGAACCAGTGCGAATAGACCTTGAGCGTGACCGCCGGACTGGAGTGCCCAAGCAGGCTCTGAACCTCGGTCACAGGCGCTCCCGCCATGATTAGCGCCGACGCGAACGAGTGACGCAGCGAGTGCATGTTGACCCGGCGCAGACCCGCGCGGCTAAGCGCCGGCCACAGGCCGTAACGAAGCGCCGTGCTCCGATGCATCGGCTGTCCATCGCGCATCGGAAAAACCAGGTCATGCTCACTGCCCGGACACTGGAGCTTCCAGCGACGGAGCGCAGCGGCGAGCTCGACAGGAATCGGTAGCGTGCGAACGCCAGCCCTTGTCTTCGGCGGATAAAAGCGTGGCCGAACCGGACCGTCATCCTTCTTCACGCGAGCTCACGAGAGCGAGCGGCGGACTAGGATTCGTCCGCGTGATGATTCCTTTCCCGTCTCCGTGTCGATTCCCTTGAGCTCGATGTCCGACCACCGCATCGAGAATAGCTCACCGCTTCTCATACCGGTCAGATACGCGGTGAGAAACAGGGTCCTGTAAAACCCCGGCTCGGCCTTTTCGAGCAGCTTGCGGATTTCGTTCGGATCCAAAACCTCCTCGGGTCTGAGTGGCTGAACGCCGTCCTCACGTCCTTGCTTCGTCGCTTCGTCCTTAAGTTCAATCGCGCCGATAAAAGCGCGCTCGGCGTCCGCGGCGGGATTGCCATTCACCAGCTTGCGCCGAGCCGCAAGCTTGAAGATTGCCGCGGCCGTGGTCAAGACCGCATTGACGCTCTTCGGACTTAGTTTCGAGCGAAGCTCATCACGCACCTTTTCGATCAGCGCAACGTCGATACGATCGAGGCGCAGATCTCCAAGCCTCGGATTCAGATGCAGGTCGATTTGCGCGCGCCAATTACCGACTGTTCCTGGCCGCCGATCGGCCTTCGAGCGGAACCAGTCCTCGGCGACTTCGCGGAACATGGGGATCAGCTTTGAGGCGACGAAATCGCCCTTGCTGATCCGCGCCTTAATGTCGGCCAGCGCCTCGTCGGCGTCGTGCGCCATCGCGACCGCGTCGCGGTTCTCAAAAGTCTGGGCCGTACCGTTGCTGAAGACCTGCTTGATCATGCCTCCCAGTCCGTGGCGTTTCTGGAACCAGTTGCGGCGCTCGATTTTTAGTGCGCGCTCCGCCTCGGAGGGATCGAGGAAGATGAAGCGGGTGGACCAGCGATATCGCAGCGCCAACTCATCGAGGAACGCGGTCACCTCGGGCCATGAGGCGAGCGGAAAGCCGGCGATTGAGATAGGTCGAATATGAAGATCGTCGAGCATGGGACGGAAGCCGGCGTGAAACTCGTGACAGCCGAGCAGCACGTCGACATAGCTGCCGTCCTCCGGTGGCCGGATCGGCTCGCGGCCTCCGGTGATGCAGGCGTTCAGATGCGCGAGCAGGGCCGCATCGTCCATGCGGACGAGCGCGAGCCGGGCGCTCAGCGCGTCCTCGTACTCGGCAAGGCTGGTCTTAAAAAATTCGAGCGTCCGCTCCCAGTTCGTGCTTCGCGCGGCGCTCTCGAATAGGAATCGCGCGGCGCGCGATTGCATCTCGGTCGGCGGCGTCCATGTGAGCGTAAGCGCAAGCTCGCTCTCGAAGTGGCGTCCTTCGGCCGTGTAATGACGCCGGCGCTCTTCGTCGATGAGGGCAGTGACCGGATCGGGAAAGGCGCCGGGCTCCGGGTATCCGGCGCTCGCGTGGCGAATCAGATCGACGTTCATCGCCCAGCCGTCGCCAAGCCCGGCCAGCGCCGAATTGACCTGGTGCGATAACGCGGTCAGCTCCTCCGCGCCGGCCGAGTTGAGGTCGGGACCGGCATAGCGCCAGCCGGCGAGCAGCGAGCCGTCCTTGAGCAGGATGACGCCCGAATCGACCAGGGCCGCGTAGTTGAGCAGGTCGGAGAAGCCAAGCGCTGGGTCGCGCTTGCGCCGCAAGTTTCTGAATTCCCGTAACACCATGGTTCAGTACCTTCGGATTTGCGGAACGGCCGGATGGATCGGCGCGACCGGCGCGGTTACGCTGGCGCGCGGCGGGTAGAAACGCTGGTAGTGGAGGTGGCGTACATAGACTTCGCTGAGTTGCGGGTCGAACTTCGCCGCTTGTCTTAATCCCCAGTGTCCGACGGTGCCGAGCAGCGTCGCCAGCGCGAGCGTGTAGAGGTGAAGCCCGACGCCGAAGATGAGTGCGGCCATGAAGAGCCAGTTGAGGATCGCAAGCCGGCGCTCGGCCCCGGCCAGCAGGATCGGCCGGACCAGCGACTGATGGATCGGCGTTCGTTGCAGGTCCATCAGAGGATCGCCGGCGCGAAGGGGAACAGCGCGATCATGAGCTGGGTTGCGCCAAGCGCTCCGGCGCCGCCCAGCGCGACTGCGGACATCCGCCGTGCCCCGGTGCCGTGCTCGGTGAAAGTCCAGGTGAGGCCGGCGGCGATGACGGCGATGGTGGTGGCGGCGTGGGCGACGGTGCCCTGCAGATCCATCTGGATGGTGTTGAGCGCCTGATCCCACGGCAGGACGCCGATGCCGGTGGTGGCCAGCGCCTGCGCCGGCCATAGGACCGTGACGACTCCATAGGCATACGCGATCCATCTGATCCACTTTGCGCATTTTGAAAAGATTCTCGGGTGCGGCATTTTGCACGCCTCCTTTTTGAAATCCTCGGTCAAAGCCACATTTTGAAGTTGAGGGCCAACGAGAGTGTCCAGGGCATGAGTGGGAAGAGACTTCCCAATGCAATCAAGTCAAAAACAGTCGCCTGGCGCCGTTCCTTGATTCCGAACAGCGTGGCGGAGAAAGCGAGGTCGCTGAGCAGACTGAGCAACAGGAATTGGAGATTCATTGTTCGCCCTCCAGTGGGGTGAGTTTAAAGCCGTGAGATGAATCGTAGCCGCCGACGCGGACCATCTCGGTGACGCGCCGGCCATTGGGCGTGCGGGCGATGAAGGCGAGCAGATGGATGGTCTCGGCGATCAGTTCCGGCTGCGGTGGGACGTTGGCTTCCTAGACGAGGCTCGAAAGCCTGACCAGCGCCGCCGCGGCTCCGTTGGAGTGCACGGTGGTGACGCCGCCGGGGTGACCTGTATTCCAGGCCTTGAGCAGACCGAGCGCCTCGGCGCCCCGGACCTCGCCGATGATGATCCGGTCAGACCTCGCGCGCATCGTGGTGCGCGTGAGGAAGGTCAAGTCGGCGGCGGCCGAGGTGTGAAGCTGCATCACGTTGGGCGCGTCGCACTGAAGCTCGCGCGTGTCCTCGATGATGACGAAGCGCTCGTTGTCGCCGCGCGCGCGGACCATTTCGTGAATGAGCGCGTTGGCAAGCGTGGTCTTGCCCGAGCCGGTGCCGCCGGCCAGCACGATGTTCTCGCGCGCGGCTATCGCTTTGCGGAACGTGCCGGCCTGCGGCTCGCTTATGATTCCGTCGTGGAGGTAATCGTCGAGCGTATAGATCAAGCGCGCATGCTTGTGGATGACGAACGCCGGCGCGCCGACCACGGGCGGCAGCCATCCGGTGAAGCGGCTGCCGTCGAGCGGAAGCTCGCATTCGATGACCGGATGCGTGTCGTTGGCGACGGTATGCAGCGCGAAAGCGACCGTGCCGATTATCTCTAAAAGCCGGCCACTTTTCACTCCGGCGGTGTGCGCCGTCGCGGACGAGACAACTCCCGTGCGCCGCTCACGACGCCGATTTCGTGTTGCGGGGGTGTGAGGCCATGGCCATGCCGCGCCACGACAGACTCGCTCGCGGCCATCCGGGAGTCGCTCCGCTTGTCCGCTCCGAACCTCGGTTATGTCTCTTAAAATAACTGAAAATCTCGAGGCAATCTTGTACAATTGCGCGAAGACGTGCGCCGCACGCTTCGCGGCGTTCGCAAGGGGTGTTGGGAGCGATGAACCCAGAAATTCGCGATTCCGTGGGAGATCCGAAGGAAGGCGCCGCCAACCGGGACACCGACGTCCGGATTGTGCAGGGCGAATTGAATATGCACTTGGTTGAGGATCGCCGCAGTGATCGTTTCCTGGCAGTCACAGGCACGATCGACAGCGGGACGCTGCGCGCCCTTGACGAGTTTCAGCGCCGTTGCGGACTGGCTCGCAACGGGCTGATTGAGCCGCGCGACGCGACCGCGCAGGCCTTGTCCCGGTATAGCGGGCCGCGCGGCATGCGCGTGAGCAACCACCTAATCGAGTTTCTGGAGAATTCCGCGGAGGGCTTCCGTGCGCAGCCGTATAATGACGCAGCCAGCCCGCCCAACGCGACGATCGGATACGGGCATAAACTCCACCCGGGTCCGGTGACTCAGGCCGACCTTGAGCGCTGGGGCACGATCGGCTAAGCGGAGGCAGAGCAGCTCCTGCGACGCGATCTGAGCAATTTTGAAGACGAGGTTAACCGAGACGTGCGCGTTCCGCTCAATCAGAAACAGTTCGACGCGCTCGTCAGCCTCGCGTTCAACATCCCGGGCCGTGAGTTTCGCAATTCAAAGCTTTTGCGACTGCTCAATACCGGAGACTACGATGGCGCGGCGAAGGAATTCTCCGGATTTGACCACGTTCATCGCGGGAAACGCCTGGTGGCTTCCAAAGGCCTGCTGCAACGCCGCCACTCGGAGGAAGAAATCTTCCTGAGTCGTTGAGATCCAGTATTCGTTCAATGGTCGGACCTTAAACATTTTTGCTGACTGATGGAGGTGAAGGGGCAAGGGCGGCGCGTGCGAGGAACCTGGTCTCAGCGACGAGGGCTAGCTACATTGGCAATGAAAAGTACGAGCCTGAAATTCGGTTTAACGCTGTCCCTCGTCGTGCTGGGCCTTGTTGCAGTGGCAAACGGCTCGGTCGGCGCGCCTCTCTCGTCTATCTACGGGCGTTGGGTGGTGAAACGCCTGCTTACGACAAGCAATATTTCAGTTGGTCCGCGTGAGCTGAACGCCATGATCGGGGCTGTCGCCGTCTATTCGGCCTCGCGAGTCAAGTTCTCAGCCCCTCGAGTTAGGTTTGGCGTCTACGTCGTGGAGCACCCAAAATATCACGTTAGCCGGGAGTCAACCGACGAATTCTTCCGGGATACATATCTCGGTCTTCCCGAAATCGGCGTCCGGGGAGACTCGGTCGAGATAATAGAAATACACGACGCCGACGATTCTGATGTAATCGCGCCTGGGACCACGCTCTTCATCCGAGACAGGAATCATATCGTTACTACCTGGGATGGGGGATATTTCGAGATGGTGAGGCATCGGTAGCCATTTCCGTTTCATACTGCAACTTAGTCGCTGCTTCTGGCAGACAAGAGCGGTCAGCCTCACTTTCAATATCGGTAGAGGGAGCGTCGCTACCGGTTGGCCAAGAGGCGTCGCGTAGCCAAGCATCGCTGCGGCCCTCTGGGTGGCGGCCCACAGCGCCAGAAAGGCGATCAGCCCGGCGGTGACGGCGACGGTCGCCGTTATCCTATTTTGCGCCGGATTACCCGGCGGTCGGTACGGTAGAGATGTTGCTGTCA
This sequence comes from Deltaproteobacteria bacterium, assembly GCA_021780225.1. GTDB lineage: Bacteria > Desulfobacterota > Binatia > Binatales > Binataceae > JADMIL01. The sequence goes on along the minus strand of JAJXZF010000039.1, from coordinate 132,259 downwards.
TCAGCGTGTACGCTCCTTTCCGTGTTGTTGTCGCTTCTGTTCGCGCTGCTCGCGCGCCGCGATCTCGGCGCGAAGTTTCTGCTCGGCGCCGGGCGGCACGAAGTAATCGCGGTCTTTGGAGTGATTGCGGACGATTAGCCCGGCCTGCTCCAGTACCTGCACGCGGTCGTTCATCACCTGCCGCCACTTGCCGGCAAACCCCTCCCAGCCGCGCGCATCGACCCGCCCGTCATGCTCGATGGTTTTGAGCGCCTCAAGGTCGAGGCGGTTGCCGATCCGCTTGTCCATTTGCATCGCGCGCAGCTCGCTGTGCTGCTCGACGCGGATGTAGCGGACTTTCCGTCCGTCCTTCTCGAACTCGCGCGCTTGGAGTGTCACGACCTCGCCGGTCGCGATCTTTCCCTCGCCGCGCGCGCGGATGATCGCCGGCGTCTGATGCAGGTAATGGAGCTTGCCGTCCGTCCCTTCGAGCATCAGGTAGCGGCGGTCGCGCGCCTCGTTCTCGAGTCCCGTTCCGACCACGCGCCCGGTAAGTTCCTGGCCCGGCGCGAGCTTGGTGACCGCCAGCGGCGCGCGCTTGTCGAGGATTTGTTCCTGATGCCGCGCGCGGCTCTTGATGATATCGATTGAGAGCTGGCGCTCGCGCAGCGTGCGCTCCAGACTGGGCGCGAGCTTCCAGCTTGCCGAATCAGTTTTGTTCGCAAGTCCCATGCGCGAGAGGAACTTGAGCCGCGCGATTTCCTGCGAGCGGCGCTCGCGCGCCGCCTCGCCGCACGGCTGGCGGCCGTCGAAGCTGACGATGTGATTTTTATTTGCTCGGCGCAGAAGCTCGCGATCGATCTCGGTGAATTGCTCGCGCTTCACCGTGGCTCCACGCGCGTTGAGCACGTCACGCTCGCAGCGCAGTCCAAGCTCCCGGCTGGCGATCTCGGCGCTGCGCGAACGGATGCCGGATTGGATGTAACCGCGGTCGATCGAGAGCGCGCGGCCCTGGTCGTCGCGTCCACGGATGAGGAGGTGAAGATGCGGATTGTCGGTGTTGTGATGGTCGATCGCCGCCCATTCAAGCCGGGTGGCGAGGTCGCGCTCCATCTGCGCCACCAGCTCGCGGGCGTGGTCGCGAAGATTGAACTTCGCGCCGTTCTCCGGTGAAACGATCACGCGGAAGAGCCGTTCGTCGCCTGCTCTCTGCCATCCGCTGAGCACTCTTGCGAGGTCGAGGTCGTCGCGTTCGCCGTTGAAGCCAAGTCCCTTCTCGCCCTGGCGCTGCGCGCCGTCGCGGGCCAGATAGCGTCCGTGGGCCGCCCACGAGGCCGATTTGGTGTTGCGCGAGTACGAAACCTTCACCACGCTGCGCTGCAGGTAGGCGCGCGGCTGGCCGGTGGTAATTGCACCGCGCCGGTCGAGTTGCGTGTTGAGCCGCCCGGCCTGGCGGAATGATCGAGCGCCGCGCTTGCCCAGCCCCGTCCACCAGAACCTCGGTCCATGCGGATGGCGCTCGCCGCGCACGCCCGCCGGATGCGGGCGCATCCAGAGATCGCTGCGCAGCAGGTCACTCATCGCCCGTCCCCCCGTCGAGCAGCGCCAGCATCTCCCGGCAGAGACGCTCGCCGTCGGCAACTGGCTTCCCATTGCCGAGCGCGGCGAGAATCCGCCGAATCTGGGTCTCGGAAAGAGTGAGATTGTGAAGACGATTCGCCCGCGCCCATGATTTCCACGCCCGCTTGGCGCTCGCCCGCTCGTCGAGCTTCTCGCTGCCGACGGACGCAAGCTCTGCGCGCCGTTGCTCGGGCAGTTCGGCTAGGCTTCCGGCCATTCGGAGCAACGCTCCGAGCAGCAGGTCGGGCGCCTCGCGATCGAGTCCGGCGAGCACGACCAGGCCGCCAAGGTTGGCGAGGTGATGGAGCCTGAGACCCTGCTCGCGCGTATGTAATCCGTCAGCCATATATCACCACGTGATTACCGGCATGAGTTGCGCGCGCACCGCGTTCGTCGGCAGCGGGCCGAAGTAGCGCGAGTCCCAGCTTCGCGGGTCCGCCTCGCCGAAGAGCCACACCTCGCCGTCTCTGACGCGATAGTTGCCGAAATCGATGTGCGGAACGGCTCTGCCGTGGCTGTCACGTCTCCGGCTCGCGCTCGTGGGAAGCGGCACTCCATCGACCACGACGTGATCGGGCGCGATCGCGACTGTGTCGCCCGTAAGCGCGCCGATCCGCTTGCCGACCGGCTCGATGCCGTCGCCGCATTCCGCGCCGCGCGCGAGGTAGCCGCGCTCAAGCGCGAAGCGCGCGAGCGCCTCCGGCAGGCAGACCAAAACCAATTCTCCGCGCGTCAGTGCATCTCCCGGCCGCAGCGCGGCGGCGTGGTAGATGCCCGGCGGGCAGGCGCTGTCGGTAAATGCGATGCGCAGATGAAGCAGACAAAACGCCAGAATCGGCGTGGCCAACAGAGCTCCGAGAGCAAGCGGCAGAACGGGGCGAAAAGTACGGGGGGCACTTTGCCGTGTACGGGGCGAAAAAGTCGAGCGCTTTTGCGGTAAAATAGCCATTTTAGGCGCCACGGTACGGGGAAGCCTTTATCTTGCCCTACGAAATTTTCGCCCCGACCGCCCCGTTCTGCCGCTCCGCCACCACGCCGCTCCGCACTCCGCAAACCTCCGCCTCCGCTCGTCCTTTCCGCCACGTCCTGAAATCGCGATCGGTCTCGACAAACTGGCGCAGCATCTCCAGCGCGACCTCCTTCAACTCGGCTTCGCGATGCGAGCTGTCGCGCAAGAACAGCAGATACTCGTCCAGCGACGCCTTGAGGTTGCCGGGCAGCGTCAGCCTGAGCTGCGCCGGCGGCAGTTCCTTGTCTTTCAGTTTGAGCTTCATGCGACTCGCTCCTTTCCTGAACTTCAGAGATTTGGTTAATCGCCTCGGTACGATCCGGGCAGGACCAGGTCTTGCGTCACCATCACGTTGAACTGATAGCCCGGCCGTATCTGAATCGTCGGCGAACTGTTCATGCCCTGCTGCGACGTCTGCTGCCCGACCGCTCCCATCTGCGAGGATGCCGCCGAGCCACCCATCTCACCCATCAGCGCCCACTGGCTTGGCGCGGCGTAGCCGTAGCCCATCGGCCCCGCGAAGCCGTAGCCGCCGCCGAACGCGCCCATCTGTCCGACCATCTGGCCCGCGCTGATGAGGCTGAGCAGCGTCGCCGTGCCGAAGGTGCGCAGATAGTGATGGTCAACTTCGTCGGTGAAACCGGAGTAGCCGGCGCTGTCGGCGCCCGGCATCCGCGGCAGGTCCATGCTCGACGCGTCAGGGAAGACCAATCGCTGCCACGCGATCTGCACGCGGCTCTGCCCGGACGCGGGCGCGGCCTGGTACGCGCCGATCAGCCGCGTGCCCTGCGGGATCAGCAGGAACCTGCCGCTGGCGCTGTCGAAGACATTCCCGCGTACTTGCCCCAGAACCGGACCGGGAAGGTCGGAATCGATGCCGCTGACCAGCAAGGCGGGAATCACGCTGCCTGCCGTGACCGTGTACGGCGACGGCGGGGGCTTCAGCGTTGCCTGAGAAACGTCGCTGCTGGGCTGCTGAGAGTTTGCGAGTTGGGCCGTTCCGGCCTGGCCGCTTGGAATCTCCAGTTCGCGGTTGTGGAACGCCTCGACCATCTGCGGCGCGCCGAGCGCCTTGATGAACTCGTCCTCTTGAAGCTCCGCCAGCCGGCTCGGCGGCCTCGCGACCGGATTGTTCTGGCGCGCTACTATTGGCGCCGCTGGAAGCATGGGCGCCGGAGCCGCGGTCGGCATCGCGACCGGCTTGGCGTCGGCTTCGAGCTCGGCCACGGCGCGCCGTCGCGCCATGTCGGGGATCGCGACCGCCTGATCCTTGAGCGCTCCGCTCGCGACGGGCTGCGACGCGGAATGCAGCGCCAGCATCATCGCCAGCAGCGACCCGCCCAGTATCGCTCCGACCGTGATGACCAGCGTCCGCGTGAAGCGCCCGCCGCCATGACGCTGGGTCTGCTGAACCGCTTTCAGAGTCGCCGCCATCGCTCACCTCGCCGCGCCCGTGTAAGCGATCTGGACGCGGTCCTGCGCGCGTCCCACACCGGAAACCAGCACCGCCTGGTCGAACAGCCGGTCGACCACGTAGTAGTCGCCGCGCACGCGGTAGTTGACCATTTCGTTGCCATCGCCCGCCGCGATGAGCAGGGCGGGCGCTTCGCTCGACTTCATGCCGGCCGGCATCTGGATGTAGACGTGGCTGCCGTCGTCGAATGCGCGCACCGGCTTCCACGGCACGTTCGGCCCGGCTACCTTGTAGGAGAAGTTCAGGTCTCCCGGATCGAGCGAGGCGAGCGGCGTGACCGCCGGATCGCCGGCCTTCGCGTCCTCGGTCGCTTGCCTGGCTTGCCGGTTCGCCTGCGCCATCGCGGCAAGCAGATCGTCGGGATAGTAGAACTCCACTTCCTGCATTTCGTGGCCCGGCCGCGAGCGCAGATTCAGGTGATAGATGTGGCGCGTGGTGTAAATCGTGAGATTGGTCGCGATGCCCGCCGTCTTGGGCTTCACCGCAAGGTGGGGCGTGGGATTGCGCGGATCGCCCGATGAGGCCGGCGTCACCATCCAGCGCTCGCTGTCGCCTAGCGCAACATCGGTGATGGTCTCGCCCGGCTCAAGCTGGATGTCGGTGGTGCGCAGCGGCGCGCAGTTGATCAGCGGCTCCGCGACTTCACCATAGGGATAGAGCACATATGCGGGCGTGGTGTACGACGGCCAGTTCCCGGTCTTGGCGTGGCCGGCGACCGCCTGCCTCACTTCGGGTGGCTGCTGGGCAAGTAGCTTCGCGCCGGTTATCGGCGCGGGCGCCGTCTCCGGCTTGGGCGCGGCGTGGGTTACGAGCGTGAGAGGCGGTGATGGCGGCTGTTGTGAAGCGCATCCACCCAGCCCTAGCGCGAGCGCGAACCGATCGCTGTAATCTTCTCTCGCATCGCAGTCCTCCGTCAGCTTCGTTGCTCCGTCCAACTGATCCGGGTCACGTAAAAGCCGAGCGGATTGTCGAGGATCGAGGCGTCGGAGGTCTGCGGCGCCATCTCCGTGTCGAGCACCGCTTCCCAGTGCGTGCTCGAGATAGGCGCTCCATCGAGGCCGAGCGCCTGCTCCGTCCAGCGCACCTGCCACGTCGCGTCGGACAGCTTCAGGATCGAATCGATCTGCACGGTGACGGTGCGGTGTTGCGCCACCTTGAACGGGTCATGGGCGAGGTTCTGGTCGTGGTAGTAGTTCTCAAGGAACTTGTACGCCGCGCTGCGTACCCGGCTGTAGACCTCGCCGATTACTTGATGCTCGGCCTGCGGATCGGCGATCACCTCGCGCGCGTCGCGGATGAAGCCGGCCAGCTCGTAACGCATCATCCTTTCCGTGGTTAGCCGCGCGGTGCTCTCGCCGAGCGCGGTGGGCGCCGCCAGCGCGTAACCGAGACCATCGACCCGGACGATGTAGGGGATGAATCTGCTGCGCGTGCTGACGCGGACCAGGCCGAAGCCAAGCAGGATCGAGAGAGCCAGCAGGCCCGTCGCCGCGATCTGCCAGTTGCGCTTGCCGAGTACCAGATCGGCGTAGCGCTCGTCCCATTCCTGCCGCGCTTTGAGATAGACGCTGCCTTCCATGCCGACGCCTCGCTGCTGAGCGATCGAGCACGTGCTGTGAAATTCGTGCTCGCTGGAATCACGATGCGAGCAAAACGCTTGCCAGAGGGCGGCGAACAAAACCGCACACGAACGTCCTGGCCATCGCGTGACGTGCGGCGTTATCGGATCTGATGTGATCTCAGATGACTAGGGAAGGTCCTTCCAATCGGTCTGTCGCGATCTTCTGAAGCTTCAGATCATTTCGAATGACATTGGCGATTCGTGTCGCCGGTCGCTAAGCTCTATCCATGGAACCAGTCTCACGGGGAAGCTGTCTCTGTGGTCTCGTGGCGTTCCAAGCGGACAATGTAATCGAGTTCCGCAACTGCCACTGCTCACGATGCCGCAAGGCTCGCGGAGCGGATTACGGCGCGAACATCTTCGTTCGACCCGCGGGCTTCCGCTGGCTCCGCGGCGAGGATCAGCTAATCACTTATCGTCTGCCGTCTGCGCAGCGATTCAGGAGTACTTTCTGCCGCATCTGCGGAAGTCCGATGCCGTGGTTTGTCCCGGAACGTGATTACATCGTTGTGCCCGTCGGCTCCCTTGACGGCGATCCGGGCATTCGCGCCGCGTACCACATCTTCGTCGCCTCGAAAGCGCCCTGCATGAGATCACCGATGATCTGCCACAATATGCGGAGTACGCACCGCCTTAGGCTTGAGAACGACGAACTGGCTCAAGGTTTCCGGCGCGGTCGTGGCCTGGACGCATCGTGTCGTTCTCCTCAGCCTCGGCCAGTTCGGCCATTCGTGGCGGATGCCCCTGGTAGTAGCGTCGATGAATAATTTCGACGGTGCCAGTGGTGAGCACGACTATGCGACCTTTGCGTTGACGAAACGGAGCTCGACGCGCTTGTTCAGCGCGCTCGCGATGCGCCTGAGCATCGCCAATGAGTGGCCCTGGTAGTCCGCATCTTCGAGCCTGGAAATGACCGAAGTAGTTGTGCCGGCCAGTTTTGCGAGCTGCTGCTGGGTCAGGCCGGCACGCTTGCGGATCTCGTAAATCTTCCGCGCGACCGCGTCGTTCGCCTCAGCCTCGGCCAGTTCGGTCATTCGTTGCGGACGGCCCTCATAGTAGCGGCGATGAATGATCTCAATCGCGTCCGTCGTGGGTTTGCGCTTGATGGTCTTCTTCATCTGCTGTTTGCTCCTGCTCGGGTCGCGGTCACGATTCCTCAAGGGTGTGGAGTTTCGGGTCTCGCTCGAACTTTCGTTTTCGCGCCAATGCCGTCTCGATCGCTGCGTCAGGGACCCTGTCCTGTTTCGTCAACCCATACGCGAGCACAGCCGCGATCTGGCCGTGGAAGAAGTAAAGGATTCGGTAATTCACATGCTGGAGTCCGACTCGGAGTTCGTGGATGCCGTCGCGGAGAAGGTCGGCCTCGGGTCGGCGCAATTCGTGGCCCAGTTCCGCCAGCCTTTGAATTCTGACCCTGCACTTGTCCTGCGCCTTGGCCGGAAGCTCGTCGAACCACTCCAGCACCGGCACGCTGCCGTCGGTCTCCCGGTAGAAGACAACCTTGGTTTTCGGCACTCAGCTTTTTCTTCTAGCAGATTTCGCAAATTTGCGAAAGCAGTTCCGGCGCAAAGTGTCCAAAAGTGTCCAAGACGATCTGAATTCAGGTGATCTGAGAGGCCGTTCGGAACCGGAAAGGTATTGATTTTCCGACCTTTTCTGACCTGAGATGATCTCGGACAACCTGCGGTACCGAAATAGCAATATGGCGTGCGAGCATGGCGGAAAGGTCGCCGGCGCGGATCAAATTGAGGCCCGGGACGGACTCGGAATCGCCGCCGAGCAGATTCGAGAGGCTAAGCGCACGCGCCTGACCGCCAAGCGCAACGAGCGCGACGGCGAATGTCAGCGCAGCCACAATCGGACTGGAAAGGCGTTTCCGCATCATTGGCGACTCCTGCCGGAGCGGCGCCGTGCCGCATTTTTCCCAGCGATAGCACAAACGCGAGCGCCGCGACACGCGTTTTTAACGATGGCGAGCGGTTGGACAGCCCGCATTCGATTGCAGCGACGGCGCTTCGGATGGCAGATTACGAGACCGGCGCGGGGCCGGCCGCGGCGGTTCGACGTGGCGCGTGCAGGCGCGGAGCGAACGATCCGGCGATCGAACGCCATGCGCGGCCGGAACCGGCGGGGACGATTAAAACATGATGACCACATGGAGCATCGCAGATGAGTGACGACTGGCGCGCACGGGCGCGAAAGCTGCCCAAGGGAAATCTGTACGAGGATTTCGAGCTTGGGCGCGTTTTCAACCATCATTGGGGCAGAACGCTGAACGACGGCGACAACAGTCTTTTTACGACCCTGACGCTTTCGTTCAACCCGCTCTATTTCAACGCGCCGTATGCCCGCGCGCACGGCCATCCCGGAATCGTCGTCAATCCGATGCTGGTGTTTCTGACCGTTTTCGGCTTGTCGGTCGAGGATTTGAGCGAGGCCGGGGGACTCTTTCTCGGCGTGGACAATTTGAACTTTTACGAGCGGGTCTATCCCGGCGCGACGCTGACCGCGCGCAGCACGGTGGCCGACAAGCGCGAATCCCAGAGCCGCCCGGAGGCCGGAATTGTGACCTGGCATACGGAGGGTTTTTTCGCCGACGGAGCGAAGGCCGGAGCCCGCGTGATCGATTTTCGCCGCTCGAACCTGGTGCCGAAGCGAGGCGATTCCCAATGAGCTACATAACCGAAGAACGAAAACTGATTCAGCAGACCGCGCGCGATTTCGCGATGAACGAAGTGCTGCCGGCCGCCAACAAGCTCGATCCGGTCGAAGGCGAGATTCCGATGGAGTTGCGCCGCAAGATGGGCGAGCTGGGCTATTTCGGAATTCTGATTCCGGAAGAATACGGCGGGCTGGGACTCGGCGTGTTCGAATACGCGCTGGTCACCGAGGAACTGGGGCGGGCGTGGATGAGCGTGGCCAGCATCATCGCGCGCGGCAACGGCATCTACGGCGATCCGAGCGAGGAGCAGAAACGGAAATATTTTCCGCCGATGGCGCGCGGCGAGCTGCTGGGCGCGTTTTCGCTGTCGGAGCCGGACGCCGGCTCGGATCTCGCCAACGTCGCCTGCCGGGCGACGCGCGAGGGCGATTACTTCGTCGTCAACGGCACCAAGACCTGGTGCACCTTCGCCGACGGCGCCGACTTCATCCATCTGTTCGCGCGCACTTCGCCGCCCGAAGAGAAACGCCGCCACGTCGGCATCACGCAGTTCCTGATCGAAAAAGAACGGGGCAAGCTGCCCGAGGGCGTCACCGGCTCGCCGATTCGGAAAATCGGCTATTTCGGCTGGAAGACCTGGGAACTGCATTTCGACAATTTCCGCATTCCGGCGAACACCGTGATCGGCAAGGAAGGGCGCGGCTTCTACACCATGATGTCGTTCCTTGAAATCGCGCGCGTGCATACCGCGGCCCGGGCGATCGGGCTGGCGCGCGGCGCGCTCGAGGACGCGATCACCTACTCGCAACGGCGGGTGCAATTCCGCAAGCCGATCGCGGAGTTTCAGGCGATCCGCTTCAAGCTGGCCGAGATGGCGGCGAATATCGAAGCGGCGCGCCAATTGATGTATTTCGTCGCGACCGAGGTGGACGGCAAGCGGCGCTGCGACAAGGAGGCGTCGATGGTCAAGTATTTCGCCTCTGAAATGGCGGAGCGGGTGACCAGCGACGCGCTGCAAATCCACGGCGGTTACGGCTACACCAAGGACCTGCCGCTCGAACGCTACTGGCGCGACGCGCGGCTGACGAAAATTTTCGAGGGCACCTCGCAAATCCAGTTGCGGATCATCTCGGATCGCCTGCTCGGAGGGAACGAATGAGCGTCGATGCGGCGGCCCTGACCGGCCGGGGCAATTATTACGAGGATTTCAACGCCGGCGACGTTTACGAGCATGTGCGCGGCAAGACCATGGAAGCGCTCGAAAATGTGCTCATCACCAACCTCGTGATGAACACCGCGCAGCTCCACTTCAATGAAGAGCTGGCCGAGCAGGTCGCCGCACAGAAGCATCGGATCGTCTTTGGCGGCGTTACCGCGTCGCTGGTGATCGGGCTTGCGATGCAGGACACGGGCGAACAGGCGGTCGAAGAGGTAAGTCTCGACAAAGTGCGCTTCCGCGTATCCGTCATTCACGGCGATACGCTCCACGCTTTCACCGAAGTGTTGTGGAAGGACGACAGCCCCGAGTTGCTGCGCGGCCATAAGAACGCTGGCTTGGTTCATTTTCGCCATCTGGGCGTCAACCAGCGCGGCGAGACGGTGTTCGAGGGCGAGCGCCGCGTGTTGATCAAAAAGCGTTCATTCAGCACCGACGGTTTGGAAGCGGGCGCGGGCGAAACGGCGCCGGCGCTGCGCGCTGTTCGTGCGGCTCGCGCCCGGGCGGTGCGGCCGGTGCGGCGTGTCGCGGTGAAAGCCGTCAAGCCGGCGAAAGCGGCGAAAAAGGTCAAGCCGTCGGCGCGAATGGCAAAATCCAAAGGCGCGACTCCGCGCAAGAAACGGCGTTAGAGTAGCGTCCCCTGAATAAGTATGCGCTCCGCGTCTGTCTTGCGCTCGGCGTGGATGCCCGGATCAAGTCCGGGCATGACCAACTCTGTTCGTCATTGCCGGGCCTAGACCCGGCAATCCATCCCTTGCCGCTCCGCGCTGGGCGGCTTGCGCGCCAAGCTGATAAGGCATCAGGTGGAAGTTGTTTGCGAGACACCACGCCAGAGGCGTACAAGGCGGACCTGAGATGGAAGAAAAAGCGGCGGCGACGCTCAAACGGCTCGAAGACGCCATCGCGCGCTTCGTGCGGCCCGATTCTTTTCCGCTGGCGATCCGGATGCTCCAGAAGGGCGAGGCGATTCCCGACGACGTGAAGGTGCCGAGCCAGAGCTTCAAGGAGAACTGGATCGTCTGCCAGTCGATAGGTGTGGCGCGGCGCTACGGATGGGGCATCGCGGTGGGCCGCGACGACGTGATCTGCCCGCTCGCGGCGATCGCGTTCGGCTTCCGCGCGCCCAACGACGAGTACCGGCACGGCTACGCGTCGAACGGAATGTATTGCAAGGACGAGGATGCGGCGGCGAAGCTCGAAGCCAGCGTCTGGAAATTCGCCCCAGGCTCGTACGACTACGTCTGCGTCGCGCCGCTCAATCGGACGAAGTTCGCGCCGCACGTGATCGCGGTTTACGGCAACAGCGCGCAGGTGCTGCGGCTGGCGCACGCCGCGCTCTACCGGCGGGGCGGCAATATCACCAGTTCGACCGGCGGACGGCTGGATTGCGCGGAAATCGTGATTCAGACGATGACCGCGAACGCGCCCAAAGTGATCCTGCCCTGCACCGGCGATCGCGTCTTCGGCGGCACGCAGGATACCGAGATGGTCTTCGCGTTTCCGTGGGAATACGCGGAGGAGATAATCGAGGGGCTGGAGGGCACGCACAAGGGCGGCGTCCGCTATCCGATCACGGTCGCGATGCGCGAGACCGTCACGATGCCGCCGACCTATCAAACCCTGATGAAGATGCTGGTCGAGCGCGACAAGCCGGGCGCGTAGCCGCGCCGCCGCGCATCGCCGGCGTTACGGTGATGCCGGCAAAAGCGAAGGGCCGCGCGAGCGCTCGCGCGGCCCTTTTCGTTAAGCGTTGAAATACCGCTTCGGCGGATTACGCCGGCTGGGCGCCGAGCGTCTTGTCGCGCACCAGCACGCCTTCGGCGTAGAGCCGCTTGATCTTGTCGTCGGACAGGCCCGCGTATTCGTGCAGGACGCGTTCGTTGTCCTCGCCGAGCCGGGCGGAACGCAGATCGGTCCGATCGGGCCACGCCGAAAACTTGACCGGCACGCCCGGAATCGCGACGCGGCCGAGCAGCGGATCCTCGATCCAGCGCACAGTCTTGCGCTCGTTAAGATGCGGATGCTTGATCGCCTCGTTGACCGTATAAACCGGCGCGCAGGGCACGCGCTCCTTGTCGAGCGCGGCGATCGCGTCGTCGCGGGTCGGATGCGACGCGAGCCAATCCTCGATGATCTTCTGCAGTTCGGCGGCGTTGTCGCGCCGGCCGCGGGCGCTGCGGAAGCGCGGATCGGCCGCCAATTCCGGCATCCCCATCGCGCGGCAGCACTGGACCCACTGATGCGCGGTGGGCACGCACAAGTAAACGTACTGGTCGCCGCGATAGTGGAAGATGCCGGTGGGACCGCCGCCCGGATGCTGCGAGCCGGCGCGGGTCGGCTTGTACTTGTCGCCGCGCAGCGAAACCTGCGGGACCGTGACCTCGTGCATGTGGAAGTAGGTGTCGAGCAGCGAGGCGTCGAGATACTGCCCTTCGCCGGTGCGTTCGCGATGGATCAGCGCGAAGCCGACCGCCATCGCCGCCGCCACGCCGGTCGAGACGTCGCCGATCGCCATCGTGGTGACCGACGGCGCGCGGTCGGGTTCGCCGATGCCGTCGGAGATGCCGGCGTAGGCCTGGCCGATATAGTCGTAGCCGGCCTTGACCGCGAGCGGCCCGGTCTGCCCGCCCATCGAGATCGAGCACATGATGATCTTCGGATTGGCCTTCTTCACGTCCTCGTAGGAAAAGCCGAGCCGCTCGATCACTCCGGGCGCGAAATTTTCGACGAGCACGTCGAACTTCGGAATCATCGACATCACCAGCTCGCGCGCTCCGGGCTTCTTCATATCGATCGCGAAGCTGAGCTTGCTGTGGTCGTGCTGAAGATAGTAGGTGCTGTGGCTCGAATCCTTTAACTCCGCCTTGAGCGGTTTGAGGCCGCCGGAGCGCACGCGATCGCCCTCGGGCGCGAGTTCGAGCTTGACCACCTCGGCGCCCATCTCGGCCAGCAGGCGTGAGCAGGTGGGACCGGCGACGAACTGGGTGAAGTCCAGGACGCGATAGCCTTCCAGCATGCGAGGCTTTTGAGACATCAAACGTACCTCCCCATTGACGGCGGGAAAATTAGTTAAATTGCGAACCTGTCCGCAGCAAAACTACAAAATGAGACAGCGATTGTCCAATCGGCCCGCCTTACGCCGCGCCGCGGCGCGGCCGGAATTTGGCCAGGGTCAGATCGGCCGCGGCGTCGTCGAAAACGACCTCGACTTCCATCCCGGCGCGGATTTCGCCGGCGCCGACGCCGATCAGATTGGTCAGCAGGCGCGGCCCCTCCTCCAGTTCGACCTCGGCGACGTTGTAGGGAATTTCGGCGTCGAAGCCGCGGAAATAGGATTGATGGAACACCACCCACGAATTGACGCGGCCGCGGCCGCTGGCCGGCGTCCATTCGATCCGCCGCGACCAGCATCGCGGGCACAGCGGCGCCGCCGGATACCAGCGCATGCCGCATTCGCCGCATCGCTGCAGCACGAGTTCGCGCCGGCGCAGGGCGTCCCAATAGGGCCGGTTGAGCGCGCTGATCGCGGGACGCGGTTTTGCGTAGTCGTCTTGGTTCGCGGCCATCCGCCATCCCTCCCGGCCGACGCTTCGGCGATCGGCGGTTAACGATGATAAATCAGCGAGTCGCCGTAGGCGTTCGCCCATTGAATAACTTCGGCGCCGGCGACTTGCCGCGGACCGCATTCGCCGCGCAGTTGCCGCACGATTTCAACCTGATGGTTCCATCCCATGATATGGGCCTCGGAAAGCAGGCCGCCGTTCACGTTCATCGGCAGTGCGCCGCCAAGCTCGATCCGGCCGTCCTGCGTGAAGCCCGCGGCTTCGCCTGGCTTGCAAAAGCCGAAGCGTTCGAGCGCCATCCAGGCGAGAATCGAGAAGGCGTCGTAGGTGAAGAGCGCGTCGATATCGCGCGGACCGACGCCGGCCATTTTATAGACGGGCGGCGCGCCGGCGTCGTAGTCGAAGACCGATTGCTGGGCGACGCCGAATCCCGGGTACGCCCAGATGAATTCCTCGCGGCCGGCCGGCAACGGCTGCATCCCGGCGATATGGACCGGCGGCTTGCGCAGGTCGCGCGCGCGTTCGGCGCTGGTCACGATTACGCAGGCGGCGCCGTCGTTGATCAGGCAGTAGTCGAGCAGATGGAGCGGTTCGCAGACGAAGCGCGACGCCTGATGGTCGCCGGCCGAGAATGGCTCGCGCATGATCGCGGCGGAGTTCAGCGCCGCGTGCTTGCGGAACGCGACCGGTATCGCGGCGAGTTGCGCGCTGGTCGCGCCGAAACGCTCGAAGTAGCGCCGCGCGACCAGCGCGGCGCCCGCGCCCGGCGAGGTCATGCCGAACACCGGGTCCTCGCCGTGCGAGCCGCCGGCTTCGCGCGCGCCCTCGCTGTTGCCCGCGCCGCCCATCATCGGACGGCGCAAGCCGGAAAAGCTGACCGACGCGAGGCAGGCGACGTAATCGGCCATCCCGCCCGCGACCATCAGCGCGGCCCATTGAATCGCGCTCGCGGTGAAGCGGCCGTGCGCCCAGGTCTGATTGTAGGCGCGGAGCTTGAGGTTCAGCACCTGCGCGAGGGTGTCGGCGTCGGCGCCGATTGGCGAGCCGAAGGTCACGATCATGCCGTCGAGCCGTTCGCGGGCGAGCCCGGCGTCGTCAAGCGCGGCGGCGATCGCGTCGGCGGCGAGATCGATCGCGCTGCGCATCAGGCGCCGTCCGTAGGCGGACGCGCCGGCGCCGGCGATCGCGGCGCGGTCTTTCAAATCGAATGGCGGCATCCTGGCGCTCCCGGTTTCAATGCGCCTGATTCGGGCGCTCAGCCGAACTTACAAAAGCGCGGCCCGCGAGGTCCATGCGGCGCAACGGCGCGCCCGGCGGATCAGTCGGCGAGCACGCGCAGATTGCATTCGCGATGGACTTTGCCGAAATCAATCACTTCACGCTCGATCGGAGTCGGATTCGGCTTCGGCTCCGAGAGCATCAGCTTGCGCGCGGCGGCGGGGTCGATGCCGTCGGCTTCGACGGACAGGTTGTGGTCATCGCAGAGAATGAACGCCATTTATGGAACTCCTTTAACCGCCTCACGCTACACGATGCGCCCCGCCGTGTCAGCGCCGCGGACCGCCCGCCGATGCGCTAACGCCGGCGGGAATTTCTGTGCTAATTCCAACTCAATGAAAAGTCAGGAGCGCTGCACCGATGAGTTTGAAAGGTAAAGCGGCGGCGATCGGAATCGCCGAGCTCAAACCGTGGAAGGAAGCGCCGCCGAATGCGACGCCGCTCGGCCTGATGGGCCGTTTGACGGCGGAAGCGATCGCCGACGCCGGCCTCGAAAAGAAAGACATCGACGGTTTTCTGGTCGGGATGCCAGTGGCGGACCCCGGCTTCATCTATCCCGCGAGCGCGGCCGAGGTGCTGGGGATAAATCCGCGGATGCTGAACGTCGTCGATATCGGCGGCGCCAGTCCGGCTGGAATGATTTGGCGGGCGGCGGCCGCGATCGGCGCGGGGATGTGCTCGGCGGTGCTCTGTATCGTCGCCGACCTGAACCGGCTGGGCGATCAAAAAGTGCCGGTCGTTTCGGTGCAGCGCGAATTCGAGGCGCCATACGGCAATATCGGCGCGAACTGCGGCTACGCGATGATCGCCAACCGCCATATGTACGAATACGGCACCACGCCCGAGCAGATGGCGAAAGTCGCCGTCGATCAGCGCAAGAACGCGCTCAAAAATCCGCTCGCGGCGTTCGGCGACAAGCCGCTTACGATCGCCGACGTGCTCGCTTCGCGGATGATCGTGGATCCGCTGCATCTGTTTGAAATCGTCAGCCCGTGCTCGGGCGGATCGGCGGTGATCGTCGCGTCGCCGGAAGTCGCGCGGCGGGCGAAGAATCCGCCCGCATGGCTGATCGGCGCGGGCGAGTACTCGAACCACGCCAGCATCACCTACGCGCCGTCGCTGACCGATTCGCCGATCAAACCCGCCGCCGAGAACGCCTTCAAGATGGCGGGCGTCGAGCGCAAGGACATCGATCTGGTCTGCCCTTACGATTGCTACACGATCACGGTGCTGGTCACGCTGGAAGACGCCGGCTTCTGCAAAAAAGGGCAGGGCGGGCCGTTCGTCGCCGAGCATGATCTTTCCTACGCCGGAGATTTTCCGTGCAATACGCACGGCGGTCAGCTCTCCTTCGGACAACCGGGGTTGGGCGGCGGCATGAGTCACGTGGTCGAAGGAATCCGCCAGTTGATGGGCCGCGGCGAAGGGCGGCAGGTCAAGGACGCCGCGCTCGCCTACGTCAACGGCAACGGCGGCATTATGAGCGAACAGGTCAGCCTGATTCTGGAGCGCCGGGCATGAGCGAATATCATAAACCGCTGCCGAAACCGTCGCCGGTCAGCGCTCCCTATTGGGACGCGGTGCGGCGGCACGAACTGATACTTCAGAAATGCGGCGGATGCGGCGCGTTCATCTACTATCCGCGCCCGCGATGCCCGCAGTGTCTCTCCGAAAACCTTGAATGGCGCAGCGTGAGCGGCCGAGGCAAGCTGTACAGCTACACGGTCGTGCGCCGCGCCTCGAGCCGCGCTTTCGCCGATGGTCCTTACGTGCTCGCGATCGTCGAGCTGGACGAAGGACCGCGGATGACGACGAATCTGATCGTGGAGCCGGAGCGGATAAAAATCGGGATGCCGGTGACGGTCGTGTTCGACGACGTCACGCCGGAGCATACGCTGGTGAAATTCAAACCCGCCTGATTCGTGCGGCCGGTCGCCCTGCCGCGGCGCGATGGTTGCAATAAAGCGCAACCATCGCGCCGCGGCGGCGGCGTTACGATCTTCGATAATTAAATGGGCGTCAGAGACCGCCGGTGCCGGTGGCGCGCGGCGGTTCGGCCGGCGCGGGTTCCGGCTCGCTTTCGACGATTTCCGGAATCAGCGGCGTGGGACTTGCGGCGGCGAGCGGCGCGGATTTCGTTCGCGCCCCGATCAATTCGAACAGCGCCGGCAGCACGATCAGCGTGGCGAGCAGGATCAGCGCAACGCCCAGGCTCAGCACCCAGCCGAGGCTGGAGATGCCGCGATGGCGCGCCGGAATCAGCGCGGCGAACGCCGCGATCGTCGTGAGCGAGCAGATCGTCACCGATTTGCCGACCGCGCGCGTCAGAATCAGCGATGATTTGTCGCGCTCTTCGCGCCAGCGGTAAAGCATGTTGACGCCGTTGTCCACGCCCATCCCGATTATGATCGGCACGGCGAACAGATTGGCGAGGTTGAACTCCCATCCGAGCAGGCCCATCGCGGCGATCAGCCATGCGCCGCCAAAAATCAGCGGCACCGTGGCGAGCAGGGTATCGCGCAGGTTGCGAAAATCGGCGAAGACGAAGATGAACACGGCGATCAACGCGAGCGCCGCGGCGCGCTCGTAGCCCTGGCGCATGATCGTCGCGAGATTGTAAGTCTGGACGGGCGGCCCGGTGACGTCGGGATCGACCGTGCGCAGCGCCGCGACGAACCGGCTCAGCGGCGCGTCGTCCCAGATATCGCCTTTCGGATAAATCTGCACCAGATAAAGTCCGGTCTTGCCGATAAAGCGCTCGCGCAGCAATTCGGGCAGGTTGTGCTCGTCGATGGCGCCGGGATGCATCTGCGCATGCAGGCGCGCGAGTTCGCCGGCCAGGTTCGCGCGGAGCGCCGCGGCGTAAACGTCGAAGGCTCGCGGATCGGCCTGCAGCCGCGCGATCGCGTCGCGCGCGAGCTGTTCGGTTTCAGCCACGCCGCCGGTCGCGTCGAACCGGCTCATCGCGCCGAGCCGCGTTGCGAGTTCCTGCAATTGCGCCGTCAGCGCGCGCGGATCGCCGGGTTGCGCCGGCGCCACGGCGATCGATCCGAGCGCCGCCGCCAGCCGCGCGATAACCGCCCGCTTTTCCGCCTGATGCGTGGGGATATAGGTCGTGATGGTCTGAACGTCGGAAACTTCCGGCAGGCGGCGAAAGGCCGCGGCTTTGCGATCGGACCCGGCCACCGTCTTCGCCAGCGACACGGCGAACCAGGACGAGCGGCCCGAATTGCGCATCAGGATGTTCTCGAAGCGCACCGCTTCGGCTTCGCTGGCCTGCAATTTGAGCACGTTCTGATCGAAATGGACCCGCGGCGCGGCGGCGAATGCGGCGACCGTCAACGCCACGCTCACCGCGACGATCCATGCCGGTTTGGCGAAAATCCGCTCGAGCGTCGTCCGGCGCGGGGCGGGCGCCGCCTTCAGCGCGGCCTTCGCGATCGGCGCCCGGCGCCGATCGCGGATTACCAGAAAAGCCGGAAAAACCAGCAGCGCCGAGATCAGGCAAAGGAAAAGTCCCGCCGCCGACACCAGTCCGAGTTCCGCGATGCCGCGAAAGTCGGTGAACATCGGCATCAGGAAGGCCAGCGCCATGATGCAGGCCGAGGAAAAGACGCCGGTTCCGGTGTTCACCACCGCCAGTTCGATCGCTTCCGGCAGCGCGGCGCCGCGGGCCCGCGCCTCGTCGTAGCGGGCCATCAGATGAATCGGAAAATTGATTCCGATTCCGGCGAGCACGCTGGTGAAGACCGCCGAGAGCAAATTCAGATGGCCGACGGCCAGGGTGGTGAAGCCGAACGACCACGCCACGCCGGTCAGCAACGCGACGATCGCGAAGAATGGCGCGACCACTCCGCGGAACGGAATCACGATCAACGCGATGTTGCTGGCGACGGCGATGATCGAGCCGATCGTCATGTCGTGTTGCGTGGTCGCCGCCTCCGCGCGCGCCAGCGCCGGCCCGCCCGTCATCCCCGCGTCGATACCGGGAAATTCCGCACGCACCGCGTCGAGGTCGGCTTGAATCGCATCGACCGGATCGGGGCCGTCCGCGGCGCCGTCCGCCGGCGCGACGTTCATCAGGAGATAGTTGCCGTTGTCGGACGAGAGATAGCCGTCGTCGATTCCGCCGCGGTCTTCGGTCGGATTAAGCGCCGCAAACAGCGACGTCGCCGCGGCGGTTTTATCCGCCAGCATCCCGTGCAAAACGCTTTGCAGAAAAATCAGGCCGCCGGCCGGCGATTCGGTTTGCGCTTGAGCCGGCGCGTGCGATCCCGCGGCCGGCGCGGGCCGCGCGGCCGCGTCGAGCTCCCGATTCGCCATCGCGATAACCGTCGCAAGCTCCGGCCGCGTCGCGTATGCGTCCAGCATCGGCGCGGCCGCGCCGAGCCGATCCGCCATCTGGCCAAGCTCCGCGCGGCTCATGTAGAGCAGCGCATCGCCGCCGACCGCGGCCGGATCGAGACGATAAAGAACGCTGTGGACGTTGACCGTGTCCGCCTTGAGCCGTGCGGCGAGGCGATCGGCGAAACGTTCGGCGCGCGCCGGATCGGGCGCGGTGCGAATCACGACGATCAGGCCGTCGAGATCGGGAAATTCGTTGGTATAGCGCAAGTAGTCGCGGCTCGCGCGATTGGTGGCCGTGACCAAATCATCCTGGCCCGTATGAAATTCAAGCCGGGCCTTGGTGTAGAGAACGCTGGCGATCGCGAGCGCGGCGGCGAGCGCGATTACCAGCCATGGCCGGCGCAAATCCAACCGGGCCAGTGCGCTGAACGTGCGGTAGCGCAGGGTGTTCGGCGCCCTCGCGCCTCGGATCTCGCTCGGATTTCGCTTCATCCGTCGCAGGTTCTGTCGTTCTGGCTGGAGCTGGCGGGATGCGCGAATCAGCGCTCCGAAACATCCGCCGGATCGATCTGCGCCAGCGCCATCCGCAGTTGCGGATCGTCCCGGAACAGATGGCGGCGCAAGGCCGCGAGCCGCGCTTCGGTTTCGCGCGCAATCACCGCTTCATCCTCGTCTTCCAGCATCCGCCTGATCGCGTACGTGGCGAGAGCGCCCAGACTCAACGCCAATGCCATCTTAAAGAGCATTACAGATCGACCTCTTCGTTGCTTTCGGCCGCCATCCGCACACGCGGCGTCGCCGCCTCGCTCGCGCATGGCGGCGAGCCAAACGCCCGCACGCCGTGAATGTTTCACGGAATTGTAACAGCTTGACGCACATCTGCGAAGCGCGCGAGCGATCTTCCGGCGCGCGCCCGACCAACTGGTCAGGAGGTTGTAACCGCGCGATTATGACGATTAGAATCGTCGGATGACCGCGCGCCGGCGCAGTCATTCGCCGCCGCGCCAATTCGGGCGGGCTATTCCGCCGGCGCCGCGGCTGCGGCAACGATGCCACATGACTCTTTCAATCGCGAAATCGACTATTTGCGCATCTCGGTAACCGATCGATGCAACCTGCGATGCGTTTATTGCATGCCGCTGGAGGGCCTGCGCTTCCTGCCCAACCCGGAATTGCTCACGGCCGAAGAAATCGAACGGGTGGCGCGCGCCGCCGTGGCGATCGGCTTTCGCAAATTCCGCCTCACCGGAGGCGAGCCCACGCTGCGCCTGGACCTGCTCGAAATCGTTGAGCGGCTCGCCGCCGTGCCGGGGGTGGGCGAACTGGCGCTGACGACCAATGCGCTGATGCTCGACAAGCTGGCCGCGCCGCTCAAGGCCGCCGGCCTCGCCCGCATCAATGTGCATCTCGATTCGCTCAATCCCGCGACGGTCGAGCGTCAGATGCGCTGGGGCGCGTTCGATCGGATTTGGCGCGGCGTGACGGCGGCGGAAGCGGCCGGTCTGACGCCTATCAAGCTCAACGCGGTAGTCGCCGCCGGATATAACGAAGGCGACGTTATCGACCTCGCGCGCCTGACCGTGGAGCGGCCGTGGCACGTCAGGTTCATCGAGCTGATGCCGTTGGGCGGCGGCGAGTGCGCGTCGTTGTCGATCAAGCGTTACGTGTCGAATATCGAGACGCGCCGGCGCATCGAGGCGGAATTGGGTCCGCTGGTCGAATTGCCCTCGGCCAATCCGGCGGACGAGGCGCGCAACTATCGGCTCGCGGGCGCGCCGGGCGTAATCGGCTTTATCAGTCCGGTCAGCGAACCATATTGCGGATCGTGCAATCGGATGCGCCTGACCGCGGACGGCAAATTCCATCTGTGCCTGCTCAACGACGACGAGCTCGACGTTCGCGCCGCGCTGCGTTCGGGCAACGGCGACGGCGGAATCGAGGCGGTCGCGAAAATTCTCGCCAAAGCGGTCGCGATCAAGCCCACCGGCCATCATCTGCTGGAGGGGCGTTCGACGCGGGATCGCTCGATGTACCAAATCGGCGGCTGACGGCGCAGCCCGTCGCATTCGTCCCCGCTGCGCGCGAGCGGGCGGCGCGGTTCAAGGCGTCACGGTCAAACGTGGGTCAGATGCGCCCGCGCTCCTTCGGCGGACCGGGGGCCGGCAAGCGAATTCGATATATGCACTCGGACGCTTTGCTGCTATTTGATTGGAGACGGCGAGCATACGCGCGCGCGGCGTGCGTCGCCGTGACTCTGGCGGGGAGGGAGTTCCAATGGAGTGGCTGAAAGGCTGGCGTTATTCCGTCGCCGTGATCGCCGGATGCGCGGCGTTCGCCGTCGCGCCGCTTTCCGTCGCGCGGGCGCAAACGATGGGCGAGTATGGCGCCACGATGAATGCGGCGGCCGGTTCAGGGCTTGGTTCGGGCGCGCTGCGCGTCAGTCCGCCTAATCCTTTGGCGCCGGCTGGCGCTGGTCCCGGCGGCGCGGCTGGCGTCCATACCGAAATCATTCCCGATGATTCCGATACTGACTCGCATGATCGTCAATCCACGACCGACGATCAAAACCAGGATTCCGATGGCGCGCACGCCGATTGGGAACAGGTGAAGTAGTCCGGCTTTCCGTTTCGCGGCGGGCGCCTGTGAGCGCCGACCGTATCCATCGCAATTCCTGGCACGCCTGAGCCGGGCGCATACGCCGCCGTAGCGTAAACTTATCGGCGGTTGCGTCTATTGTGGCGTCTCCTGAATAAGTTTTCGCTCCTCGTCGATCTTGCGCTCCACGTGGATGCCCGGATCAAGTCCGGGCATGACCAGATCTATCGTCATTGCCGGGCCCAGACCCGGCAATCCATCGCAGGTCGCCCCGCGCTGGGTGACCTGCGCGCCGAGCTGACAAGGCGTCAGGTGGAAGTTATTTGCGGGACATCACACTAGATTCGTTTTCTTCACGCCAAACAACATCGTTTGTGGTCAGACAGCGTCGTTGGGGTGAAAAGTTTCACCCTGACGGCATCGTGTTGAATTTGGCAGTTAAATACCTGTGCATAACCGCTGCGCTATTCTTGACGCTTCTGGAAAAAGGAAATTGTCTCTGTTTGGATTAATTTATCTTTATTGTTATAATTATCTCAGGATTATAGAAACGCCTGCTGTGTGCCGCTGTATTGGGCATGGCGCGGATCGGAATCCTTCTGACGGGAGCGCAACGGCAAAGCGTGAACCTTTCCGATGCACTGCGAAAAATTCGACTGCTCAAGGCGGTAAGCACCGCGCACGGATCGCTGCCGGCCGAGGTCGAAAACGCTCAGAATCGCATGCACGCTTTGATGGAGCGTTTTTCGGTGCCGAGCGACGCGGCGAACGAGCGTCCGCAGGTGTTCCAGATGAGCTGGGTCTACTGGGAGCATCTGCTGGGCGAGTACAATCTGGAGCTGCGCCGATTCGGCAAACGCGGCAACGCCCAAATTGGCCGCGACCGCTTGATTTTGATTCGGCTCGACACCGGTCATTGGCGCGTGCGGCAGAGCGGCCAAGGGGAAGGAACGCCTTTGGCCGCGGGCGTGGGTGTGGAAACGCTGCGCGATTATCTGAAGCATTCGGGACCGCGCGTGTACGCCTTCACCACGCGATCTTCCGACACGATTTTTCATCGGCGCTGAAGCCGCCGGCGCATCGGCGGGCGCTCGGCCGCATCGATACGCAGTTCGCCCGCGAAACATCTTACCGCAAAAAAATTGCCGCATTTGCGACAGCATGATGACGCTGCCCGGGCGGTCGTCTTGTCTTTAACGACATGAGTGAACGTGAATTATGCGACCGGCGATGGCACAACGGTTGCTTTCCGAATAAAACTCAACTTTCTGAATCGGAATTCGCCCAGTTGTCTCATCCTGAGGCCAATGCACAATTCCGGCGTATCTTTGACGCCAGCCCCGATCCGATAGTGATCACTCAAGCGAGCGACGGCCGGATCGTGCTCGTCAACGACGAGTTCGTGCGCCTGAGCGGCCATAGCGTGGACGACGCGATCGGCAAAACAGGCCTTGAACTCGGTCTCTGGCCGGATTCGCGGATGCGGGAGTATTGCGCGACGTTGCTTCAGGCCAACGGCACTATCCGCAACCTTGGCATGACCTTCCGCGGCAAGAGCGGCGAGCAACATACGTTCCTGCTCTCAGCGGCGGAAATCGAATTCGACAGCCGCGCCTGCCGCCTTGCGATTGGACGCGACATCACCGAACTCAGGCGGATTCAGGGGGAGCTGGTCGCCGCGCGCGAAGCGGCCGAAGCGGCCTCGCGCGCCAAATCCGAGTTTCTCTCGAGCATGTCGCATGAAATCCGCACTCCGCTCAACGCGATTCTCGGCATGGCCGAACTGCTGGCTGAATCGAGCGTTGGTCCGGAACAGCGCAAGTATATCGCCCTGATGCGCAGCAACGGCAACGTGCTGCTCAATCTGATCAACGACATCCTCGATCTCGCCCGCGTCGAAACCGGCCGGATGCGGCTCGAGCGGTCGGAATTCGATTTGCGCGCGCTCGCGGCGGGCGTGATCGACACGCTGCGCCTGCGCGCCGACGAGCGCGGCCTCGCGCTCGCGCTCAAAGTCGCGGCGGCAACGCCGTCCACGGTGGTCGGCGATCAGTTGCGGATTCGCCAAGTGCTCTTGAACCTGCTCGGCAACGCGATCAAATTCACCGAAGCCGGCCGCGTCACGCTGGCGATCGATCCCGCCGCCGAAGCCGCGCCGGAAGCGCGCGTTGACGACGCGTCCCGGCTGGCGCTCCATTTTTCGGTCACGGACACCGGCATCGGCATCCCCGAAGACAAGCTCGACGATATCTTCGCCAGCTTCACTCAGGCCGACTCCTCGACCGCGCGCCGCTATGGCGGCAGCGGGCTTGGTCTGACGATCGTCAGGCGGCTGGTCGAATTGATGGAAGGCCGGGTTTGGGTGGAAAGCCGCGTCGGCGCCGGCAGCACCTTTCACTTCACGGCGATTCTCGGCGTCTCGCCGGCCGCGTGCGATGCCGGCGCGGCCGCGCGCGTTCTCGCCTCCGGCGGCTCTCCGCCGCCGCCAGAGGATTCGCCGCCGGCCGCCGCCCCGTCCGAAGTGCGCATCCTGGTGGTCGACGATTCGCTCGACAACCGGTTTTTGCTGCGCGCCTTTCTCAAGCGCTTCGCCTGCTTCGTCGAAGAGGCCGAAAACGGCGAGGTCGCGTGCCGCAAATTCGCCGCGGGCCGCTATGACGTCGTGCTGATGGACCTGCAGATGCCGGTGCTGGACGGCTACGGCGCGATGCGCGCGATGCGCGCGGACGAGGCGCGCCGCGGCGGCGCGCGCACGCCGATCATCGCGCTCAGCGCGGCGGCGCTGCGCGAGGACGCCGAACGCGCGCGTGAGGCCGGGGGCGACTTCCATATCGCGAAGCCGATTTCGCGAACCGTCTTGATCGATGCGCTGGAAAGAGCGCTCGGCCGTCCGCTGCCGCCGCGTTCCGCGCCCGAGGCGTCCCGTCCCGGTCCGGGCGGCGCCGCCGGCCTTTCCGCCTGACCGAAATCCTGCCGGGTTGGTTTCGTCTTTTCGGAATTCAATAGAATTGCGCCGGCCGTCGCCGCTTTGAATCGTTCGGCCTGCGAATGGTCCGCGAACCGCGGGACAATTCGCGCATGATCGTCGCGATGAGTTGACGCGATGCGGGCGGCGGGCTTTTAATGCGCCTATGGCAGGAATTGTCTCCTACGGCTCATATATCCCCTACCGGCGGCTCAAACGCGCGGCGATCGCCGCGGTGCTGGGCGTGCCGGCCACCCGCGGCGAACGCGCCGTCGCCAGTTTCGACGAAGACAGCGTGTCGATGGCGGTCGAGGCGTTGCGCGACGCGCTCAAGACCGCGCCCGGCGCGGAGGTCCGTTCGCTGACCTTCGGCACCACCACCGCGCCCTATCTGGAGAAGCTGAACGCCGCGATCGTCGGCGCCGCCGCGCAACTGCCGGCGGAAATCCGCGCGATCGACTCGACCGGATCGATTCGCGCCGGTTTGAGCGCGATGTTGCAGGCGGCCGAATCGGCCGCCGCCGGCGGCGGCCATGCCGCGGTCGCGCTCGCCGATTGCCGGCTCGGCGCGCCCGAAGGCAAACTCGAACAATCCGGCGGCGACGGCGCGGCGGCGTTCATTTTCGGCCGCGACAACGCGATCGCGGAAATCGAAGCCAGCGCCTCGCTGACGCGCGAGTATCTTGATTCCTGGCGTACGCCCGGAGAACGCTTCGCGCATTCGTGGGAAGAACGTTTCGCCCTCACCCAGGCTTACGGCCCGTTCTTCCGCAAGATTATCAAGGAAGTGCTGGAGAAAGCCAAAGTCGCGCCCGGTGAACTGGCCAAAATCGTCCTCGACGCGCCGAATCAGCGCGCCGCCGAAGAGGCGCTGCGCGAACTCAAGTTCGATCCGGCGCGCGTGGCCGACTCGCTCGCGCTGACGGTCGGGCAGACCGGCGCCGCGCACGCCGCGTTGATGCTTACGGCGGTGCTGCCCTCGGCGAAGCCGGGCGACCGGATTCTGGTGGCGACGGTCGGCGACGGCGCGGACGCGATGGTGCTCAAGGTGGCTCCGGCCAACGCCAATTTCCGCCCGGTCCGTTCGGTTGGCCGGATGGTCGAGTCGAAGGGCGACGTGACCTACGCCAACTATCTCAAGTGGCGCGAGATTCTGCCGACCGAGCCGCCCCGGCGGCCCGATCCGGATCGGCCCGCGGCGCCGCCGATGATGCGCGCGGAGAAGTGGAAATTCGGGCTGATCGGCTCGAAATGCCGCGCCTGCGGCACGGCGCAACTGCCGCCGCAGCGGGTCTGCGTCAAATGCCGCGCGTTTGATAAAATGGACCCGTACCCGTTCGCGGATCGCCACGGCCGGATCGCCACCTACGCGATCGACCGGCTGGCCTATTCGCTCAATCCGCCCACGATCAACGCGGTCGTGGATTACGAAGGCGGCGGACGGTTCTTATGCGAAATGACCGACTGCGAACCCGACAAGGTCGCGATCGGCGATGAGGTCGAAATGACCTTTCGGCGGCTCTTTACCGCCGACGGCGTTCATAACTATTTTTGGAAGGCGCGTCCTCG
This sequence comes from Deltaproteobacteria bacterium, assembly GCA_021780225.1. GTDB lineage: Bacteria > Desulfobacterota > Binatia > Binatales > Binataceae > JADMIL01. The sequence goes on along the minus strand of JAJXZF010000039.1, from coordinate 106,361 downwards.
GCGCTGAACCGGCCCGGAACGGAAGGAGAGAATTCATGGCGAGCAAGGGAATCAAAGATCGCGTGGCGATCGTCGGCATGGGCTGCACCAAGTTCGGCGAGCATTGGGACAAGGGCGCCGAAGACCTGCTGGTCGAAGCCGCTTACGAGGCCTACAACTCGGCCGGAATCGCGCCCGATGACGTTGACGCTTATTGGCTGGGCACGATGGGCTCGGGGGTTTCGGGACTCACGCTTTCCGAGCCGCTCAAGATTCAGTACAAGCCGGTCACCCGGGTCGAAAACATGTGCGCGACCGGTTCGGAGTCGCTGCGTCAGGCCTGCTACGCGGTGGCCTCGGGCGCGTTCGACATCGCGATGGCGATCGGCGTCGAGAAACTCAAGGATTCGGGTTTTTCCGGTCTGGTGATGTCGAATCCGCCAAATGACGGCACGCCCGCCTGCATGACCCCGCCGGCGCTTTTTTCGCTGCTGGCTCCGGCGTATTTCAAAAAATACGGCCTCGATCCCGAAAAGGGCAAAGACGTCCTGACCCGTATCGCCTGGAAGAACCATCGCAACGGCGCGCGCAATCCAAAGGCGCAGTTCCAGAAGGAAGTCCCGATGGAGGCGATTCGCAATTCGCCGAAGATCGCCGATCCGCTCGGTATCATGGATTGCTCGGGAGTTTCCGACGGCTCCGCGGCGGCGATCGTGGTGCGGGCCGAGGACGCGCACAAGTACTGCAAGAATCCGATTTATATCAAGGCGCTGTCGTTCGTCGCCGGACCGGCCGAAGGGCCGCTTTCGCCCGAATACGACTTCACCACCTTCCCCGAAGTCGTCGCCTCGGCCCGCGACGCCTACGCCCAGGCGGGCGTGACCAATCCGCGCGAGCAGATCAGCCTCGCCGAAGTGCACGACTGTTTCACCCCGACCGAACTGGTGCTGTACGAGGACCTTGGTTTCAGCAAGCGCGGCGGCGCCTGGCAGGACGTGATGGAAGGCTTCTTCGACCTCGAAGGCAAGCTGCCGGTCAATCCCGACGGCGGCCTGAAATCTTTTGGCCATCCGATTGGCGCCTCCGGCCTGCGCATGATGTACGAGATGTGGCTGCAGATGCGCGGCGAAGCGGGTCCGCGCCAGCTCAAGAATCCGCGCATGGGCCTTACGCATAATCTCGGCGGCCAGCCGGGACGTTGCGTGAGCTTCGTTTCCGTGGTGGGCAACCAGGTCGGATAATTACGATTGATGAGCGGCGCGACCCACGCGCGCCGTAACAGAGAGCGCAAGCGGCCGGTCCGGTTTCGGAACGGCCGCTTTTATTTCGCCTTTGGATAGCTACGCGCCGCCCATTGAGACAGTAATCGCGGTTCCGCGTCGAGCGACTTTATTGGCGTTATTTTTTTTGGTAGACATCCAAGGGGAGCCGAATGATGCACGGCGCGAAAGCGCCTGACCCAGGCGATATTCGCACCGGCGTGTCGGCAAAGGGGGCAACGCTATGCGAAAGGTGGTCGTTCTGCGGACTCCGGACGGCAAACGGATTCCGGTTACGCTGGAAAACTGGGGCATGGGGGTCGATCGGCTCTATCGCCGATGGACTCGCGAACAGGATGGCTGGCATTGTGCTGAAACGAGTCAAATCTGCCAGCGCGACAAGAGTTCGCTTTTGACCGCGCTGGGTTTGCGCCGTCACTAGCGCGGTGTCCCCTGAATAAGTTTGCACTCCGCGTCGATCTTGCGCTCGGCGTGGATGTCCGGATCAAGTCCGGGCATGACCAACGCTGTGCGTCATTGCCGGACCCAGACCCGGCAATCCATCCCTTGTCGCCCCGCGATGGGCGACCTGCGCGCCGAGCTGATCAGGCGTCAGGTGGAAGTTATTTGCGGGACGCCACGCTAGTTGTCCGCGGCGGGTTGCGAGCGCGCCCGCGAACTTCATAATCTGTTCGGCCATGGGCGCTTCTCAGCCGATCAATCTCGACGGCGTGCGCGATCGTCTGGCCAATCTGCTTGAGAGCGGCGCAGGCGTGCTGGCGAGTCATTACCGTTCCGAGCTGTCGCATCAGGACATGGTCGACGCCGAACGGTTTCGCCAGTGGCGGGTGGGATGCCTCGCGTTTCTGGCCGAGGCGTTCGGCGCCGACAGTCCCTATCTGCGCGAGTACGAATTCTCCTGCGACAGTCCCTACTTGAACGCGGTTGCGCGTGGACAGGCGGTGTTGCGCGCGGCCCGCGAGTATCTTTCATTCGGCCGGATGGCGCGAGTCGAGGAACTGGCGGCAGCCGAGGTGCTTAACGATCTGATCGCGATCGCGGAGCGGCGCTTGGCCGCCGGCGCCGCGGGCGAAGCGCTGACGATCGCGGTCGCCGTGCTCGAAGACACGCTGCGCCGCAACGCGCGCCTGCGCAAAATCGCGTTTCGCGAAAGCCACGACGATCTGGGCGAGCTCAATCGCAAGCTTTGGCAGGCGGGCGTCTATCCGGTCGCGATGCGGCGCAAAATCGACGAGTGGCGGGCCTTGGAGCTTGCCGCGGCGGGCGCTCAGGAGCGGCGCGCGACGGTGGCGGCGATGCTCCGCGACGTGCGCAATTTTATCGCCGACCATCTGGCCTGAGCAGGCCCGCCCGCCGCGGCATGCGGCGGCGCGACGGATTCAATTGGCCGGCGGCGCTCCGGCCGGACTCTGCGGGCCGAAACTGCCCGGCGGAGTATAACTTTCGGCAGGCGCGCCCGGCGCGCCGGGCGTGAGCGAAATGAATCCGCGGCCGGCCGGCGACCAGGTCGATTTCGCGCCCACGCCCGTTCCGTTTTCCCGCTGCGCCCTGAGCCATGCGCTTTCCGAGCTGGGGACGGCGATTCTGGGCGCGCTTTTCGGCACGACGGTCGTGTCGCGCGTGAAGACGAACGCGGTCGACGGCGCGGGACTGTAGACCAGCGTCGGAAACAGCGCCTGCAAGTCGAACAGCCGCGCAGGCGCCAGCGGCGCGAGATCGCTCACCTGACCCAGATTGACGGGCGCATCGCCAACTTGAATCGATTTTTTCAGGATCGCGCCGCGCTCTGCCCGCAGGTTGTAGCATCCCGGCGGCAGGCTCTGCGCGAAGGAACCGTCGCTGTGGGTGGGCGCGAGGAAGTTGTCGTGCGTGATGCAATTTTCGAAATGCAGGTCGCGGCTCGCGTCGGGCCGGCCCTGATAGGTGAGCAGAAGGCCGCTCACGCGGCCGGCTTCGGCGCTGGCCGCGGGCGCGAACGCCGCCGCCATCGCAAGCGCCGCCGCCAGGGCGAGACGGCGAACCGCGCCGCGGATAATGGAATCAGGTTTGGCGGTCTGCTGAGGGCTCATCGCAACTCCATAGTTTTGGCGGCGCGGGCGCGCGCGCGGGGGTCTTGCGCAAGCGATAAAGCATAGCCGCGATGCGCTCGCAATGGCGACACGGTTCGGTTAATTTTTAAACGTCCCGGCGGCGACGCCGGAAAGCTATGCGCAGGGAGGCCGGCGGCGCGATGGAACGTGTGACGCTTTATCACAACCCTGGCTGAGGCCAGTCGCGCGGCGCGCGGGAATTGCTGGCGCGCCGCGGTGTCGAGTTCGACACCGTCGAATATCTCAAGAATCCTCTTTCGCGGGCGGAGCTGGAGAAGATCGCCGCGATGCTCGAAGGGCCGATCGGGGATCTGGTGCGCAAGGACAAGCGCTTCGGCGAACTCGGCCTGAACGCCGGCGATTACGTTGCACGCGGCGCCGTGCTCGATCTGCTGGCGAAGCATCCGGAGCTCATGCAGCGTCCGATCGTGATTCGCGGGCGGCGCGCCGTGATCGCGCGGCCGTCGGAAAAGCTGCTCGCGCTTTTCGAGTAGCCCGGCCGGGGCGCGCCGACAGATCTCGGTCAGGCGGTTTTGCGCACGTGGCCGCTGCGGATGCATCGCGTGCAGACGAGGATGCGCCGCACGCCGCCGCCGACCGCGGCGCGGACTTCCTGAAGATTCGGGTTCCAGCGCCGCTTGGTCTTGTTGTTGGCGTGGCTCACGTTGTTGCCCACCGACGGGCCTTTGCCGCATACCGCACAATGTCTCATCGGACGAATCCTGCGCCGTAGGAAATTGCCGGCGGACCGCGCGCGCCCGACCGGAACCGATAATCCTAGCGGGCGCGCCGGCATAAGCAAAGCGCCCGCGCCGCCCGCATTTCAATCCACAGCGCCGTTTCAGGCTGTGGGCAAACCGGTCGCGGACCGGCGCGGGCGGGCGGCCTCGGCTTGAGTCTTTGCCGCCGCGACTCCATTGTTGAGACTGGACGGCGCGGATGGGCGAGCGGGTAATCCATATTCTGCCGGAGCAGGTGGCGAGCCGAATCGCCGCCGGCGAGGTGGTCGAGCGTCCGGCGTCGGCGCTCAAGGAGCTGGTCGAGAACGCGCTCGACGCGGGCGCGCGGCGCATCGATGTCGCGCTGGAGCGCGGCGGCGCCGGCCTGATCGCGGTCGGCGACGATGGCTGCGGGATGTCGCGCGAGGACGCGATCATCGCGCTGCGGCGCCACGCCACGTCGAAAATTCGCGACGAAAGCGACCTTGCGGCGATTCGCACGCTGGGATTTCGCGGCGAGGCGCTCGCCGCGATCGCGAGCGTGGCGCGGTTCGGGATGCGTACGCGGCGGACGGCGGATGCGGCCGGAATCGAAATATTCGCGCCGGGCGGCGAGGTCGAAACGGCGCGCGAATGCGCGATCGCGCCGGGCACGCGAATCGAGGTGCGCGACCTGTTCTTCAACACGCCCGCGCGGCTAAAGTTCCTCAAGCGGTCGGCCGCCGAACAGGCCGCCGCGGTCGAGGCGGTGGCGCGTCTGGCGCTGGCTGATTTCCGGATCGCCTTTACGCTCAGCGCCGACGGCCGGGCGATTTACGACTTGCCGCGCGCGGCGACTCTGGCGGAACGCATCCGCCAATTGTTCGGCGCGCGGCTGGCCGGGCGGATGCTGGCGTTCGACTGGCGTGAAGCCGGCATGCGCGCGTGGGGAATGGCGGCGACGAGTCAGGAATCGTTCGCGACGCCGCGGATGGCGCTGGCGTACGTCAACGGCCGCGCCGTGCGCGACCGCCTGATCGCGCGGGCGATCGCGCAGAGCTATCAGACGCTGCTTCCGCGCGGCCGGTTTCCGGCGCTCGCGCTGTTCGTCGAGATGCGCCCGGAAGAGGTGGACGCGAACGTCCATCCGATGAAAACCGAAGTCCGCTTCCGCAACGGCGGCGCGGTGTTCGAATTGATCTATCACGCGCTGCGCGCGCGGCTCGCCGACCAGACCGGATCCGCCGCGCCGGCCCCCGCGGCCGCGGCCGATCCGATCGAACCGCCAACCGGGTTGGCGGCGCATCCCCGGCCGTTGCGCCTGGTCGTCGATCAGGCGATCGCGCGGCCCGCCGTGCAGGCGCCGCTCGGTCTGGGCTATGGCGGCGCGCGCGGCGAAGCGGCGGCGCTGTCCGCGCCGTCACGTGACGGCGCGGCCGCCGCGGCTGATTCCGCAAGCGTTCGGATCGAAGCGTTCGCGCCGGAGCCGCGCGCGGCGGCGCCAGCCGCGGCGATCCCGCGCTATGCGGCGTTGCGGGTGCTCGGGCAGATTTTCACCGGCTATATCGTGCTGGAGGACGACGAAGGCTTGCTGCTGGTCGATCAGCACGCCGCGCACGAACGGGTCACCTTCGAGCGGCTGCGCGCCGAAATCCGCGCCGGCGGCGTCCGCGTGCAGGCGCTGCTAGCCCCCGCGACGCTCGAACTCGAACGCGGCCGGGCGGCGCTCGCGATGGCCAACCTTGACGAGTTGCGCGCGGCGGGCTTCGAGCTCGAGCCGTTCGGGCCGGCGACGCTGATGCTCAAGGGAACGCCGGCGGTCTTCGGACCGGAGGGCGGCGTGAAGCTGCTGGCCGACATGATCGAAACGATGGGCGAAGGCGGCGCGCGCACGCGCGGCGAAGGCGCGTTCGAAGAGGTGTTGAAGCGGCTCGCCTGCCATGGCTCGATTCGGGTGGGCCGGACGCTCCGGCCCGATGAAATCGCGGCCTTGCTGGCCGATCTTGACGCCACCGAATTCAAGACCAATTGCCCGCACGGACGGCCGGTGCATGTGCGTTTCGCGCGCGGACAAATCGAGCGGATGTTCCGCCGTTGACCGGGCGCGGAAGCGGTTCGAATCGGATAAAATCGAAAGGATGGAAACGGCGGCCGAACGCGGCGTCGGTCCGGGCGCGGCATTCGTCGTAGGGCCGACCGGCGCCGGAAAAACCGCATTCGCGATCGCGCTGGCGGAGCGGCTCGGCGCGGAAATCGTCAACGCCGATTCGCGCCAGGTCTATCGCGGGATGGATATTGGCGCGGCGAAACCGTCGGCGGCTGAACGCGCCCGCGCGCCGCATCATTTGTTCGATCTGCGCGATCCGATCGAACCGCTCGACGCGGCCGAATTCGCGCGGATCGCGCGCCGGACGGTGGCGGAGATCGCCGCGCGCGGCCGGCCCGCTCTGGTGGTCGGCGGGAGCGGACTTTATTTGCGGGCGTTGCGCGGCGGACTCTTTCCCGGCCCGCCGGCGGCGCCGGAAGTGCGGCGGCGGATTCTCGCTGACGCGGGGGCGGAGGGCGCTCAGGCGATTTATCGGCGGCTCGCGGCGATCGATCCGGCGGCGGCGGCGCGTATCGATGCGAACGACGCGGTGCGGATCGTCCGCGCGCTCGAAGTTTACGAATTGACGGGACGGCCGCTCAGCGAATGGCATCGGGAGCATCGCTTCGCCGGCTATGCGGACTGCGGTCCGTGCGTGGGGCTGGCGCTGGAGCGTGGGGAGTTGTACCGGCGCCTCGACCGGCGTTTCGACGCGATGATCGCGGCGGGCCTGATCGACGAGGCGCGCGGGTTGATCGCGGCGGGCATGGATCGCGGCGGCGCGTTCGCGGCGACGATCGGTTACCGTGAAATAGGCGCGTGGCTGCGCGGCGGGAGCGAACGTGCGGAAGCGCTCGCATTGGCCAAGCGCGAAACCCGCCGGCTCGCCAAGCGGCAAATGACCTGGTTCCGGCGCGAACCGGGCATCGTATGGCTTGACCCGGCGCACGGCATCGAACAGGCTCTGAAACTGTTTACGGATTATTTCAACGCGGGGCGCGCGCGACACGATGGAACATCAGGAGCAAGCGGCGGAACTGACGGCGGCCGAGATCGAACGGCGGCTGGAAACGGTCGCGCGTAGCCTCGCGGCGGAAAAGTCGGCGGGCGCGCGGCGCAAGCTCGCGGCCGAACGCCAGCGGCTAGAAAAAGCGCTGCGGGAGCGCCTAAGCCCGATCGATCGCGTGCGCGCGGCGCGCAATCCCACGCGGCCGCAGACGCTCGATTATATCGAGGCGCTGATCGGCGATTTTATCGAGCTGCACGGCGACCGGCGCTACGGCGACGACGGCGCGATCATCGCCGGGATGGGCTGGTTTCAGGGCAACCCGGTCGCGATCGCGGGGCATCAGCGCGGCCGTTCGACGGTCGAACGGCTGCGCCGCAATTTCGGCAAGCCGTTTCCCGAAGGCTATCGCAAGGCGGCGCGGATTTTCGATCTGGCGAGCCGGTTCAATCTGCCGGTGATCACGTTTATCGATACGCAGGGCGCGGAGCCTGGAATCGGCGCCGAGCAACGCGGCCAATCGGAGGCGATCGCGGCGAGCCTCGAGGCGATGGCGCGAATCGAAGCGCCGGTGGCCGCCTGCGTAATCGGAGAGGGCGGTTCCGGCGGTGCGCTGGCGATCGGCGTCGGCAACGTCGTGCTGATGCAGGAGAACGCCTGTTACTCGGTGATCACGCCCGAAGGATGCGCCGCGATTCTGTGGCGCGAGGCCGGGCCGGAAAAAGTCGCCGACGCGGCGCGCGCGCTCAAGCTGACGGCGGCGGACCTGCTGGCGCTGGGGGTGATAGATGAAGTCGTGCCCGAGCCTTCCGGCGGAGCGCATCGCGAACCGGCCGCGGCGATCGCGGCGGTGGGCGAGGCGATCGGGCGTCATCTGCGCCGTCTGCGCAAGCTTTCGCCGGCGGATCTGCGGAAAGCGCGCGGACGGAAATTCGGCGCGATGGGCGCGCCGTTCCTGAGCGGCGGCGTTGAAAAGCGCGGCCGGATCAAGTAGCGCTTTCGCCCGCGATGGCAACGGCAAAAAAGAACCGCGCGGCGCCCGGTCGGCCGCTGCTCGACGACCTGCGGCGGAGAATCGACGAAATCAACCACGAGCTGGTGGCGCTGTTCTCGGAAAGGGCGCGCATCGCGCAGGCGATCGGCGAGCTCAAGCAGGCCGAGGGCAAGGCGATTTATCAGCCGGCGCGGGAGCGCCAGGTGCTGGATCGGGTGAGCGCGCTGAATCGGGGACCGCTCAGCGACGAACAGATTCGCCGCATTTTCACCGAAATCATCTCGGCCTGCACCGCGCTTGAAGAGACGGTGCGGGTCGCCTATCTCGGCCCGGAGCATACCTATTCGCACGAAGCGGCCCGGACGCGTTTCGGCGCGAGCGCCGAATTCGCGCCGGAGGCGTCGATCGCGGCGGTGTTTCAGGCGCTGGAGAATGGACGGGCCGGTTACGGCGTCGTGCCGGTCGAAAATTCGACCGAAGGGTCGGTGAGCCTGACGCTCGACCTGCTGATCGACACGCCGCTCAAGGTGATCGGCGAAATCCTGCTGCCGATCCGGCATACGCTGATGGCGCGGACGGACGCGCGCGAATTCGCGCGCATCGTGTCGCATCAGCAGTCGCTCGGCCAGTGCCGGAATTTCCTTGCGGCGAATTATCCGCACGTGGAACTCGAAGCGGTGGCGTCGAACGCGCTCGCGGCGCAGCGCGCGGCCGCCGATCCCGCGGTCGCGGCGATCGCGTCGGCGAACGCGGCGCGCGCCTACGGATTGAAGGCGATCGCTGAGAATATCCAGGACTCGGCGCAGAATGTGACGCGCTTTCTGGTGCTCGGGCGCGAGACCCAGCCGCCCAGCGGCGCCGACAAGACCGGCATCGTTTTCGCGTTGCCGGAACGCGCGGGCGCGCTGCATGGAGCGCTGACGCTGTTCGCCGCGGGCAAAATCAATCTGACGATGATTCAATCGCGGCCGCAACGCGAAAAACCGTGGGCGTACGTGTTCTTCGTGGACCTGGAGGGGCATCGCGAAAGCCCCCGCGTGCGGCGGGCGCTGAAGGCGCTGGAGCATCAGGCCCTTTTCCTGAAGGTGCTGGGATCGTATCCTGAAGGCAAGTTCGCCGGCGACTGACGCTGGCGCCGATCTTCCGTGAAACCCCACGAACTGGTTCTTCCAACCGTAGCGGCGCTGCACCCGTACGAGCCCGGCAAACCGATCGAGGAGCTGCAGCGCGAACTCGGAATCGGCGAAGCGATCAAGCTCGCCTCGAACGAAAATCCGCTGGGACCGTCGCCGCTGGCGCTCGCGGCGATGCGCCAGGCGCTGGACGAGGCGAACCGCTATCCCGACGGATCGTGCTGGGCGGCGGGCCGCAAAGTGGCCGAGCGCCACAACGTCGCGCCGGAGCGGATTTTCATGGCGGGCGGTTCGGTGGAAGTGCTGAACCTGCTGGCTTTCCTTTTCCTGCGGCCGGGGTTGAACGCGGTTTTCTCGGAGCATTCGTTCGCGATTTACGCGCTGGCGGCGGCGGCGGCCGGCGGCGAGGCGCGCGCCGTTCCGATGAAAGATGGTTATTATCTGGATCTGGACGCGATCGCGGAGGCGATCGACGCGAATACGCGAATCGTTTTTCTCGACAATCCGACGAATCCCGCCGGCACGATTTTCCGGCGCGCCGAATGGGAGCGGCTGCTGGCGCGAACGCCCGAGCACGTGGTGATGGTCGCGGACGAAGCCTATTTCGAATTCGTGCGCGACCCGGATTATCCGGATTCGCTCGCCTACCATGACGAGCGCCGGATGATCGTGACGATGCGCACGTTTTCGAAAATCTTCGGGCTGGCGGGGGTGCGCGCCGGTTACGCCGTAGCGCGGCCGGACCTGGTCAGCCTGCTGCATAACGTGCGGCAGCCGTTCAACGTCACGTCGATCGCGCAGGCCGGCGTAATCGCGGGACTCGACGATCGCGAGCACATGCGCCGCACGCTCGAAGTCAACGCCGAAGGGATGGCGTATCTGGAACGGGAGTTTCGGCGGCTCGGACTCGCCTATCCGAAGAGCCATGCGAATTTTATTCTGGTGGAGGTCGGCGACGGCGCGGCGGTCTATCAAAATTTGTTGCGCGGCGGCGTGATCGTGCGGCCCATGGGCGGTTACGGATGGCCGCGTCATCTGCGGGTCAGCGTCGGCCTGCCCGAGGAGAATCGCCGGCTGATCGCGGCGCTCGAAAAAGCGCTCGGTCGCGCCGCATGAGCGTGCTGTTCCGTCAACTCACGATTTGCGGAGTCGGCCTGATCGGCGGCTCGCTCGCGATGGCGGCGCGGCGCGAGGGGCTGGTCGGGCGGATTGTCGGTTTGGGGCGCGGACAGGCGAATCTGGACGTCGCGGTCGAGCGCGGAATCGTCGATTTCGCCACGCGCGATCCGGCCGAAGCCGCGCGTGGCGCCGATCTCGTGATGCTGGCGACGCCGGTGCTGACGTTTCCCGAGACGCTCAAGGCGATGCTGCCGTATTTGCCGGACGACGCCGTGATTACCGACGTCGGCAGCGTGAAGGGCTGGGTGGTCGATTCGCTCGAACCGATGCTCGGGCCGCGCATGGCGCTGGTCGCGGCGCATCCGGTGGCCGGCAAGGAGACCACCGGCGCCGGCGCCGCGGAGCCCGGACTTTTCGCCGGACGGCGCGTGATAATCACGCCCTCCGCGCGGAGCCTGCCCGGCGCGATCGATCGGGTCGAGGCGCTGTGGCGGGCGACCGGCGCGCGCGTCGAGCGGATGGCCCCGGCGGCGCATGACGCGATTTTGGCGCGCGCGAGCCATCTGCCGCAGATCGCCGCGAGCGCGCTGGCGGCGGCGCTTGGCGAGGAGCGAATCGATGGCAAGGCCGCGCTCGAGTACGGCGCCGGCGGGCTGCGCGACACCACCCGGATCGCGGCGTCGCCGGCGGAGATGTGGCGCGATATCTGCCTGACCAATCGCGACGCGATTCTGGCGGCGATCGGCTTGTACCGCGGTTCGCTCGATCAGTTCGAGCGGGCGGTTGAGCGCGGCGACGCTCGCGCGTTGATCGAACTCTTCGAGCGCGGCCGTCGGATGCGCGAGCGGCTCACATGAATCGGGTGCGGCCGGTGATTGCGATCGACGGGCCGGTCGGCGCGGGCAAGTCCACCGTGGCGCGCGCGCTGGCGCGGGCGCTGGGCTTTGCGTACGTCAACACGGGCGCGATGTACCGCGCGGTCGCGATCGCGGCGCGCGCGGCCGGCCTCGATCCGGACAGCCCGGCCCTCGAAGCGGAGCTTGCGCGGCTGCTCGGGCGAATCCGCATCGCGTTCGACGGCGAGCGTATCGCGCTCGACGGGCGCGACGTGAGCGGCGAAATCAGCGATCCGGCGATCGGAGATCTGGCGTCGCGGCTCTCGACGATCGGCGTGGTGCGGGAGCGGATGCGGGATTTGCAGCGTGCGGCGGGCCGCGATGGCGGCGTCGTGATGGAAGGGCGGGATATCGGCACCGCGATTTTCCCCGACGCCGAAGTGAAATTTTTTCTAACCGCCGATGTGAACATTCGCGCCGCGCGCCGCCATGCGGAACTGGCGGCGAAGGGCGCGACGGTAACGTTTGAAGAAGTGCGCGAACAATTGCTCGAACGCGATCGGCGCGATCGCGAGCGCGCGCTGGCGCCGTTAAGGCCGGCGCCGGACGCGATCGAAATCGATTCGACCGGATGCGGCGTTGACGCCGTGGTGGCGCGGATGCGCCGCCGGATCGAAGAGCTGGCGCGCGCCGTGTAGGACTTGAAACGGCGCCAGCAGCCTTGTAGAAATCGCAATAGCCTCGATGTCCCGCGGAAGGTCCCACTAAATGGAGAAAGAGTTGTCTGACAAAGCGAACGGAGGAACGAATGATTTCGAGTCGCTGATGGAACAAAGCCTGCGAGCTCCGCGCCCGGGCGATGTGCTTACCGGCACGGTGCTCCTGATTACTCGCGACAACGTCATCATCGATATCAACTATAAATGCGAGGGACAGGTGCCCCTGGCCGAGTTCCTTGATCACGAAGGCAATGCCGCGGTCAAGGAAGGCGACGAGGTCGACGTTTATTTCGAAGGCACCGAAACCGAAAACGGCACGGTGATGCTGTCGCATGCCAAGGCCGAGAAGTTCAAGGTCTGGCGCGAACTCGAACGAGCGTTCCAAAACGAAACTCCGGTTGAAGGCGTAATCCTGGGCAAGGTCAAGGGCGGCCTGCAGGTCGATATCGGCGTGCCCGCCTTCCTGCCCGGATCGCATGTCGATATCCGCCCGGCGCGCAACCTCGATCGTTACGTCGGGCAGCGCGGCCGCTTCCAGATTCTCAAGTTCAACCGCGCGCGCGGGAACGTCGTCGTGTCGCGCCGCAGCGTGATCGAGCGCGAGCGCACCGAGCTCAAGGAGCAGACGCTCAAGGTGCTCGAAGAGGGCGTGATCCTCGAAGGCACCGTCAAGAACATCACCGACTACGGCGCCTTCGTCGATCTCGGCGGAATCGACGGCCTGCTCCATATCACCGACATGGCGTGGGGCCGCCTGCAGCATCCGTCGGAAGTGCTCAAGGTCGGCGATCAGGTCAAGGTCGTCGTGCTCAAGTACGATCCGTCGCGCGAGCGCGTCTCGCTCGGCATGAAGCAGATTCTGCCCGACCCGTGGACCAAGGCCGCGGAGAGCTATCCGACCGGCGCGCGCCTGCGCGGCAAGGTCGTGAGCGTCACCGATTACGGCGCCTTCGTCGAGCTCGAAAAGGGCGTCGAGGGTTTGATCCACGTCTCCGAGATGAGTTGGAGCAAGCGCGCCGTGCATCCGTCGAAAGTCGTCAACGTCGGCGACTACGTCGAGGTGCAGGTGCTCGGCGTCGATGAAGGCAACCGGCGGATTTCGCTCGGACTCAAGCAGACCGAACCGAATCCGTGGCAGGCGCTCGCCGAACGCCATCCGATCGGCAGCCGCATCACGGGCAAGATCAAATCGATCACCGACTTCGGCGTCTTCGTCGAAATCGAACCGGGAATCGACGGCCTGGTCCACATTTCGGATTTGTCGTGGACCAAGAAGGTCCGGCATCCGTCGGAAGTTTACAAGAAGGGCGACGAAGTCGAAGCCGTCGTGCTCGGAATCGAAGTCGAGCACGAGCGCGTCAGCCTGGGCATCAAGCAGTTGGCCGGCGATCCGTGGGACAGCGTGGCGCAGCGCTATCCGCTCAACACGCGGATCAAGGGCAAGGTCAGCTCGGTCGCCGACTTCGGCGTGTTCGTCGAAATCGAGGAAGGCATCGAGGGCCTGATCCACATCTCGCAGCTCAGCAACGAGCGGGTCGACAAGCCGTCGGCGCTGTTCAAGGTCGGCGACGAGATCGAGGCGCTGGTCGTGCAGGTCGACAGCAAGGAGCGCCGCATCGGCCTGTCGATCAAGGCGTTGCGCGCGCACGAGGAGCGCGAGGAGATGCAGGCCTACCTCAAGCGCGATCATGAGGCGGCGCGCTTTTCGCTCGAAGACATCCTCAACGAAGAGCTCAGGCTCGATCGCGAGGATCGCGAAGGCCGCGCACGCAGCGGCCGCGGGCGCAACAGTTAGCCGGCGGATCGGGGCGCGAGGATGGCGATGACCCGGAGGGGGATTATCGAGGAGTTGCTCGCTCGCAGCGAGGGTTCCTCGTACCGCGATGCGGAAACGATCGTGAATGCGATTTTCGAGGCGATGGCCGCGATGCTTGAAAGCGGCCAGCGCATCGAGATCCGCGGCTTCGGCAGCTTTGCGGTCAAAGCGCGGCGCGCCCGCCAGGGCCGCAATCCCAAAACCGGCGCGGCGGTCGCGGTCGAGGCCAAACGGGTCCCGTTCTTCCGCGCCGGCAAGGAGCTGCGAGCCGAGGTAAATGGCGCCGCGCAAGCCGCCGAAACGCATCCGGACTGACGGCGCCGCCGGCTACAACCTGCTCTGGGCGCCATGGCGCGCGGAATATTTGCGGCGCGCGGGCGGCGGACGCCAACAGCGATGCATCTTCTGCTTCGGCCGCGCGGGCGCGGACGGTTTGCGCAAGCGGCTGGTGCTCCATGCCGGCCGCGACGCGCTCGTGATGCTCAACCGCTATCCATACAACAGCGGCCATCTGATGGTCGCGCCGCGCCGCCACGCCGCCTCGCCGGAATTGCTCGAGCCGGAGGAGCTGGCGGCGACCTCGCGGCTGGTGGCGATGGCCGTGGCGCGGTTGCGCGAAGCGTACCGGCCCCACGGCCTCAACGTCGGCGCCAACCTTGGCCGCGCCGCCGGCGCCGGCTTCGCCGATCACATGCACTGGCATCTGGTGCCCCGATGGGAGGGCGACACGAACTTCATGCCCGTGTTAGGCTTGACACGCGTGCTTTCGCAGCGGCTCGACGAAACCTTCGCGCTGCTTGAGCCGCTGTTCCGGGATATCGATTCCAAAACGCTCTGAAACGGAAGTTTCTCGCCGCGGCTCAACTCATGGATCACAGCCTTTTACAGCTTCGGACCTTGGGCGAACTCAAGCGCGCGGGCTATCGCACCCGCCCGGTGCGCATCGAGATGCGCGACAATCTGCTCGAGCGGCTGCGCCGCAAGGAGCGCGCGCTGCCCGGAATCGTCGGCTACGACCAGACGGTCCTGCCGGAAATCGAAAACGGCGTCCTCGCCGGCCATCACATGATCCTGCTCGGCGAGCGCGGCCAGGCGAAATCGCGGATTATCCGCGCGCTCGCGACGCTGCTCGACGAATACGCCGCGGCGGTCGAGGGCTGCGAAATCAACGACGACCCGTTCGCGCCGATCTGCGGCCGATGCGCGAAATTGCTCGTCGAGCGCGGCGACGAAACGCCGATCGCATGGCTCTCGCGCGACCATCGCTACGCCGAAAAACTCGCCACGCCCGACGTTTCCGCCGCCGATCTGATCGGCGAGATCGATCCCATCAAGGTCGCCGAAGGCCGCTATCTGGCCGATGTCGAAACGATCCACTTCGGCCTGATTCCGCGCGTCAACCGCGGCGTCTTCGCCATCAATGAACTGCCCGATCTGACTGAAAAAGTGCAGGTCGGATTGTTCAACCTGATGGAGGAGAAGGACGTTCAGATCAAGGGCTACAAGATCCGGCTGCCGGTCGATGTGGTCTTTGTCGCCAGCGCCAATCCGGAGGATTACACGTCGCGCGGCCGGATTATCACGCCGCTCAAGGATCGCTTCGACATCCAGGTGCGAACGCACTATCCGAAAACGCTGGAAGACGAAATTGCGATCATGGAGCAGGAATGCGCGTATCCGCTGCGCGGCGAGATGCCGCTCCGGGTGCCGCAGTTCATGAAGGACATCGTCGCGCAAGTCACCTTCGAGGCGCGCGCGTCGAACGAAATCAACCAGTCGTCGGGCGTTTCGGTGCGGGTTTCGATCAATAATTTCGAGGCGGTCATCTCGAACGCCGAGAAGCGCGCGATCGTCAACAGCGAGAATGAGATCGTGCCGCGCCTCTCCGATCTCCACGCGCTCTACGCCGCGACCGCCGGCAAAATCGAACTGGAATACGCCGGCGAGGACAAGAAGGACGGCGATCTGATCGAGCGGCTGGTCAACCGCGCCGTGCTGAAAATTTTCGATCGGTTTCTGAAACTCGAAGACTTGAAGCGCGTCGCCGCCTATTTCGACGAGGGCTGGGGCGTCGAGGTTTCCGACTCCGCGCCGTCGTCGGAGTACCTGGACGCGCTGCGCGAGGTTCCGGGCTTGCGCGACGCGATCGCGCAGCTCGGCGTTTTCGAAACGCCGGGCCTGATGGCCACCGCGAGCGAATTCATCTTCGAGGGCCTGCATCTCCATCAGAAACTCAACAAGGAGCGTCAGGGCGGCCGCTTCGCCTATCACGCCTGAGCCGGACGCCGCTCCGCGCCGTTCGCGGGCGGCCGGCGCGGAGCCGGGGAGTCCACGATGGTCACCATCCGCTATACCCAATGGGACGGTTCGCAGAAGCTGCGGCTCGATGCGGACAAGGTCTTCGAAAAACTCGCCGAATATCTCTCCTATACCGACGACGTCCGGCAGGCGATGGACTGGATGATGCGGCAGGGAATGGATTTCGACGGCGTGAAGGTGATGGGCCTCGAGGAATTCCTCGAGCAGTTGCGCCAGGAGATGCGCCAGCGCTACCGCGATTTCAATCTCAAGAACGCGCTTTCCGAACTCGAACGCCGGCTCGACGAGATTCTCGACCGCGAACGCGAAACGCTGAACTCGATGCGCGGCGAAAAGGCCGGCGCCGAGGAAAAGGAACGCCAGCTCCAGCGCGTGCCGCGCCGGCTTTCGGAAGCGCTGCGCAAGCTTGAAAGCTACGAATTCGAAAACGCCGAAGCCAAGAAGGATTTCGACGACCTGCTCGCCGAATACGAGAACGTTCGCGACCTCGAAAATTTCCGCGAGCGTTACAACCACATGTTCCATGGGCCGAAGAGCCTCGACTACCCGGAGGCGCTCGATCTGATGCGCGAGATGGAACGGATGCGCCAGCTCGAGCAGGACCTGATGTCCGGCAACTTCGATACCATCTCGATGGACGATCTGAAAGAGATGCTCGGCCAGCAGGCGCATCAGGATTTCCAGAATCTGAAGCAGGTGATGATGCTGCTGAACCAGTCGGGCTACATGGCGCAGAAGGGCGATCACATGCAGCTTTCGCCCAAAGGCGTCCGCCGGATCGGCCAGTTGGCGCTGCGCGACATCTATCAGGGGCTGCTCAAGGACCGCGCCGGATCGCACGTCACCGACCATCGCGGCGTCACCGAGATGCGGCCCGAGGAGACGCGGCCGTACACGTTCGGCGATCCGCTCAATCTGAATCTCGTCGCGACGCTCAAGCATGCGCTCGCGCGCAAGCCGGGCGTGCCGCTCGCCCTCAATCCCGACGACTTCGAAATTTACGAAAACGATTACGGCAGTTCGTCGGCGACCGTGCTCTGTCTGGATATGTCGTGGTCGATGAGCTGGGAGGGGCGTTTCGCCGCCGCGAAGAAAGTCGCGATGGCGCTGGAGACGCTGATCCGCTCGAAATTCCCGCGCGACTACTTTTCGATCGTCGGATTCTTCACCCGCGCGGTCGAGCTGAAGCTCAAGGATTTGCCCGAAGCGTCGTGGAACATGGGCGATCCGTTCACGAATTTGCAGGACGGCCTGCGCCTTGCTTCAGAGCTGCTCGGCCGCCATCCTTCCCGCAATCAGCACATCATCGTGATTACCGACGGCCAGCCGACCGCCTATTTCCTCAACAAGCGGCTCTACTGCGAATGGCCGCTCTCCTTCGGCGGCATCAGCATGCGCGCCGCGCAGGAGACGCTCAAGGAGGTCGAGCGCGTCACCCGCAAAGGCATCACGATCAACACCTTCATGCTCGACGATTCGCCGAGCCTGCGAGCCTTCGTCGAAAAGATGACGCAGATTAACCGCGGCCGCGCGCTCTACACCCGCCCCGACCATCTCGGCGAATACATGCTGGTCGATTACCTGTCCAAGAAGCGCAAGCACGGCTAATCCGCGCTCGAACGGCGGTTACGGCGCGCCTGCGGAATCTTCCGGCGCGACCGGCTCCTCGTTCGCCGACGTCACCGGCCTGGAATCTTCCGGCCGATCCCATTTGGCCAGCTCCCAGCCCTCGCGGAAGGCCGCGACCCGCTCGCCGCTGGCGCCGTGCTTCGGCCCGCTGCCGAATTCGTCGCCGGCGAGACTCCAGTACGGCGCGAGTCCCGAGGCCGGAATGTTCAGCTCTTCGAGCGTATAGCCGGCGAAGCGATCGGCCTCGAGTTCCTTGATGCGGTTTGGCGTCGCGGCGCGCGCGGCGGAAAAATCGCGATGATACTCGTGGCCGACTTCGTGCGCGAAAATCGCATAGAGCATGGGTTTCAATTCTTTTGGATCGCGCATGTCGAGCCGGCCGCCGAGCAGGCCCAGGAGCGCTGTTTCGTTATAGAAAATGCATCCGCCGGCCAGCGCGTGCGGCGGTTCCGGCGCGACGCTCGCATAAACCCTGACGTCGACGCCCCACAGCGAATCGATTTTGGAAACGATCGCGGCCACTTGCGGCGACGGCGGCCGCGCCTGCTCTCCACATGCTGAAACCGGCCGGCCGGCCGAGCCGTCCGGTGTCGCTGGTTCGGCGTAAGTATTCGCCTGCGGTTCCGGCGCGATTTCAGTCGCGCCGTCGCCGCTCCCGCTGGAGGTCGACGGAACCTGTTCCCAATCGTCCGCGGCGGCCCGCGCGCCCGGTCCCAAGACGACCGCGAGCGCCAGCGCCAATAAAATCGCAAGTATCGCTTTAGATTTACCCGCCCGCCGATCCGGAGCCGCCGACTTGGATGAAGTCATTGACGTAACACGGCATCGCATTGGCCGAGCGTAGTCAAGCGGGTTTTAACGAAGCAAAACTCAGCCGCGATCGCGTCCGGAAGCGGCGATCCGATGCGCTACCGCGGGCGGCCCTTCGCCGCGATGGAAGGAACGGGCGCGATCGAGCACGTCCTGATCGGCGAGCGTGGCCCGTTCGTGCTGGCGGAGATGCTCGATCCAGGTATCGACGACAAAATATTCGACATAGCGGCGGGTATCGGCGGCGTCGACAAACAAACCCCAGAAGGTCGCGCCATCCCGCCGCCGCACGGTGCGCAAGTCATACATCGCGGACTCGAATTCCAGCGCCTGTTCCGGGTCGATTAGAAATTCGACCGAGACCAGCACTGGCCCCGCGTCGTGATCGATGGCGCCGTCGGCCGGCGGCGCCGGAACCGGCGGCGCGAGGTCCATCGCAATTTCCCCAATCGCGTCGATTCGCCAACGGATTCCGGCCGCCAGGCTGACGAGCAACGCCGCCGCCGCCAGCGTCATCGCCCACGCGATGCCGATCGATTCGGCCACCGCGCCCCATCCGATACTCATCAGCGCCAGTCCGCCCTGCAAAACGATCTGATAGCAGGCCAGCGCGCGTCCCTGCACCCATTGCGGCACGGCGAGCTGCGCCGCGACGTTCAACTCTGACATCGCGATTACCCAGCCGGCTCCGCCAAGCGCCATCGCCAGATGGGCCAGCAGGAGCGAATGCAGCCATCCCAGCGCGCCCGTCATCAATGCGAGCGCTACGGTCGCGCATCCGACCGCGGCGTCGCGCGAGATCGCGCGATCGATAGTAGACATCAGCGCGCCGCCGGCGACCGCGCCCACGCCGAACGCGGCCAGCAGTCCGCCATAGCCGCTCGCGCCCAGTCCGAGCTGTTCCCGCGCGATTAACGGCAGTATCGCCCACATCGCCGCCGCGCCGGCCATCAACGCCGCCGTGCGCATCAGAACGGCGCGCAACGGCGGCGCGTAGCGAACGTAGCGCAGGCCCGCGCGCATCGCGCCCATCACCCGCTCCGCGGGCAGCACGCCGGGGCGATGCGATCGCTTCCATGCGTAAAGGACGGCGATTACGCCCAAAAACGAAAGCGCGTTAAGTATAAAAGTGGCGCCCGCGCCAAGCATCGCGACCACCACGCCGCCGAGCGCCGGTCCGACCGCCCGCGCCAGGTTGAAATTGATGCCGTTGAGCGCGATCGCCGGCGCCAGTTCGTCGCGCTCGACGATTTCGGGAATTATCGCCTGCCATGCCGGCGCGCCCAGCGCCGCGCCCACGCCGAGCAGGAATGAGAACGTCAACAGCAGCGCGGGCGTGATTTCGTTGCGGATGGTCAGAACGCCAAGCACGCCGGCGGCCACGAGCATCCACGCCTGCGCGAAGATCAGCAGGCGGCGGCGATCGAGCACGTCAGCCAATGCGCCCGCCGGCAGCGCCAGGAGAAAGATCGGCAGGCTGGCCGCGGTCTGAATCAACGAAACCATCAACGGCGACGGCGCCAGCGACGTCATCAGCCAGGCCGCGCCGACGTTTTGCATCCACGTGCCGAGGTTCGAGACCAGCGCCGCGATCCAGATGGCCACGAAGAGCCGCCGCGCGAACGGCCGCCAAATCGAGCCGCCGTCGCGGCGCGGCGCCTTGGGCGCCGGCTTCGGACGGGCGCCGCTGTAGGCGGGAAAACTCGCCATTGCTAACTCACCAGCCTCATTCGCGATTAGTGATGGTCAAGGAGCGGTACGCCGCGCCGCCAGCGCGGGACGCGATTGCGGGAGCGTCCACGCCTCGCCGATCCGCCGCAGTATAATCTGATTGTCGTTCGCGCCCGCGGCCGACAGCAGCCGGCGCATCGGCTCGCCGGCGGGTTCTTTGGAGAGCCGAAAGGTTCCCCAATGGATCGGGATCAGGAAGCGCGCCCCGGTCGCCTCGAACATTTTCCACACCTGCTCCGGATCGGCGTGATTCCAGATCCACGGATCGTAGGCGCCGATCGAAAACGCCGCGACATCGGGCGGGTTGCGGCGCACGACGTCAAGAGCGTTGGTATAGGCGGTATCGCATGCAAGCAACATCCGCCGCCGATGGCGAACGATCAGATAGCTGTTGTACCCGTAGGTTCGTCCGAATGGCGGCCATCGGCGCCCCCAATGACGCGCAGGCAGAGCGGTTACGGTCAACCCGCGCGCGTCGGTCGACTCGCCCCAGCGCAGCTCGCGAACGTCTGAAAAGCCGAGCGGACGAATCAGCGCGTCGCATCCAGAGCACGCGACAACCGTCGCGGATTTGGGCAGCGCGTCAAGGGACGGCAAGTCCAGGTGATCCATGTGGGCATGAGTGATGAGGATCACGTCGATATGGCCGATTTGATCCGAGCGCAGCGGCGCAGGCGTGAAGCGGCGCGGCCCCAGCGTGAAGAACGGACCCACCGCAAGCCCGATGCGATTGAAAAGCGTGGGGTCGGTGATTACCCGAACGCCCATGAAATCCATCAGTAGCGCGGCGTGTCCCAAGGTGGCGATGGTCAATGAATCGTCGCGCCACGCCGCCGGATCGAGTTGAACATTCGCCATCACGCCGTTCGCGAACCAATCCGCGCTCCGGCTCGCGGCGCCTTCGGACGCGAACAGGAAGCCGAATGCGATCGCGAGGGCGGCCAGCGCCGCCGCCAGAAACGCTCTCAAACGCCGCGGCGAGTCATTGGGACTCGCGGTCATGAATTTACAAGATTGCCTAATTCGGCACGGGAAAACAGGGCAGGGAGGCCAATTCATCAAATTCGTAGGCGCGGCCGTTGAAGTCGAAGGTGCCGACGGCGGGGCCGAAATCCGCGACAAGCGCGACGAGTTCGTCGCGCTCCGCCTGATTCTGAAATTGCGCGGCGGCGTAAGCGATATAGGTGGCGCCGTTCGGCGTCGCGAGCAGCCGCAAGGGCGGGTTGAACTGCATCTGCGACAGATTTGTCGCCGGCTGCCAACCGGCCGGCCCGGCATCTTTGGCGCTGTCCGCGGCCATCCGAACGCCCCATCGCGG
Organism: Deltaproteobacteria bacterium; assembly: GCA_021780225.1. Taxonomy (GTDB): domain Bacteria; phylum Desulfobacterota; class Binatia; order Binatales; family Binataceae; genus JADMIL01. Next base: position 84,798 of record JAJXZF010000039.1, on the reverse strand, counting down.
CGAGTCGGGCGAGCCGGCGAGTCCCAGTTCACGCCATTGCAGTTCGCCGTTCTGCCCGACGCGGAATTCCGCGATCATCGGCGAGACCAGGATTAATTCGTTGCACCGGCTTTGGGTTTTGGTGGGTTTGGTGGCGGGATCGTTGAAATCTTCATCGAAATCAGCGGTGGTTTCGGATTCGTCGGGATTCTTGTCCTTGTCGTGCGCCATCATCGTGCCGGCCTGGGCCGTGCCGCTGATCGCGCCGCCGATCATCTCCACTCCTTGAGCGGCCAATGACGCAAGCGACCCCGCGAGGCATCCCGATACGAAGGGGCCAAATACCGCGGCGAATCCGGCGCACAGCAGCCAGCGGCGGATTCGCGCCGGGTTATTTCTAAACCGATGCTTTAGATTCGATGGCGAAGGACGGGCTTTCATGGGCGGACCGCCGTAATGATCGACGAACTGAATGGTGGCGTTGGCAATGGGATGAGCTCGGGCGCCGCAAAGCCGGCTTGCGCCAGCCATCGTTCGATTTCGGTGAAGCTATAGTCGCGCCCGCAGGTCGTGAGCAGCAGATAGAGCGAAAAGACCGCGCCGGAGGCCGGCGTCGTCATGGCGTCGTCCATCACATGATCCTTGATTGCGACAAAGCCGCCCGGGTTAAGCGTTTGATAGCACGTATGCATCAAGCGCAGGTTGTCGCGTTCGTTCTCGCTGTGGATGATGTTGGACAGAAAAACGGCGTCGACGCGAGTCGGCGGCGGATCGCGATGATAATCGAATTGGCGCAGCTCGATCCGATCGATCACATCGGCGGCGCGCTCCTTCAGAATGCGCCGCGCGATCGCGAGGGCGCCCGGCAAATCCCAGAGTTCGCCGCGCAATTCCGGATATTTGCGCAAAAACTCAATCAGATAGGTTCCCGGACCGCCGCCCAAATCGACCATTGAGCGGGTTCGTGCGAGGTTCAGATGAGCCGCCGTCCAGCCGGCGTCGCCACGCGCACGCACCAGGCTGTCCATCGCGCGAATAAACCGCTCCGTCGCCGCAGGGTCGCTCTGGAACATATCGGGATCGCGCACCGCCCGGCCGGTGCGGATCGCATCTTCCAGCCGGCCCCACTCGTCCCAAAGCGCGGCGTCGAAAAGGATCATGCCGCCCAGATATTCCGGCGATGCGGCGACGAGATGGCGCGCCGTACCGGCGCTCAGCGAGTATCGAGCGGAATTCTTTTCGAGCAATCCGAGGGAGGCCAGCGCGTCAGCCAGTATCGCGGTCGCGCGCGGCTCGCATCGTATTACGCGCGCCAGCGCCACGGCATCGCAAGCTTCCGACGCGAGCGCATCGAACAGTCCGAGACGCACAGCCGTCTGAATAGCGCGCGCTTCGGCGTGCCCGGCCGCCATCGCGGCAATCTTCGAGAAGTCCATTCCCCCCGCTTGCGATTCGCGCGTCGGCGTCAAACGGCCTTATTTGCCGCGCCAAGGCGCGCCCGTGCCCCAATTACGAAGCATCCGCGCTTTTGGATCGGACTGCAACGCCTGCCATGCTCAAGCTCGCCGAAAATACGCTAACTTAAACTAACGGATGAAATCTTGTGTGACGTACCACGACCCGTCCGAGGCGCGGGATATCCCGATGGCGGTGGAGTGAAAGCCGGCGTTCAAGAGGTTTCCGCGCCGCTCCGGATTGGCCATCCACGCCGCCAAAACCCGGCTCGGCAGCGCCGCGTCGATCGTTTGCTCTCCGGCGAAAATATTTTCGGCGACTTCCTGATAATTCAATCCGAAGCGCCGCACGCGATCGGCCGGCGAGTCGCCGGACGGTCCGTCGTGGCTGGAATAGCCGCGCGCCGCCATATCGGCGCTATGGAAGCGCGCCGCCGCCATCAGCGGTCGCGAAAGCGCGAGGGCGGACAGTCCAAAACGCGCGCGAACCTGATTCGTCATTCGCAACAACGCCGATTCTTGCGGTCCGATCGGCGCCAGCGGGGCAGGATCGGCCGGACGCGGCGCCGGCCAATAGACCCGCGCCAATATCGCGCCAAGGCAAATCATCGCGACGAGCGCGCCGCTGATTCGGATCGCGCGCCGATACCGGGCGCGCCGCGGATTGGGCAGCCTGATTACTTTGGCGGGACGCCGGAGAACCCTTGCGGTCCCGCGACCGGTCGCAGACGACGCTCTCATGCGCGCAACCACCTACGATCCATCCGCAGCCGGCCGCGCTCTCGGCCCGCGCGGTCGCGGGGCCGGATGGAGTTGAAGGGGACGGCGACAGACCGTCCTCGCGCTTCAAGTTTTTGCCGCCGCACGATCGTTGTCAACGAGGGCGCGAAGATCGATCGACAGCGCGGCCGCCGCGCATGTTGATAGCGCCGCGGCCGCGCGTTTTACCCCTGCGGCGCGAGCACGATTTTGCCGACCGATTCGCGCGACTCGATATGGCGATGGGCGGCCGGAGCCTCGGCCAGAGGAAATTTCCGGCCGATCAGCATCTTGAGCTTGCCTTCCTTCATCAGTTGGAAGCAATGTTCAGTTCCCCTGCGCATCAACTCGTGATTCGACGACGCGGTGAAGAGCACGAAGCCGCTGACCTTCAACGATTTCTCGAAGAGCCGAAAGACGTCGAGCTTGTCCGGCGGACCTCCGGCGCGGCCGTAGAGAATCGAATGGCCGAACGGCGCGAGGCATCCAAGACCTTTCTCGAAGGTCGGTTTGCCGACGGCGTCGAGGATCAAATCGACGCCGCGGCCATTGGTGAGCCGCTTGGCCTCTTCGGCGAAATCGTGGGTGACGTAATTGATCACCTCGTCGGCGCCGTGCTGTTTGGCGACGGCGATCTTCGCCTCGCTCGAAACCGTGCCGATCACGCGGGCGCCGGCGGCTTTGGCGATCTGGGAGGCCACGACGCCCACCCCGCCCGCCGCCGAGTGCACCAGCACGGTCTGGCCCGGTTCCGTGCGATGCGACACATGGAGCATGAACCACGCCGTGAGCGTCTGGATCGGAAAGGCCGCGCCTTCATCGAAGCTGACGAAATCCGGCAGCGGAATCGTCTGATTCGCATAAAAGAGCGCATACTCGCCGTAAGTTTTGAGGCCGACCGCCGCGACCCGCATCCCCGGCTTCAATCCTTCGACGTTCGGGCCGACCGCATCGATTACGCCGGCCGCTTCCATCCCCGGCGTATCCGGCAGCTTGGGGCGAACGAGGTAGGTGCCCTGACGGAAGAAAGTGTCGGCGAAATTGACGCCGACCGCATGCACTTTCATCCGGATCATGCCGGGGCGCGGTTCGGGCGTCGGAACTTCCGCAATCCGCATCACGTCCGGTCCGCCAACTTCCTTGAATTGAATTACTTTCACGGTTCGATCTCCTTGCAGCGGCGCGGCGCGCGGCGCCCTTTGGTCGAGCGCGCCGGCGGGCTAAACTTCTCTCACGATGATGCCAACTAGCAAATCGCGCGTCCGCGGTGAAACTGCCGGCCGCGCCTTCGCCTTGCGCCGATTCCAGCTCAGCCTAAACCCATCTTCGTTCGCGCCGCGATGATCGATCTGGTGATTTTCGACGCGGACGGCGTGCTGTTCGATTCGACCGAGTCCAACACCGCATATTACAACGCGATTTTCGCCGCGATCGGCGAGCCGCCGATGAGTCCGCAAGAGGAGCGGGCGGGCGTGTTCATGGCGGCGCCGCAGGTGTTCGAGCTGCGGGCGCGCGGCGACGCGGAATTGCTCGCGCGGATGCGTGCGGCGGCGCGCGGGATGGAATCGACGCCGTTTTTCAAACTGCTGCGGCCGTCGCTCGAATTGCGGCCGTTCCTGCTCGATTTGAAACAACGCTATCGGGTCGGATTGGCGACCAACCGCTCGGCGACGATTCCGGCGCTGATCGATTTTCTCGGCCTTGACGGAATTTTCGACGCGGTCGCGAGCGCGCGCGATCCGGTGCGGCCCAAGCCCGCGCCCGATATCGTCGCGCTCTGTCTTGAGCGGGCGGGGATCGGCGCGGCGCGCGCGGTTTACGTTGGCGACAGCGAGACCGACCGTATCGCCGCCGAGGGCGCCGGAACGCACTTTATCGGCGTGGGCGCGCGCGTCGATCACACGCATCGGATCGCGACGATCGCCGATCTGCCGGCCACGCTCGCCCGCGTCTTCCGCACTTCCGCCTAGGGAAGCTCCGCGCACGCCGGTTTATCATTCTGAACGGAGCGCGGCGAGTGAAAGCCCGTCCTGAGTCCCGCGAAGGGAATTCCCGAGATTCTTCGCTCCGGCAGCCTCCGCTTAGAATGACAGCAAAAACGCCTCATCATGTCATTCTGAGCTTGTCCTGAGCGCAGCGAAGGACGAAGCGAAGAATCCCGGATTGGCGGCATTCCGGTCAAAGTAACTGCGTGCGCCACGCGAGTGTGGCGTCCCGCAAATAAGTTTGCACTCCGCGTCTATCTTGCGCTTCGTGTGGATGCCCGGATCAAGTCCGGGCATGACCAGCCCTGCGCGTCATTGCCGGGCCCAGACCCGGCAATCCATCCCTTGCCGCCCCACGGTGAGCGACCTGCGCGCCGAGCTGACAAGGCCTCAGGTGGAAGTTATTTGCGGGACACTACACTAGATCATTACTAAAGATCATTACTAAATCAGCATTTCGATCAGATTTGGGCCGCGTTCGCCGAGCGCGCGTTCAAGCTGCCTGGCGAGATCGTCGGCGGTTTCGACGCGCGCGGCCGGCACGCCCATTCCGGCCGCCATTCGCGACCAGTCGATCTCCGGGTCGGCGAGGCTGGTGAGCGAGCGCGCCTTGCGTCCGGGTTCGGAAATTCCAGCGCGAGCCAATTCGACCTGCAAAATCCGGTAGCGGCGGTTGTTGCAGATGAGCGTGGTGACGTCGAGCTTTTCGCGCGCTTGCGTCCACAGCGCCTGCAGCGTGTACATCCCGCTGCCGTCGGCCTGAAAAGCGATCACTTTGCGATCCGGGCAGGCGACCGCGGCGCCGGTCGCGCACGGCAATCCCTGTCCAATCGCGCCTCCCGTCAGCGCCAGATAAGTATGACGCGGCGCGCCGCGCGAGGCGCCGAAAAAGGGCAGGCCGGTGGTGGCAGCCTCGTCCATTACGATCGCGCCGTCAGGCATCAGAGCGGCGATCGCGGCGCCGATCGTCGCCGGATTGAGCGGGCCGGTCGGACGCGGCGGACGCTTGGCTTCGGCGGCGGCCGTCGGCGCTGACGCGCCGAGTTCATCGGCGAGCATTTCGAGCGCTCCCGCTGCGTCGTCGGCGAAGGTTGCCAGCGTCGCGATCTCGCGGCCCTCGGGAATCAACATGCTGGGCGTGTTCGGATAGCCGAAGAAGGCCACCGGCGCGGCGGCGCCGGCGAGCACGACCGCGGCGAACGGATTCAACGCTTCGATCGCTTGTTCCGGAAAATAGGGCAGCTTTTCGACCCACGGCATCGCGCCGCCCCGCTCGACGCGCGCCGGAAACGTCTCGCACATCAGGCGGCATCCGGTCTTTGCCGCGATTCGTCCGGCCGCGGCGAGTCCACGTTCACTGAGCGCCGTTGCGCCCATGAAGAGGGCGGATTTGGCGCCGTGGCGGCGCATGACTTCTGCGGCCGCGATGATCGCCTGAGAATCGACGGCGCGCGGCGCAAGCGAGGGGCGAATTGGCGCCGGACCGCCCGCCTCGTTCCACTGGCAATCGGCGGGAACGATCAAGGTCGAAATTGCGCCGGGCCATCGGCCGGCCGCCGCGATCGCTTCGGCCATGTCGCTCGCGGCGGCGCCGGGCGAAGCGGTCTTGCGGATCCAGGCGGAGACCGGGCGCGCCAGCGATTCGATATCGGAGGTGAGTGGAGAGTCGGCCTTGAGATGCCACGTCGCGTGATCGCCGATCAGATTGACGATCGGCGAATGGGCGCGGCGGGCGTTGTGCAGATTCGCGATTCCGTTGGCGAAGCCAGGGCCAAGATGGGTCAGCGTCAGCGCGGGCCGGCCCGCCATCCGCGCGTATCCGTCGGCGGCGCCGGTGCATACGCCTTCGAATAGGCCGAGCACCGCGCGCATCCCGTCGGCCGCGTCGAGCGCGGCGACCAGCGGCATCTCGGTGGTGCCGGGATTGGCGAAACATACGTTGACGCCCGCGTCGAGCGCCGTGCGGATCAGGCTTTCGGCTCCGTTCATGACGACCAACTTACGACTGTTTGAGCGCGGTCTCGAAGGCGGACCATTCGACGATCGGCGAGAGCCGCCGATGCGAGACGAGGCCCTGCGCCACCGCTCCGCTGAAGGCCGTGAAGGTGAGAGCATGGTCCTGAATGTCGAGGATGAGGACGACTTTCGCCTCTTCGTTCGACATCCACGGGCCGGCTTTGAGCGTCACGCCGGGCGGAAAGCCGCGCGTGACCGCGCCGTTGATCAGATCGTAGATTTTTTTGAAATCGTCCTTGCTCGAGATTTTGAAATAGATTTCGTCGAGATACATCGGCATCGGCAGGTCCTCCCCGTGCTTGCGGAATGACGAATTTGCACTGGTTATACACGCATCCGGCGCGCATCCGTCAACCGCGGCGGCGGGGCGCATCAATGAGTGGGCGGAATTACGAGTGTGCCCGAGCCGGAGGACGGCGCGGACGGCGCGAGCGATCCGGGCGGGGCCGAGAGCGTGCGGGCGAGGTCGTCGATCTGCTTGCGCAATTGCGCCGCCTGCGCGCTGTTGCCGGCGGCGATCATTTGCTGTTCGAGCGTCGCGGCGGAGCGGTTGAGCGCGGCGAGCTGCTGCGCGGCGGCGGCCGCGCCGCTCGCGCCGGCCGCCAGGTACTGCGCTTGAATCGCCGCGATTTGCGCCTGCAGCAGCGCTATCGCGGGCGAGGCGTTGAGCGCGGCGGCGGCGTTGGGATTTGGCGCGGCGCTCAGAATCATCGCCATCGCCGGCGCGATCGCGGACAGGTTTTTCGCCGCGAGCAGCGCATTGGCGTCCTGCTGGTTGGACGCGCCGTCGATCGTCGCGCCGTCGCCGGCGGGCGGACTCGACGGATTCGGCGACATCACGTCGATGGCCGGCCCGGACGGATTGTCGCTCAGCACCATGATCGAATCTTTATGCACCTGGTAGGCGTCGTTGCGATCGACGTCGAGCGTGACGTCGGCGGCGCCGCTGTAGTCGCGATCGACATTCGCGACCGAGCCGATCGGCGAGCCGAGACTCACGACCGGCGCGCCCGCGGCGAGTTCTCCCGGCTGGTTGAAGTGCGTATAGAAGCGCGCCGTCTGCGAGGAGCATCCGGCGGCGACCGCGCCGCACGCGGCGATCGTCGCGAATCGGATTACGCGCGAAAACCGCGCGCACAACCGGCCGCGCCGCTTTTCGGCGAAATCACTCAAACGCGGGCATCACCTCGCGGGCGAACAGTTCGAGCGTCGCGGGCGGCCCGAAATCGCCAAACATCACGGTGAAAAAGGTGACGCCCTTGCTGACGCGGTCCTGAAGCTGGGCGACGACTTGCGCGGGGGTGCCCTTGATGCCGGTCAGCGAAAACGGCTTCAGGCGCGAGGCGACCTTCCACTTCTCCTCGACTTCGGCCTCGGTCGCGCCGATACAGACGAGCAACTGCTCGGAGATATTGATTGAGCCGACGTCGCGGCCGACGGCTTTGCAATGCGCCTTGAGCGCGTCGAACTTCTCCTCGAAGCTGCGATAGCCGGCGGGACAATTCCAGCGGTCGGCGTATTGGGCGACGATGCGCAGCATCACTTTTTCTCCGCCGCCGCCGATCGTGATTGGCGGATGGGGCGACTGGAGCGGCTTGGGATTGTTGATCGCGCCGTCGAGCTTGTAGTAGCGGCCGGAAAAGCTGGCGCGCTTTTCGGTAAAGAGGAGTTTCAGTATCTTAAGTCCCTCTTCGAGTTGACGCAGCCGCGCGCCCATCGTGGGAAATTCGTAGCCGTAGCCGCGATACTCCTCGTCCATCCAGCCGGCGCCGAGACCGATTTCCAGGCGGCCGCCGCTGACGTGATCGATCGTGGTGAGCGCCTTGGCGAGCAGCGCCGGATTGCGGAAGGAGTTGCAGATGACCAGGGTGCCGATGCGCAGTTTTTCGGTGCGCGCGGCGACTCCGCTCATCAGCGCCATCGATTCGAGACAGTCGGCGTCGGGGATGCCGCGGTTCCAGAAATGATCGACGAACCACAGCGAATGGTAGCCAAGCGTCTCGGCGTGGGCCGCGCGATCGGCGATCGCCTTGAAGGACATCCCGGCCTGAGGCGAAAAAATTCCGAATCCGGCTTGAAAGCTCATTAATGGCTCCGCAATAAATCATTCAAACTGGCGATACGCGCAATATAGTACGAACGCGCGGCGGGGCGGAAACAGCGGGTCGAACGGAGGAGCGATGGTGGAATGCGGGGGCGCGATCGATCGCGCGCGGCGGCTTTCAGTAATTTTTTTCGCGTATGCGCTAGCGGCGGCCATCGCGGCTTGGGCCGCCGGCATCGCACGCGCCAACGGCGGCGCGCCGGCGGATTTCGCGCCGGTCGCCGGGATGCGCTCGTTCAAGCAGGCGCCCGGAATCCATGAATGGCGCTTTGTCGCGCGGCGCGGGCCGTCGCCGTTCGATCGGATCGGGCTGGAGCGCGTCGCTCGCGGCAAAACGCCGGCGGCGTATCCAGCCGCGGTGGCGCTCTATCTGCCGGGTACGTTTATGAACGGCGCGGTGGCGGTGGATGATCCGCGCTACTCGATGCCGCTGTTCATGGCGGGGCGCGGCGTGGATTTCTGGAGTTTCGACTATCGCACTCATTTCGTTCCGGCGACCGCGACGCAATCCCAACTCGGCGCGATGGCGGGATGGACCGACGACGTGTTCCTTGCGGATATCGAGTCCGCGGCGCGATTCGTCGAGACGGCCACCGGCCATCCGCGAATCTACATCGCGGGTTTCAGCCGCGGCGCCGAGTTCGCGTATCTGTTCGCCGCGCGCCATCCGAGACAGGTCGCCGGCGTGATCATCCTGGACGGAATGATGCCGTCCGCCGCGTTCCGCGGGAACCCGCCGCCGGGACGATACGCCGACGACGTAAGCGGCCAGCGTCTCACCTGGCGGCGGCGCGAAGCTTTGATGCGCGCCGTAATCGACGATCCCGACGGGCCGGCGCCGCTGCCGCGGTTCGCAACGGCGCGCGCGAATCTCGAACATGTCGTGTACGCGACGGACGGATTTTTCGGCGGACACGGTGGGCTCGCTAATCCGTTGGGCGGGTTTTCGGACGCGGTTGTGCTGGCGCATACGATGGCGGCTTACGATCGTTATTGGCCGGTGGTTCAGGACTATGAAAATCCATTCAACGCGGGCACGCGTTCGGCGCTGCTGGCGGCGCGGCTTCCCCTGATCGCTTTCGCCAGCACCAATATCGGCCCGCACTGGAGTGAAAAGGTGGCCGCTTCGGCGCGCGCGGCGGCCGGCGGCAATGCCGTCGTAGTGACGCTCAACGGATGGGGCCATTTGGACGTTATCTGCGGAACGCATGCGGCGGCGGAAGTCTTCACGCCGACGCTTCAGTGGCTCAGGCGGCGTGGGGCGAATTAGGACCGCCGGCGTGCGCCGGCGCGTTCGCCCGCGGCTTGAAAATCAAGACGAAAGCCAACGCCCACGCGCCGAACGCGAATCCGAGCGCGGTCCAGAGCGGGCCGGAACGGCCGCGGCGGGCGGCGGCTATGGCGGTGATCGGCGCCAGCGCGGCGTCGACGGCGAGCGAGGTGGCGATCATGGTCGCGGCGTCGCGATGGGACCACATCAGCGCCAATCCCGACGTCCACGCAATTACCATGGCCGCGTACTTCATGGTTTGCCTGGCGCGCGCCGCGGGTTATAGTTCTTCCAGATGGCACATCGCGAAGCCGAAAGCCTGATCGACAAGCTGCGCCAGATGAGCGAGGAAGGGGCCGCAAGTTTCTTCAACGAACTGATGGCCAACGAAAACCTGCGCCGCCGCCTGGGCAAAGCCGGGGAACGCCTGCTCGGCAACAAGCACATCTTTGATCGTAACGTCGAGACCATTCTGGATTTCGTCAACATCCCGTCCAAGCGCGACGTGCGCGAGCTCAAGGCGCGCCTTGATCATCTGAACGGCCAGCTCGTGAATCTTAGCATGAAGATCGATCGGATGCTGGCGGAGAGCGGTCACGAGGAACGGCCGCCGGCCAGGCCGCGCAAGCGCTCCAGGAAAGACGGCTGATTTATCGCGCGAGGGGCGGCGTTCAGGCGCGGCGTATTGATCTCGCGATTTCCGCGAGATCGGCCAGCGAACGCGGTTCCCGTCCGAGGTCGGTCGCGTAGAGCAGCTCCACGCCGTCGGGCAGCGCCGCGTGGAGCGCGTCGAGCGCGACCCGCTCCCGCATTTTCAGCGCCGCGAGCTCCGCCAGGTTGCTTTGAAGTTTGGCCTTGAGCGAAGCGGGAATATCGCGCGAGTTCGCGATTGCGGCGGCGTTGGGCAACGGCGGCCGCACGCGGTTGACGGCGATTGCGCCCGCTTTCAGATTCATTTCGTCGAGCGCAGCGGCGAATTCAAGCGCCTGTGCGACGCGTTCGCGCTCCGCCGTGGCGACGATGACGATCAGGGTGCGCGGATCGCGCAGCAATTCCTCGGCCGCGGCCGCGCGTTCGGCGAAGCCAGCGTACATCCCGCTGAAATTGCGCACGAAATTCTGCACGTCGCCGAGCAGGCGCAGGCCGGTTATTCGATCGAAGGCTCCCAGCGCCGCGCGCGCCGCCAGGTCCAGCATCGAGAACGGCCCGCGCATCGCGCCGCCCGCGGCGCTCAGGAGCGTGACCGCGCGCGACCCCAACAGTTCGAGCATCCGGCGCGGCGCGCCGAGAAAGTCGAGCGCCTCGGCCGCCGGCGGCGTATCGAGAACGATCATATCCGCATCGGGGGCGCGGGCGAGTTCGAGCAGTTGTTCCATCGCCATGTAGTCGGCGACTCCGGCCAGCGCATTCGACAGGTTTCGATAGACCCGATCCGCCAGAATCGCGTCGCGCGCGGCGGCCGACGGCGCGTGCCGTTCGATCAGCCGGTCGAAGACGCGCTTCGGATCGAGCTTGAGCGCGCGCAGCCGCCCGCCGCGCCGCGCGCCCGCCGCGTCGAGGTTGACCGGCTGCAACGATGAATCCTCGGCGCGCAAGCCCAGCGCGTCGAGCAGGCGCGGCGCCGGATCGACCGTCATCACGTCCACCCCGCGTCCGCTTATCGCCAGATGAAGCGCCAGCGCCGCGCTGATGGTCGTCTTGCCGACGCCGCCGGGTCCGAGACAGACGACCAGCCGGCGGTCCGCGAGCGCGAACGGTGCATTTCTCGGCCGGTTCATAATTGCGACAGGCCGTGTTCGAGTTGGCCGCCCAGCGTCTCGAGCGCGGCTTGATCGAAGGCGGCCGAGCAGACCATCGGCAGTTCGATTACGCCGAGACCGGCGTCACGCAGCGCGCGGCGGGCGTCCGACGCGGCCCGGCCGGCCCGTCGGCGAGCCTCGGCGAGCCGCGCGTGTTCGGGGAAATCGGCGAGCGCGGCGATTTCGGCGGCGCTGAATAGCGGCGCCGTCACAAAATTGAGCGCGGCCGCGATCCAGCCGACGCGCAACCCTTCCCGCAACGCGCGCGCCGCTTCGAGCGCTTCGCGCAGCGACAGTTCCTCGGGCGAAACGGTCAGGATTACGCCGAAGCGATTCGGATCCGCGATAAATTCCTCCACCGCGACCGCGAGCCGGTTCAACGTGCCGGCCGGCGCAAGTCCGCGGATTCCGCCCGCGACGTTCAACAGCTCCAGCGCGTGCCCGGTCGCCGGCGCGTCGATCACCGCGTGGCGATCCTCCAGCGCCGCGGTTCCGGCGAGCAGGCGCAGCCGCTCGAGCATCAGGAACGCCTCCAATCCCGGCAGCGCGGCCGTCACATAGCCGAAGGTCCGGCTGCGCAGCATCCGCTTTGAAATCGATTTGAGCGGAACAATCCGATGGATGAACGCTTCAAGCTCGGCGCGCGGCGTCAGCGCGAGCGTGGCGAGCGCGTCCGATTTCCCGGCCGCCGCCAGCAGGCCCGCGGCCGAACCCCTGCGGTCGAGATCCGCCAGGGTCGCCGGCCGCCGGCGCGACAACGCAAGCGCGAGCGCCGCGGCGACGGCGCTTTTGCCCGCGCCGCCCTTGCCGGTCACGAAAATCAGCCGCGGCGGCGTCATCGGCCGGAAGCTAGGCGGGGGTTTCCGCATAGTCCATATTGGAATAATGGGACAGCTCGGCGAAACCGATCCGTGCGAACCGGACGCGATGGCGACGATGCTGATTCATATACGGCCGGAGCTGATCGTGGTTTTCAAATCGATCGTCGAAGCCTACGACAACCTTGCGACCTTGCGCACCGAGGATCCGGGCCGGCATCTGCTGAGACTCTACTTCGCGCCCGAGACCGCGGCCGAAGTGGAAGCGGTGATCGCGTCGCTGACCGCGGAATTTTCGATCGAACGAATCGCCTGACGCGCCGCGCGCCCGCGTTGCGCGTCTAGCGCGCGCGCAAATCGACCTTGAAATCATGGCCGAGCCATTTCCCGGTGTCCCGCCAGAGAAAGGTGAAGCGCAGCGGCGCGCGATCTTCCGGCTCGGTGCGGATATCGACATAGTGCAGTCCCACCGCGGTGGTATGGGAGACCGAATCGTAGACGCTGCTCCATTCATCGTCGGTCCAGTGCAGTGTGAAGGGATGCGTTGACTGGATCCGCAGAATCGCGCCGGCCGCGATCGCCGGCGTTTTGCGGTTGAACTTCCAGATTTCGATATTTTTGCGTCCGTGGCCGTTGAGATAGCGCTCGGCGACCTCGGGAATCAGATCGAACGCCTGCCCGTCGGTCAGCGACCGCAGGAGCTTGATATATTCCGCGTGCGCCCACATCAGAGGCATCGCGGCGCCCGTCGGACCGCCGTAATACATCAGCGCGTCGGGCAGATCGGGACGGTCCCAGACCTGCTCCGGCAGCATCCGCGTCGGCGTGGCGAAGCGTTCCATCGCCCGCAGATGCAGGGTGGCGTCGCGTCCGGCGGCCAGCTCGTAATGGCCGCGTTCGCCGGTCAACAACGGCCACGGCCTGCCGACGCCCCAGCCGGCGAACGCGCCGCCGTCGTCGCGCTGGCCGTAGCCGTCATGCGGGTACCGCCGCCAGCAGGGGCCGGCGGGAAACTCGTGTTTGAGTACCACGTCGATGACGCGCAGCGAATCCTCGATCAGCGGATCGCCGCCGCGCCGGATACCGTAGCGGACCAGTTCGAGAAAGCCCGCATCCACGATCTCCTCGGCGGGATATTGCCAGCGCGCGCCGGGCGCGCCGTTGCGAATCGGCACGATTCTGCCGTCGGGACTTTCAGGCGGCGCCGGATCGTTGACGTCGCACGGATTGATGCGCACGTAATGGCGCGGCACGCCCGCAAGCAGCGTTCCGCGGGTGGTCGCGGTCCACGCCTCGATGTGCGATTCGAGGAAGTCGGCGTATTCGTAAAGATAATTCGCGGTCGCGTCGTCGTCGCGCTCGCGCGCGAACCCGGCCGCGCAGACCAGCGCCGCGATATTGCTGGCCAGCGTTGACGGCGAGTAGCCGCTGTTTTCCTCCCAGCGTTCCTGCGGCGTCGCCGGCCCATGGGTGATCAGGTAGCGCGCGGCCATCCGCACCATCGGGTAGGGATCGAAATCGCCCAGCGCGCCGGCGCGATGGAGCCGCCAGGCCAGCATGATCGGAAAGGCGACCTCGTCAAGCTGGATCCCGGACCAGTAGGGTTCCCCGTCGACCCAAAAATTCTGCGCGAAGCCGCCGTCCGGATGCTGCGTGCAGGCGAGATAGATCAGGGCGCGCAGGGGCGTGGCGGCGTCGCCCGCGGCCAGCAGGCCGGTCGCGCTGTTGACCATGTCGCGGGTCCACACCAGATGGTAGCCGCCGAGATCCTCGTCGCCCTTGACTTCGCCCCACGGAATCGAAAGCGAGGCGATCAGCGCGCCCGGGTAGCTTTTGTCTTCGTGCGCGAGCAGCAATTCGCGGCTGCGCCGATAGAGCGCGCCGCCGTCGCCCGAGAGCCGATCGAGCGGACGCATCGCGCGCACCGCGCGCTCCCATTGCTCCAGAAAGCGCGAGCGATGGTCGGTGAACGGAATGCCGAGCGATTGGAACATCGTCGTCACCGCGCGATGGAGCGTGCGGCCGAACGCCAGCGCCACCGTGAATCGATGGCCCTGGCTGAGATCGATTTCCCCGATCAGTGCGATATTGCCGTTGGGCGCCGCGGCGAACTGGCAATCCATCCGGAAGTTGCGCGCCAGGTCCTGCCATCCGTCGCTCGCGCCGACGTAGCCGCAAGATCGCCGCACGAAGGGCGCGCTCGCCGCCAGCGACAGCCATGCGCCGTTCTTGTGCGCGGTCAGGAATTCCCGTCCCGCGATCGCCGCCGCATTGCCGTTGTTGCCCCATCCGCCGACCTCCATGTGCGGCGCGAGCAGCACGTAAAGGTGCAGGCGCTCCAAAAAATCCGCTTCGCCCTCCAGCCGCGTGTCGATCAGAACGCACGGCTGATGCGGGTCGGCGATTACCTCGGCGGTGATTTGATAGCGGCCGGCGGGATCGGCGTTAATCATGCGCACGCCCAATCCGTTGTCGCTCAGGTACTCGGTCCTGACGTTGAGGTTGCGATGGGCGTCGTGGAAAAAGGTCGCGCCGTCGGTGATCAGGAATTGCAGATCGCGCACCTGCGGCCGATCCAGCGTCGGATAATAAATTTCGCTCAGCACGCCGCGCGAAACCGTGAACCAGATACGGCTCGCGGTCGAGTAGGCCGTGCCGACCACATCCTTGGCGCTGTGCGTCCAATGCGGCGGGATGCCGGGCGCTCCGGTTGCGACTGGAGAATTCTCAAGCGAGGCCATCGGCGGTGCGCCTTTCTCGAATTGCCGCCGCCTGCTCGATCAGGCGGCGGGCGGAGCCGGCGCGGGCGCGCTTGCCGCCGCCGGCCTTTCACGGAACATCCAGGCGACCAGCACGCTGAGCCAGTACAGCGCGATCAGCGGCATCGCCAGCAAAAACGGCGAGACCATGTCCGGCGGCGTCAGCGCCGCGGCGACGATGAAGATGCCGAGCAGCGCGTAACGGAACGAACGGATCATCATCCGGTAATCGATCAAACCCAGACGGGTCAGGAAAAAGGCGAAAATCGGCATCTCGAAAGTGATCGCGAAGGCGATCAGGAGTTTGGCCGAGAACGCCAGATATTCGCTGATGCGGAGCGTCGGCGTCACGCCGATGCTGGAGTACTGCGCGAGAAAAAACGCGTAGCCGATTCTGAACACCACCGCCCAGCAGAAATAGCCGCCCGCGAGAAAAAAAAGCGTCGCGAACAGCACGAACGGCTTCGCCAGCCGCCGCTCGGTTTCGTAAAGCCCCGGCGCGATAAATTGCCAAATTTCGTAGAAAACCACCGGACTGCCGATAAACAGCCCCGCGATCAACGCCACCTTGAGCTTGGTGAAGAACGCTTCGCCCACGCCCGTGCCGATCAGCAGAACGTTGCGGCCGTGCGCCGCCTCGCGCAGCGGCAGCGTCAGGGCGGCGAACAGCCAATCGGCGCCGAAATAGGAAATCATAAAGCCGACCAGCACGGCGATCGCCGCTCGAATCAGGCGCGCGCGCAGTTCGCGCAGATGGTCCAGCAGGGGCATCCGCGCCTCCGCCGCCGCGCCGGTGGACGGCCGCGGCGCCGGCGCGATCTCGCGATGCGGCCGGGGCGCAGGCGGACTCTCCGCGGCGGCGGATGGCGTGTCCGTGGCCTGCGGATTCGGATCGTCGGTAGTCACGTGGTTCGGCCGGAATCAGGCTTGAACGGTCGGCGCGGAATCTTCGGGTTTGGCGTCGCTGGTCTCAGGCCGGGGCGGCGCCGGCTGGGCGCCGGCGCGATTCGGTTGCGGCGGCGCTTCGCGCGGCGGCGTTTGCAGGTCGCCGACGCTGGTCAGCTCATGCATCACCAGATTGCTCGCCAGCCGCAATTCACGCATCGCTTTGCCCGCTCCGCGCATCACGTCGGGCAGTTTTTCCGGCGGAATCACGATCAGCGCAATCACCAATATGACGATTATCTCTCCAATGCCCACGGGTCCTGCACCGATCTCAAATCTTACGCCATCGGCCGCCGCCGCGCGACCGTGAAGCGAAACACTGGCGGAAACGGCCGGTTCCGGCGAATAATGGCGGGAAAGCCGCTTTCAGGTACTCGAAGATGATCAAAACCGCGCTGGTTTCGGACCGCCGCTATATGCTGCACGTGGCCGGCCGCGTTCATCCTGAACGCCCCGAACGGGTCGAGACGATGATCGAAATGGCCGAGAGCCTGAACCGTCCGAACCTGACGCCGCTTACGCCGCGCGACGCCACCGTGCAGGAACTCGAGCTTTGCCATAGCGCGGACTATATCGCGGCGATGGAAAAGACCGCCGGGATGCAGCGGTTCGATTTCGACCCCGATACGCATACTTCGCCCGCCACCTGGCGGGTCGCCACGCTTGCCGCCGGCGGCGCCCTTACGGCGATCGAGGCGGTGCTCGGCGGCGCGGCGCGGAACGCATTCGCGATCGTGCGTCCGCCCGGCCATCATGCCGTCGCCAATCGCGCGATGGGTTTCTGTTTCTTCAATAACGTCGCCATCGCGGCGCGCGCGCTGATCGAGCGCCACGGCCTCAAGCGCGTGCTGATCGTCGATTGGGATGTCCACCACGGCAACGGCACGCAGGAATTGTTCTATGATTCCGCCGCCGTGATGTACATGTCGACGCATCAGTACCCGTTTTATCCGGGCACTGGCGCGATCAACGAAGTAGGCTCCGGTGCGGGACTTGGCTACACCGTCAATGCGCCGATGCCGGCGACGTTCGGCGACGACGAATACCTGCGTATCTTCGACGGCCTGCTGATGCCGATCGCGCGGCGCTTCAAGCCTGAATTCGTGCTGGTTTCGGCCGGCTTCGATTGCCATTACCGCGATCCGCTGGGCGGGATGCGGGTGACCGAGGACGGATTTCTCGCGATGACGCGGCGGCTCAAGCGGCTGGCGGCGGAATGCTGCGCCGGCCGGATGGCGGTGATCCTGGAGGGCGGATACGATCTCCGCGCGCTGGCCGATTCGGGCCGCGCCGTGCTTGAGGAATTGGGCCGGGAGGCCGACGAACCGCTTGCCGCGCCCGCGGACGGCGGGCGGGCGATTCCGATTATTCAGCGCGCGCGCTATTTTCACGATCGGCTATGGCGACTGGATTGAACCGTGCGCGGCGGACGCGGCCGTCCGGAAGCGCGGACTGAAGATGCGCTCCGCGGCGCGGTTGCGGCTGTCCGCGATCGGCGAGGTTGAGCCGCGCTCATTTTCAATTGATCGCAAGCAAATTTCGGTCGGATCGGCCAACGGCAACGCTCTCACGATCGCGGGCCACGGAGTATCGCGCCGTCACGCCACGCTCGCTCGCCGCGCCGGCCGCTGGGAAGTCACGGATCAAGGCTCGACCAACGGCACCTTCGTCAACGGCGTAAAAATTCAGGGCTCCGCCGCGATCGATGCGGGCGACGAAATCGCCTTCGGCTCCGCACGCTATCGGATTATGGCGGGCGCCGGAGCGCGCGGCGGATGGTTGACGCCGGCGCGTGTCGCAATCACGGTCGCGATTCTGTTTCTGCTGGGATTCGCCGGCGCCGAACTCAAGTTCCATGCGGATCGCGAAACGGCGAGCTTCGACCATGGAGCGGCTCCCGCGAACGTGGCCGGGCCGAAGCCGCCGCCCGTTTCGTCTTCGGGCCGCGAACCGGCGAAAGGCCCGGCGCCGCTTCCGACGGTCGCGCTCGCGGCCGCCGTCGTAACGCCGGCGGCCGCTCCGACCGCCGTCATCATGACCGAGCCGGGCGCCGGCGGCCCCTGGCTGGATGCGCTCAATCGATATCGCGCGATGGCGGGCCTGAATCCAATCGCGGAAACCGACGCCGCCAGCCGCGCCGATCGCGCGCACGCCCGCTATCTGGTGAAGACTTACAGCGCGAATATTCGCGCCGGCGACAATCCGGGCGTTAAAATTCACGAAGAGGATTCCTCCAGCCCGTGGTATTCGGCCGCGGGCGATAACGCGGCGCATCACAGCGATATCGCGGAATGGCCGGGACCGGCGGCGCCGCCGTCGCCGTCATGGGCGATCGAGCTCTGGATCGCCGGCCCGTTCCATCGCTTGCCGATGCTGAATCCGCGGCTGCGTACGGCAAGCTACGGCGACTATTGCGAAAATGGCGTCTGCGTGGTGGTGCTCGACCTGACCGGCGCGTTCAATCATGTTCGCATGGACGCGCCGATGGCTCATCCGGTGGAATTTCCGCCCGACGGTGCGACGACCCAACTGGAGGGCGAAACCGGCGAATGGCCGGATCCGTTGAGTGCGTGCCCCGGCTACGCCGAACCGACCGGTTTGCCGATTTCCCTTCAAACCGCCTATTTCAAGACAGTCAGGGTGAAGTCTTTTTCGATCGCGCGGTCGGACGGCGCAAAGCTGGACGCCTGCGCGCTCGATGCGGCCACATACGTCAATCCCGATCCGCAAACTCAAAAGCGCGGCCGTGAAATCCTCGAGGCGTTCGGCGCGATTATTCTTATTCCGCGCGAACCGCTCCGTCCCGATCTCTACAAGGTCGCGATCTCGACCGACAACGGCGACTACTCATGGTCGTTTCGTTCGTCCCGCTAGCGTCGGCGAAGAAACGGCGCAGGGCGAGATCGAAGGTTGCGAAGCCGCGCCCAAATCGCTATGAAGCGGGATTGGGAAACTTGGTGTGGCGTCCCTTGAATAAATTTGCACACTGCGTCTATCTAGCGCTCCGCGTGGATGCCCGGATCAAGTCCGGGCATGACCACCTCTGTTCGTCATGGCCGGGCCAGACCCGGCAATCCATCCTTGGTCGCCCCGCGGCGGGCGACCCGAGCGCCGAGCTGACAAGGCGTCAGGTGGAAGTTATTTGCGGGACGCGACACTAGCTATTCGACCGGGATATTCAGGCGCGAGCGCGCGCCGTCCCCCGACGGCGCGCGGCGGGCCGGATTAAAGTCAACAGGGCCGATCTCTCCAGGAGGCGGGCATGAAAATTTCGATGTTCCATCTGATGCCGTATCGGGAACTTCCGGAGGATTTCGAGAAGCGTTACCAGTCGGTATGGGTTGACCCGCCGTTTTGGGAATTGGCCGATCCGGGCAAGGTGGGCCAGTATTACAACTGGACGCTCGACGAATTGACCTACGCGGCAAAGGCCGGGATGGACGGCATCTGCGTCAATGAGCATCACCAGAACGCCTACGGCTTCATGCCCAGCCCCAACCTGATGGGTTCGGCGCTCGCGCGGGCCACCAACGGCCTCGATTGCGCCGTGGTGCAGATGGGCGCGACTTTGCCGACCACCATTCCGCCCATCCGGGTCGCCGAAGAATACGGGATGCTCGATTGCATCAGCGGCGGACGGCTGGTCGCCGGGATGCCGCTGGGCACGCCGATGGACGCCAACCTGTGCTACGGAATCACCCCGATCGAGCATCGCGAGCGTTATTACGAAGCTCACGACCTGATTATGAAGGCCTGGAAGTCGCGCGAAATTTTCGCGTGGAACGGCAAATACTTCAAACTGCCGATGGTCAATCTATGGCCGCGTCCGATCCAGCAGCCGCATCCTCCCGTATGGGTGCCCGGCGCCGGCAGTCTCAGCACGTGGGATTTCGCCGCCAAACATGACCATTGCTATTGCTTCCTGAGCTATTACGGCAACAATCTCGGCAAGCGCGTGATGGACGGGTTCTGGGAGTTCGTCGATAAGACCGGGCTCGATCCGAACCCTTATCGCGCCGGCTTCCTGCAGTTGGTCGTCGTCGCCGAGACCGACGCCAAAGCGGAGAAGGAATACTATCCGCATATCCGCTATTTCTATGACAAGTGCCTGCACATCCTGAACGAATATCAGATGGTGCCGGGCAATCAGGACTATCGCAGCCTTGCCAACAGCGTTAAGAACCTGCTGCCGATGCAGATGCAGCTCATCAATTCGGTCGGCAACTGGAAGTACAAGGATTTCGTCGACAACCAATTCGTAATCGCCGGCAGTCCCGCTTCGGTGCGCGACCAGTTGATGCAGGCGGTCAAGAAGCTGCGGGTCGGCAACCTGATGGTGCTGCTGCATATCGGCTCGATGCCGCATGAACTGACGCTCAAGAATATCGACCTGTTCGCGCGCGAAGTCCTGCCTCATTTCCGCAACGTCTGGGACGAGGACGGATGGGAGAACAAATGGTGGCCGGCGGCGCTCAAAGGCAAAGTCAACGCGGACAAGGTCGCGGCGCTGGCGCGGTCCGAGGCGCGGGTCGGCAAATAGCCGCGCGTTAGAGCGAAAAAGGTTGGCGGCGGGCGTCTGAAACGGCGTCCGCCGCCGCATGATCGGATACTGGCGCCGGGACTTTCCGGCGATCACGCATCAGGCGGCGGCGCCGGAAAAAATCCTCAAGAGAGCGTAATCAAAAATGGCTGCGACTTCCGAACAGACTCTTAAATTGTGGGACGGCAAGGTCACCGCGCACGTGAAGGTGGCCGGCAGCGGCCCGGCGCTGGTCTATCTCCATAGCGGCTACGGCCTCGTCTGGGACGAGACGCTGGACTTGCTCGCGCGGGATTTCACCGTCTATGCGCCCGAGCATCCGGGCACCAGCGCCAACGATCCGGAGGCGATCAAGCCGCTCGATGACGTTTGGGACCTGGTGCTCTATTACTACGAGATGTTCGACCAACTCGGCCTCGAAGCGCCCGCCGTGATGGGCCATTCGTTCGGCGGGATGGTCGCCGCGGAGCTGACGGCCAACAATCCGCGCCGCGTCTCGCGCCTGGTGCTGGTGAATTCGCTCGGCCTGTGGCGGGACGACGCGCCGATCGCGAATTACATGGTGATGCCGGAAGCGCAACTCGAAAAGCTGCTCTTCGCCGACTCGCACAATCCGGCGCGCAAGCACATCTTTATGAATCTTGAAGATCCCGAGTCGATTATCCGCGTCACCTGGGCGCTGGGATGTGCCGGCAAGTTCACCTGGCCGCTGCCCGAGAAAGGATTGCGCAAGCGGATTCATCGGATCAGCGCGCCGACGTTGATCGTATGGGGCAAGCAGGACGGCCTGACTCAGCCCGTCTATGCCGAAGAATTCAAAAAATTGATTCCCAACGCGCGCGTTGAGTTGATCGACAAGGCCGCGCACATGACGCCGCTCGAGCAACCGGCCGCGCTGGCCAAGATGGTGCGCGAGTTCCTTAAGCATTGAGCGCTCTCGGGACGCCGCATGGCGCCCTTTGACGGCTGGCGGCGCTGGTCTCGCCGCGCCGCGTGATTCGGCGGTTCGCGGTCTCCGGCGTCGGGCGGACATGAGTTGGCGGCCGTCGGCGGACGCCGCTTGCGCGGCAGGGCGCGCTCGAATAGTTGAATGAGGACAATTTCGTGCCATCAAAGATTGGATTCAACCATCGGCTGACTAGCCTTGTCTGCGCGGCGACTGCGGCGCTCCTGATATCCGGCGTCGCGGCATGCGGCGCGAAGGCGGCGAACAAAATGGACGGACTACCTGTACGCAATACCGGCCAATACGCGGTGATCGATACCGACCGCGGCGTAATCGTAATCGAACTCTATCCGGCGGTGGCGCCCAAGACCGTCGCCAACTTTGAAAAACTCGCCAAAGACGGCTTTTACAACGGCCTGACGTTCCATCGCGTGGAACCCGGCTTCGTGGTGCAGGGCGGCGATCCGAAGGGCAACGGCACGGGCGGTCCCGGCTATGATATTCCGGCCGAAATCAGCCCGACCGAAAAGCATCTGCGCGGTTCGGTCGCGACGGCGCGATTGGGCGACAACGTCAATCCCGATCGCCGTTCCAGCGGCAGCCAGTTTTACATCTGTCTCGCTCCGGCGCCGTTTCTTAACGGCCAGTACACGATTTTCGGCGGCGTGGTCGAAGGCATGGATGTAGTCGATAAAATCCGGGTCGGCGACCATATGAAGAAGGTCACGATCACCGACAAGTTGCCGAAGTAGGCGCGAGCGTGGCGGATTCGGGCGGCGGCGCGGTCGGCCGCTATTTCACGATCGACCTCCATTTGCATACCACGCGCGGCAGCGCCGACTCGAATCTTGCGCCTGCCGATCTGATCGTGCGCGCACGCGCTATCGGCATCAGCGCGGTATGCATCACGGAGCACGACAACGCCTGGAGCCTCAAGGAAATCGAGGCTCCCGCGGCGGAGTCGGGCGTGGTCTTTCTGCGCGGGATGGAAGTGACGACCGAAATGGGCCATATCGGCGTGTTCGGCCTGAGCGAATACGTCGGCGGCATCTACAAATTGCGCGAGTTGCGCAAGGTGGTGGACCATCTGGGCGGCGTGATGATCGCGAACCATCCGTTCCGTTACAAGCTCGATCCGCGCTTTTCGTTCATCAATCCCGACCATCAGGCGATCGATCCGTCGCGCCCTGAAACCGCCGCCAAGCTGGAGATTTTCGAAGTGTGCGACGCGGTCGAAACGCTCAACGGCGCCTGCTCGGAAGAGGAAAACCTGTTCGCGCTGCGCGTCGCGCGCCATCTGGGGCTGGCCGAGGTCGCGGGTTCGGATTCGCATTCGAAAAATTCCGTCGGCTGCGTGACGACGCTGCTCGACGAGCCGATCAAAAGCGAGCGCGACCTGATCGATTTGATCAAGGCGCGGCGGACGCGGGCCGGACGGGGGCTGTTGACCGGCGGCGTCGCGCCGTTCGAGCTTCCGGCCTGAGACGCTTTCGCGCGCCGCAAATCGCCAAACGTCCGTTTGCTTCCAATCGCTCAAAGCCGGCCGTGACGAACCGGCGGCGGCGCGAATTTTTCCATTAACGCGAACGATATTTCTCCCAACGGTTGTTTGCGGCGGAAGGCGTGAGATAAAATTTTTACGCTTTCCCAATCTAAAGTTATGGCAGCCAACCGCGACCGTTTCGCCCTGATCGAGAGCATCTCCGCGATCGGCAGCGAACCGCCCGAAGATTTGCGCGAAGTCCTCGATCGGGTGGTGCAGACGATCGCCGAATCGATGGAGGTCGAGGTCTGTTCGCTCTATCTGTTCGACGCGCAGCATGAGCGGCTGGTGTTGCGCGCCACCGTGGGTCTCGATCGCGATTCGGTCGGCCGCGTGTCGATGAAGATCAACGAGGGGTTGGTCGGCCTGGCGATCGAATCGAACGGGCCGGTGATGGTCGCGGACGCGATGAGCCATCAGCGCTACAAATATTTTCCCGAGACTGGCGAGGAGCGCTACCACACGTTTCTGGGCGTGCCGGTGCAGGAGGGAAAACAGCGGCCGATCGGCGTAATCGTGGTGCAGACGCTCCGGCGCCGCCGTTTCGCCAAGGATGAAGTGCGCCTGCTCAAGATGGCGGCGAACCAGGTGGCGCAGATTCTGTCGCACTTCCAGTTGCGCGAGACGCTGGCGACCAAGGAAAAAGAGCGGGATGAATACCGCCGCCGGATGATCGAGGCGAACCGCCAGCTCAAGGGTTACGAGAAAGTCGGCGGCCGCACCCGAGTCGCGCAGCCGATCAAGGTCCGCCGTCCGCGCCTGGTCGGATTGCCCGCCGCGCCCGGCTTCGCGCGCGGGGCGGCGCACGTCGTGGGCGCCTATCTGAGTTCGATCGACCGGAATTTGCGCGGCCGCGACGCGAAGCTCGAAACGCGCCGGCTCGAAGAGGGGCTGGTGCGATCGCGCGGCGAACTGGCGGCGCTGCGCTCGCGGATGGCGCCGATGATGCCGGAGGCGGACCTCAAGATTTTCGACGCGCATCGGCTGATTCTCGAGGACGAAGAATTCATTCACCGGATTCAGGATTCGATCGCGGCGGGCTTTGCGGCGGAGAGCGCCTTGTTCCGGGTGATCGACGAATTGAGCGCGCAGATGCTGGCGCTGGCGGACGGTTATCTGCGCGAGCGCGCGACCGATTTTCGCGACGTCGGCCATCGCGTGTTGCGCCATCTGAAGCAGGACGGCGGCAAGGGCGCCTTCAGCCGGCCGACGATTATCGTGGCCGAGGAGCTGACGCTCTCGCAGCTCACGCTGGTTTCGCACGACAAGCTGGCGGGAATCGCGCTGCAATCGGGCGGCGCGACCTCGCACGCGGCGATTCTGGCGCGCGCGTTTGAAATTCCGACGGTGGTCGGCGTCGAGCATCTGATGGAATCGGTGGTCGAGGGCGACGCGGTCGTGATCGACGGCAATTCGGGCGTGGTTTACGTCAATCCGTCGAGCGATGTCGAGCGCGAATACCAGTCGATGATCAAGCGCTACGAGGCTTTTCGCAAAGAGCTGATGATCGGCCCCGACGAGCCGACCACGACCCGCGACGGCCATCGCGTGCAACTGCTCGCCAATATCGCCCTGCTTGCCGACGTGCAGCTCGCGCGGCGCTACGGCGCGGAAGGAATCGGCCTGCTGCGCTCCGAGTTTTCGTTCCTGACCTACGAGGATTTTCCCGACGAAAACCAGCAGCTCGGCTTTTATACGCGTCTGCTGGAGGCGGTCGGCGATCGGCCGGTCACGATTCGCACGCTCGATATCGGCGCGGACAAATATCCGCCGTACCTGCGCGTCCCGCGCGAGGACAATCCGTTCCTCGGATGGCGCTCGATTCGGATTTCGCTCGAGATGTCGGGCATCTTCAAGGTTCAGTTGCGCGCGATTCTGCGGGCGGCCGCGCATAATCGCGTGCGCATCCTGTTCCCGATGATTTCGAGCCTCGAAGAGCTGCGCCGCGCGCGCGAATTGCTCGCGGAAGCGCAGGCCGAGCTTTACAAAGAGGGCCTTGAGCACAATCCCGATATCGAAGTCGGCATCATGGTCGAAGTGCCGTCGGCGGTATGGCTGGCGCCGCGGCTGATTCGCGAGGTCGATTTCTTCTCGATCGGCACCAACGACCTGATACAGTATTTGCTGGCGGCGGACCGGAACAATCCCAAGGTCGCTCATCTCTATGAGCCGCTTCATCCCGCCGTGCTTTCCGCGATCGCCGAGGTCGTCAACGTCGCGCGCGGCGCGGGCAAAGAGGTTTGTATCTGCGGCGAGATGGCGAGCGACCCGATCGCGACCCTGCTGTTGCTCGGGATGGGGCTGGACGAGTTGAGCCTCAGCCCGCTGTTTATTCCGGTGGTGCGCAAGCTGGTGCGGGAATCCAGCTATCAGACCGCGCGGCATCTGGCGCGCGACGTTTTGCAGATGGGCTCGGTTCAGGAGATCAAAGGCTACCTGATCGAGCGTTATCGCGACCTGGGCCTGATTCAGATGGTCGAGATGTACCGATAAACCGTTACCAGCGTTTGAATTTATTCATAAAAAGCGAATTTTCGGAGATTTTGTCGGCGCATGGCCGGGGCGTTATTCTTGACTTCGGGAGTCTGGCTTTGTTTACTCTGACCGTTCGGTTAGAATGACTGGGCCGGGCCATTACTGATGGTGCGGTAGAGGAAAAAGAGATGGTCTTTCTGCTCTGTCTGGCCGGCTTCCTGGTGTTTGCCGGCATTGTTCTATACCTGCTGCTGGGCCGCGAACGCTATGGGACCGACCGTCCGGCGGCGCTGGCGCGGCTGGACGCGCGTCCGGGAGCGGAGCGGGACGGCTCGCTCAAGCCGGAACCGTTCCGCACGATCCGCGTCTATTTCATCAAACCGTCGCGCTATGACGAGGAAGGCTACGTTCAAGTCTATCGCTACGGAGTTCAGCCCAACAACACTTTGACCGTTCTTAAAGCGCTCAACGAAGGCTACAACCGGCGCCACTCCGCCGAGCGCAACGTTTACCTTGACACCGTGATTTGGGACGAAGTCTGCGACGGCGTGGTCAGTCCCGACACGGTCAAGGCGATCAGGGAAAAGGCGCAGGAAGACGGGGTCGAGCTGCTGGCCGGAATCGCCGGCGTGCAATCGAACCAGTATCCGCGCGGCCGCGACCTCGCGCTCCAGTTCATCGCGCAGGGCGTGACCACGATGATGGGCGGTTTCCACGTCAGCGGCTATCCGGATTCGCGCGATTTTCTGAATTCGTGCGGCATCACCACGATTTCGGGCGAGGCCGAAAATCTCTGGGGCGGAATTGTCGAAGACTATCTGCGCGGCGAGCTTAAACCGCATTACGCGGTGACCGACGGAATCCGCGCCAAGACCGGCCGCGACGACATCATCGTTCCGGTCATCACCGAAGCGCAGCTTCCCGTGGTTGACGATCGCTATCTGACGCGGTTCTTCGATCCGGCCATGACGACGATCGACACCTCGCGCGGATGTCCGTTCACCTGCTCGTATTGCAGCGTGAAGAACGTGATGGGGCGGACGATGCGCTCGCGCGAGCCGAACGCCGTGGTCACGTGGGTGCGCGACGCGGCGCGCAATCACGGCGTAACGTCGCTGTTCCTGGTGGACGACGATTTTTTCCGCAGCCCACGCTGGGAAGAAATTCTGACCGGCCTCTGCGAAATCAAGAAGGAATATCCGCAGTTCAACTTCATGATGCAGGTTGACGTGGACGCCTCATGCTACGCCAACCTGGCCGAGGGCGAGACCGAATCCGCCAAGCATCGCCGCAGCCGGCGCTTCACCGAACTGGCGGCGAAGGCGGGATGCTATCAGGCGTTCGTCGGCATCGAGTCGCTCAATCCCGACAATCTGAATTTCGCGACCAAGTATCAGAACACTGACGAGCGGCAGCATCGCCACAAGATCGACGAAGTGCGCCAGCACGTGCTCGACAAGTACCGCCGCGTCGTCAACAACTGGCATCGCGTGGGCGTGTCCGTGCACGCCGGCTACATGCTTGGATTTCCGTTCGACGGTCCCGATTGCGGGCGAATCGCGGCGCGGACGTTGCGCAAAATCGGCTTCGACATCGTTTCGTTCTTCATCATGACGCCGCTGCCCGGCACCGAGGATCAGGTGCGCTACGCCAAGGAAGGGCAGATCGCGGATTGGGACTTTAACAATCTGGATTCGCAGCACGTGACGCTCAAGCACGACAAGCTCGATCGCGCCGCGTGGTATCAGGCCTATCGCGACGCGTTCAGCGGCTTCTATTCGCTGGGCCGCCTGCTCCATACGATTTTCACCGTGGCCGGCGGACGTGGACTCGAGGCCGAAGCGCGCCGCGCCACCGTGCGGCAGTTCGTCTATTACTTTTTCAGCTATCGCCAGGGGCGGCATCCGATGGTCGGCGGAGTCTGGCAGATTCGCCGGCGCGACGTGCGCCGCGCCGCGATCACCGACGACGAGGCGCGCCGTCATTACCTCGGCGGGTTGCGCTTCGATGCGATTCTGCGCGGCGACGGCGACGGCTTCGCCGCGGCGCCCGCATAATCAAGGCGCGCAGGGCTTCGGATTTGGAACGGGGCGGACCGTTATCGCGACGGCCCGCCCCGTTTTTTCATTTCGATCGAATTGAAAATGAGGCTGAAAACGCGCTCGCCGCGTTCCGCTTACCCTCGCGCGGGCGCGATGCGCTATACTCGAATCGACGAAGATGATTAGCGATGCGCAAATCGACGCGCTGGCGGCCCATCTGGTGCGCGGGCTTATCCAGCGTGGCTCGATCAAACCCAAGGCCGCCGAAAAAGAGCTGGTCGCGTGCGTGGTCGAGCTGATGTCGGCGAATTTCGAGACCGAAGCGAAGATCGACGACGAGGCCGATCGGATGGCGGCCGAGCAGGCGCGCAAGGACTCGCGCCTGGACGCGTCGCGGCTGCGCTCGATGATCCGCCAGCGCCTCGCCGAGAAAAAGGGCTTCACGCTGTGAGTGAAAAAATCCGGCGCGGTTCGAGGAGCGCTCCCCGATGAAACTCAGCGAAGCGCGGACGCTTTATCTGGCGCGGGAATCGCTGGCCAAATTGCGCGACGAAGGTCTCGCGGAAATTCCGAACTTCTCCGTGGCGCTGCGGCACGCGCGCGAAATAATCGACGGATGGAGCGAGCAGGGGGACGCGGCGGATCTCGCGGCGCGGCGCAAAATCGAATCGATCAAGCGCAATATCGTCGAGGGCAGCCCGGAGTGGAATATCCTCTACCGGCGCTATCGCGAGGAAGAATTGCGCAAGAAAGGCCCGCCCCGCTGAACCATTAGAGCCGTTTGACGACTTTTTCGACCGAAAATTCGTTTCACTAAATCGACAAATTGACCAACCGAACGGGCGCCGGCCCGACTGCGCGTACTTATCTTTAATCTTTGCTCGATTTGGCGAGCGCCTGCCAGGACCGGAAATTTAGCTTTCCTGTCGGACACTTTAATTTCTTTGACATTAAATCGAGCCAGGAAGGCATATTAATTTCTCTTGGACGTTTTTCGTTGACCTACGAGAATAGTTGCGTTAATTCCTCTCATAGAAACAATCAGGTTGTGTCAGCATTTCATAGATATATTTAGAGAAAATTGCAGCCTGATTGAAAAAGGGAGGAACTGTCATGAAAAGGATTCTGGTTCTTAGCCTTGCGTTAGCGCTAACGGCGTTGACGGCGACATTTTCGCGCGCGCAACAGAGCGCAACCGGCGGCGAACCGCCATCAGGCCCGCCGCCGGCGGCTTCGCCGAACGTCACGCCGCCGCCACCACCATTTACGAAACTCAATATATTTATGGCCGGTCCCGTGGTATTTGGTTCCTCCGGCTGTCCGGACGTTACGTGTTATGGGGGAAATTGCAGTTGCGAGGCGTTCTCGGGGCTAAAGGTCCAAGGAGGATTGGCGGGTACGAAACTCTCAGGCGAAATTGTATTCGAGGGCAATTATCTTATCGGCAACTGCTACCAAGCCCACGGTATCGCGACCGCCGCTGCAAAGAATTTTTCAATTAACTTTGGTATCCAAGGGATGGACTGTTACGATCCCAGCCTTTCCTTCGACCACCTTCAGGTTATCGGGAACTACGTCATACTCGGCGGTTCGGGTCCATACGGTCATGCCGCGGGAACGGGGTCGTTCTCGAACGATATGCCTAATTTTTACCAGACTACGACGCGCAGTATGGTCTTTAGCGGCGTGATTCAGAAAGCGAAGTGAGCTTCGACTAGCAGAACTTCCGAATCGGCCACACGCGAGGGGGCGAACCTTCTTGGTTCGCCTCCTTTTTTGGTTTTGAGCTAAGATCGCGCGATCGAGGTGTTTTGATGGATGCGAACGAATTCTTAGCGCGGGCCGATGCGTGCCTCGACCGCGTCGCGAAATGGCTCGAAACGCTCGATCCCGATGCGGTCGATTACGCGACCGGCGACGGCGTGGTCACGATCGAGTTCGCGGACGGCGGAAAATTCATCTTGAGCCGCCAGGCGGCGACGTCGCAGGTCTGGCTTGCGGCCGGCGCATCGGGACGGCATTACGATTGCGACGCCGCATCCGGCCGATGGCGCGACGACAAGGACGGCCATGATCTTTATCAACGGCTGGCCGAACTAATTTCGGAAAAGATTTCCGCTTCGATCGCGCCGGCGGAGTGAACGTCGCGGAACCATCTTTTTTTCGGTGGAATTCGTTTTTATTTCGCCCGCTGTTTTCTTGTAAAATTCGGTTGAGACGGTATTCTTAACGGTTGGCACTCTTTGATTGCGAGTGCCAATTGACAAATCCGCTCGCGTGATTAGGTTGCGAGCGGATGCCCCCAATCCAGGGGGAAATAATTCAAACGAGTCAGAAGGAGGCTGTCGGTCCCCATGAAAATCAGACCGTTGGGCGATCGGATTCTGGTCAAGCGGATCAAAGAGGAAGAGAAGACCAAGGGCGGGATCATCATTCCCGACACCGCCAAGGAAAAGCCCCAAGAGGGCAAGGTGGTCGCGGTCGGCAAGGGCAAGATGACCGAGGAGGGCAAGCTGATCACGCCGGACGTCAAGGCGGGCGATCGGATTCTCTTCGGCAAGTACTCCGGCAGCGAGGTCAAGCTCGAAGGCGAGGAGCATCTGATCCTGCGCGAAGACGACATCCTGGGCGTGCTCGAAGGCTGAAGCGGGAGCGAACGCCAACCAAATTAGCGTAGCGAGGAGATCATCATGCCTGCGAAAATTGTGCGTTTCTCCCAGGAGGCGCGGGAGAAAATTCAGAAAGGCGTCAATGTGCTGGCCGACGCCGTAACCGTGACGCTGGGGCCCAAGGGCCGCAACGTCGTGCTGGAAAAGAGCTTCGGCGCGCCGACCGTCACCAAGGACGGCGTGACCGTGGCCAAGGAAATCGAGCTCGAGGACAAGTTCGAGAACATGGGCGCGCAGATGGTCAAGGAAGTCGCTTCCAAGACCTCCGACGTCGCCGGCGACGGCACCACCACCGCGACCGTGCTCGCTCGCTCGATCTTCACCGAGGGCATCAAGATGGTCGCCGCGGGGCATGACCCGATGTCGCTCAAGCGCGGCATCGACCGCGCCGTCGAAGCGATCACCGGCGAGCTCAAGAGCCTCTCGAAGCCGACCAAGGATCGCCGCGAAATCGCGCAGGTCGGAACCATCTCGGCGAACAATGACTCGACCATCGGCGACATCATCGCGGAAGCGATGGAGAAGGTCGGCAAAGAGGGCGTGATCACCGTCGAGGAGGCCAAAGGCCTCGACACCACGCTCGAAGTGGTCGAAGGCATGCAGTTCGACCGCGGCTACCTGTCGCCCTATTTCGTGACCGATCCGGAACGGATGGAAGGGAAGCTCGAAGACGCCTACATCCTGATCCACGAGAAGAAAATTTCTTCGATGAAGGACCTGCTGCCGATCCTCGAAGCGATCGCGAAGACCGGCAAGCCCTTCCTGCTGGTGGCCGAAGAGGTCGAGGGTGAGGCGCTGGCGACGCTGGTCGTCAACAAAATCCGCGGCACGCTGCAGTGCGTGGCGGTGAAGGCTCCGGGCTTCGGCGACCGGCGCAAGGCGATGCTCGAAGATATCGCGATTCTGAGCGGCGGCAAGGTGATCGCGGAAGAACTCGGCATCAAGCTCGAGAACGTCACGCTGCAGGACCTCGGCCGCGCCAAGCGGATCGTGGTTGACAAGGACAACACCACGGTTATCGACGGCGCCGGCAAGAAGGCCGACATTGAAGGCCGCATCAAGCAGATCCGCGCGCAGATCGAGGAGACGACCTCGGATTACGATCGCGAAAAGCTGCAGGAGCGGCTGGCCAAGCTGGTCGGCGGCGTGGCGGTGATTCGGGTCGGCGCGGCCACCGAGATGGAGATGAAGGAAAAGAAGGCGCGCGTCGAGGACGCCCTGCACGCGACCCGCGCGGCGGTCGAGGAAGGCGTCGTGCCGGGCGGCGGCGTCGCGCTGATTCGCGCGTCATCGGCGCTTGAGGGTTTGCGCGGCGGCGAAGAGGAAAAGGTCGGCATCAGCATCATCAAGAAGGCGGTCGAAGATCCCTGCCGCTGGATTGCGAGCAACGCCGGATGGGAAGGCTCGGTCGTTGTTGACAAGGTGCGCAACAACAAGGGTCCCTTCGGCTTCAACGCTTCCAGCGAGGAGTTCGAGGACCTGATGAAGGCCGGCATCATCGACCCGACCAAGGTCGTCCGCAGTGCGCTGCAGAACGCGGCTTCCGTCGCGAGCCTGCTTCTGACCACCGAATGCATGGTGGCTGAGAAGGCCGAGGACAAGCCGTCGGCGCCCGCGATGCCTCCGGGCGGCATGATGTAATCGGCGTCTGAAAACGCGCCGAGAAAGCGAAGCGGCGGCCGGGATTTCCGGCCGCCGCTTTTGCTTGGGGAGGTTTCGCCAGGTCTGAAATGCGCTGGCGATATCGCGCCGGGGTCTAAGGTTGCGCTTCCGGCGGTTGCTCCTGGCCGGCGCCGCTCGCGTCGCTTCCGGAATCCCCGTCCGCGCCGGCTCCGTCGTAGCCGGGCTGCGCCGCGTCGGGAGCGGCGGCGTCAGGGTCCGCCGCGCCGGCATTGTTATCCTGGGGAGCGGCGGCCTGCGGTTCGGCAGCGTCGCCAGTGTCGGTATCGACGCTTTGGTCATCGGGCGGGCTTTGATCGCCGGTGTCGGCGTTGTCGCCGGAGTTTTCCTGCTGCATGTACATCTGGTCGTTCTGGGCGAGTATCGCCACGCCCGTTTCGGGAGCGACGGCTCCGGCCGTCCGCGCGTCGGCGGGAAACCCGCGGGCGTTGGTGGCGCGCGCGGCGGCGCATCGAGGGGCGAGCGCGACGATCGTCAGCAGGGAGGCCGCAATCGCGAGGCTGGGTTGTTTCATCAAACTTTCACCTCGGAGAAATTTTCCGCTCATAAATGCGTGGTAAGCGGCCACTTACACTTCAAGATTTTCTCCGTTCGTCCGGCGAGTCAATCCCCGCCCCAACATCGGGACACATAACCGCAGCGCAGACGCTGGCATTCACGCCGGTCTTTGGGCGTTTGCGGCCATTCGCCGATTCGCGACGCCGCCGCGAGCGCCCGGCCGAGCGCCGTCACGCGCTCACGAATCTGGCCGAGCGCCGGCAGGTTCAGCTCCACGCGGCTGACGCCGCCGCGCAGATAGACGACTTCGGCCTTTATCTCGCACTCCGGATGCGCCGCGCCGGCCGCAAGCGCATAACATTGACCGGCGAGCGCATATTCCGCGGCGTCGCGGTCCTTGGAAGGGCGGGAATATTTGTAGTCGCGCACGATCGCGCGGCGGCCGTCGATGATCAGCAGGTCGATCCGGCCGCGGATGAAAATCGCGGGATCGCCCTCGGCCGCGCACATGAAGAAAGGCAATTCCCGCGCGCATCGCGAATGCGCCGGCGGCCTACCCGCCGCGGTCGCGAGATACCGCCGCAAATCGCGCACGATCGCGCGCCGCGCCTCCGCCGGCGTTTCGTACGCGGACGCAACCTCGACGGCCTTGCGCTCGATTGCGTCCGGATCGGCTCCGAAATCGAGCGTTTCGAGAATCTTGTGAACCACGATTCCAAGCGCGGTGGCGTCCGCGGTCGCATCCGGCGCGTCCGCTTTGGCGCCGCGAACGGCGAGTGGCGTCTCGGGCAGTCCGAGTTTGCGGCGCAGAAAATATTGCCGCGGACAGCGGGCGAAGTCTTCGAGCGAGCTGGGATCGACGATCAGTTCGCCGCCGGCCGGGGCCGCGAAATCACGCCGTGCGCGGGCGATTTCCGCGAGTTCCGCCCGCTTCGCCGTGTTGTCCCCGGCGGCGGCGGGCGGCCGCGCCGGTTCGTTCGCGGGCCGTCGCAGAACGAGCTCGACCGCGCCGAGCGATGCGGCCTGTTTGGCTTGATCCGAATCGGCGAAGCCCGCCACGTCGATCCCGTTGTTGCCGAGGAAATCGCGGAGCTGGCGCGCCCACGTGTTTTCGGACGGGGCTTTGTAGCGAACCGCGCCCTCGCTCAGTATCAGCCGGTCGCGTGCGCGGGTGAGCGCGACATAAAAGAGCCGGGCGCGCTCGGCGGCGTCGCGATCGCTCTGTTCCGTTTTGAGTTCGCTCAGCATCGCATGAGGAATTTCGTGGAAGCCCGCGCCCAGCGTCGCGGGCGCGATCAGCCCGTGTTTGGGTGAAAGCTCGATCGAATATTTGCCCGCTTTCGGCGGACGCGCGAGGTCGGCGACAAACACGATAGGAAATTCCAGTCCCTTCGCCTGATGCACCGTCATCAGGCGGACGACGTTGTCGTTTTCGGCGAGAATCGCCGCCGCCGGCTCGCGCGGATCGTCATCAGCCAGCCGCTTGATCGCGCCGACAAAATCGCGCAGCGAGAAAAGTTGCTCCGCCTCGAAGCGGCGCGCCATTTCGATCAGCTTGCGCACATTGGCGACGCGTTGCCGGCCGCGTTCGAGACCGAGCAGCACGGCTTCGAAATCGGTGAGCGCAAGCGCCCGCTCCAGTAGCGCCACGAGCGAGGCGCGGCCGCGCAGCTCGCGTAATTCCTTGAGCGTTTTCCATGCCGCGGCCGCGGCGCCGGCGTTTTCCGCGGGTCCGTTCAGCGTGGGCGGTCCCGGCGCGGAAAAAACCGCGGCCAGCGAGGTCGTTGCGTTATCGGTGCGATTGATAAGCTCGAACAGGCAGCGGTCGGAAAGGCCGAACAGCGGCGAACGCAGCACGGCGGCGAGCGCCAGCGAATCCTGCGGATCGTCGATCGCGGCCAGCAATTCGGTCAGGTCGGCAATTTCGGCGCATCCGAAGAAACCGCGCCCCTGGATCGTGTAACTCGGAATTCCGGCTTGCGCGAGCGCGCGTTCGTAACGCGCGACGTGGCCGAAAGCGCGCAGCAGAATCGCGATATCGCCATAATTCGACGGCCGCGGCGCGCCGAGTTTCTGGTCGAAGACCGGCTCTTGCGCGGCGATTATTTCATGGATTCGCGCCGCGATCGCCGCAGCTTCATCCTCGCGTTTTTTCGTTTTGACGATCAACTCGACCGGCGGATTGAATCCATCCGTGCGCAGCACGCCGAGATCGTGCTCGCCGCTCCATTTCACCCGCCAGGGTTGGTCTTTGTCCGGCGGGCGCATCAGATCGGGTCCGAAGGCGTTGACGAAGCCGAGGATATTGGGCGTGGAGCGGCGGTTGCCGCTGAGCGGCAGGATCTCTTTGGAGGCGGCGAGCGCGCGATGGAAAACGGTTACGTCGGCGCCGCGAAAGCCGAAGATCGCCTGCTTTTCGTCGCCGACGATAAAGCGCGCGGGAGCGCGCTCGCCGTCCTCCGGCCGGGTCAGAAGATCGATTATGTCATGCTGCGGCGGATCGACGTCCTGGTACTCATCGACCATGACGGCGTCGAGCGCCGAGCGGTAACGGGCGGCGATCTCCGGACGCTCGGCAAGCAGGCGGCGGGTCGCGGTTAGGAGGTCGTCGAAAGTGACGACGCGATCGCGGCGGCGGGCGTGGTCGAAACGGCGCGCGACCGCGGCGAAAGTCGCGGCGGTTATGCGGGTCGGTTCGATCGCGCGTATCGTGCCCCACGCCTCGGCGAGCCGACCGTTCAAATCGTCTTTCAGCGGCAGCATTTCCCGCACCGCACGCACCATTTCTTTGATTGAACCGCGCGCATCCGGCATGTACCGGACGAAATCCATGAGCGCCGCCCAATCCTCGGCGTCGCCTTGCATGGCGCCAAGCATTTGAATCGTGGATCGGGCCGCGGACCATTGACCGCGCAGCGTCTCGATTTTTTCTCGCGCCGTCCCGGCCGCGCCGGCGCCGATTAAGGCTTCGACGGTTCGTATCGCCGCGTCCGCGCATTCCTTCAGCGCCTTGCGCAGTTGCGATGCGGAGGCGGCGAAGTCCTCGGCTTTTTCGACCAACCATCCTGGCGGTTCGCTCAAGCGGGCCAGTTTGGAGGCGATCACGACCGCGATTCCAACGGCGCCTGCGCGATATTCGCCGCCGTGCAGTCCGCGCGCGGCCACCAGCAGGCGCGCGCCCGGATCGTCCGCGCGCACCAGATCGACCAGCGCGCGCCGCGCCTCACGATCGAGAAACGCGCCGCTCGCGAATTCGTCGAGAATCTGGAAATCCGGATCGAGTCCGGCGGCGAGCGGATTTTCGCGCAGGAGCCGCGCGCAGAAGGCGTGGATCGTCGAGATTCTGGCGAGCGGCAATTCGCGGCGGATGCGCCGCAGCCGTTCGCGCTCGGCGCCGGAAGATTCGCCAATCCGATCCGCAAGCACTTGCGCGATGCGCGCGCGCAGCTCGATCGCGGCCAGTTCGCCGAACACGATCGCCGCCATCCGCTCGGCCGGAATCGGCGCCAGTCCGGCGATATCGCCCGCGACCATCGCGACGAAGCGCCGCGCCAGCACCTCGGTTTTGCCCGAGCCGGCGCCGGCGCGCATGGTCGGATGCCCGGGCGATCCAATCGCCGCGGCCTGTTCCGGCGTGGGAACGAATTTGACGCCCATCTCAGCCCTCCTGTTTGCGGTAGCGGCAGACGCGGCGGTAGGGGCACCATTCGTCGCAAGCGAGCGGATCGACGTCGAAACGTCCCGACGCCATCGCGCTCACAACGTCAACAATACGGTCGGCCACCGGGATGCGGGCGATTGGAGGAGCGTCGGGAGTTTGTTCCGCTTGCTTCGCGAATCGCTTGCGCTGATCCGGCTCGAGCGCCAAGCGTTCGGCGGCCAGCGGCGTGACGGCTTCTTTTTCACGGCCGCGGCCGGCGAGGGCGAGGTAGCCACCCTCGATTTGCGCGTCCGGGGCCAGTTCGGCCGCGAAGTCGTTGCGCGCCGCCATCGCGTAGAGCGGGATCTGGAAATTCGTGAGCGCGAGATTTTTCGGCGCGAGCGCGGATTCGTAGCCGCTCACGTCGCGCGAGGTTTTGTAATCGACGACGCGCAGGCGTTCGATGAGTCTTTTCGGATTACGGTACAAATCGAGCCGATCGATTCGCCCGGACAGCATCACGTCGATTTTCTGATCGGGCGGCAGCGGACGCCGATCCTCGATTTTCAGCGAGAATTCATGCTCGGCGTGGGATTCCGACGGCTGCTCCGCGCCATCGGCCAGGCGGCGGTTCTCATGGCGGACGAACTCCTCGACGATACGCTCGACGGTTTCCCATTCGAGCGCGAAAAAGGCGGCGTCGCGCGCGTCGGCCGCGAATCCGCCGCGCAGCTCGGCCAGCGCGGCGCGGGTCTGCGCGAGCGCGGAATCGAGCCGGGAAAAATCGATTTTCCGTTCGATCAACTCGCGCAGGATGTCGTGGGCCAGCGTTCCGCGCTCCATCCGGCTCTGTTCGATTCCGGTCTCGTCGGCCTCAGCGAGATTCAACACTCTGGCCGCGAAATAGCGAAAGCCGCACGCGGACGCGATATCGAGTTGTTTGGCGCTCCATTGGCGCGGCGTTCCGCCGGGCGCGCCGAGCAGGATTTCCCGCAGGCGCGGATCGGCTCCGACGCGGCCGTCATACGGACCGGCGCTGTCAGCTTTTTCCGCGGAGGATTCTAGCGCTTTCGACGTCTCGCGAGTTTCCAGCCTGAAATATTCTTCGCGTGCTCGTTCCATCTTGACGCGCCGGGCGATCGACGCGGCGCGGTCGGGCGCGGCGATCTCGGGCGGACAATCGCCATCGAACATCGACAACTCGGCCGCGCAATTGATGATCTCGTCGCCGGCGCGGCAATCCGAAGCGAGCGGAATGAAATTTTCGGCGCCGATCGTTTTGATGGACCGCTCGCCGAACAGGCGCGCGACTTCATCGATAAAGGGCGAGCGCGCCAGCGGCCGGCCGGATTCGTCCGCGGCGGAATAGGAGAGAATCAGCCGCCGCGACGGCATCGAGAGCGCCAGAAAGAACAAAAACGGATCCTCGGCGTTGCGCTGGCGCCGGGTGCGCAAAATCGGTCCCGGCGCGTTCGCGGCGCGGCCTTTGAAGCGGCGGCGCAGCGCGTCGGCCAAGCGCGGATTGAGCGCCGTTCGCGCGGCGTCGGGAAGGAGCGGGTCTTCGCCGCGATAGGCCGGGAAAACGCCGTCGTTCAGCCCCATCACAAAAACGATGTCGAAATCGAGGCCGCGCGCCTCCATCACGGGTAGCGCCAGCACCGCCGGCAGGCTGTCATCGCCCGGCGGCTCAAAGGTCGTTTCGGCGAAGACCGCGGAAACTTCGCCGGCGAACTCGGCCGCGCTCAGGACGCGCTCGGGCGTGAGCCGTGAAGCGGCCAGCACGAGCGAATCGAGGGCGGCATCGAGCGGACCGGCGGCGGCCGCATTGTGGGCGGAATCGGGGTCGTGCGGATTCGCGGCCGGGTCGAAACGAAGTTCGCCAAGCGCGCGGCGAAGCATTTCGACGTGGTCCGCGATGGTCGCGTCCGCGGCCATCGGTTCGAGAAAATCCATCAGCCGCGAAAATGCGCCGATGGCGCGATCGCAGCGGTCGGCGGACCGGGCGGCGCGCTGGCGGACCTTTTCGTCCTGGGCGTCGTCGTCCGCAGCGACGCGGAGCGAATCGCGGCGGAGCGCGAGCCGGGCCAGCGGCGCTGCGGTCGTTCGGTCGATATATCCGGCCTCGGCGAGCAGCGGGAAGTAGGGAGTTGCCGGCGCATGGAACAGCGCCGAGCCGAGGACGCGGCCGAGCGCGTCGCGGCTGAAATCCTCGACCGGAACGCGCAGCAAATCCAGCATTGCGCGCGCCGCCGGGACCGAATTCAAACGGCGCTCGCCAGCGAGCCGGAGCGGCAATCCATACCGGCGAAAAGCCGTTTGCAGATAGTCGGCGTAAGGGGTCAGGTCGCGCGCGACGATCGCGATTCGGTCGAGCGCGATCGGCTCGCCGCCGGCGGTCTCGAGCATCCGGCGGATCGCCCGCGCCGCCTCCTCCGCTTCGCGCATCCGCGACGGCGCCTCGACCATCTCGACCGTGTCGTCGGCCGGCGGCGGCGCCGGTGGTTCGGCCGCGAAGAGATTCGCGATCAGGAAGTTCAGCCGGCCGCTCCGGCCGGTGCGATTGACGAATTCGGGCAGCGTCTGGTCGGCGATCGATTCCTCGCCGACAAAGCGGTTCCAGGTAAGCTCGGCGAAGCGCGTCGCGCTGGTGACCTGATTCGGCTGCGCCTGGATTGTCACTTCCGCGGCGCCGGCGATCCTGATTAACGAAGCCGCGATCATGAACTGGAGCAGGCTCAGATCGTAAATTTCGACGATCGCCAGCCGCTCGACATTTTCGAGCAGGCGCGGCTGGCGGCCCTCGTCCTCGCACCGATGGAGCATCGCGAGCACCGCGGCCTCGCGGTCGTAATGGTCGCCGAGGCCGGCGTCTTTAAGCGCCGCGTCGTATGCTTCTCCGACAGCGGCGAGGGCGTCGAGAGGAAGCGCGGTGGCGAGCGTCAAGCCTTTCGCGGCTTGGCGCAGATCGGCCGGGGCGAGCGCGGCGGTTTTGAGCGATCGGATCGCGCCGAGCAGGCTGCCGATCAATCCCGGACCGGGTGGATTTTCGACCTCGCGCAGCGGCGTCCGTTCGAGCGCGAGGCGGATTGCGACGCGCTCGCCCACGTGATCGATCGGCTCGCGCGAATTGTCCAGCTCGCGCGCCAACTCGGCGATTAGCTGGGGAAAGGTCAAGATCGAATCGCCCATGACGCATCCGGCCGTGCGCGTGACGCGCTTGAGCTGGTCGGCGGCTTTGCGGGCCGTAGGAGCGATCACGAGCGTTTTGGTCATCCCGAATCCTGCGAGCACTTGAATCCTCCGTGCGGCGTCGCGACGCGTCGAGCGTTGCGATGTAGCATAACTGCAATGCGGACAACGGTTGTCGCCAATCGCTACATTCCGGCCAATTCAAAATATTGTAGAAAGAGTTTAACGTTACTCATAAAAACTCGTCTAACATTGTTATTAGTCGCGTTCTGAACGACGGTCTCGTAATTGCATTTGACTTTTGCCGCAAGATTCGCGGACGGCGGAGGGGACGTTCCGAGCAAGTCAGGAGGCGGCGGAACATCGATGTTGATGCGCGTATTGATGGTGGAAGAATCTTTGCCGGTTCGGGACGTGATGCGCCATCACTTGGAATGCATCGG
This sequence comes from Deltaproteobacteria bacterium, assembly GCA_021780225.1. GTDB lineage: Bacteria > Desulfobacterota > Binatia > Binatales > Binataceae > JADMIL01. The sequence goes on along the minus strand of JAJXZF010000039.1, from coordinate 45,245 downwards.
ATGCGAAGTGGTGGCGGAGGCCGGCGATACTACACAAGCATTAGACCTTTTTCGTACCGTGGCGCCCGCGCTGGTGACGCTCGATATCGCGGTGTCGCGCAGAGGAGGAATGGGCGCGCTGGCGCTGTTTCGGGCGATGCGCACGGTGAATCCGCAGACGCCGATTTTGATTGTCAGCGGCCCTGCCTTTCCTGAGGTTCGCCGCACTTTTTTAAGCGAAGGCGCGCTGGATTATATTCTCAAGCCGCTCGTGGACGGCAGCTTCGAGCAGCTTTTTGCGCGCCTTTCCGCAATTTTTCCGCAATTGCTGGAAACGGCGCCGGAGCGCGTCGCGAAGGCGCCGCTGGTGGATTCAAGCGCCGCCCGACCGATGCGCGCACGGCGTCGCGTCCGCGCGGCCTGAAGCAGCTACAGGGACGTCGGGCGACGGCTCCGCGATGCGCGAGGCGCCGCGATCAAGTTTCGTTCAGGGCAAATCGGCCGGTTGCGAGGCCGCGGCGACGTCGTTCGTGATGAGTAGCCGATCGAGCCGCACCGGTTCGCCCGGCACGCACGTGACCGATGCGACCCATCCGGCCTCGGAGCTGGCGTAGAGCGGCGCTGGGGTGCCGCAATAGGCCGCCCGCGTGACGCCGCGCGACACGTCGCCAAAGACGTGGACGTGGCCGAGCGCGATATAGTCCCATGCGCTCGCCTCGATCTCCTCAGGCGTGATTGGCGAAGAACGGCCGTTGCCGCCGTCCTCCGTGAACAGTCCGTGCGCCAGCGCGATATTCCAGCGCTCGGGATGCACATCCGGGATGCCGGCGAGGGGACGGTAGTCGGGCGAGTGCTCGACCAGAGCCTTGCCCCAGATGCGCGCGCCGAGTTCCGGAAAATCGATAACGCGCCCTTCCGGTTCAAGGATCAAATGCAGATTCGCCGGCAGCAGCGCGGGGTCGAGCGCGGCGTAAATCGACCGTTCGTCGTGCGCGTCGTGATTGCCCGGTATCATTATCACGGGCATCCGCGCGCGCCCGATCTGACCGAGCGCGAATTCCATCGCTTCCGCGGGCACGCGGCTCGAATCGAACAGATCGCCCACAATCAGCAGCAAATCGCTGTCGCGGCGGTTGGCGAGATCGATCACGCCCGCGAACGCGCGCCTGACGCGATCGCGAAACTCGTCGCCGCGCACGCCGACGCCGAAGGTGTCGCTCTCCAGGTGAACGTCGGACGTATGCAGCAGGCGCAGTGATCGGGGCGGTTTGCGAAGCACAGTCATCTCCGTCGCGGGTAGATGCCGAAGTTGCCAATCCGCCGCGCGGAATGCGGCGAACCGGCTGTCGAAGGTCATAGTAAAAGGGTTGGGCGCCGCGTTCAATGGCGCATTTGATGCGCCCGGCGCCCTAGGAAAGCTCTGCACAAGTTGAGCTTGGCCCGAATTTCTCGGACGTGGATCGCCGGGTCAAGCCCGGTGATGACGAAGAAACAGAAGACCGGAGGGTTGATCGTCATGGCCGGGCTCAGACCCGGCCATCCATGTCCCTGACCGGTCGACGCCGTGTGCGGAGCTTCCCTAGGGCGACATTCCGCAGGCCGGGCTGGCCTTTGACGCACGAAAGATCGCGTGTCCGGAGCATCCGGACCGCGGAAGTCAATCGCGACGGCGGCTTGACGCGGATACTCGCTTTTCCGGTCTATTCCGTCGAACGACTCGGGGGAGCACTTAAGAAATATGGATTTCAAAAGGAAAAAACGCTGAAAATCAGGATCGAGCATGATACAAAGAACGCATGTGCGCGATCGGCGCATCGCATTCAGTCACGGCGATTGAGGTGCACGGCGGTTTGCCGCGCGCGCATGAGTCCGTTAGCCCCCGCCTTTCACGCCAACCGGCGAGAGGTCCGAACGCCGCCAACATGCGCATAGGGGAGAGTTCCGCGCGATGATCGTGGTGATGCGGCCGCGCGCCGGCGAAGCCGAAATCTCGAACGTGGTGCGGATGGTCGAAGCGCTCGACTATCGCGCCCACGTGATTCGCGGAGTTGAACGAACCGTCGTCGCATGCGTCGGCGACGAGCGCGGCGAAGGCCATTCGCTCGCCCATCTCGAATCCATCGCGGGAGTCGAGCGGGTGATGCCGGTGCTCAGGCCCTACAAGCTCGCCAGCCGCGAGGTACGGCCGGAGGGATCGCGCGTGACCGTGGGCGGCGTCGAAATCGGCGGCCGGCGCATCGTCGTGATGGGCGGGCCGTGCGCGGTCGAGAGCGCCGCACAGGTCGAAGGCGCGGCTGACGCCGTGAAGCGGGCCGGCGCTCATCTGATGCGCGGCGGCGCGTATAAGCCGCGCACCTCGCCCTATGCGTTTCAGGGAATGGAGGATCGCGGCCTCACGCTTCTGGAAACCGCCGGGCGGCGGGTCGGACTGCCGGTGGTTACCGAAATCATGGACGCACAGGATATCGAGTTGGTTGCGGAACACGCCGACATGCTGCAGGTGGGCGCGCGCAACGCCCAGAATTTCTCGCTCCTTCGCCGGCTCGGACGAATCCGCAAGCCGGTGTTGCTGAAACGCGGGATGGCGACGCGGCTCGACGAATTCCTGATGGCGGCTGAGTACATACTCTCGGAAGGGAATCCGGACGTGGTGCTGTGCGAGCGCGGCATCAGGACGTTCGAGACGGCGACCCGCAACACCCTCGACCTCAACGCCGTGCCGCTGCTCAAGCAGTGGACCCATCTGCCCGTGATCGTCGATCCCAGCCACGGCACCGGCGCGTGGTCGCTGGTCGAACCGATGGCGCTGGCGGCGATCGCCGCGGGCGCCGACGGCCTGCTGATCGAAGTTCATCCGAATCCGGCCGCGGCGCTCTCCGACGGTCCGCAACAGTTGACGCCGGCGAGTTTCGCCCATCTGATGGCCGCGCTCGGGCCGCTGGCGGAGGCGGTCGGACGATCGCTTTAGGCATATACGCGCCGGGGCGATCGAATCGCTCGCACGGCGAAGCCAGCGCCGCCGCGCTGGCCGGATAATCCGAATCGCGATGGCGAAACCGCGGAAGCCGCCGGCGCTGAGGCCGGGAGACGTGGTGGGGGTGGTGGCTCCGTCGGCCGCGATCGAGCGCGGCTACCTCGAGGCGGGCGTCGTCGCGATCGCCGCCATGGGCTACCGGGTCAAAGTGTCCGAACATGCGCTCGATCGCGCCGGAATCATGGCCGGAACCGACGCGGTGCGGGCGTCGGAGCTGAACGCATTTTTCGCCGATTCCGAAGTGCGCGCGATTTTCGCGGCGCGCGGCGGTTACGGCGCGAGCCGGATTCTGCCGATGGTCGATTTTGCGGCGATTGCGCGCCGGCCCAAAATCTTTCTCGGCTTCTCCGACGCGACCTTTCTGCTCAACGCGATCGTCGATCGCGCGGGCTTGATCGCCTTTCACGGCCCGATGGCGGCGATGGATTTCGCGCGCGGTTTGACGCCGCGGTCGAGCGCGCATCTCCGGCGCCTGCTCGCCGGCGCGCCGGGCGGCTTCGAGCTCGAAGCGCAGGCGGCGTTGCGGCCGGGAACGGCCGCGGGCGAACTGATCGGCGGATGCCTGTCGGTGGTCGTCGCGACGCTTGGCACGCCCTACGCGCCACGCTTCGACGGCCGCATTCTGTTTCTTGAAGACACCGGCGAGAAGGCGTACCGGATCGATCGGATGCTGGTGCAATTGAAGCAGTCGGGCGCGCTCAACCGGGTCGCGGGAATCGTCTTCGGCGCAATCCGCCCGCTTGGCGGCGACGAACTTGAAAGAACCCGCATAGCGGAATTCGCCGCGGAGCAGACCCGCGCGCTCGATTGTCCGGTGTTATTCGGAATCGAGGCGGGACACGGTTCAGAGAACCTGGCGCTGCCGTTTGGAGCCGTCGTTCGGCTCGAAGCCGGGGCGCGGCGTCTGGTATGCGAGGATGCCGTCGTGAGTTAGGCGGTGGGCGGCGTGTGCGCGCAGGGGGCGCGCGCACAGGAGGGGTATGCCGTGAGTTGGCGCGACGTGGAACAGACGTTCGGCGAAGCAATCGAAAAAGGCGCGATTCCGGGCGCGGTTCTGATCGCGCGGCGCGGCGCGAATATCGAATATCAAGGCGCTTTCGGGTCGCGCCGCCGCGAGCCCGAACCGGCGCCGATGCGCTTGGAGACGGTCTTCGACCTGTCGTCGCTGACCAAGCCGCTCGCGACCGCGATCGCCGCGATGGCGCTCCTCGCCGAGGGCAAGCTCAAGCTCGACGAGCGGATCAGCCGCTATCTCCCGAGCCTGGGAGTGCACGGCAAGGGCGGAGTGACCTTTCGCCATCTGCTGGCGCATTGTTCGGGATTGGCGGCCTGGCGTCCATTTTACGAGCGTGTGGCCGCGATTGAGCGGGGCGGACGGGTGAATTTCACCGCAAGCCGCGCGGCGCGCGACTTCGTCTATGAGGAAATCCATCGCGAGCGGCCCGAGGCGCCGCCCGGCGTTCGCGCCATCTATTCGGATTTGAATTTCATGCTGCTTGGCGAAGCGCTCGAGCAAATTGGCCTCGCGCAGCTCGATCGCTTCTGCGTCGAGCGCATCTATCGTCCTCTCGGACTGCGCGCGACGGGATTCTTCGATCTGGCGCTCGCGCGGGTGCGCCGGATCGAACCGATCGAGGAACGCTTCGCCGCGACCGGATTTTGTCCAATCCGCCAGCGGATTCTTTGCGGCGAAGTTGACGACGAAAACGCGTACGCGATGGGCGGCGTAGCCGGGCACGCCGGGTTGTTCGCTCCGGCGGCGGAGATCGATCGGATCGCGGTCGAGCTGATGGCGGTGTGGGCGGGACGGTCGGAATTTCTGCCGCGGAAAATCGTGCGGGAATTCTGGACGCGCGACCCGGCTGTGCGCGGTTCGACCTGGGCGCTCGGATGGGATACGCCGTCGCCGGCCTATTCGAGCTCCGGGCGGTATTTTTCGCCGGCCGCCGTCGGCCATCTTGGCTTCACCGGCACCTCGATCTGGATCGAGCCGGAGTCCGAAATTTCGATCGTGCTGCTTACGAACCGGGTCCATCCGCGCCGCGACAATCAGGCGATTCGCGAATTCAGGCCGATGATCCACAATCTCGCGATGGCGGCGATGGGCGCCGGCGGCTGAGCGCTCCCTTGCGAGCCGCGCGGCGCCGCCGTATACTCCCACCTAGTATAAGTGATACCGCATGGGAGCATGAAAGCGGCGCAAACGGATCATGACGGTCCCGTCCGGCTGAAGAACCGGCCGCGGCCTCATCGGTTGAAACGCGACATTCTGGCGCGCCTCAACCGCGCGCAGGGCCAATTGCGCGGCGTCGGCAGGATGATCGAGGGCGGCGCCTACTGCGTTGACGTGTTGCAGCAAATCGCGGCGGCGCGCCGGGCGCTCGATCGCGTTGCGCTGATGCTGACGCGGGATCATCTGGAGACCTGCGTCGCGGACGCGCTTGCGGCCGGCGGCTCGCGGACGAAGATCGACGAATTGATCGGCGCGCTCGATCGTTTTCTGGCGTGACGAACATGGAACATAAGTGCGGAAGTCATCACGGGCCGGCCGCCGCCGCTGAAGCGGCGCCGGCGAAAGATCCCGTATGCGGAATGACGATAAGTCCGGCGACGGCGAAGTGGCGGCACAATCACGACGGACTTGAATTTCTGTTTTGCTGCGAGGGTTGCCTGAAAAAATTCGCCGCCGAACCGGCGAAATATCTCGGAACAAAACCGGCCGCCGCGCCCGCTGGCGCGCAAGCGGCGACCGCGCCGATTTACACCTGCCCGATGCATCCCAGCATCCGCCGTTCGGCGCCGGGAGCTTGTCCGATCTGCGGGATGGCGCTCGAACCGCTGATTGCCGCGGCGGCTCCGGCTCACGAAGTTCGCTATCGCTGCCCGATGGATCCCGAAGTCGAGAGCGAACAACCCGGCGCCTGTCCGAAATGCGGAATGGCGCTGGAGGCGCGCATCTCCCTGTCCGGTGCGCCAGGGGAAGAACCGCCGAATCCTGAGCTGATCGACATGACGCGACGCTTCTGGGTCAGCGCCGCGCTGTCGGCGCCGCTGCTGGTCCTGTCGATGGCCGATGCGCTGCCGGGCATGCCGGTGCAGCGAGCGCTCGGCGGGATGCGCGCGGCCGTGTGGATCGAGCTTGCGCTGGCGACGCCGGTGGTGCTCTGGGGCGCGGCGCCATTTTTCGCGCGCGGCGCGCGGTCGGTCGTGAACCGCAGCCTCAACATGTTCACGCTGATTTCGCTCGGCGTTGGAATCGCCTACGGCTACAGCCTGATCGCCGCGATCGCGCCGCGAATTTTTCCGCCTTCGGCGCGCGGCGCCGGCGGACTTCCGCCGGTCTATTTCGAGGCGGCGGCGATAATCACAGCGCTGGTGCTGCTGGGCCAGGTGCTTGAGTTGCGCGCGCGCGGGCGGACCGCGGGCGCGATTCGGGAACTGCTCGGGATGGCGCCGCGGACCGCGCGAATCGTCCGTCCCGACGGCAGCGAAGAAGACGCGCCGCTCGAACGCGTTCAATCGGGCGACCTGTTGCGGGTGCGGCCGGGCGAGAAAATTCCGGTTGACGGCAAAATCGTCGAAGGCGCGAGCGCGATCGACGAATCGATGATCACGGGCGAGCCGATGCCCGTGGAAAAAACGGCGGGCGAGAGCGTGATCGGCGCGACCGTCAACGGCTCCGGCTCCTTCGTGATGCGCGCCGAGCGGGTCGGGGCGGAAACCGTGCTGGCGCAAATCGTGCGGATGGTCGCCGATGCGCAGCGCAGCCGCGCGCCGATTCAGCGGATGGCCGACATGGTGTCGGGTTATTTCGTGCCGATGGTGATGGCGGCGGCGGCCGTCGCGTTCGCGGCGTGGTACGTGGCGGGGCCGCAGCCGCGCCTCGCCCACGCGATCATCGCCGCGGTCGCCGTGTTGATAATCGCCTGTCCGTGCGCGCTCGGACTGGCCACGCCCCTGGCGGTGATGGTCGGCACGGGCCGGGGCGCGCACGCGGGCGTGCTTATCCGCAACGCCGAAGCGCTGGAGCAGATGGAAAAAGTCGACACGATCGTGGTCGACAAGACCGGCACGCTGACCGCCGGCAAACCGCTGCTGACCGGCGTGCAAACGCTGGGCGGCGTTCCGGAAAACGAATTGATACGGCTTGCGGCGAGCGTCGAACGCCTGAGCGAGCATCCGCTGGCCGCGGCGATTGCGGCGGGCGCGAGCGCGCGCGGGGCCGTTTTCGCACGGGTCGACGACTTCAAATCGACCTCCGGCGTTGGCGTGTTTGGAACGGTCGAAGGCCGCAAAGTGGCTGTCGGGCGGGCTTCGATTTTCAGCGGCGCGGGCGCCGCCGTCGCCGATTTGGAGACGCGCGCGGCGAAGCTGCGGACGGAGGGCGCGACGGTTGTCTTCGTCGCGATCGACGGCGCGCCGGCGGGGCTGATCGCGGTCGCCGATCCGGTCAAGGAATCGACGCCCGCGGCGCTCGCGCAGTTGTCCGACGCGGGAATCCGCGTGGTGATGCTCACCGGCGACAGCCGGGCGACGGCGGAGGCGGTCGCGCGCCGGCTCGGAATCAGGGAATTTATCGCGGAAGCGATGCCGGCGGACAAGGCTGAGACCGTGCGCCGCCTGCAAAGCGAGGGACGGGTGGTCGCGATGGCGGGCGACGGAGTCAACGACGCGCCGGCGCTCGCCGCGGCGACGGTTGGAATCGCGATGGGCACCGGAACCGACGTGGCGATGCAGAGCGCGGGAATCACGTTGGTCAAGGGCGATTTGACCGGTATCGTCCGCGCGGTCCATCTGAGCCGCGCCACGATGCGAAATATCCGGCAGAATCTCTTTTTCGCGTTCGTTTACAATATGCTTGGCGTGCCGATCGCGGCGGGCGCGCTGTATCCGTTTGCCGGTTTGCTGTTGAATCCGATGATCGCGAGCGCCGCGATGAGCGCCAGTTCGATCTCGGTGGTGGCCAATTCGCTGCGGCTGCGGCGCGTGGAATTGTGAAACGCGCGCCGGCGGACGGGGGTTGACGGGCATGGCGTTCGAGGTATCCGCCGAGTCGGCGGCGCGAATGGCGCGAATTCCCGCGGCCGTGGGCCGTGTTCATCTGATCGGTGTGGCGGGCTCCGCGATGGCGGCGGTGGCGGGGATGTTCGTCGCGCGCGGAATCCGCGTGACAGGCTCGGACAGCCAGCTTTACGAACCGACCGCGTCGCTGCTGAAGCAACTGAACGTAGAGGCGCGAATTCCCTACTCGGCCGCGAATTTGGCGCCGCCGCCCGACCTTGCGATCGTCGGCAACGTGGTGATGCGCGCGAATCCCGAAGCGGCCGCGCTGCTCGCGAGCGCGATCCCGTATGTTTCGATGCCCGAAGCGCTCTGGCATTTCTTTCTGCGCGAGCGGCGGGTGCTCGCGGTCGCCGGCACGCACGGCAAGACGACGTCCACCGCGATGCTCGCGCATGTGCTGGCGTCGGCGGGGCGCGATCCGTCGCTGCTGGTGGGCGGAATCGCGATCGATTTCGGCGCCAACTACCGGCTCGGGCGCGGCCAGGATTTCGTGATCGAAGGCGACGAGTACGACACCGCGTTCTTCGACAAGGGACCGAAATTCCTCCACTACCGTCCGCACGGAGCCATTCTGACGGCGGTCGAATTCGACCACGCCGATATCTATCGCGACCTCGACCATGTGAAGTCGTCGTTCCGCGCGCTGGCCGAACGGATGGACGAAACGCGGGTGCTTGCGGTATGCGCCGATTTTCCGCACGCGCTCGACGCCAGCGCGCATACGCGCGCGCGGCGGCCGACCTTCGGACTGCGCGCGGGCGAATACCGTGCGGCTAACGTCACGATCCGCGCGGACGGAGCGCACTTCGCGATCGAGCGCGAGGGAGGGCGCGTCGCCGCCGATTTGTTTCTGCCGATCGGCGGACGGATGAACGTCGCCAATGCCCTGGGCGCCTGGGTTTTGCTGCGCGAGTGCGGAATTGAAGCCGATGCGATCGCGCACGGACTCGCCACTTTCCGCGGCGTCAAACGCCGCCAGGAGATCGTCGGCGAGGCGCGCGGAATCACGGTGATCGACGATTTCGCGCATCATCCGACGGCGATCGCCGCGACCCTCGATGCGATCGCCGAGCGGTTCGCCGGCCGCCGGATCGTGGCGGCGTTCGAGCCGCGCTCGAACACTTCGCGCCGCGCGGTCTTCCAGCAGGGTTTTGGGAGCGCGTTCGATCGCGCCGCGCGCGTCTATCTCGGCGCGGTCTATTTCAAGGAAAACGATCCGATTCCGCCCGCCGAGCGGCTCGATACCGACGCGCTGGCGGCGGCGATCGCGGCGCGCGGACCGGCCGCGGCGGCATATCCCGATACGGACGCGATTCTGGAGGGAATCGTCCGCGACGCGCGCGGCGGCGACGTTATCGTCTGCATGTCGAACGGACCTTTCGACCGGCTGCCGGCGCGCCTGCTCGAAGCGCTCGCCTGAGCCTCGCCCGGCTTAGCGCGCGGCGGCGAAATGCCGCAGCACTTCATCAAGATTGGTTTCGCCGATCGCCGGTCGCGTGAGATCGGCGCCGGCCAGCGCGTCGCCGTTCGCGGTGTGGCCGAAGGCCAGCACGCGCATCCCGGCCGCGCGGGCGGCGGCGATTCCCGCGGCGGTGTCCTCGATCGCCAGACATTCGGCGGCGCCGATCGAGGGACGCGGCCGCAACCGGAAGCCGAGCCGGCCCAGCGCCGCGAGAAAACCTTCCGGATCGGGTTTGCCGCGGGCAACGTCCTCCGCCGCGATGATATCGAGAAACAGCGATCGCAGGTCCGCGCCGCCGAGAATCGCTTCGGCTTCGACTCGGAGCGTTCCCGTCACCAGCATCAGCGGAAACCGCTCGGCGCATCGCCTGACGAATTCAGCCGCGCCCGGATAGAGCACGTCGCGTTCGGCGATCATCGCGCCGTACACGGCGGCCTTGCGCTCGATCAGCGCGGCGAGCCGTTCCTCATCGTGCGGCAGGCCGCGCTCGGCGAGCACCACCGCGAAACAATCCCGATCGTTGTAACCGATCAGCCGCGCGAAATAGTCGGCGCGGTCGAGCGCGACTCCTTGCGGCCGAAGAGTCTGAGCAAAAGCCTCGAAATGGAGCGGTTCGGTGTCGGCGAGGGTGCCGTCCAAATCGAAAACGATGGCGCGAATCGGCATGAGCTTGAATTCAGATTTCCTGCGTCGATCAGAAAGCATCCTGATTATATCCGCCGCGCGGAAGCTGCGCATCCGCGCCGCCGTGATTCGCCCGCCGCGACGTGCGCAGCGGGCGTTACCGCCCTTTTCCAAAATGAATTAAATTGCGCGCGGGAGCGCGGTTATTCTAATGCCGCGCGAGGCTGGAGAGAACCTATGGCCGAAGGCGAATACGGCGGTAGCCTGCTGTCGGCGGACTCGCACGTGATGGAGCCGCGGGATCTGTGGCTCAAACGAATCGACGCGAAGTGGCGCGATCGCGCGCCGCGTATCGAACGGCTCGACGAAAGCGGCGACTATATCGTGATCGACGGGATGCGTCCGCGCCCGCTCGCTTTCGAGGGACCGATGGCGGACTTGAAGGCGCAAGGGATGGAGATTCCGGGGGCCGAAAGGCTACAGCTACGACCAGAACCGGCCCGGTTCGCGGGATCCGAACGAGCGCCTTAAGGATCAGGAGCTCGACGGAGTTTCCGGAGAAGTCATCTATCCGGGCGTGGGCCTGCATATCGTGCGCGCGCCCGACGCCGAGTATATCCACGCCTGCTGCCGCGCCTACAACGATTGGCTCGCCGAGTATTGCTCGGTTCATCCGGCGCGTCTCAAAGGCGCCGCGATGCTGCCGAATCGCGGTCCGATCGAAAACGCGGTCAAAGAGGCGGAACGCGCGGCGAAGATGGGCTTCGCGACCGTGATGCTGCCGGCGTGGGTTGATGAGCGGCCTTACAATTTGCCCGAATGGGATCGGCTGTGGGCGGCGCTGCAGGATTTGAACCTGGTCGCCAGCATGCATCTGAGCGGCCGCGAGCCGTATGGAATCGCGCACGGTCCCGGCGCCGGCGGAATCAACGTGGGCGTCATCAAGTTCATGATGTACGACACGGTGATGCGCCTTATCTGGGGCGGCGCGCCGATGCGGTTCCCGCGGTTGAAATGGTCGATGGTCGAAGGCGGAATCGGCTGGATCGCGTCGGTGCTTTCCTTCATGGACCATTGGTGGGACGACCATCGCGGCTGGATGGAGCCGAAGCTGCCGGAAACTCCGAGCGCCTATTTCCATCGCCAGTTCTTCGCCACGTTCGAGGACGACCGCGCAGGCGTGCTGACGCGCGAGATGATCGGCGTCGAGAACCTGATGTGGGGTTCGGACTATCCGCATACCGAAGGCGTATGGCCATACTCGCGCAAGAAAGTCGCGCACAATTTCGCGGGAATCTCCGCCGCCGACACGCGCAAGATGGCGCACGACAACGTCGCGCGGGTTTTCGGATTCGCGGCGAATTAAGCGGCGCGCGCTCGCGGAGAATCATACGGACTCGCTGCGCAACAAGGCCGCGATCGTCGGCGCCGCCGATACGGAAGTCGGCGTCGTGCCGGATCTCAGCGCGACCCAGCTTTACGTCAAGGCGGCGAAACTTGCGCTCGCCGATGCGGGTCTCGGCAAGCACGACGTCGACGGGCTGATCACTTGCGTGTCGTGGGCCGAGCCGTATCTCTACCACGCCGAGATGATCGCGGAGTACATGCGGATATTCCCCCGCTATTGCATCACGGCGCCGGCCGGCGGCGGCACGACGCTGACGATGCTGCATCATGCGGCGTCGGCGATCGCGACCGGGATGTGCGAAACGATTCTGATTACGATGGCCGACAGCCAGGTCTCGGGGCTTTCGCGCGACAAAGCGATCGAGGCGATGGCGACCGCGGGGCATCCGCAATTCGAACGTCCCTACGGCCCTCCAATACCGGCCTTTTACGCGCTGATCGCGCAGGCGCATCAACATGCCTACGGCACGACCGACGAGCAGCGCGCCGCGGTCGCGGTCGCCTGCCGCAAGCATGCGTCGATGAATCCGGCGGCGCAGATGCGCAAGCCGATCGCGATCGCCGACGTGCTGAATTCGCGGCCGATTTCGGATCCGTTGCATCTCCTTGACTGCTCGCTCGTGAGCGACGGGGGCGCGTCGATCGTTATGACCGCGGCGGAGCGGGCGCGCGATTTCCCGAAGCGTCCGGTCTATCTGCTGGGCGCGGGCGAAGGCCATTCGCATGAACATCTAAGCCAGGCGCTCAGCCTCACGACTTCGGCGGCAAAGGAGTCCGGCGAGCGCGCGTACGCGATGGCGGACCTCGGCCCGCAGGATATCGACGTCGCCGAACTGTACGACTGCTTTACGCCGGTCGTGATTATCGAACTCGAGGATCTGGGCTTTTGCCCGAAGGGCGAAGGCGGGCGTTTCGTCGAAAACGGCCGGATCGAACTGGGCGGCGCACTGCCGGTGAATACCCACGGCGGCCTGCTGTCGCACTGCCATCCGGGCCATCCCGGCTCGATGTTCGCGATTACCGAGGCGGTCCGCCAACTGCGCGGCGCATGCGGGGTGCGGCAGGTCGCCGATGCGCGAGTGGCGCTGGTTCACGGTCAGGGCGGATTCATGTCGAGCCACGGCACGGCGATCTTCGGAAATGAAATGGTCTGATGGCTGAGACTCACGGCAAACCGGTTCCCGTTCCGACGCGCGAAACGCTGCCATTCTGGGAAGGATGCAGGCGCGGCGAACTGATGATTCAGCGCTGCGGAGAATGCCGCCATTTTCAGTTCTTTCCGCGCCTGTACTGCTCGCGATGCATGAGCGAGCGGGTGGAGTGGGTGCGGGCGAGCGGCGGAGCCGAAGTTTCGTCGTTCACGATCGTGCGCCGGCCGGTATCCGCGGCGTTCGCCGCGGATACGCCGTACGTCGTCGCGCTGGTGCGCCTCGATGAAGGCCCGACAATGATGACGAACATCGTCGGATGCTCCCCTGAGAGCGTCAGGATTGGCATGGCGGTCGAGGCGGTCTTCGAGCGTCTGACCGATGAGATTTCGCTGCCGCAATTCCGTCCACGATCCGGCTGATCGACCAAGCGAGGCGAATATGCCGCGGATCAGAGTCGCCGCAATCGATGAGATAACCGAAGGCCGCACCTTCAGAGCCGACGCCGCGGGCCGTCCGATTCTGCCCGAATCGGCGGCCGATTCTCCGCCATCGACGCGATCTGCTCGCATGCGGGCGGACGTCTGGAGGACGGCGAGGTCGCGAACGGATGCGTAATCTGCCCGATTCATGGCGCGATTTTCGATCTGGGCACGGGAAAGGCCTCGCCGGAAACGAAATTTGCCGCCGACCTGCGAGCCTATGCCGTGACGATCGATGGCGGCGAACTGCTCGTTGACATAGACGCGCCGGAAGCGGCAGGCGACGGCTCCGAACCGGATGCGCACGCGGCGCCAAGCGGCGCATCATGTCCGGTTTCGGGCGCGGCGCGCGGCATCGATTTCAATCCGACCGCGCCCGACCAGCGCGAATGTCCCTTCGACCTGTATCGAAAGGCGCGTGAAGAGCTGCCGGTATTCCACAGCGAGCGTTTCGATTTATGGGTGGTCACGCGCTATCACGACATCGTTCGCGTTCTGAAAGATCCGGAAACCTTCTCGTCGGCGCAATCGCTCGCGCTTGATAGCGGTCTCGCTCCGGAAGTGCAGGCGGTGCTCGACGCCGGTTATCCGGCAACGCCGACGATGGTCACCGCCGACCCTCCCGTGCATACGCGATTCCGCGAGCTGGTCGGCAAGGCGTTCACCTCGCGGCGTGTGTCGGTGATGGAGCCGCGGATGCGGGAAGTCGCCAACGGCCTGATCGATCGGTTTGTCGAGCGGGGACGCGCCGAAATCGTGAAGAGTTTCGCCTATCCGTTCCCGATGGAGGTAATTGCGGAAATTCTCGGCGTGCCGACCGCCGACATGGATCGTTTCAAACGCTGGTCGGACGACATGCGCGCGCGCTTCGGACCGTTGCCGCTGGACCGGCAAATCGAGTGCGCCCGCAGCGAGGTCGAGTTTCAGCATTATTTCGCGGCGATGCTCGAAGAACGGCGAATCCGGCCGAACCTCGATTTCCTGACCGATCTGCTCAACGTCCGGGTCAAAGGCGAGACGCCGCTTAACACGCCTGAGATGTTGAGCATCCTCAAGCAGCTTTTGATCGGCGGCAATGAGACCTCGACGAATTTAATCGGCAGCGCGATGCTGCTTCTGATGAACAATCGCGACCAATACGAGGCTTTGCTCGCCGATCGCAGGCTGATTGCGAATGCTGTCGAAGAGGCGCTACGGTTGGACGCGCCGGTGCAGGGATTGTTCCGTACCGCCACGCGAGAGGTTGAGCTGGGCGGCGTGCGCATACCCGCCGGCGCGCATCTCGAACTGCTGTATGCTTCCGGCAATCGCGATCGGGCGCGTTTTGACGATCCCGATCGCTTCGACGTGCGCCGTGCGGACGCGTTCAACCATATGGCGTTCGGCTTCGGCATTCACTTTTGTATCGGCGCGCCGCTGGCGCGGTTGGAAGGTCGGATCGCGCTTGAAACGCGCTCGATCGGCTCCCGAATCCGCGGCTCGCGCCTGGACAATCGCTGCGCCATCACGAGCACTTCTTCCTGCGCGGACTCGAACGGCTGGAGCTGGAGTGGGACGCGGCCTGAATCGCTTGTGCGCACTGCCTTTGAATGATTGATCAAGAAGCATGATCGAATTCAAAGGCAAAGCTGGATTGGTGACGGGAGCGGGTTCGGGAATCGGACGCGCCACCGCGATTGGCTACGCGCGCGCCGGCGGCGCCGTGGTGGTGGCGGACTTCAATGAAGCGGCGGCGAAGTCGGTCGCGGCGGAGATTGCCGCTTTCGGCGGATCGGCCGCGGCGTTCCGCGCCGACATGAGCAAGCAGGCTGACATCCACGGCGCGATCGGCTTCACACGCGAGAAATTTGGGCGGCTGGATTTTCTCCATAATAACGCCTTTGCTTTTCCGCCCGGCGTTTCATTGATGGTCCGGCTGGCGGACACGACCGACGAAAGCTGGGACCATACGCTGAATATCGGTCTGACGGCGTGCTTTCGTGCGATGCGGGCCGCGATTCCGATCATGCGCGAGCAGGGCGGCGGCGCGATCGTGAACACCGCGTCGATTTCCGGGCTGTTCGCCGACCAGGGAATCGCCGGCTACAACGCTGTGAAGGCCGGACTGATCAACCTGACGCGAGTGGTTGCGGTCGAGTACGGACGGTTCGGAATCCGCGCGAACTGCGTCTGTCCGGGGGTAATCGCCACGCCGCTGATCGCGTCGGCGATAAGCGCGCCGGGGGTTGGCGAAAAAATGGCGAAGCGGATACCTTTGAAGCGGCTGGGACGTCCAGAAGATGTAGCGAACGTCGTTCTGTTTTTGGCGTCGGAGCTGGCGAGCTTCGTTACCGGCGCTGCTTACGTTGTGGACGGCGGACAAACGATCGACACCAAAAACGCGCTCGGCTGACCGATCTTGCCTGCGCCGTGCTAATCCGCGCGGCGCCAACCAGATCGCCTTGCGGAGATTGATAACGCTCCGTATGATCAGGGGAAAATCCGGCGATCATTATTCGCACGGGAGATAATTAGTTTGGGATGTATTCAGTCGGCGCCTCCGAAGGATGGCTTATCGCAGCGCCACCCTATTGCAGCGTTTTTTAGCTATAAGCAGCGCTGAATGGCGGCGGGAGCGAGCCGGCAGGCAGGCGCAGCGTGAAGCGCGAAATCGTAATCAATGCCTCCGAGATGGAGGTGCGGGTGGCGCTGCTTGAAGACAGCGTTCTCGCGGAACTTTACCTCGAACGCAATGCGCGGCGCGGGTTGGTCGGCAACATTTACAAGGGCCGGGTGACCCGCGTGTTGCCGGGAATGCAGGCCGCGTTTGTCGATATCGGCCTCGAAAAAGCCGGGTTTCTGCACGTTTCCGATTTCTACAGCGATCTTGCCAGCTACGGCGCGGTGGCCGACGTCACCGGCGAAGAGGACGTTGAAACCGAAGCGGAAGCGTCGGGAGAAACTGAATTCGACGAATTTTTCGGAGTCGAGCCGGATCTTTCGGACATTCCCGCCGAGGACGGAATCGATTCGCCCGACGGTTTGTTTACGAATCTGGAAGAGGATGTACGAATCGAGTCCGGCGCCGTTCCGGAGGGCGCCGAAGCCGCCGAGAGCACGGCCGAAGGCGCCATTGACGGGACGGAAGCCGCCGTGAAAGCCTCGAAGCCACGTTCGCGCTCGCGCCGCGGACGCGGGCGGCGCCGACGGCGTCATGAACGGCGAATCCGGCTGCCGATCGAACAACAGCTCAAGCGCGGGCAGGAAATTATCGTTCAAATCGCCAAGGAGCCGCTGGGCACCAAGGGCGCGCGCCTGACCTCGTTCGTTTCGATTCCGGGGCGCCATCTCGTGTACACCCCGACCAGCAGCCATATCGGAATCTCGCGCCGGATCGAAAGCGCGCAGGAGCGCGCGCGGCTGCGCGCGGCGGTCAAAGAGATCCGGCCGGAGCAGGGCGGCTTCATCGTCCGCACCGTATGCGAGGGGCTGAGCAAGCGCGAAATCCAGCGCGATATATCGTTTCTGACCAAACTTTGGGCGTCGGTCGTCAAGCGCTCCGAAGAGAGCCCGGCCGCGTCGCTGCTGTACAACGACCTCGATGTGGCGCTGCGCGTGGTGCGCGACCTCTTCGCCAGCGACGTCGAAAAACTCTGGTGCGACGATCGCGAGAGCTATGACCGGATTCTCGAATTCGTGCAGAGCTACATGCCGCGGCTGCGTTCGCGGGTCGCGCTCTATGAGGCTGAGGAGCCGATTTTCGACCACTTCCAGATCGAGGCGCAAATCGAGCGTGCGCTCGAACGCAAGGTCTGGCTCAAATCCGGCGGCTATCTGGTTTTCGATCAGGCCGAGGCGCTGACCGCGATCGACGTCAACACGGGCCGGTTCGTCGGCAAGCGCAATCAGGACGAAACGGTCCTGCGCACCAATCTTGAAGCGGCTGAAGAGGTCGTCAAACAACTCCGCCTGCGCAATATCGGCGGCATCATTATCGTCGATTTCATCGACATGGCGCGGGAGCCGGATCGCAAGAAAGTCACCGACGCGCTTGGACAGGCGCTCAAACGCGACAAGGCGCGCAGCTCGATGCTCAAGATTTCCGAGCTTGGGCTGGTCCAGATGACCCGCAAGCGCACTCGCGAGAGCCTCGAGGAGTTGCTGACCGATCAATGTCCGCATTGCCACGGCCGGCGCGTGGTGAAATCGGTGCCGACGCTGGCGGCGGAGATTTTGCGCGGAATCCATCGTATCGCCGGCCGTCCGCCGCGGCGCGACCTGATGGTGATCAAGGTGAATTCAGCGGTAGCGCGTTATCTTTACGACGTCGGCGCGC
Source organism: Deltaproteobacteria bacterium (assembly GCA_021780225.1). Classification (GTDB taxonomy): domain Bacteria; phylum Desulfobacterota; class Binatia; order Binatales; family Binataceae; genus JADMIL01. The sequence continues at coordinate 27,730 of JAJXZF010000039.1, read as the reverse complement.
GCGATCTCGAGACGCTCGAGAAGCGGATGGGCGTCAAAGTGGTGTTGCGTTCCAATGACGCGATCGAGCCCGGCGCTTTCGAACTGATTCCAGGCACCGCCGCCGCCTGAATTCCCGTCGTCGTTTAAAAATTGTAGGCTCAGCTCGACAGCGTGTTTTTAGTGATGCTGTACTGATTCATTATGCTTTGCCTTGTGACATTTTGAGCCAACTGCGGTACAGAAAGGGAACCTGATATACGGGATTATCTCGGTCCTTGGGCGGCTCGAAAAATCCCACCTCAACCAATCGCGTCGCGATGCTTTCAGCCTCTGGATCGTCGCATTTCCAAATTTTGGATAGGCTAATTTTTGATTGTGCAGTCTTCTGGTCGCCCAACGCAGCTATCCATTTACGCAAATCAGGAAACTCTGCATAAAGTGTTTGCTCAATTCTTGCTCTCGAAACCTCAGGAAGTGCTTCTTTCAGGGCAGATCGGTCAATCAACGTCTGCTCAGTCGGTTCCGGACCGCCGACGTCAAATTTTTTAAGCTGGCCGTCGCGAGCGCATGTTAACAAGTGGATCAATTCACGTGGAGCCGTAAGACCCGTACCGTCGCAGGTCCTCTTCAGCATCCAGTACAAGGTCTTTGGTTTTCGTTCACCCGAATCAATTTGTTTAGGGAAGATTTTGTAAAACAGATCTTCCTGCCTTTTTTCGTCGCTGAGTACGTCCTGCTCTTCGACCTGATAAAACTCCCTGATGGATTGGTTTGAAAGAGCGCGGCTGACGACTAAATTCAGTAACGATTGTTCATTCCACTTGATTGTCTGGCCTGAAATGTGGCTCGCTTCGCGAAAGCCCTCCTCCGAAATCCGTTTCCAGATGTCGCTTCGCAGGAAAATTTTGAGCGAAATTGAATCGAGACCACGTAAATCTAGAAACGTTCGGAAGAGCGCTCGCAGTGCGTTCCCTTCAAGCAGAGCGGATTCCGCAAAAGCGACATCGAGTCTGTCGAGTGCCAGCCATATTTTCTTACCGTTTGCCTCCAATAACTCATTGGCGGTGCGGAGTAAGCCATCCGCAGAAACCATCCCAAGCTTTCGTTGTCCTTCGTCTGGCTCGCGGAAAGTAATTTTACCCGAAAAGCCTTTTGGTAACTGAGTAATAGGATCAACTTCAACATTCGTCTCTACGGCGCTTGGTCGAAAATATTTGCGCACGTAGTCGCGCGCCGAACGCAGTTTAGCTGAAAGCGTGCCGTCGTTTGGTAATAATCCGGCATCGACCAAAGGGCTTGTAACGCTTCGAGCAGCTCTGTCATCGAATCCAAGCGTCCGGATGGCGTCGCCTGCCAACTGCAAGAAGTAAAGCTTCCAGAGGCTTCTGAATTGTTCCTCATTTGCGGGTGGATCGGTCGCTAAATCCTGAAAGACCAACGCTCCGCGAGGATTCTCCGCTGCGACCACGATCACGCCGCGCTTGGCTAAATCGTCTCGACGATTGAGCAACAAAGCGTAAATCGCACTCTTTCCAGAACCCTTTGGGCCATACAAAACGTCAGCCTCGCCGGACCAAATTTTTCGCCACTCAACGGTTTCGACAAAATAGGTGCTGAGGTTCAACGACTCTTCTTCGGCTGTTGTCTTTCCGAAGGTGGTCTGTGTCAGTACCTCGCGCTTCTTCACTTTGTCCGAACTCCTGTCACGCAGAATCTCTCTGTTTGTCCTTGGCCGATTCTATTCGCCCAGCTTGCTGACGGCGGGGATTACTTTCGTGGCGAAGCGCTCCATCGCGGCCATCACGTCGCGATGCGGGATTTTGCCGCCGGGATTGAACCAGCACACTAGCTGATTGATGCGCGCGTCCCGGTAAATCCGCTCGATCCGGTCGATGCATTCGGCGGGACTGCCGAAAATGGCCATCGTTTGATCGATGGCGTCCCAGGTCATCGACGCGGCGCGATCGCGCACCTGTTTCAGGTAGGCGTAAGAGCCTTCGTACTGGCTGCGATCGCCGCGCAACGCCTGCTGCCCGATCGTCTGGAAGTAATGCATCATCGAGGGTTCGTATTCGCGGCGCGCGGCGGCGACGTCGGCGGCGCAATCCGTGAAAAACAGGGCGGCCACGTCGCGACGGGCCGGATCGTGGCCGGCGCGCCGAAGCGCGTCGCGGTATTTCTCGACATGATCGAAAAATCCCGGCATCGGATTGATCGGCGACGCGACCATCACGTCGTAATTGCGCGCCCCCGCGAAGGCCGCCGTTTCGGGGCTGTTCGCCGCGAGCCGGATCGGCGGATGCGGCTTCTGGAGCGGCTTCGGCACGACCGACGTTTCCGGCGCATGGAAGAATTTGCCGCGATGGGTGATGGTTTCGTGCGTCCACGCCTTTTCGATCAGGTCGAGAGCTTCCTCGAAACGTTCGCGGCTCTCTTCGCGATCGACATCGAAGCCCTGGAAGTGGACCGCGATCGTGCCGCGGCCGACGCCCAAATCCAGCCGGCCGCCGCTCAAAATATCGACGGCTGCGGCTTCGCCGGCGAGACGCAACGGATGATGAAAAGGCAACAGCGAGACGCCCGTGCCGAGCCGGATGCGGCGGGTGCGCTGAGCCACCGCCGTCGCGACGATCAGCGGCGACGGCATGATCGAAAAGGGCCGGAAAAAATGCAGCTCGGCCAGCCACGCGACGTCGAAGCCCAGCTCGTCGGCATGCACGATCTGTTCGACGGTTTCCGCGTAACGTTCGGCTTCTGATTGGTCAGGCGCGCACGGTAATTGATAAAAGAGGCCGAATTTCACGATGTTCCTCTCCTCGCGCCGGCGTATCGCGGCCGTCGCCGCATGATTAGCCCACGTCGGACGCGAATGACAAACGTGCGTTTGCAATGAGTACGCGACGACGCTCGGCAATCCGGTCTTTTATCAGGGCGAAGGCGACGGCGCGGCGGCCGGGCGCGCCACGATATGGAAATCGATAGTGACTTCTTTCGACGCCGAAAGCGCGCCGAACATCACGCGCGGCGGTTCGACGCCCCATTCGGTATAGTCGAACGTCACGGAGCCGTCGGCGGAAAATGCCTGATGGTCGGGCTGAAGCGCGGCCTCGAACGGAACATGCAGTGCGCGCGTTTCGCCATGCAGCGTCAGATCTCCAGCGGCCACGCCGCTGCCGATCGCGCCCGGCGCTTCAATCTTGACGTCGTCGATCCGCGTGCCGACGAAACGGATGTCTGAATAGAGCGCGGTCTGCAGCGATTTCGCCAGGACCGTATTATCGCGATGGGCAAGGCCGGAAGAATACGAGGTGGGGTCGATTACCAGTTCGACATGCGCGCCGACGCCAGGATTCGACGGATCGCCATCGATTTCGCCGGAGATTATCCGAAACGATCCAGTGATGCTGCCGTTCATCCGGCTGAGCGGCTCATCGACGGTCGCCGTGATCGTCGAGGTTATCGGATCGACCGCCAAGTGCATCATTTCGGCGTGCGCCGAGGGCGCCGCGGCGACCGCGAGCGTTATGGCCGGAAGGACAATCGCGAGAATCGAGCGCGCATAGGACAGCATCCGATTCGTTTAAGCGATTCGCCGCTCCAAGACAACACGCGGCGACGCAAAGCTTGCCGCGGCCGGTTAGCGATAGCGGACGATTTCGAGCAGGTTGCCGTCGGGATCGAGAAAATAGACGCAGTCGTGATCGCCCCAGTCGATCGGCGCCGCGCTTTCGCATCCCGCCCGCGCCAGCCGGTCGCGCGCATCGGCGAAGTCCTCCTGCGACACCACGAAGGCGTGATGGCCCTTGCCCAGCGGATGGCCGATACGCTCGCGGCGCTGTTCCGGCGTCAGCGGCGGGCGCGTGACCTGGAAGATGGCGAGATTCTGGCCGCCGCATCGCAGCAACACCTGATCGCCGAAGCGCGCGACGGCTTCGAGGCCGAGAACGCCGACGTAAAAGCGCTCGGCGCGGGTTAGATCGCCGACTTCGATTCCAAAATGGTCAAGCCTTTGCAGTTTCATATAGCGCGCCGCGGCCGGAACTGGCGTCCGTATCCAATCGTCGCGCGACGCACGCGCGGCCGCAAGGGCGCGCGGATCAGTCGAGCGCCGCGAGCAGAATTCCGGTCAGATATTCGCCCTCCGGATGGCCGAGCAGGACGGGATGGTCGGGGCCGGGGCCAAGCCGCTCAAGCATCCGGAATTTGCGGCCCGATTTGGTTTGTGCGATCCGGACCGCGCGGATGAACTCTTCGCCGCAAAAGTGCGCCGAGCAGCTAAACGTCATCAGAAAACCGCCCGGCTCGACCAGACGCATCGCGAGCGCGTTCAAATCCACGTAGAGGCGTCCGGCCTGCGCCGCGTCTTGCGCGGCGCGCGCGAGCGGCGGCGGATCGAGCACGACGACTCCAAAGCGCTCGCCGCCTGCGCGATTGGCCTGCTCGGCGAGGAATCGCGGCGCGTCGGCGTGGAGAAATTCGATCGCGTCGGGGGGCAGCGCATTGAGTTCGCGATTGCGCCGCGCCGCGGCCAGTGCGCGCTCGGAGGAATCGACCGCGATCACGCGCCGCGCGCCCGTCAGGGCCGCGGCGAGCGCGAAGCCGCCGCTGTGGCAGTACGCATCGAGCATCGACGCGGTGCGTGCGAGACGCGCCGCCAGCGCGCGATTTTCGCGCTGATCGAGGAAATGGCCGGTCTTTTGCCCGTGAATGAGATCGACGGCATGCCTGACGCCATTCTCGATGACGATCGTTTCCGGCGCCGCGGCGCCCGCGACCATGCCGGCGCGGTCGGACAAGCCTTCCTGCCTGCGCACCGAACCCGTGCTGCGCTCAACGATCGCGGCCGGCGCAATCAGCTTGTCGAGCGCGGCGGCAATTTCGAAACGCATCCGGTCGGCGCCGGCGGTCAGCAACTGGATGACCGCGGAATCGGCGTAGCGATCGATGACCACGCCGGAAAGCCCGTCGCCGTCGCCGTTCAACAGGCGATAGCAATCGGTATCGGCGCCGAGGATTCGCCCGCGCAAGTCGAGCGCCCGCGCGATTCGTTCATGAACGATCGATTCGATGCGCGCGCGCGGATCGAACGCGATCATGCGAATGGCAATCGTGGTCGCGGGATTGAGATAGCCGACGCCGATCGGGTCGCCGCCGGCGTCATGGACCGCAACGAACGCGCCCGGACCGAGGCCGGCCGGATCGACGCGGCCGATCGCCTGCGAAAATATCCACGGATTGCCGCCGCGCGCCGGCCCGTCGCGGCCTTTTTTCAGAAAGGCGCGTCCCTCGATCGCGATCATCCAGTCACGCGTTCGGACCGCTTTCCCAATCCGCCTCGCCGGCGCGAACGAAATCGCCGCCGCGCCCGCCGCTCTTGCGCACCAGCCGAACCGCTTCGATTGTCATCGCGCGATCGATCGCCTTGGCCATGTCGTAGATCGTGAGGGCGGCCACGCCGACCGCCGTGAGCGCTTCCATCTCGACGCCGGTGCGGGCGGTGGTCGCGGCGCGCGCCTGAATCAGTAGCGCCGCGCCGCCGGGATCCGGTCGGAAATCCACCGCGACGGATTCGAGCGGAAGTTGATGGCAGAGCGGAATAAGTTCGTGGGTGCGCTTGGCCGCCATGATTCCGGCGATGCGCGCGGCGGCGAGCGCTTCGCCTTTTTTGAGCGTTCCGCCGAGGATCGCGGCGAGCGTATCGGGAGCCATCCGCACCGCGCCGCGCGCGATCGCCTCGCGCCGCGTCGCCGGCTTCGCGCCAACATCGACCATCCGCACGCGGCCGCGGCGATCGAGATGCGTCAATTCGCCGGCGGTTTCGGGTTTCGTTTTGCGTTTTGCCGCTGCCATTATGGTTTTCGTCCAAATCCGGCGGTTCGCAGGTTATGCCGCCGCCGGTACAGTGTACAATATCAGCGCGAGCGCGCGATTCGGCGTTCAATGCGCCGCGAAGGGGTCCATGGCTGAATCATCGAACAATCGGACGCATCGTCTTGTCATTCTCGGCTCCGGTCCGGCCGGATTGACGGCTGCGCTGTACGCGGCGCGGGCGAACCTCGAACCGCTGCTGATCGAGGGCGTGACGCCCGGCGGCCAGCTTACAATCACCACCGAGGTTGAAAATTATCCGGGCTTCGAGCACGGCGTGCAGGGGCCGGAGATGATGGAAATATTCCGGCGTCAGGCGGGGCGCTTCGGCACGCGGTTCGTGACCGGCGAAGTAACCGCCGCGAATCTTCGCGCGCATCCCTTCGAGCTCACGATGGACGGCGAAGCGGTTCGCGCCGAAGCCATGATTATCGCGACTGGCGCGACGGCGAAGCTGCTCGATATCGAATCGGAGAAGCGGCTGATGGGCTACGGCGTGAGCGCTTGCGCCACCTGCGACGGCGCGTTCTTCAAAGGTAAAGAGGCGGTCGTCGTGGGCGGCGGCGACACCGCGATGGAGGAGGCGACGTTCCTGACGCGCTTTTGCAGCAAGGTGACGATCGTTCATCGCCGCGACGCCTTGCGCGCTTCCAAGATTATGGCTGAGCGGGCGCAGCGCAATCCAAAAATCGCCTTTGTCTGGGATTCGGTCATCGAGGAAATTTTCGGGGAACCGAAAACCGGCGTGAGCGGAGTGCGTTTGCGCAACGTCAAGACGGGCGCGACCGCCGATTTCCGCACCGAAGCGGTCTTCATGGCGATCGGCCATCAGCCGAACACCGCGATTTTTCAGGGACAGCTCGACATGGACGAGATCGGCTACTTGACCGTCCGGGCGGGATCGACGCGGACCAATATCGAAGGCGTGTTCGCCGCGGGCGACGTTGCCGACCGCGTCTATCGTCAGGCGATTACGGCGGCGGGCGCGGGATGCATGGCGGCGCTCGACGCCGAGCGCTGGCTCGAGTCGCGCCATCACGGTTAAAGGCCGCTTCCCGCCGCGATGAATCCGGGACGCAGAGTCGCCGCCGGCGTCGCGATCGTCGTCGCGCTGACGATGTTCGGCAGCGCCGGTTACATGCTGATCGAGCGGATGTCGTTTATCGACGCGCTCTATATGACTGTGATCACGATTACGACCGTCGGCTACGAAGAGGTCAAACCGCTCGATACGGCGGGGCGCATCTTCACGATGGCGATCATTTTTATCGGCGTCGGAACGGCGTATTACGTGTTCGCCGCGGTAACCGAGGCGGTGGTCGGCGGCCAGCTTCGGGAGTTCATGGGGAAGAGCGCGATGAACCGCAAGATTCAGCAGCTCGAGGGCCACGTAATCCTGTGCGGCTACGGGCGCTTCGGGAGAATCGTAGCCGACCAGCTCAAGCGCGATCGGCACACGGTGGTGGTGATCGAGCAGAATCCGGCGCTCGAGCCGGAATTGATACGGGCCGGGGTTTATTACCTGATTGGATCGGCGCTCGATCCGGATTTGCTCGAACAGGCGGGCGTGCGCACGGCCAGCGATATCGTCGTGGCGACGGCGTCGGACCCCGACAATGTTTTTATCAGCCTCAGCGTGCGCAGCATGAACGCGAAAATCCGCATCCATGCCCGCGCCGAGACCGAAGCCGGGCTGCGCCATCTCGAGCTCGCGGGGGCCGATCGTGCGATGTCGTCCTACCAGTTCAGCGCGTATCGGATCGCGGCGGCGATCGCGCGGCCGTCGGTGATCGACTTTCTCTCGCTGGTGCTGCCCGGCCAGGGCGAAGACGTGAGCCTCGAGGAGGTCGCAATCGGCAGAGACAGCTTGCTGGCGGCGCGCACGATCGGAGATATTGAAACGTCCAGCCCGCGTTTGCGCGTGATCGGATTGAAACGCGGCCCGGATCCGATCGCGATCGTTCCCGACGCCGCGACGGCGATCGAAGGCGGCGACCTGCTGGTCGTGATCGGATCGCGCGACAGTCTCGAGCGCCTGGCGGAAGCGGCGCAGAACCGGCCGGCGCGCTAGCCGGCGCCGCAAGCCTTTGAATCCAGCGGGTTATCCTGCGAAAATTTTTGTTCATGGAGAGCGATAGATCCGCCGCCTCTTCCGCGCGTCCGACCGGCGAACTGAAGATTCCCGCCGGCGACGCGGTTGCGTCCAGCGCGGACGCCGCGGCCCCCGCGGCGCCGGTGCCGCGCGACCTGTCGGTGAGAATCGCGGAATTGGCGATATTCCTTGCCGCGGTCCTGGGCGCGGTCGCCCTCGGTTTGGGAATCACCGACTATTTCGCCAGCCACCCTTACGTCACGCTCTATCTGACGGCGTATGGCGCTTTTCGCGTCGCTGATTTGCTGGTTCGCGAAGACTGGATGCTCGGCGTCGACCGGGCGCGTTTTGAAAGCCGCGTCAGGCGCGAATTGCCGGTATTGCTGCTGTTCGCCGCGGCGCCGTTCGAGAGGACTTATCTTTATGCGGCCGACGCGCCGCGATGGATCGCCGGACTGGGGTTGCTGATCGAGCTGATCGGACTGTGGCTGGCGCTTGGCGCTCGAATTCAACTGGGATTTTTTTCGGCGGCGCCGCCCGGCGGGCATTCGCGCAAACTTGTGCGCCATGGGTTTTATCGCTACCTGCGCCATCCGATCTACGCCGGAGAATTTCTGGTGCTGTTCGCATGGCCGTTCGAGTATGGCGCGCCGATCACTGGAATCGTAATGGCGATCGCGGGAATCGCCATGTTGCGCCGCCGCATCCGCGAAGACGAGACCGAAATGACGGCGCTGTTCGGCGACGAATACGCGGAGTACACGCGGACCACCGACGCGGTGGTTCCCGGTCTTTGGTGATGCGCACGCGGATCGCGGCGGAGCGATGAAACGCCTGGCCAGGCGCCTGATCTTTCTCGCGGCGGCGGCGCTCGGAATCGCGCTTTTCTATTATTTCGGCGCGCGTCATCTGTGGCCGCCGCCAAACCCCAACCGAATCGACACCGTCGGCGTCATCGAAGCGCCCGAAGTCAACCTCACCAGCCGCATCGCCGGCCGCATCACGATGCTCGAATTGCTCGAAGGCGATCGGGTGGCCGCGGGCCAGATCGTCTGCCGGGTCGAAGATATCGATATTCGCAATCAACTCGCCAAGGCGCGCGGCGATTTGGCCGGCGCACAAGCCGATTCGCATCTGGCGGAGCTCACGATGGAGCGCGATCGCAATTTGTATCGCCATCAGGTGATTTCCGCCAAGGAGCGCGACGACGCCGCGGCCGATCTCGAACAAAAACGCGCGGCGGTCGCGGCCGATATCGCGAGCGTTCAATATTACGCCGATCAACTCGCCGATACGGTGATACGCTCGCCGATCAACGGAATCGTGGTAAGCAAAGCCCTCGAAGTCGGAGAATGGGTCACGCCCGGCGTTCCGATTCTGACGATCGACGATCTTTCGACCATCTGGGCGCGCGTCGATCTGCAAGAGACCGACTTGGGATGGATTCAACTCGGCAGTCCGGCGACGGTCGAACTGACGACGCGGCCGCCGATCACTTACGCCGGGCGCGTGATGGCGATCGGGCAGGAGGGACAGTTCGCCACCGAGACCGACGTGCGACGCGGCCGGCAGGATATCCGTACTTTTTACGTTAAAGTGCGCGTGCTCGATCCCGGCGGGGAACTGAAGCCCGGAATGACCGCCGAAGTCGCGTTTGTCAAAGATAATGGAAGCCAACGGACCGGCGATATCCGCGCGCGGACTGACTAAACGCTTCGGCGCGTTCACCGCGGTCGACGCGGTTAATTTTGAAGTGCGCCGCGGCGAGCTCTTCGGCGTGCTCGGTCCCAACGGTGCGGGAAAAACCACGCTCACCCGGATGCTCACGACGCTGATTACGCCGACCGCCGGCGAAGCGACCGTCGCCGGCGCCGACGTCACGCGCCGTCCCGAGCGCGTGCGCGAACGCATCGGCGTCATACCTCAAGCGTTGACTTCGGACCTCGATCTGACCGGATGGGAAAACGTCGATATCTACGGCGAATTCTACGGGATTCATCGCCGAATTCGTCATCAGCGGGCGCGCGAGCTGCTGCGGCTGGTCGGTCTCAGCGAACGCGCCGACGATCTGGTGGCGACCTACTCGGGCGGGATGCGAAGGCGGCTTGAAATCGCGCGCGGCTTGATTCATTCGCCCGAGGTTTTATTCCTTGACGAGCCGACCATCGGCCTCGATCCGCAAAGCCGCCGCGCGGTGTGGGACCTGCTCGAAGCAATCCGGGGCCAGACCGGCCTCACGATTTCGCTGACCACTCATTACATGGACGAAGCCGAAGCGCTGTGCGACCGCATCGCGATCGTCGATGGCGGTAAAATTATCGCGCTCGGATCGCCGGCCGAACTGAAAACCATGGTCAAAGGATCCGACCGGATCGAACTCGAAGTCACGGGCGACAGCGATCGGGCGGTCGCCCTGGTCAAAGCGCAGGCATACGCGCTCGCGGTCGCGCGCGACCAGGCCGGACAAATTGTCGTGACCGTCGACGACGGCGCGCGGGTGATGCCGCGCCTGATCGCGGCGCTGGACGAAGCCGGCCTGCACGTCGCGTCGATTCGGCTTGAGCGGATGTCCCTGGAGGACGTGTTTATCCAGTTCACCGGCCGGCGTTTGCGCGATGAAACCGCGCGCAAGCCCGGCTTTTTCAGCATGTCGATGGGCATGCCGCGTCCGCCGGGACGATGATCGAGCCGGTGCGGAGCCGCGGATGCTGAAGACGTGGGCGGTCATGCGGCGCGATCTGCTCAAGCTCTCGCGCAATCCGATGACGTTGTTGACCAGCGTGATGCTGCCCGTGATCTATCTGGTCATATTCGGAAATTCGTTTCAGGGCGTGCTGAAACATCTGCCGGTCGTGATCGTGAGCGAAGACAGCGGTCCGTGGGCCGTGCGGATGATGGAAAAGCTGCAGGCGCTCGCCGCCGGTCCCAAAACCGTCACTATCACTTATGAAAGCGATCGGGCGACGGCGATCGAGCAGGTCCGCGAAGGACGTTACAAGGCCGCTGTCGTGATCCCGCACGATTTCAGCCACAACATCGATGAGGGCCGGATCGGCGAGATTGGATTGTTCTGCGACAACGTCGATACGATCAGCGCCGCGACGATCGAAGCGCTGCTGAATCAGGCGGTCGCGACGCTCCGCGCCGGATTCGTAACCGCGCGCGAACCCAAGCTCGACGAAATCGTGCTGCGCCCGAGCAATCTTTTCATCACCGTCGATTACGATCGCTCGCTGATCCCCGGCGTAATCGTGATGGCGCTGTTCATGGGCTCGCTGGTTTCCGGGGTCTTCAACTGGGTGATGGACCGCTTCATGGGCCTGACCGAATGCTACCTGGTGACGCCGCTGACGCGATGGAACGTCGCCGGCGGCGTGCTCGGCAGCAGCGTGCTGGTCACCAGCGTGGCGGCGATCATCGTGCTCGTCGCGGGCCTGCTGATTACCGGCGCGACGATCGTGGGCGGGTTTCGCGCCTTCCTGATGCTGTGCGGAATCATCGTTCTCGGCGCCACGGGAATTCTCGCGATGACCTTCGCGTTGCTGGCGCGTGCGGACAATCCGCGCATCGTTGGCGCATCCGCCGGGTTTCTCAACGTAATTCTTTTCTTTCCGAGCGGCGCCGTTTATCCGGTTGAAAGCTTCCCGCCGTGGCTGCGCGCCTTCGCGGCTTATAATCCGGAAACTCACGCCGTGGCGGCCCTCAAATCGATCCTTTTCAAGGGCGCGGACTTCGGCGCGATCAGCGGCGACGTTGGGTTCCTGTTCATCTTTACCGTGATCATGATGGTGCTCGCCGGATTGAATCTGAAACGCACGCTATGACGCGGCCGCGCACCTGATTGACACTCAGACGCGCCATGCGCGACGATCCTTGTTGGACGCGGGAGATTAGGAGTCAAGCGATGGTCTGGTGGGCGTGGATTATCCTTGGAATCGCGTGTGTCGCGATCGAACTTCATTTCACGCATGATTTTTCGCTCTTCTGCGCCGGCCTGGCCGCTTTTATTGTCGCGATCGCGACGCTGCTGCTATCGGCGCCGCCGCACTGGTCGCAATGGATCCTCTTCGCGGCGCTGACCGTGATTATTCTGCTGGCGCTGCGCAAACCGCTGTTGGGGCATTTCCGCGCGAATCGCGGCCCGGCCGCCGATATGGATTACCTGATTGGCGAGGTGGCCACGCCCGACGCGGACATGACCGCCGAAGGCGTCGGACGTGCGGAAATGCGCGGTTCGATGTGGACGGCGCGGAACGCCGGCGCCTCCGTGATTCGCAAGGGGCAGCGATGCCGCGTGCAGCGCGTCGAGGGTTTGACGCTGTGGCTGCGTCCTGAATGAAGGAATAGGGAAGACAACCATGACCGGACTCGTTATCGGCGGATTGCTGGCGATTTTGATCATCTACATTTTGCTCACCAGCGTGCGCGTGGTCGATCAGCAGAGCGCGTGGATTATCGAGCGCCTTGGACGGTTCGAGCGCGTGGCCTATGGCGGACTGCAAATCCTTATGCCCTTTATCGACACGGTGCGCGCGATGGTCGATCTGCGCGAGGTCGCCGCGACCATCGCTGAGCAGGATTGCATCACCAAAGACAACGTGATGGTTCACGTCGATGGCATCCTCTACTACAAGGTCGTCGACGCCGAGCGCGCCACCTACGGCATCTCGAACCTTCGCTTCGCGATCGAACAACTCGCGCAGACGACGCTGCGCAGCGAAATCGGCAAAATCGAACTCGATCACACCTTCGAGGAACGCGCGCACATCAACGCCAACGTCGTCACGGAAATCGACAAGGCGTCTGAAGCGTGGGGCGTAAAGGTGTTCCGCTACGAAATCAAAACCATCCGGCCGCCCGCCGATATTCTTGAAGCGATGGAAAAGCAGATGCGGGCGGAGCGCGAAAAACGCGCCGCCGTGCTCCAATCCGAGGGCGAGCGCGCCGCCGCGATCAATCGATCCGAAGGCATGCGCGAAGCGGTGATCAATCGCGCCGAGGGCGAAAAGCAGCAGCTCATCAAGGAGTCGGAGGGCAAGGCCGCCGCGATTCGCGCCGTGGCCACCGCCACGGCGGAAGGAATCCGCGCCGTCGCCGAGGCGATTGCGGGTCCGGGCGGATTCGAAGCCGTGCAATATCGCGTCGCGAGCGACTATATCGCTCAGTTCGGAAATCTCGCCAAGGAGACCAACACTCTTATCCTGCCCGCGAATATGGCTGATATGGCGGGCATGATCGCGACCGCGATGAGCGTGATTAGCCATCCGAACGGCGGCGGCGACGCGCGCCCGGATGCGGCGAAAGAGGCCAAACCCGCGGCCGCCGCTATGGCGCCAGCGGCGGTATCGGCGACACCGGCGAGATCGGACAAACCCTGACCGCCCGCGGATTTCGCGCCGGCCTATTTTTTTCTATGAAGCGCCGGGCGCCGCGCTTTGAGCTGGCACGGCGCGAGCGGGCAGTAGCGGCCTGATCGATCCGCGGCGGCTACGAATGCATGGCCGCATCCGGCGCATTTGCGCACGCTTTCTCCCGCGGCCAGCAGCGGACGCAATTCACGCACCGTCGCGTCCTCGTCGCCGAATTCCGCGGCGGCGGGTGCGGGCGGCTCTTCCGCGACGATCGGCAAGCCGTGGTAGTGCACGCGCCCGGATTTGCCGGCGATCGCGGCAGCCGCGCGCGCCTGCCGGTCGGCCTGTTCGTTGAGCGGGTCGCCGGCATGGCCTTCTACCCATTCGAAACGCACTTTACGCTCGCCGGCTTCATGGTCCAGCTTGAGCCACAAGTCGGAGTTCATGTTGCGCTTCCAGCCGAGCGTCATGGTCTTGACGAGATACTGGCTGTCGCTGCGCATGACGACGCGCGCGCCGGCCGGTATCACGCGCAGGCCTTCGATCGCGGCCGTCAGTTCCATCCGATTGTTGGTGGTCGAGGGATCGCCGCCGTAGATCGTCCGCGAGGCTCCGTCAGGCTTGACAATCACCGCGGCCCATCCGCCCGGTCCGGGATTTCCAAGACACGAGCCGTCGGCATAGACATGGTAGGTTTGCGCTCCCGGCGCTGCGCCGGCGCTCATACCGCGCCGCGCTCCGCGCGCAGTTGTTCGAACAATCGCAGGTAATGTTCGGCGGCGCGATCCCACGAATAGTCGCTGCGGAAACAATTGCCGACCAGCAGCTGCCATTTCGCCGGATGGCGGAAAATCGCGACCGCGCGCGCAACCGCATCGCTCAGCGCGGCCGCGTCGTAGTCGGCGAACAGGAAGCCGTTGCCGGCGCGCGTGCGCGGATTGAATTCGCTTACCGTATCCCGCAGTCCGCCCGTGGCGCGCACGATCGGCGCGGCGCCGTACCGCAATGCGTACATCTGGGTCAGTCCGCAAGGCTCGAACCGCGAAGGCATCAGGAACATGTTGCTCGCCGCCATAATCCGATGGGCGAGCGCGTTGTCGAATCCGGCGATCAAGCGCATCCGATCGGGATGGCGATCGACGGCCGCCTGAAAAATCTTTTCCAGCGCCGGGTCTCCGCTCGCCAGCATGACCAATTGGATTTCGAGCGCCATGAGCGAGTCGAGCGCGCCCGCCAGAATATCGACGCCTTTCTGCGGCGTCAGCCGCGTGACCATCCCGATCATCGGCACGGCGGCAGCTTTTGCGGGATGCGGCAGATCGAGATCGTCGCGGAGCACGTCGAGGCAGAATTTTTTGTTGGCGCGGCGGCGCGGCGAATAGGGCTTCGGTATAAAACGGTCGCGCGCCGGATCCCATTCGTCGTAATCAGCGCCGTTGAGAATGCCGATCAGATGGTCGCGCTTGGCCCGCAGCACGCCGTCAAGACCGAAGCCCAGCTCGGGATCGTGCGCGATTTCCCATGCGTAAGTGGGGCTGACGGTCGTTACGCCGTCGGCCAGCACGATCGCGCCCTTCATCAGGTTTACGCGGCCCCAGAATTCCAGCACCTCGACGCTGTACCACGGCCAATCGACGCCCAGCAGCGGAAAATCGTGGCTTTCGAAAATTCCCTGAAAAGCAAGGTTGTGGATCGTGAAGACGGCGAGCGTGGATTTCATGCGATCGCGCAGCGCCGGCTCCGCGCGCATCGCGAGCACCGTCGCCGCGGCGTGCCAATCGTGCGCGTGAATCAGGTCCGGACGGACAAGGTCGGCCGCCACGGCCGCGGCCGCCCGTCCAAAAAAAACGAAGCGGCGCACGTTGTCGCTGTATTCCTTGCCGTTTTCGTCGTAAATCCCGGCCCGGCCGAACATTCCCGGATGGTCGATCAGGTAAAGCGGAATACCGGCGGGCGTCCTGGCGCCGAGTACGCGATACGATTCGCCGGCGCCGCCCATCTCGATGGAGCGGGTATCTCCGATTGGATGCGTTTCCAGCGCCGCTGTCAGCGCGGGATAGGCCGGCGCAATCACGCACACCTCGGCGCCGCGCCGGGCGAGCGCGCGCGGCAACGCGCCGATTACGTCGGCGAGTCCGCCGGCCTTTGCCCACGGCCCGATTTCGGCCGCAACGATCGCGATACGCATATCAAGTCAAAGCGCGCGGGTGCGCTGGCGCCGTGCGCCAATAAATCGGGATCCATCCAAAATCGACGATGCGGCGAACCGCGGAGCCAAGCTCACGCCATTGATGGCATTGATGTACGGAGCGGAGCGGCGCCGGTCAAGCGAGGGCCGCTTTCCGTGGCCAGATCCGTAATTTACGCCGCCCGTCCGGCGGCCGCGGCGGCCGGCTTTTCGGCGGCGCGCCCGACCTCGACCGCGCCGTCGCCTCTGGCTGGCGCGGCGCGCAGCGCATGGTCAAGCACTTCGTCCACCGTGTCAACGAAGATTGTCTGCATCTCGGCGCGGACCTCGGGCGGAATGTCCTCGAGGTCGCTCTCGTTGCGGCGCGGCAGAATCACGGTATGAATTCCGGCGCGGCGCGCGGCCAGCACCTTTTCCTTGATTCCGCCCACCGGCAGCACCTTGCCGCGCAGCGTGATCTCGCCGGTCATCGCCACGTCGGCGCGGGCCGGACGACCGGTCAGGAGCGAAGCGAGCGACGCCGCGATCGTGACGCCCGCCGACGGACCGTCCTTGGGAATCGCGCCGGCGGGGACGTGAATATGCAGGTCGGATTTATCGAAGAAGTCGGCCGCCACGCCGAGCCGGTCCGCCCGCGAACGGATGTAGGAAAGCGCGGCCTGCGCCGATTCTTTCATCACGTCGCCCAGCGAGCCGGTCAGCGTCAGTCCCTTCTGGCCGGTCATCCGCGTGCTTTCGATAAAAATGATGTCGCCGCCGTTGGGCGTCCATGCCAGTCCGGTCGCCACGCCGGGCTCGTTGGTGCGCTCGGCGACTTCGGCGAAGAACTTCGGCGGTCCGAGGTACTTCTTGAGCATATCGGGCGCGATGGTCTCGGGCGCCGCCTCGCCTTCGGTGACCGAGCGGGCGATTTTCCGGCAAATTCGCGCGATTTCGCGCTGAAGATTGCGCAGTCCCGCTTCGCGCGTGTAGCTGCGGATAATCTCCGCCACCGCCTCCGTCGCGAATTCGATCTTGCGATCGCCAAGCCCGTTTTCCCCAAGCTCGCGCGGAATCAGGTAGCGCTGAACGATTTTGAGCTTTTCCTCCTCGGTGTAGCCCGGCAGCTCAAGCACCTCCATCCGATCGCGCAGGGCCGGCGGAATCGTGTCGAGCACGTTGGCCGTGGTCAGAAAGAGGACGCGCGACAGATCGAACGGCACGTCGAGATAATGATCGGCGAAGGTGTTGTTCTGCTCGGGATCGAGCACTTCGAGCAGCGCCGACGCCGGGTCGCCGCGGAAATCCGCGCCGAGCTTGTCCACTTCGTCGAGAATGAACAGCGGATTGTTGGAACCGGCGTTGCGCAATCCCTGAATTATGCGTCCGGGCAGCGAGCCGATATAGGTCCGGCGATGGCCGCGAATCTCGGCCTCGTCGCGGATGCCGCCGAGCGAAAGCCGCACGAATTTTCGTCCGAGCGCCCGCGCGATCGAGCGTCCGAGAGAGGTTTTTCCGGTGCCCGGAGGTCCGACGAAGCACAGGATGGGACCCTTGGTGTCCTGCTTCAGCTTGCGCACCGCGAGAAATTCAAGGATGCGCTCTTTGACTTTTTCGAGATCGTAATGGTCCTCGTCCAGAACCTTGCGCGCGTTGTGGATGTCGAGATTGTCCTCGGTCGAGACGCTCCACGGCAGGCTGACCAGCCAGTCGAGATAGGTGCGGACAACGGTATGCTCCGCCGATTCCGGCGGAATCATCCGCAAACGCTCGAGTTCCTTGTCGGCGGCCTTGCGCGCCTCTTCGGACATTTTGGCCGCTTCGATTTTCTTTTCCAGATCCTCGATTTCCGCGGTGCGCGCGTCGCCCTCGCCAAGCTCCTTCTGAATGGCCTTGAGCTGCTGGCGCAAATAATACTCGCGCTGATTTTTGTTCAGCTCGGATTGGACCTGCGACTGGATCTTGTGGCCGAGTTCGAGCAGCTCGATTTCGCGGCTCAGGATCACGATCAGTTTTTCGAGGCGGGCGCGAACTTCGAGCGTGGAGAGCAGATCCTGAAGTTCCTCGACCGCGATTTTCAGGTACGAAGCGACCATGTCGGTCAGGCGCGCGGGGTCGCGCACCTGCATCGCCATCACCTGCAATTCGTCGGGCAGATAGGGCACCAGCGAAACGAATTTCGAAAATTGACTGACCAGATTGGCCTGCAGCGCTTCGGCCTCGCGTTCGGGCTTGAAAATTTCCTCCAGCCGCTCGATATGCGCCGTGAAATACGGTTCGCGCTGGACAATATCGCGGATTTCGATTCGCGCCAGCCCCTGCACCAGCACGCGCACGCTTTCGTCCGGATACTTGAGCATCTTCAGCACGCGCACCGCCGTGCCGCGCGGATAAAGCGCGTCGGGCGCGGGATTTTCCTCTTCCGGATTTTTCTGCGCGGTCAAACCGATGATGCTCGAGGCGCTGCCGCATTCCTCAATCAGTTTGAGCGAGGATGCGCGGGAGACGAGGAACGGATGAATCTGGCTCGGAAAGATCACGATGCCGCGCAGCGGCAACACCGGCAAAATCTCGGGAAGTTCGACCTTGCTCAGGTCCTCTTCCGGCTCAAACCGTTTTTCGCTTTTGGCGCGTTCTGCCATATCCGGATATGCCCCCGCCACTCAGGCAAAAAGATTCCGCCCAAGCTTTCCCAGCCGCTTTCGGTTAACGTAGTATACGGTCTCGGGAAGGCACAAGGCGGTTTGCCTTGGAAAGAAATTAAGCACGATTGTGACCGCGCGCCATCCCGGCGAGGCGCACTTGTCAAAGCATTCATTTGACAAAATTTTCACTCCTGAGGAGGCCAACGAGCTTATTCCGACGCTCGCGGCATTGGTTTGCGATTTGCAACTAAATGCGAATGAATTGCGCGCCAATATCGCCAAATTGATCGATAACGAGCCGGAAATTGACGCGATGCGCCTGCAGCAGATTATCGAGCGGCATCCCGAGCTGGCGCCGTACGCGGGCAAAATCGCGGAAATCGCGGGAGAAATCGAAAAGCTCGGATGCTTTCTCAAGGATATCGAACACGGCTTGATCGATTTTCCGGGCGAAATCGATGACGAAATCGTCTTTCTTTGCTGGCAATACGGCGAGCCCGGCGTCAGCGCATGGCACCCGATCGACGGCGGATTCGGGCAGCGGCGCGCGATACCCGGTGCGCCGAAAACCTGGCTGAACTGATCGCCGGCGCAACGGCGACTCTCACGCGGTTAAACTTCAAAATGACCATAACGCTTTTCTTGTACCTGTTGAGCCTGACTTTGTGGCTGGGCGGCATGACGTTTTTCGCTTTCTTTGTCGCGCCGGCGATATTCGGCAACCTGCGGATAGCGGACGCGGGGAAAATCGTCAGCACGATTTTCCCGCGCTATTACATGCTCGGGTATGTCGCCGGCGTGATCTCGGCGATCATCGCCGCTTATTTTGCGATTTCTCACGCTCCGCGCGGAGCGTGGTCACTCGCGGCGGCGATGCTCACGGTCGCGCTCGGCCTGACGATTTATGCGGGAGCGGTGGTGCGTCCGCAGGTCGACGCGATTCGCACGGTGGCCGAAGAGGCCAATCCCGATCCGGCGCGGAAGGCCGAATTCGACCGGCTGCATCGCTTGTCGGTACAGCTCAACGGCGCCGTGATGATCCTGGATTTGCTCGCTTTGCTGACGACCGCGTCGGCTCTGGCGCCGCGGATTTAAGATGAATTTTCGGGCCGTCGTTTTCGACCTTTTCGACACGATCGTCAAGTGGGAGCCGGATCGGCTGCCGCTGATGGAGCTTGACGGGCGGCAGGTTCACACGACGATTCCGTGGGTCATCCCGACCCTGGAACGCCGGCTCAAGGATCGCTTCGACCTCCAGCGGTTTCTCGAAGTGTATCGCGGCGTGCTTGAAGAGATTCACGCCGAACGCGAACGCGACGGCGTTGAAATTACCTGCTCGGAGCGTTTTATTCGCACGATGAATCGGCTCGCGCCGACGGCCGGCGGCGCAATTCGCGCGCTGGCCGAGGAAATCACCCGCGTCCACATGGATGGCGTGCGCGCGGTCACTTGGGCGCCCGCCCCGCGGACTGCGGCGGTGCGCCAACTGGCTTCCCATTATCGGCTCGGCCTGCTGTCGAATTTTGACGACGCGCAGTGCGGCCGCGAAGTGCTCGGCGACACCGGCGTCGCGCATCTTTTCGAGGCCGTGATCATTTCCGCCGAAGTGGGACTGCGGAAACCGAACCCGCAAATCTATCGGCGGATCCTCGAAATGATGCGCCTCGACGCGTCCGAGGTATTGTTCGTCGGCGATACGCCGCGCGAAGACGTCAAAGGTCCGCGCGAAGCCGGGATGCGCACCGCGTGGATCAGCAAAGGCGCCGCATCGCTGCCTGAAGGCGTGCCGGAACCGGACATTGTAATCGGCGATTTGGCCGAATTGCCTGCGATATTGGGAGTTTGACGATGGCGCCGCGGCGGTCAATCGCGGTGATCGGCGGCAGCGCCGCCAGCGACGCGGTCGCGCGGCTCGCTTTCGCGACCGGACAGGCGATCGCGCAACGCGACGCGGCGCTGGTATGCGGCGGGATGGGCGGCGTGATGGAAGCGGCGGCCCGCGGCGCGCGCACCGCCGGCGGGGTCACGATCGGCATCCTGCCGGGCTACGACCGCGCCGCCGCCAACCCGCATATCGAGATCGCCGTCGCGACCGGGATGGGCCATGCGCGCAACCTGATCGTCGTCGCCAGCGCCGACGCCGTGATCGCGTTGCCTGGCGAAACCGGCACGTTGTCGGAAATCGCGCTCGCGCTTACCATCCGCCGGCCGGTCGTCGCGCTCGGCGGATGGCGCGACATCGCCGGCGTGACAATCGCCGAGTCTCCGATTGACGCGGTCGCGATCGCGCTCGACGCCATCGCCGCGCGCGGGAGCTGATCGCCCATGGGCGCGCCGCATGATCGATATCCCGCGCTCGCCTCGCTCGAGGCCGCGCCATTTTCCAAAATCCTCGGACTTCGCGTCGAGACCGCCGGTGGCGGCGAAGCCGTTGTGCGGATGCCGTTCGCGCTGAGCTTGCTCAACGACGGCGGCCCCGGCGTGCCGATCCACGGCGGTGCGATCGCCGCGCTCGCCGATTTCGCCGCCTGCGCCGCGATCTGGACGATGCCGGAGACGCGGCGCAGCGCGACGATCTCGATGACCGTCAACTACGTCGCGCCGGGCGTTCAAAGCGATCTCGTCGCCCGCGCGCGGGTTCGCGGCAAGGGCCGCCGCGTGGCGAGTATCGCGGTCGAAATCCACGACGCGCGCGGCGCGCTCGTCGCCGATGCGGTCGTGACCTACAAAATCGCATGAGCGCCGATCTGCTGCGGGAAATCCGCGCGGCCGCCGCGCCCTTCGGCCTGAATCTGATCGCGGCGATTCCCGCGCCGCGCTATGACGCCGCCGTCGGCGCGGCGTATCGGAGCGCGGCGTTCGGCGGTTCCTTCACGAACCGGTCGATAATCGCGATCGCCAACGGCGGCGGCGATTTCTGGCGGGCCTTCAACCGCTGGACCGGCGCGCATCCCGGATGGAACGAGCGGCCGAATCCGCTCGACGATTTCACGCGCCGCGTCGTCGAAGACGCGATGCTGCCGCTCGCGGCGTCCGCCGGGGTCGATTGCGCTCCCGTTTATCCATTTATGAGCAGCGGCGCGACTCTCAATTTCATGGAGCTCGGCAAACTCGCCGGAATCGCCGGACCAAGCCTGCTGGGCGTTGTGGTCAATCCGACGTTCGGCCCGTGGATCGCGTTCCGCGCCGCGCTGATCGTTGACGCCGCAATCGACGCGCCCGGCCCGGCGCTCGGTTTCGATCCGTGTCCGGAATGTAGCGCGCGTACCTGCATCTCCGCGTGTCCGGCCGGCGCCGTCGCTAATCCCGCCGGATGGGACGTGCCGCGATGTCTTGAATTCAGAGTCGAAAACGAACCGCGATGTGCGCCGCGATGCGACGCGCGCGCGGCCTGCGTGCTTGGCCCCGAGCATCGCTATCCGCCCGACGAACTCGCCTACCATCAGCGCCGCGCGCTCGCCGCGATGCGTCCGTGGTACGAGGCCAACCGCCGTCCCCGCTCCTGACTTCGCACGGCCGGCTCGCCGCCGGCCGCAATCGCTTTACGAAGCGCCAGCGTGGCGTCCCGTCGAAACCTTTACAAAAGAATCACGGCGACGCGGGATTCTTCGCTCGGCGGCCTCGCTCAGAATGACAACCAAAACGCTTCACCATGTCATTCTGGGCCGGTCCTGAGCGCGGCGAAGGATGCGACGAAGAATGTGGAACCGCCCGCCAAGCGCAAATAGCTTCCACCTGACGCCTGATCAGCTCGGCACGCTGGTTGCCCACCGCAGGGCAGCAAGGGATGGATTGCCGGGTCTGGGCCTGGCCATGACGAACGGAGGTGGTCATGCCCGGACTTGATCCGGGCATCCACGCCGAGCGCAAGACAGACGCGGAGTGTAAACTTATTTGCGGGACGCCACGCTAGCGCAGGCGTTTGGCCACGCCGGTGGCGAAGTAGGTGATAATCAAGTCCGCGCCAGCGCGTTTGATCGCCGTCAGCGCCTCTAGCGTCGCGCGCTCCTCGTCGAGCCAGCCATTGATTCCCGCCGCGCGGATCATCGCGTACTCGCCGGAGACGTTATAGGCCGCGACGGGCGCGTTGAATTCGTGCTTCACGCGGTAAATCAGGTCGAGATAGGGCAGCGCCGGTTTGACCATCACGATATCCGCGCCCTCTTCGAGATCGAGCGCCACTTCGCGCATCGCTTCGTCGCCGTTCGGCGGATCCATCTGGTACGAGCGGCGGTCGCCGAACTGCGGCGCCGATTCCGCCGCCTCGCGAAATGGTCCGTAAAACGCCGACGCGAATTTCGCCGAATAGGCCATGATCGCAACGTCGGCGAAACCTTCTTCATCAAGCGCCGCGCGGATTGCGCCGACTCTGCCGTCCATCATGTCCGACGGGGCGACGATATCCGCGCCCGCCCGCGCGTGCGACAGCGCTTCGCGCACCAGCAAATCGAGCGTGGCGTCATTGTCGACGCCGCCGTTCTTGACGATTCCGCAATGGCCGTGGTCGGTGTACTCGCACATGCAGACGTCGGTCACGATCGCGAGGCCGGGAACCTGCTCCTTGATTTCGCGGATCGCGCGCTGAACTTCGCCGTGGTCGTTCCAGGCTTCGCTGCCGGTCGCATCCTTGCGCGCCGGGATGCCGAATAGAATCACCGCCGGGACGCCGGCCGCCCAGGTTTCGCGCGCCGCCCGCACCACGTTGTCGACCGACATCTGCGCCACGCCCGGCATCGCGCCGACCGGTTTCGTCACGTCGCGTCCGGGGCAGACGAAAAACGGCTGAATAAAATCGTCGGCTCCCAGCCGCGTCTCGCGCACCATCCGGCGCAGCGTTTCGGTGCGCCGCATCCGGCGCGGACGATTGGTCGGAAATCCCATCGGCGTTCTCTCCCGGCGGCTTTTCGGATCGCCGCCCTGCCTGAATATAGATGATACCGCGGCGGGGCGGCGCGCAACCGCTCAGCGCCGCGGCGCTCCGGCGAACCATCCGGCGATCGCGCCGGCGAGGCCGTCGATCGTGTATTGCGCGGCCTCGACCGCAATCTCCAGTCCGCAAGCGCGGGCGGTCGCGGCGGTGATCGGCCCGATCACGGCGGCTTTCGCCCGCCGCGCGGCCTCCGCGCCGACGATCGCGACGAAATTGTCCACCGTGCTCGAGCTGGTGAAGGCGGCGAGATCGATCGCGCCGTCGTTCAGCATCGCGGCGATCCGGTCCGACTCCTCGCGATGCGGCCGTATCGTGCGATAAGCGGGCGCGACCACGACCTCGCGGGCGCCGAGTTCGCGCAGCGTTTCAGGCAGGACTTCGCGCGCGGCTTCGGCGCGTGGAATCAGGATGCGCGCGCCGGCGATGCGCGCGGCGCCGATCGCTTCGACCAACGCCTCCGCCCGATACTCGTGCGGCGTCGCCGCGACGTTCAGCGCGTATTCCCCGAGCCGCGCCGCGGTGGCGGGTCCGATCGCGGCCAGCGCCGCGCGGCTCAGCGCGCGGATATCGCGCCCCCGCTCGCGCATCCGCGCGAAAAAACTCGCGACTCCCTGCGCGCTTGTGAAGACGACCCAGTCGAATGACTCGATTTCCGCGATCGCCCGATCGAGCGCGCCGTGGCTTGACGGCGGCGCGGTCGCGATCGTCGCGAATTCGATCGCTTCCGCGCCGAGCGCCCGCAATCGCGCCGCGAATTCTCCGGCGCGTTCCGCGGCGCGGGTCACCAGAATGCGCCGCCCGAACAGCGGCATCCGCTCGACCCAGGCCAGCTCGCGCCCGAGCGCGGCGCATTCGCCGACGACGATCACGGCGGGCGCGCCGATTCCGGCGCGGCCGGCCGCGTCCGGAAGATTCTCGAGCGTGCCGAAAACCGTGCGCTGCGCGGCGGTCGCGCCCCATTGAATCGCGGCGGCCGGCGTTTCGGGCGGCATCCCGCCCGACGCCATCCGCGCCAGGATTTCTTTCAGCCGCCCGGTCGCCATCAACATCACGATCGTGCCGCGGCCGTGCGCCGCGCGCGCCAGCGCTTCCCACGGCACGGCGGACTCGCCGTCCTTGGCGGCGTCGTGATGGCCGGTGGCGAAGACGACGAATGAGCCGCGCTCGCGATGGGTCAGCGGAATTCCGGCGAAGGCCGGAGCGGCGATCGCCGAGGTCACGCCGGGAATGATTTCGTAATCGATTCCGGCCGCCCGCAGCGCCGCGCATTCCTCGCCGCCGCGCCCGAAGATAAATGGATCGCCGCCCTTCAACCGCACCACGCGTCTTCCCGCGCGTGCGCGCTCGATCAGGATTCGATTGATCTCGCTCTGCTCCGCGGCGCGCTCGCCGCCGCCGCGTTTTCCGGCATAAATCAGTTCCGCGGAGAGCGGCGCGAATTTGAGAATTTCGGGGCCGGCAAGAAAATCGTAAACGACCACTTCGGCGGCGCGCAGCGCGCCGGCCGCGCGCAGCGTAATCAAATCCGGCGCTCCGGGCCCGGCGCCGACCAGAAAAACCTTGCCGCTCACAATTTCAGTTTAGCAGCGCCGCGGCCTCGATGCGGCCCGGCTACGCGCCGCCGATAAGGTCGCGGGCGCCGCGCGCGAGTAAAAGTTCGCCTGTTTCCCGGCCCAGATTCGCGGCTGTCTGAAGGTCGCCAAATCGCCAGCGCGTCTCGGCCGCCTCCGCGAGGCTGCTTGCGCCGTCGGCGCTGAACAGAATCGCGTCGATCGCGAGCGTATCGCGACTCGCCCGCGCATGGACGCCGATCGGCGACACGCACGAGGCTCCGAGCGCGGCCAGCAAGGCGCGTTCGGCGGTGGTTTCGGCGCGCGCCTGCGGGTCGTCGAGCGCGGCGACCGCGGCTTCGATTTCCGCCGAGCCGGCGAGCGGGCCGTCGCCGAAGGCTTCCAGCGCCAGCGCGCCCTGACCGCCCGACGGCACAAACGTTCGATCATCCAATTCGCCCACCGTGATTTCGCCGCCCGTGCGCAACTCTTCGAGCCGGCCGAGCCGCGCCAATCCCGCCATCGCGAGAATGATCGCGTCGAATTCGCCGCCGGCGAGTTTTCCCAGCCGCGTATCGACGTTTCCGCGCAGCGGCAGAATATGCAGGTCCGGCCGCGCCCGCAGCGCCATCAGGCGCCGCCGGGCCGAGGCGGTGCCGAGCCGCGCGCCGTGCGGCAATGAACTCCATCCGGCGCCGCTGCGCGCCAACAGCGCGTCGCGCGGGTTCTCGCGCCGCGGAACCGCGGCGAGACGAAAACCCGGCGCGGTCGCCGCCGGCAGGTCTTTCATCGAATGAACCGCCAGATCGATTCGCCCGCCGGCCAACGCCTGCTCCAACTCGCGGATGAACAATCCCTTGCCGCCGATTTGCGCCAGCGACGCCGAGGTCAATTTGTCGCCGGAGGTGCTGATCGGCGCGATTTCGATCACGAGGCCCGGCGCCGCCGCGCGAATCCGCCCGGCGACGATCGCGGTTTGCGCGAGCGCGAGCGCGCTCGGACGCGAACCGATTCTGAGTTTTGCGATCATGATCGGTCCGCGCGGCGGGTCATGGCTCGTCGTCGCCGTCGTCCGCGGCGTCGTCGAGCAGGCCGTCCGCCAGCGTATCCGGCGCGAGCAGGCGGCGGGCGATTTCGGCCGTGTACACGCCGTTGGGCGCGGCCGCGCCGCCCTCGCGCAGGCCGGAAAGGATGCGATGAAGGATTTTGTTGACGAGGCCGCGCGTCAACCCCTCGATTCGTTCGCGCTCGGCCGGCTCCAGGGCGGCGAGCCATGCGCGATGGCGCGCCAGCTCGAAATCGCGCAACTGCTCGACGCCCGAACGTATGTCCTTGATCGCCGGAACCAGGTCGAGCCCATGGAGCCAGCGAAGGAACGAACCGACTTCGGACTCGACGATCGTTTCGGCTTTGGCCGCTTCGCGCTCGCGCTCTTCGCGCGATTCGGCGGCGACGCCGCTCAAATCGTCGATATCGTACAAATAGACGTTCTCGAGTTGGTTGAGCCGCGCGTCGAAATTGCGCGGCACGCCAAGGTCGATCAGCAGCGCGGGCCGATAGCGCCGTTCGCGAATCACGCCCTCGAATTCCTGCGGCCCGATCACCGTGCGGGACGCCGCGAGAGAACCGATGATCACGTCGGCGAGGCGCAGGTACGGCCGCAAATCGTCGAACGGCGCGGCCGTTCCGCCCAGCTCGCGGGCCAGCGCGACCGCATGATCGAAAGTTCGGCTGGCGACGATCAGGGAGCGGACGCCGAGCCGTTGAAGATTGCGCGCGGTCAGCTCGGCCATCGCGCCCGCGCCCATCAGCAGCACCGTCTTGTCGGCGAGCGTGTCGAAGATTTTGTTCGCCAGATTGACTGCCGTTGACGCGACCGAGACCGAGCCGCGGCCAATCAGGGTCGTTTTGCGCACCCGCTTGGCGACCGCGAAGGCTTTGTGGAACGCGCGATGCAGCACCAGGCCGGCGGTTCCGGTTTCGGCCGCCTGCGCATACGCGTTCTTGAGCTGGCCCAGGATCTGCGGCTCGCCGACCACCAGCGAATCGAGGCTCGCGCCGACGCGAAAGAGATGGCGCACGGCGTCGCGCTCGCGATAGCGGTAAAGCGCGGGCGCGAAGGCGTCGGCCTCGATTTCGCGATCGCGGGCGAGGAAGGCGACGGATTCCGCCCAGGCGCGCTCGGCGTCGCCGGCTACGCCGATAATTTCGACCCGGTTGCAGGTGGAGAGCAGCGCGGCTTCGCCCAGCGCCGGCGCATGCAGCCGGAGCCGTTCCAGCGCGGCGGCGGCGTCGCTTTCGGCGTAAGCGAGGCGTTCGCGCACGGCGACCGGGGCCGTGCGATGGTTCACGCCGAGAATTACGACCGTGTCGCGCATCGCCCTAACCGAAATTACCGCCATGCTTGCCGGGCGCGAGCAGGCTCACGCCCACGAAAGAACCAACCAGGACGGTGAAGACCGCGATTGTCAGCGTCGCCGCTCGCCGTCCGCGCCATCCCGCGGCCAGCCGCGATTCGAGCAGGGCGGCGTAAAGCATCCAGATCGCCAGCGACCAGGTTTCTTCCGGCTCCCATGACCAATAGTGGCCCCACGTCGCATCGGCCCAGATCGCCCCGGTTATGATCGCCAAACTCAGCATCAGGAAGCCGATGCCGAGCAGTTGATAGTTGACCCGATCGAGCTTTTCCAGGCTGGGCGCGCGTTCGTCGGCGGCGTCGAGCGGCCGTTTCGCCTTCAGGCGTTTTTCATAAACCAGATAGACCACGCTGACGCCCGCCGCGAGCACGAACAGCGCGTATCCGAGCAGCGCGAGCGTGACGTGCACGGGCAGCCAGGCGCTGCGCAGCGCGTGCGGCATCACGATACGTCCCGGCTGAGCCGTCACGGCGGCGACCGCGACGGCGAAAAACACGAGCGGGCCGGTAAACGCGCCCACCATCGGCATCCCGAAGCGGACGATCAGGTAGAGCGACAGAAGCGCGGTCAGCCATCCGAGGAAGACCAGCGATTGGGCGAAGTCCGTAACGGGGATATTCCCGGCTTGGATACCGCGCGCGAGCAGATCGATCGATTGCAGAGCGGCTCCGGCGGCCAGCAGTGGCGTGGCGGCGCGCGCGGGCCATCCGCTTACGCCGAGCCGGCCGG
>JAJXZF010000046.1 GCA_021780225.1 Deltaproteobacteria bacterium | reverse complement strand
GCTGGTCGGCTGGCGGGAACTCGGCTCCAGTAGTAAATCAGCGGAGGCTGCGTAATCGGTTGCTAGTAAAATCGCTCAACCGTCGTGTCGCTTTTATAGCTTTTCCACCAATTGGGAGACACCACCGTGTAAGAAGCCAGTTCATCGGTAAACAAGTGTGCGCCCTCTCCGACATTGGCGCGCACGTGATCCTGAAGCGTCTTCTTCTTGCGATCCTTGATATGCGCAACCCGGACTTTGCCGGTTTCGCGGTCGAGCAAGCCGACAACCAATTCCTTGCCCACCCCGCCGGTACCCTTGATTTTGAGCGCCTTTCTGTCTTTGTGCATGAATCGGGCGAGACCGCCGATCATAGTCTCGTCGGCTTCGACCGGGCCAGCGCCACCCATTTTCTCGAAGCTTCCGCGCTGCATCGCCTTACGGATGCGATGGAGCATGAACCATGCGGTCTGCTGGGTAACTTTCAGGTCGCGGGCGACTTCGTAGCTGCTGATTCCGTTCTTGCAGTTGATTATCAGCCACATCGCCACCAGCCACTTATCGAGCGGGAGCGGGCTATCCTCGAAGATCGAGCCGACCTTGATCGAGAACTGGCGCCGATCATGGCGCTGACCGCACTTCCACAGTCTGCGCGTAGAGATGAAACTTACGCGCTTGCTTCCACACATCGGACAGGTAACGCCGTTCGGCCAGCGGATCTGAACCAACAGAGCCAAGGTGCGCTCAGCGTAGGAGAAGTACCGAACCGCGTCCATGAGCGTTCCGGGCCACTTGATCTCTGCATCCATGAAGCAAAATCTAACACAGGAGCACGGGTGAGTCAACTAGGTTATTGCCCTGATAAGGCATCAGATGGAAGTTATTTGCGGGACACCACATCAGAGCGGAATTCCTTTTTGCAGCGCAGGACGTCGGGCGGCGTTTCCGGTAGTGACGCGCCTCCCTTCAATCCGCAGGCGCGCAACGATCTTCGGCTCGACGTGTTCGAAAGCGATCGTTTGCCCGGATGCCTGGCGATCAATGACGACTACTATGACCATCGCGACGCCGAACGCGACATCAACTGCATCTTTCCGGTCGAGCGGCTGCGCGAGCTTGCGGCTGAGGGAATAATCGGTTCAGTCGCGCCGCACCACTACAGCGGCTTCATGGGGCGGATATATACGCGCTCGGCGGTCGTCAACGAGGCCGCGCCGGCGCTCGCGCTGCGCCTGAAAGAAGATCGCGTCGACGCCGCCGCACTGGTCCCTGCTTGACCGCTGGATCACCAGACCGTCGGTCTGGTCGCCCGCGTACTCGAAACCGCCGGCATTCCGACAATCGTCGTCTCCACCGCGCGCGATATCAGCGCGCAGGTCAAAGCTCCGCGCACGGCCTTCGTCAACGCTCCGATGGGCAACACCTTTGGCCGGCCGTTCGATCGTCAACGTCAGCGCGCAATTTTGCTTGAGGCGCTGCGGATGCTCGAAACTGTGCGGGAAGGCGGAACTCTGATTGACCTGCCGTTCGATTGGGAGCGGGATTTCTCCATCTATTTGGGGCAGCCCGCGTAGTTCCCGCTAATCTCGATCGGTCTCCGCCAGTTTCGCGCCGGGCGATCGCCAAAGTCAGGCCATGCCAAGCGTTCCTGATAGCATCGCGGGCCGGGCGCGCAGGCATCATTGAGATGCGTCGCGCCCGGCCCGCGATCGTGAGAGTCTCCGCGTATCCGCTCCGCGGGATACGTTATTATTCCGCCGCGGCCGGAAGAATCGCCTCTTCGCCTTCGAACACATAGGGTTCGAGCGACGCTTGTGCGGCCATGCGATGCTTGTACCATTGCCCGCCGCCGTAATAGGCGAGGCTGCCGGGAGCCGCGTTGCCTTCGCCGTTGTAGTACGAGATGCAATCGCGCAGCGGCGAGGTTGCGATATCGACGACGCGGCAATGCTCCGCGTAACGATCCTCGTGATCCTGACGCACGTCCACGATCGCGGCTCCGCGCTCGCGCATCGTCTGGAGCATCCACACCACATAGTCGCCATGCGCGTCGATAGCGTCGGTGAAATTGAAACTGCCGCCGCCGCCCTGCGGACCGGTCACGATGAACAGGTTGGGAAAACCCCGGCTGTGCAAGCCCAGGAAAGTTTTGGCGCCCTCGCTTTCCCACTTTGCTTTCAAGGATCGTCCGCCGCGGCCGGTAATCATGTTGAAGGTCGAGGTTCCCATCCATTGGAACCCGGTCGCATAGATTAGTACGTCGAGCGGATATTCAACGCCTTCATGGACAACGCCGCGCTCGTTGATCTCGCTCACGCCGCGCGGCGCGGTATCGACCAGATGGACGTGCGGCAGGTTGAAGGTCGGCAGGTATTCGTCATGGAAGGTCGGCCGCTTGCATCCATACGGATAGTACGGCTTAAGCGCGGCGGCGGTTTTCGGATCCTTAACGATCGCGTCCACTCGCGCCCGGATTTGCTCCATGATGCGGAAATTGGCGTCGAGTTGCTTCTGGATCAGCTCTTCCGGCGTCAGCATCCGGTCGTGTTTCTTAGGCTGCTTGACGTCCTGAACCTTGCCGGCGAGGTAGTCGTCGTTGGCCTGAATCGCGGTGCGGCCGGCCGATATTTTCGCAAAACGCTGCCGTCGCGCCCGCGCCCATCCTGGCTCGTTGGCCCACGTCGCCCGCTCCTCGTCGGTGGTCGCACGCTGGTCGCGCACGTCGACCGACGACGGCGTCCGTTGGAACACGTAAAGCTGTTCGACGATCTTGGCAAGCTCGGGAATCGCCTGCACGGCCGTCGCGCCGGTGCCGATGATACCAACCTTCTTGCCGCGCAAATCGATTTCGTAGTCCCAGCGCGAAGTGTGGAAAGAGGCGCCCTTGAACTTCTCCATGCCGGCGATGCGCGCCAGCTTGGGCGTGGTCAGGATGCCGTTGGCCAGAATTACGAAACGCGCGCGCATCTTGTCGCCGCGATCGGTCTCGACGATCCAGCGCCCCGCCGCTTCGTCCCAAGTCGTCGCCGCGACCGTCGTATGGAACAGGCAGTGATCGTAAAACCTGAACTTTTCGGCCATGTTCTGGCAATATTCGAGAATTTCGAAGCCGGATGCGAACTTCATCGAGGGGACGTATCCCATCTCCTCGAGCAACGGCAGGTAGCTGTACGATTCCACGTCGCAGGCGATACCGGGATAGCGGTTCCAGTACCAAGTGCCGCCGACGTCGCCGCCCTTTTCGCAAAAACGAACGTCAGTAAATCCGGCCTGGCTCAACTTATGCCACAACAGCAGGCCGCCAAAGCCCGCCCCGACCACCACTATTTCGCACTCATCGGTCAGCGCTTCGCGCTGAATCGGCGGCTCCGAATAGACGTCATCAAGATATTTCTTGAATTCGCCTTCCATCGCGATGTAGTCGGCGGCGCCGCGCCGCGCTTCCTTGAACGCACGGTACTTGGCCTGTTCTTCCGCGTTGAAGGTCGCGCCGACGGGCATCTCCGGCAATTCCTTCAGCTTCTGATCGGCGAGTACGGAATAGCCTTTTCCGGCGATCTTTTCGGACGCCTTCGCGGCTCGCGTGTTGAAGACTTTCAGGCCTGTCTGGGGGTCGATACGGATTGCTGCGTTCATTTCCGTTCCTTGTGGGTTCCTCTTCGTCGAGGAGGTTGTTTTTAACGACAATCGCGTCATTATGGCTCAAGGCCGTTAATGCGCGATGGCTCAAGGCCGTTAATGCGCGACGTCCGCGGCCGGCGCTGACGCTGGCGATGGTTCAGGTGATCCTCGGCTTTACTCGATATTCTGGACCATTTTTCTCGTACATACCACGTAGCTTGGATAGCCACGTGCGTCAAGGCGCGCGGCCGGCGAGTGGAGAATTCCGCGCCGGCGCGTCTCGTCGGTGGCGTCGCCAGCGGGTCGTCGCACTAGCGCAACTCAAAACCCTCGTATCCGCTCGCCGCGACCTTCGCGAAAATCTCGCGGTACAACGGCACGCCGCCGCCGAATAACAGAAAACGCCCGCGCACATTCTCCGGATTGGTGCTGCCGAAGAACCACGAATCCCGCATGTCATCGATCAGCAGCCCTTTGACCGATTCATAGCATCGCCTGGTCCACGCGTCTTCGGCCTCGGGCGTGGTGGCCATCGTCTCGAAACCTTTCTCGCGCATGTAGCGGATACAATCGGCGATCCACTCGACGTTGGTCTCGGCGCAGCGCGGTATATTGCAAAACACCGCCGGGTTGTGCGGACCCGTGATCGCCCACAGATTGGGGAAGCCCGAGAACTGAATGCCGAGGTTGGTTCTCGGCCCGTCGGACCAATGCTCTTGCAGAGATCGGCCGCCGAGGCCGCGAATATCCATCCGCAGCAGCTCGCCCGTCAGGCTGTGAAACCCGGTGGCGTAGATAATCACGTCGAGTTCGTGCAACTCGCGGACGGTTTCGATTCCGTTGCGCGCGATTCTTTTGATCGGCGTCTCGCGCAAATCGATCAATCCGACATTGGGAAGATTGAATGTCTCGTAGTAATTCTTCTCGCCGGGACACCGCTTCGTGCCGAAGGGGTGCTTCGGAATGAGTTTTTCCGCGACTTCGGGATCGGCGACGCGCTCGCGGATCTTCGCCGCGAGGAATTCCGCGACTTCGTCCGCGGCTTCCCGCGATATGAACGAATCGCTGAAATTTCCCAGCCATAACGCAAATCCGCCGCGGTCGTACAACATCTGATAGCGAGCCAGCCGCTCCGCTTTCGGAACGTCCATCGCGCGCCGCGGATCAGGCTCGTGTATGAAGCCGGCCCAGCTGCGTTTGCACTGCGCGAAAATCTCATGAGCCTTCTCTTTGAGCTCCCGTTGTTCCTCCGCGGTAATCGGGCGGTTGCGAAGCGGAGTGCACCAATTCGCCGTGCGCTGAAACACCGACAGCCGCCCGCAGTCCGGAGCGATTGTCTGGATGATCTGGACGCCGGTCGGGCCAGTGCCGATGATGCCGACGCGCTTGCCGCGGAAATCCACCGGCTCCTTCGGCCAACGCGCGGTATGCAGCGACAGGCCTGCGAAGTCCGCGACTCCCGCGTAATCAGGATATTGATGCGCGGAAAGCAGTCCCGTGGCGCAGATGACATAGCGGGCGCGGGCGCGCAGGCCGTTGTGGGTCGCGATCTCCCACCGCCGCTCGTTTTCGCCGTATATGACGGCCGCCACGCGCGCGTCGCACTCTATATCGCGCCTGAGATCGAATTTATCCGCGGCAAAATGCACGTACCGCTCGATCTCCGGCTGAGCCGAAAAGTGTTCGCTCCAGTTCCACTCGCCGATGAGCTCCCGGGAGAAAGAATATTGATAGGAATAGCTCTCGGAATCGAAGCGGGCGCCGGGATAGCGATTCCAATACCAGGTGCCGCCGATATCGCCGCCGGCTTCGAATACCCGCGCCGTCAAGCCAAGCTCGCGCAGCTTGTAAAGCGTATACAGGCCGGACACGCCGGCGCCGATTACGATGGCGTCATAGTTCTGAGTCACGATCAAATTCTCCGAGTTGGCGTTCAATCCGTCTTCAAACGATCGGTCCCGTACTAAAAGAAATCCTTTTGCATGTTGAAGCAGGTGGCTTCAGCTTGCTCCACAAGGTCTAGAAAATGATTTACCTTCGGCAGTTCCCGCCGATAGAAGAACTCGCACGCGAACAGTTTGCCCTTGTAAAAACCGGCGTCTTCAGGTTGCGCGCCGCCGCGCAGCGCCATATCCGCGGCCATCGCTTGACGCAGCCACAGCCATCCCACGACGATATGTCCGAAAGCATCCAGATAATGGACCGCGTTGGCGAGCGTCTGTTCCGACGCCGGCGTTCCGGGCGGTCCGCTGATTTTCCGCGTCACCGCCGCGAGGCGCTCAAGATAACGCTCGAGTTGACTTCCGCGCCACGCCAGCGCTGGTTCCTTTTTCGCCAGCCCGGCGGTTTCGCGCATCCGCGACAGCAAGAGTTGAAAGCCGCGCCCCTCGGCCATCGAGACCTTGCGGCCCATCAAGTCGATCGCCTGAATCCCGTAGGTGCCTTCGTGAATCGCGTTGAGGCGATTGTCGCGATAGAGCCGCTCAAGCGGGAAATCGCGAGTGTAGCCGTACCCGCCCAGCACCTGGATGGCTAGTTTGTTCGCTTCAAGACAAAATTCCGACGGCCACGATTTTACGATCGGCGCCAGGATTTCCAGCAACAAAACCAGATCGGCTTGCCGGTCCGCGTCGCCCGCGGCCGCGGCGAGCTTGCTTTGGTCGACCAACCAGGCGCAGTACAAGGCGAGACATAAGCCCCCTTCGACATACGCCTTTTGGGTCAGCAGCAGACGCTGCACATCGGCATGCTCAATGATCGGCGCCTGCGGAGTGTTCGGGTCGCGGTTTGCCGCCGTCCGGCCTTGAGCGCGTTCCTTGGCATACACGAGCGAGCGCAAGTAGCCCGAGTAGCCGAGCGCCGCGGCTCCTGTGCCGACCCAGATGCGCGCCTCGTTGATCAGGTCGAACATATAACGCAG
Organism: Deltaproteobacteria bacterium; assembly: GCA_021780225.1. Lineage (GTDB taxonomy): Bacteria > Desulfobacterota > Binatia > Binatales > Binataceae > JADMIL01. Next base: position 7,085 of record JAJXZF010000046.1, on the reverse strand, counting down.
GCCGTTATTCGGTTCACCCACGAGGTAGCCGCGGCAATCATTCCGATCGCCAAGGCTGAGGACCGTATTGCTGATGCCTCTGAATCCCATTTTGTGGTTGAGGCCAACGACATTCACGTCGTTCCACACCGCCGGCTGGCCGGATGCCGGCATCCGATACTTGGGCACGATGAAAAGCGAGAGGCCGCGCGTCCCGGCCGGGGTTCCCGCAATCCGGGCGAGAACAAGATGCACAATGTTCTCCGTGAAGTCCTGCGCCGCTCCGGTGATCCACATCTTGGAGCCGGCCATAAGATAGTGCTCGGCTTCCGTCGGGATTGCCGCGGTTCTGAGATCGCCCACCGAGGACCCGGCCTGGGTTTCCGAGATGGCCATCACGCCGAGCCAGCGCCCGGCCCGCAGCGGTTCAGCAAACAACTTTTTCTGCGCGGCGCCGCCATGATTGCCGATGACGGTCGCAACTCCGTTCGTCACGAACGGATAGACTGACAATGACGGATTCGCCGCCACGAAATATCCCATGCAGGCCTGCGAGACCACGACCGGCAATTGCTGTCCGCCGTCGCCCAGGTCGGCGCTGGCGTTCAGGAAGCCGCCATCGACGTATGCATTTACGGCCTTCGCGACATCATCGGGCAGAATCGTGCGGCCGCCTTCCAGGCGCGGCTCGGCTTCGTCGCAGATTTTGGCGAGCGGCTCAAATTCCGCCTCGGCAATCCGGCGTGCGGTGTCGAGAATCGCCACAAACATCGCTTTGTCGCAATGCGCGTAACGGTCCGACTGGCACAGGCTTTCGACCTGCAGCAACTCGAACAGGATGAACTGAAGATCTCGCGGATTAATGAGCAAGGACATTGCGTTCGATGGCCGGCGATTTGTTTTTTGCGGCAGGCGTTTGGCTGTAGCTGTCGGCTCCCCGATCGAGCCGCTTCGTCAAATCGCTCCGGCCGCGGATGGTTTGCTCGCGGCCTCGCTTGAGCCGCGGTTTGTACGTTTTTCATCACCGTCCTTCGGGTGAGCGATCGGCCTGATTCGACTGCGCGTCCGCGCCCGTTGGAACCCGCGCGTAAGACGATCGAAGTACTCGATGGCGGAAGCGGCCGGTTCTGGCGAAAGGTCTTCGAGTATTTCCGCCAGAACCGGCCGTGGCGCGTTCCGCCGCCGAATCCAGAAACGCTTTGCCCTTGGGCGTGAGGACGATCAGCTTTTCCCGTCCCGAATGCGGGTCTTCGATGATGTCGATCAGCTCGAGCGGCGGGCGCATCATCGCGCGGAGCGCCTTGGATACCGCCGCGCTCGTCACCTCGAACCAGCGCCGCATGTTCGTTTCGACATCCTTGCGCCGCATCCGGCGGCCGCCTTCGCCCTGCGAGCGAATCAACCACAAACTTGCCGCCTGCTGGCGCGAGAGCGCCTCGGATCGCACTACATCTTCCAGCGCCGTGCCGATTTCGTAATGCACCGGGAAGAAGAATTCCATCAATGCCGCCGCGGTCGCGCGCCGCGCATGCGCGTTTCGGCAGCCCTTTCGGGTCGCGGTTTTCGCCAAGGATGCCTTGGAATTCGCCATCTAACCCAGGATGATTATTGAAATAATTCAATATCTATATTTGTCAACTGTTAAAATAGGGCGGTAACGTCAATGAAGGGCGGGGCTGGGCGAGCGCGCGGAATGTCTTTTCGCGCGCTCGGCGGCGCGAATACGCGGCGATCGTGTTCAAATGGATTTTGCTCCCGCCGTCCGAATCCGCTGAAGCTTCCGCTTCGCCGAACGGCCGCGAAGCAAGCGGATATTCGCCAAGAGTGAAATTTCGCTCGCTTACCTGATCGGTAATTGCGGCGCGCCTGAAGCGGCGTCAGATTGTGCCGCGTGAAGCGGAATCGGCGCCGCTCCATAGATGAAAATAAACGCCGGGAGGGTCTGCACCATGTCCGCAATCGAAGATGTCGGCAAAATCGTGGATCGGATCGTCGCCGCTTCGGCCAAAGGCGATTTTGGCCCCTTCGCCGCCGCGCTTGACGACGAGGTCGAGGTTTTCGATCACGTCCCCTATCGCTTCGAACGCAAGAGCGAGTTTCTCGACTATCTGGGCAGCGTCACGGGCGGCGCGGAGTCGATGACCTTCGCCTTTCATCAGCCGACGTGCCGGACGTTCAATGAGAACACCGCAATCGTGAACGCGTACGATCGCGCCGCGACTTTCCCCAAGGGGGGCGGGATGCCGGTAGTGGCGTGTGGGCGCACGACGCTGGCCATGGTGAAGAAGGGCGGCGATTGGAAAATCGTCAGCGCGCACTTTTCGCCATTGCCGAAGGAATAACTTTCGGTGGAACATTTCCAAACCCAGTGCGGGTCTTTGCACCTGACGTACGGAGAATAAACACAATGGTTGAAATTGACGCGCGGAGCGCGGCGACCGTGGAGCTGATGGATCGGTTCAACCAGGTCTTTCAGAGCCGCGATCCGGCGCCGCTCGCATCGATGATTGCCGAGGACTGCGTGATCGAGAAAATCAGCCCCGCGCAGGACGGCGATCGTTGCCGCGGCCGCGACGCCTGCGTGGCGCTCTGGAGCGAAATCGCGACCGCGCCCGGCACGCGCTTCGATCGCGAAGAGACCTGTGCGATGGGCGATCGCGCGATCATCCGGTGGCGCCTGTGGACGACTCCAACCACCTCGATTCGCGGCGTGAATCTGATGAAGGTGCGCGACGGGTTGATCGTCGAAGCGATAGGCTACATCAAGGGCGCCTGAAACGGCGCGGCGGCGACTCGCGGCGAAAAACGAGGGCCGGTCCATTACCTCGCTGGTAATCGACCGGCCCCCCAGGCGGGCGTAGTGTACGACTATGGAAACCGCGCGAAACGGAACCAGCATCGAACCATCGGGAGTCGGCCCGCTGCTGCAGCGATGGCGCGAGGCGCGGCATCTGAGTCAACTCGATTTGGCGCTCGAAGCCGAGGTTTCCTCCCGTCATATAAGTTTCCTCGAAACCGGACGGGCGGAGCCGAGCCGATCGATGCTGCTGACGCTGGCCACGGCGCTCGATGTGCCCTTGCGCGAACGCAACTTTCTGCTGCTGGCGGCGGGATTCGCTCCGATGTACGGCGAGACCGGACTCGACGATCCGCGGATGGCGCAAGTTCGGGCGGCCGTCGAGATCATTCTGAAGAACAACGACCCGCGCAGCGCATACGCGCACGATCGTCATTGGAATATCGTGATGGCGAATCGATCTTTCATCACCTTCTTGACCATGGTTCTTGGCCGGAAGCCGCCTGGGATGGAGCCGTTGCAGGTAACCTCGCCGCCCCGGCTCAACGCTTTGCGCCTCGTGTTCGATCCGAACCTCGCGCGCAAAGTGATCGTGAATTGGGAGATGATCGGCAAATCGCTCTTGAACGAAGCCTATCGGCGGCTCGCGTGGGCGCACGATGACACGCTCAAGAGCCTCATTGCCGAGTTGTTGAGTTATCCGGGCGTGCCGCAGCGATGGCGCGAACCAGACCTCGACGCGCCGCGCGACCTGATCCTGCCGACTGAACTGAATCTCGATGGATCAATCTTAAGAATGTTCAGCACCGTGACGACCGTGGCGACGCCCAACGATGCGACCCTTCAGGATCTCCATATCGAGGCGTTTTATCCCGCTGACGCCGAGACCGAAAGGCTTTTGGCGCTCTCCGACTACGGCGAGCAAGAATAATTTCAGGCCAGAATATCCCCTGAAAGCGAGCTGAAACGCATCGCCCGCGCATAACTGCCCGTGTTCGATAAATCCGCGGTCGAATTCAAGATTCGACACGCAGCGCGATTATCGTTACGGATTATCTGACCGATCGCCGCAACGATTTCGCGCTGAGCATTTGACACCGGGGATTCCGGCGCCGGATTAGAATCCATGCGCGCGGCGCGGTCGGTCCGATGCGCCGATCGAGCGGTGGAGAATAACGTCGGGCGCAATTTCATCACGGAGCAGGATAATCATGGCTGGAATACTTGAAGGAAAAGCCGCCATCATCACCGGAGCCGGCTCGGGTATCGGTCGCGCCACTGCGAAGATTTTTGCGCGCGAAGGGGCGAAATTGCTGATTTCCGATATTGTCGCCGAGGCTGGAATGGAGACGCTGGAAGCGCTTAAAGCGGCGGGGGCGGCCGCGGTCTTCATGAAAATCGATGTTTCAAAGCCAAGCGAAGTCGCGGCGATGGTCGCGAAGGCCGTCGCGACCTACGGCCGGATCGATTGCGCCTTCAACAACGCCGGAATCGAAGGCGAGGGGGCGGTGACGCACAAGTGCACCGAGGAAAACTGGCATCGCGTCATCTCGATCAATTTGACCGGCGTATGGCTGTGCATGAAGGCGGAGATTGAGCAAATGCTCAAGCAGGGCGGCGGCGGCGCGATCGTCAACACGTCTTCGGTGGCGGGACTGGTCGGCTCGGTCGGCGGACCCGCGTATGTCGCCTCCAAGCATGGCGTGGCCGGGCTGACCAAAACCGCGGCGCTCGAGTACGGCCGCCACGGTATTCGCGTCAACGCCGTATGTCCGGGTCCGATCCGTACGCCCATGATGCAGCGAATCATGGGCGGCAGCGCCGAGGCGGAGCAACGGTTTATCCGGGCCGAGCCGCTGAAGCGTTTCGGCAATCCCGAGGAGATCGGCGAAAGCGTGGCCTGGCTTTGTTCCGATCGCGCATCTTACGTGACCGGATTGGCGATGCCTGTCGACGGCGGCGCGGTCGCGCAATAGGCGGCGTCGGACGCCCCGTCCGAATTCGTCAACCGGCGGGCGCAAGTCGATCGCTCGACAATCGCTTGCATCTCCGCCGGCGCCTTTTATATGAATTGGCAAGCAATCGAACGTTTGGTAGAATTTGTGTCGCAGTTGAGCGCTTAAAAGCGCCGCATGGCAATTTGGAAAGAAAATAATCTACCTTTCGATGAAATTCTCGGCAGGCATCGATTTGCGCAATCACGAGGAAAGCTGTCTATGCCGCGGGCGAATTGACGGATCAATCAGCGAGCGAATTGCGAGAAAACGTACCGGAGCCGTAAACGCCCGGGAAACGAAAGGCGGAGTGAATCATGACGGTCGAAGCCAAGTCGCATTACGAGGCAATCGTAATTGGAGCCGGAGTGGCCGGCATCTATCAGATTAAACTCTTGTCCGATCTTGGAGTGGACGCCACGGTGCTCGACGCCGCTCCCGATTTGGGCGGGACGTGGTACTGGAATCGCTATCCCGGCGCGCGCTTCGATTCGGAGAGCTATACTTACGGGTACTCGTTCTCCAAGGAAGTTCTTGACGAGTGGCACTGGAAAGAACGGTTCTCCAGTCAGCCCGAAAATCTCCGCTACCTGAATTTCGTCGCCGACAAATTCGACCTGCGCAAATACATGCAATTCAACTGCAAAGTCGCGGCGGCGCACTTCGACGAAACGGCGAACCTGTGGAGATTGACGCTCAGCGACGGCCGCAAGCTAACCTGCCGCTTCCCGATACTGGCGGTCGGACTCCTGTCGATACCCACGCCGCCCAAAATCAAGGGCATGGAGAAATTCAAAGGCCGTTCGTTTCATACATTCCATTGGCCGCATGAGCCGGTCGCGCTGGCTGGAAAGAAGGTCGCGGTCATCGGCACCGGCGCCACCGGTATTCAGGTGATTGCCGAAATTGCGGACAAAGTGGGCGATTTGACGGTTTTCCAGCGCCGCCCGAACTGGTCCGCGCCGCTCCACAACAGCGCAATCTCCGACGCCGAAATGGCGGAGATTCGATCGCGCTACAAGGAAATTTTCGCGCAATGCTCGCGGACGCCGGGCGGCTTCGAACACGAGCCGGACCGGCGGGGCTTTTATGAGGTCTCGCGCGAAGAGCGGCTGGCGCTTTGGGACAAACTTTACGCCAGTCCGGGATTCGCCGTCTGGCTGCGGAACTTCCGCGAGATCTTCACCGATGAAAAAGCCAACGCGGAATTTTCCGAATATATCGCCGGCCGGATTCGCCAGCGCGTGAAGGATCCGGCGGTCGCCGAGAAACTTATCCCGCGCGATCACGGCTTCGGCGTGCAGCGAGTGCCGATGGAGACGCACTATTTCGAGGCGTACAACCGCGACAACGTGCATCTCGTCGATATCACCGAGACTCCAATCGTCGAGATAACGGAAACCGGCCTGCGAACGACGGAACGCGAATTTGATTTCGACGTCATCGTCTATGCGACCGGTTTCGACGCGATCACCGGCGCCTACGACCACATCGATATTCAAGGCGTCGGCGGCGTTAAACTGCGCGACCTGTGGAGCGACGGTCCGTCGACCTTTCTCGGGATGCTCGTGCACGGGTTCCCGAATCTCTTGATGCCGTCCGGACCTCAAAGCGGTTCCGCCTCGACCAACTTCCCGCGCGCGATCGAAACCTGCGTCGATTGGTGCACAGGGCTGCTCAAGTATATGCGGGAGCATGGCTACGTCCGGGCCGAGCCGACGCTTGACGCCCAGGAACGCTGGACCGAGCATGTGAAGCAGATGTATTCGGCGATGCTCATGCGCAAGGCGAAGTCCTGGTTCACGGGCTATAACTCCAACGTGCCCGGTCACGAGTACGGCAAGACTCGATACCTCGTGTACAACGGCGGCGCGCCGAAATACGTGAGCAAGATCGCGCAGGTCGCGCACAACGACTACGCGGGAATCAACTTTACCATCGGCTCGGAGCCGCTGACCGATCGCGAGCGCGTCGCGGAGACGAACGCCGCCTAGTGTGGCGTCCCGCAAATAACTTCCACCTGACGCCTGATCAGCTCGGCGCGCAGGTCTCCCACCGCAGGGCGGTAAGAGATGGATTGCCGGGTCTGAGCCCGGCAATGACGCACAGAGTTGCGTCATGCCCGGACTTGATCCGGGCATCCATGCGGAGCGCAAGATAGACGCAGAGTGCAAACTTATTCAGGGGACGCCGCCTAGCAGGCTGTTGATAAACGCCTGAATTTCGTTTCGGTATAGTTCGTCGAAATGAGTAATCCAGTCGGCGGAGGAACGGGCGCATGCGCGGCGAGGAGCGGCGGCAGCGGGCGATGCTGA
>JAJXZF010000022.1 GCA_021780225.1 Deltaproteobacteria bacterium | reverse complement strand
TCGAAATTATCGACGATCCTGATTACGAGCATGTCGAATAGGGCGTCCTGACTGAATATCCAACCCATCGCGTAAGCTGACACTATGCCGACGGCCAGCATGAGTGTCAAGCTTAACATAATCCCCAGATTTTTTGACGTGCTGATTTGTACGGACATGAAGATTGCGGTTGCTTGTGGCTGGTCACCTTTATGTCGACATCTAAATCCGGAAAGTCGATTCCCTTTGCGGAATTTCCGTCGTGGAAGGTATATCGATCGCGAATATAGCTCTGAAACTTCTGCTCCAAATAGGTGCCGACAGCCTTGCCGTCTGTCACGCCATAAAGTGACGGCTCGGAATGTCTGGATTCGGCACTGGCAAACTCGGCAGCTTCATCCAACAAATTTTTAATGGTTAAGGGCGGTTTCATGCGCTCTATAGAAGTCGTTTATGTGCGCCTGTCAAAGCGATTTTCCGGTCTAACGATATTGTGAGTCACGCGCGATCGAATTTCTGGAGAGAAAATTATCCTTGAGGCTTCCGCATTGACAAAGACGAAGAAAAAGCGAAAATCGAGGGGTGCGGAAAGTCGCCGACAGCCCGGAACTGCCGATCGTCGAGCGCGGCCCGGACGGACTCGCGCCGGTGCGCGACGTCGAGTTCATCACGATGCCCGCCAGGCAGATACTCAACCGCTGCTCCAATTCCAACCTGCGCTTCCGATGGACCATCAATCCGTATCGCGGATGCGAATTCGGATGCGTTTACTGCTACGCGCGTTACACGCATGAATTCCTGGAGCTGCGCGACCCGCTCGACTTCGAGCGGCGCATCTTCGTAAAGGTACGCGCCGCCGAGGCGCTCGCCCGCAACCTCGCCCATACCGCCGTCGGCGCCGACCAGATTGCGCTCGGCACCGCCACCGACCCCTATCAGCCGGCGGAGCGGCGCTTCGGCCTGACCCGCGCGATGCTCGCGGTGATGGCGCGGCTGGGCGGCCTCGACCTTTCAATCACCACCAAGTCGGGCCTGATCGTCCGCGATCTCGATCTGCTCGCCGAAATCAACGCGCGCTCGCGCCTCTCGGTGAATTTCTCGCTGATCACGCTCGACCGCCGCCTGCAGCGCGCGCTCGAACCGCGCGCCCCGCGTCCGTCGATTCGGCTCGCGGCGCTGCAGCGGCTCGCCGCGGCGGGAATCCGCTGCAACGTCCTGATCATGCCGATGATACCGGGGCTGACCGACGACGCGCGCGGCGTGGAGGCGGTGATGCGGGCGGCGCGGCGGGCGGGCGCCGCCAACGTGTGGCATCGCGCGCTTTTCCTCAAGCCGGCGGCGGCGCGCCGCTTTATTCCGTTCGTCCACGAAAAGTTCCCGGCGCTCGCCGCGCGCATCGAGGATTACTACGGCCGCGCGACCTACGCGCCGCGCGCATACGATGAACGGCTCGACGCGCTCTTCGCGACGCTTAAGCGGCGCTGCGGCTTCGATGCGGAGGCGTCGCGCGGAATGAGCCGCGCGACGGCCGCGCCGCCCGACGGTATCGCGCAGCGGCAACTCGTCCTCGGCGCGGCGCCGGTTGGCGCCGCGGGGCACCGTTAGCCATGTTCGTCGATGTCAGGAAAAGTGGTGCGCGGGGCGGGACTTGAACCCGCACGGTATTTCTACCACGAGCCCCTCAAACTCGCGTGTCTGCCAGTTCCACCACCCGCGCTTGCGTCGAAAAACCCGTCGTCGCCGCGCCGCTATTTGGGCGGCGGCGCCGGATTGCCGGCCGGAGCGGACGCGCCGCCCGCCGGCTGCGAGGAGGCGCCCGCCGGTACATTCGGGGCGCCCGGTTTGGCGCCAAGTGGCGCCGCATGGATCGGTATCGATCCGCTCGTGAAGATGCTGCCGGTCATCCGGCGCGTCGATGCGTAGGCCAGATAAAGCGAGGTTGCGGCGAACACCGCCGCAAACGCCCACGTCAAGCGAAATAGCACGCCGCCCGAACCGCTCGATCCGAAATTGGTCTGGCTGGCGCCGCCAAACACCGCGCCAACCTCCGCGCCCTTGCCGCGTTGCAGCAGCACGACCACGATGATCGCGATACAAGCGGTCACATGAATGGCGACTATCGCCGTTACCATTATCGACTACTATCCTGCCGTAGCTGTCTTTGGCCCGTTTTTTTCGCGATTTAGCGGCGACGCCGGAGGGCCGCTTCAGGCTATCCCGGACGATGCGATGCGCGCGAACGAGTCAGCCTTTAAGCTTGCCCCGCCGACCAGAGCCCCGTCAATATCCGGTTTCGCCATCAAAGAGTCAACATTGTCGGGCGTGACGCTGCCGCCGTACAGGATGGGCAGTTCGTCGGCGGTCGCGGCGCCGAAATGGTCGCGCAGGGCGTCGCGAATCGCGCCGTGGACGATCGCGGCCTGCTCGGGCGTGGCGGTGCGGCCGGTGCCGATCGCCCATACCGGTTCGTACGCGATAACCACCCGCCGCGCGCTATCGGCGGTTATCCCCGCCAATCCCGCCTGCAATTGCCGCAGTACGACGCCGACCGTGTCGCCGCGATCGCGTTCGTCGGCGGTCTCGCCCACGCACAGGATCGGCGCCAGGCGCGCCGCGGCGACCGCGGCCGCGCGTTTCCCGACCAGATCATCGCTCTCGCCAAAAATGTGCCGGCGCTCGGAATGGCCAACGATAACGTGGCTGACGCCGAATGAGCGCAACATCGCGGCTGACACTTCGCCGGTGAAGGCGCCCTTTTCCTCGAAGTGCATGTTTTGCGCGCCGAGCGCGATCGACGATCCGGCAAGCGCCTGCGCCGCCGCCGGCAGCACGGGAAACGCCGGCGCGACTATCACGTCGCGGTCGCGGGCGAGCCGCGCGGCGAGCGGGTCGAGGAGCGCGCGAATTCCGGCGATCAGCGCCCGGCCCTCGCTCGGCGTGAGGTTCATCTTCCAATTGGCGGCGAACAGCTTTCTACGCATCGCGGTATCCTGCAAAAAAGGCGATCTGGCGGCCGCCCCCGAGCGCGGCGGCGGCGCACGGCGGACCGCGTCAGACTTCAAGGGCCTTTACGCCCGGCAGTTCGATTCCTTCGAGATATTCCAGCGTGGCGCCGCCCCCGGTCGAGATGTGGCTGAACCGGGCGGCCCAGGGATGGCCGGCGACGGCCGCGGCGGTGTCGCCGCCGCCAATCACGCTCATCACGCCGTCAAGATTGGCGAGCGCCGCGCCGACGGCGAGGGTGCCGTGGGCGAACTCGGGCGTTTCGAATAATCCGAGGGGGCCGTTCCAAACGACCGTCCTGGCGCCGCGCAGCCGCTCGATGAAAGCGGCGACGGTCTCCGGACCGATATCGAGACCCATCCGATCGGCCGGGATATGGCGCACCGCGGCCACCGTCGGGCCCGGCTCGGGCGCCTCGGCGACGATATGATCCGAGGGCAAAACGATCGCGACGTTGCGCTTTGCGGCTTCGGCGAGCAGTTCGCGGGCGAGCTCGATTTTGTCGTCTTCGACGCGGGATTTGCCGACGGGTTGGTTTTGCGCGCGCAAAAACGTATAGGCCATCGCGCCGCCAATCAGAATCGCGTCAACCTTCGTCAGAAGATTCCGGATTACGCCAATCTTGTCGGATACTTTGGCTCCGCCGAGGATCGCGACGTATGGATGCGCCGGATTTTCGGTCAGCGCGCGCAGCGCCTCAAGCTCGCGCAGCATCAGGAAGCCGGCTGCGCGTTCCGCGATAAAGCGTGCGACGCCCGCGGTCGAGGCGTGCGCGCGATGGGCCGTGCCGAAGGCGTCGTTTACGTAAATTTGCTTGCCGCGCGCCAATTCATGCGCGAAATCGCGATCGTTTGCCTCTTCTTCCGGATGGAACCGCAGGTTTTCGAGCAGCAGCGCGTGGCCAGGAGCAAGATCCGCGACCATCCGGCCGGTGATGTCGCCGATGCAATCGGGCGCGAGATTGACCTTGTGCCCGAGGGCGTTGCTCAAATATTCCGCGACGGGCTTAAGGCTGAGGTCCGAGGTGCGTTCCTTGGGCCGTCCCAGATGCGAGCAGAGGACCGCGGCGCCGCCCTGCGCCACGACGTGACGAATCGTATCGAGACTCGCCTCGATCCGATTCGGGTCGGTGATTTTTCCGGCTTCGAGCGGTACGTTGAAGTCGCATCGCACGAGCGCTTTCTTGCCGTTGAACGCAAGTTCCTTGATCGAACGAATCGCCATTGCCGCAATCGCTTCCTGAACCGATCAGCCCCGTTTCATCCGGTTCAAATCAGGCTTTGGATGCGACGTAGGCGGTAACGTCGGCGAGTCGATTCGAATAGCCCCACTCGTTGTCGTACCACGAGAAGATCTTGACGAGCCGGCGATCGAGCACCTTGGTCAAAGGCGCATCGAAAATGGAGGAATGGGGATTGTTGTTGAAGTCGATCGAGACGAGTGGCGCATCGCTGTATTCCAGGATGCCCTTGAGCTCGCCATCGGCGGCTTTCTTCATCGCGGCGTTGATCGATTTCTCGTCGGCGTCGCGCTCGACCGCGGCGGTCAAATCGACCACCGAGACGTTCGGCGTGGGCACGCGCACGGCGATGCCGTCGAGCTTGCCTTTGAGCGCTGGCAGCACCAGCCCGATCGCTTTGGCGGCGCCGGTCGATGTCGGCACCATCGAGAGCGCCGCCGAGCGCGCGCGCCGCAGATCTTTGTGCGGGCCGTCCTGCAGCATCTGGTCCTGCGTGTAGGCGTGCACGGTGGTCATCAATCCATGCACGACGCCGAAATTTTCATGCAGGACTTTCGCGACCGGCGCGAGGCAGTTGGTGGTGCAGGAGGCGTTGGAAATCACGTCGTGGCGGCGCGGATCATAGGCGTCATGGTTCACGCCCAGGCAAAGCGTGATATCGGCGCCGTCTGCGGGCGCGCTGATTACGACCTTGCGCGCGCCGGCGCCGAGATGGAGCGCGGCTTTGTCGCGCGCGGTGAACAGTCCGGTGGATTCGACGACGACTTCCACGCCGAGCCGCTTCCATGGCAGTTTCGCCGGATCGCGTTCCGCCAGCACCGTGAGCGCGCGGCCGTCGATCATGATCTGGTCGCCTTCGGCCTTTATCTGATAGGGCAGCGTGCCGTGAACCGAATCGTACTTGAGCAGATGGGCCAGCGTGGGCGCGTCAGTAATATCGTTGACCGCGGCGATTTCTAGATCTTTCTTGGCGAGGGCCGCACGAAAGAACATGCGGCCGATACGGCCGAAGCCGTTGATTGCGATCCGGGTGGCCACCGGTGAATCCTCCTGGCGAGTGCGCCGAACGAATATCGTTTTCTCAAAGTACCATAATCGAATCTCGATGCCACGGGTTTGCGCCGCAAATTGAAACAATTGGCGCGCGGCGTCGTCCGATCGCAAAATATTGGCGGCGTTTGAGCGCGGCGCGAACCAACAGGCGCGCGCCGCCAAAATTGACTACGGCGAACATGCCGTAAATAATGAACCTGTTTGGCCGAGGCGCGATGGAAAACAAGTCAAGGCCGGCGTTCGATGATTTGACGGCCGGCCGCGCCGGAGCGCGCAGCTCTAACCGGCGCCGCATAAAAGGGCCGCGGGACGGAGGAGACGGGTGAACGGCGGGGGCGGTCTTTCGGTGGTGGACCTGCTGCTGGGCACGGGTCCGGTGGTCAAGGCCGTGCTGCTCACGCTGGCGGGATTTTCGATCGCCAGTTGGGGCATCATTTTCTACAAGCTCGTGCATATTTCAAAGGCGCGCAAAGAGTCCGAGCGCTTCATCACGATCTTCTGGGAGTCGAAAAATCTGGCGGCGATCCATACCGCGAGCGTCGGCCTCAAACAGAGTCCGGTGGCGCAGGTGTTTCGCGCCGGTTACCAGGAATTGCTCCAACTGACGCGCGCGAAGCGTCAGGCGGTCGGGGCCGAGAGCGGCTTTTCGACCGATCTCGGCGGCGTCGAGAACGTCACGCGCGCGATGAAGCGGCAGAGCAACGTCGAGCTGGTCAAACTCGAAAAGGGCATCCCGTTTCTCGCGACGACCGCTTCAACCAGTCCGTTCGTCGGATTGTTCGGCACGGTGTGGGGCGTGATGACGGCGTTCATGGGATTGTCGGCGGCGCATACGTCGAATATTCAGGCGGTCGCTCCGGGAATCGCGGAAGCGCTGATCACGACGGCGTTTGGAATCGTGGTCGCGGTGCCAGCGCAGGTTTACTACAACCACTTCGCGACGCGAGTACGCGAACTCGCCACCGAGATGGATAATTTCACGTCCGAGTTCCTTAACATCGCCGAGCGTCATTTCCTCTCCTGAGGAGCGTCGAGGATGGCGTCGGACAGCCCGCAACGCGGACAACTGGCTTCGCAAATCAACGTCACGCCGCTGGTCGACGTGATGCTGGTGCTGCTGATCATTTTCATGGTGACGGCGCCAATAATCCAGCAGGGCGTGCAGGTCAATCTGCCGCGCGTGAAAGCCGCGGCGCTGCCCGGCAAAGAGGAGCAGTTCATCGTCTCGATAACGCGCAACAGCGAAATCTATCTGAACGACACGCGGATGACCGCGGCGCAGCTTGGCGAAAAGTTGACGGCGATCGCGGCGGAGCGGCCGGATCGCGAAGTGTTTATCCGCGCCGACGAGGCGACGCCCTACGGTGAGGTGATGCGCACGATGGCGGCGATCAAGGCGTCGGGAATCGAGAACGTCGGCATGGTGACGGAGATGCCGCCGGTGGAAGGCGAAGAAGCGGGGGCGGGGAGCGGCGGGTCGAGACGTGGCGGCGCCAGTCCTTAGTCTCGACGATCGGGAGAGCCGCTGGGGTTATGCGGCGGCGATCGTCGTCTCCGCGATTGCGCATGCCGGGCTGATCTACCTGGCGCTCTTCATATTGCCCGAGTTTTTACAGCCGCACGATCTGCCGCCGGCCGCGTACACGGTCAAAATCGTCGATTCAGTACCCGCCGGCGACTTGGGTACCCGCTTGCCGGCGATCAATCAGGAGCGGGAGCGCCGGCCCGAGCCGCCCCGCACAGCGCATCGCGCGCCCGCGCCGAAAGCGGCGCCGACGCCGGCGCCGGTGAACGATCGGAACGCGATCGCGCTCAACACTCTTCATCACACGCCAACGCCGACGCCGACCCCCGCGCCCACGCAGGCTGCGACTCCCGCGCCGGCGGCGGCTCCGCGTCCGCATCGCAAACTGCGGCCGACGCCGCAGCCAACTCCGCGGGCGCGGCATGAGCGGCCGAAACCGAAGCCGACGCCCAAGCCCAAACCGCGCGCGACGCCGATCGCGATGGCGAAGGCGGAGCCGACGCCCGACGTGAAGAGCGAGTTGGAAAAGGTGCGCGAGCAATTGCTGCGCGAGCATCTAGCCGCGCTCAAGGACAAGGCGCACGCGACCGATCGTTCGGGGAGCGGACCGGTACTCGCCGATCGCGAGCATCCAGGCAAGGGGTATGGCGTTGGATCGGGTACGGGCAGCGCGGGGATTCAACAGGACCCGAATTTTCTGCTCTACTACCAGCAGGTGCAGGAAAGTATCAAGAACGCCTGGAGTTTCACGGGCGGGAATCCGGATTCGACGGCGACGGTCGAATTTGGCATCAACCCCGACGGCAAACTTAATTCGATCAAGATTAAGCAGAGTTCGCGAGATCCGGCGTTCGACGATTCGGTTGTGCGCGCGATTCGCGGCGCCAGCCCCTTTCCACCGCCGCCCGATAAATACCGGCAGCAATTCGCCGCAGGCATGGAAGCGGTGTTCAAGCTTAGCGATCTGAAAGCGGGCGCGCCGAGCGATTAGAAAGCGTTGCGGCGGAAGGTTGAGGAGGCGGAGATGGAAATCATGGCGACGCCGGAAAAACCCGGAATCAGCGGACAGGCGCGCGGATGATGAAGTCCGTAATAAAAAGGATGTTGTTCATCGCGGCGGCGCTGACGCTCGCGCTGGCGCCGTCCGCGGCGCACGCCCAGATCCGGTTCGATATCAGCAAGGCGCCGACGGCCGCGCCGATCGCGGTCTCGGCGTTGAAGAACCTCGCCGGCGACGACGACCATTCGGTTTCGGCTGAATTCGACCGGGTGCTGATGCGCGATCTCAAACTGTCCAGCTACTTTCGCATCATCAGTCCGAAATCCTATATCGAGAACGCGCAAAACTCGGGCTACGATATCGGCCAGTTCAATTTCGGCGACTGGAGCTCGCTCGGCGCCGACTTCCTGGTCAAAGGCGCGATCAAGGCCAACGGCGATTCGATCGTGGTCGAAGCGCTGCTCTTCGACGTGCCGCAACAGCGCCGGATCATGGGCAAGCGCTTCACCGGCGGGCTGGGCGACGTGGGCGAGATGGCGCGGCGATTCGCCGACGCGGCGCTTCAATCGGCGACGGGAGTGCGAGGGCCGTTCGATTCGAAGCTGGCGTTCGTGTCGACGCGCGGCGGACGCTTCAAGGAAATCTATACGTCGTGGCTCGACGGCGGCGGCCTGTTCCGCATCACCGACAATCCGACGATAAATCTATTTCCGAGTTTCGACAGCGGCGCCCGCCATCTGCTGTACCTCTCGTACAAGACCTACGCGCCGGAGCTTTATCTGGTCGACGTCGGACGCAAGACTGAAACGCCGATCGCGCCCGGCCTTGGCCAGGCCGTGGGCGGCGCGCTCACGCCGGACGGGAGGATCGTCGGCGCGTATTCGCGCGGCGGCCACACCAATCTTTATCTGCTGGATTCCGCGGGCGGCGAGATCCGGGCGCTGACGCAAAATCGGGCGATCAACGTAAGCCCTTCGCTCTGCGCCGACGGATCGCGGATCGCGTTCACCTCGGATCGATCGGGCACGCCGCAGGTTTATGTCGAGAGCCTTGACGGCGGCGACGCGCGGCGGGTGACCTATCAAGGTTCGTACAACACCGCGCCGGCGTTTTCGCCGGACTGCAAAAAAATCGCCTACGAAAGCCGCGACGGCGGCGGTTTCCAGATTTTTACCATCGATGCGGGCGGCGGCAACGCGCGCCAGCTCACCGTGTCGGGGTCGAACGAGTCGCCGGCCTGGTCGCCCGACGGACGCTATATCGCTTTTGGATCAACCCGCGGCGGACGTTCGAGGATTTACCTCATGCGCGCGCTCGACGGTTACGTAATCGCACCCTTAACAGAAGGAGAAGGAAATGATTCGAACCCATCGTGGTCGGGATGGCTGGGGAATTGAACTCGGCGCGCTGACCCGGGCCGCCGGCGTCGCGTTAGTGGTGGCGGCGCTCGCTTTGGGCGGATGTTCGTCGAAGAAGAACGGGGCTGGAGGGGCCAACGGCGCGAATGGCAGTCCGCTCGGAGAGAACGGCATGGGTCCGGGCGGCGGCAGCTCGCTCGACCAGGCGCGGAACGGCACGCTCGGCAGCGGCGCGCAGGGGCCGCTCAGCGATATTCATTTCGACTACAACGATTCGACCATCCGCGGCCAGGACGGCGATATACTGAAATCCAACGCGCAATGGCTGGAGAGCCATCCGAACAGCCGCGTGCAGATCGAGGGGCATTGCGACGACCGCGGTTCGGAGGAATACAATATCGCTCTCGGCGCGCGGCGCGCGCAGGCGGCCAAGGACTATTTGAGCACGCTCGGGATCGCGAGCGAGCGCATGTCGACGATTAGCTACGGCAAGGAGTTGCCCATTTGCACCGAAGAAACCGACGACTGCTGGGCGCAAAATCGCCGCGACCATTTCGTCGTCTCGCAATGACCGGGGCGGCCGTGAAATCGCCGCGCCGGCGCTGGGCCGCGCGGATTTGCGCGATAGCGGCGGCGGCGGCGCTGGCCGGATGCGCAGGGACGTCGGACGTGCAGCAATTGCAGGAGAGCGATTCGTCGCTGCGCGGCATGGTCGCGACCGACCGCCAGCAGATCGCCGATCTGCAGGATCAGGTGAATCGCCTGAACGACCAGTTGGTCGAGCTGCGGCATAACGGCGGCGCTGGCAAGGGGCCGTTGAACGCGCGCGTCGCGCGGCTGGAGCAGGAAGTCGCGGCGTTGCAGCAGGGACAGGCGCCGGCGGTTCCAGGCGCGCCGGGCGTTCCGGGTTCTTCGGGCGCGGCCGGGCCGCCGGGTTCGCCGTCCGGAGCGGGCGTGGGCGGCGCGCCGCCGGTCGGGGCGCCGATGGTCCCGCCCGCGGACGACAGTGCGGAGGCCGGCTCCGCCGCGGCGCCGCCGTCCGCGAATCCTCCACCGCCCGCCGTTGCGCAGGACGCCGCGCCGTCGTGGCGCGAAACGCTTGGGCATGAAATGGCCGCGGCCCGTTCGAGCAGCGACGGAGGCGCGGGCCTTTATCGCGCTGGATTGTCGGACATGCAGCAGGGGAATTATGCCGACGCGCTGGCTAAATTCCAGGGTCTGCAGCGGCGCTATCCGAAATCGGAACTGAGCGAGCCGGCCGAATACTTTTCGGCGAACGCGCTGAACGAAATGGGCAAGTACGATCAGGCGATTCTGCAGTACAACGATCTGGCGATGCGCTTTCCGAGCGGCCGTTTCGCGTCGGCGTCGCTGTTGGGCGAAGCGCAGGCGTTCATGAAGATCAACGATCGGATCGACGCGCGCCTGACGCTGCAAAAGCTCCTGAACGATCATCCGAATTCGCCGCAGGCGCCGCCGGCGCGAGCGATGCTGTCGTCGCTGGCGAACGGGTGAGCGCATGCCGGGTCATTCGATGAGGGGCGCGAGCGGCAAGCCGATGCCGGCGAGCACGGAGCGAAAGGCGGCGATGCGATGGAAATAATCCGCGACCTCGCCGCGCTCAAGCCGCATCCGTGGCCCGTGGCGGCGCTGGGCAATTTCGACGGCGTTCACATGGGCCATCAGGAGATACTGCGCACGGCGATCGAGCTGGCGCGGCCGCATCGCGGAGCCGCTTTCGCGCTGACGTTCGATCCGAATCCGGCGAAAGTGCTCGCGCCGCAGCGCGCGCCGCGGTTGATCATGACGCCGGAGGACAAGCTTGAATTCCTGCGCGTGTCGGGCATCGACGCGGTGCTGGTGATCGAATTTTCGCGCGCGTTCAGCATGGTCGAGCCGCGCGATTTCGTGCGCGATTATCTGATTAAGCGGGTCGGCGCGCGCGGGGTGGTCGTTGGACACAGCGTGAGCTTCGGCCACAATCGCGCCGGCAACGCCGAGGCGATGCGCGCGTTGGGCGCCGAGATGGGCCTCGCGGTGCGCGTGGTCGGCCCCGTGAAAGTCGCGGGGATGGAGGTCAGTTCGTCGCGGATTCGCGAGGCGATCGCGGCGGGCGATATGCCGGCCGCAGCGAAGCTGCTGGGCCGGCCGCATTTTCTGCGCGGCGCGGTCGTTCACGGGCGCGAGCGAGGACGGAAAATCGGATTTCCGACCGCGAATATCCAGAGCCGGACGGAATGCCTGCCGCCGGATGGCGTTTATGCGACGCGGCTGGTTTTCGACGACGGCGCCTATGCGTCGATCACGAATATCGGGATGCGTCCGACCTTCGCGGAGCCGGAACGCACGATCGAGGCGCACGTTTTCGATTTCGATCGCGACATTTACGGAGTCGAGGTGCGGCTGGAACTTATCGAACGAATCCGGCCCGAGCGCAAGTTCGATTCGGCGGACGCGCTGGCGGCGCAAATCGCGTCCGACCTCAAGCGCGCGCGCGAAATCCTCGCGCGGTAATTGACGCGGCGCCGTTTTCAAAGCGGCGCCGCGCGTTCGCACTATCCCAGTTTAGCGGCGGGCTCCACCCACTCGCGCGCCATTGCCTCGAGCGCCTTGGGCAGATCGGCCTCGCGCTCGGGCATCCGGAAGGTCCGCACGATTTCGCTCACGCCAGCCTCGTGGTAGCCCTTTAGATCCTTGGGCGCGACCGGCTGCGTATAGGGCGCCGCGATAATCTCGACGTCGGCCGGAGCGCGGCCGTTTTCCTTGAGCAGCGCATGCAGGCGCGCGACCTTCGCCTTGGCCGTGTCGGGCGTGAGATTGAAACCGAACCATCCGTTGCCGATTTCGGCGACGCGGCGCAACGCCGGACCGCTTTCCCCGCCGAAGATAATCGGCACGCGGCCGCCCTGCGCCGGTTTGGGATAACTGCGCGCTCCGTCGAAATTGACGAATTCGCCGTGATACGTCGTCCGCGCTTCGCTCCACAGCCGCCGCATCACGTCGATATATTCGCGCGTGCGTTGGGCGCGGCGCTCGAAGGAGATGCCGAGCGCTTTGAATTCTTCCGACGACCATCCGATGCCCACGCCGAGCGCGAAACGTCCGCCGCTCAGCCGATCGACGCTGGCGATCGCCTTCGCGAGTTCGAGCGGGTTGTGCTCCGGCACGAGACATATGCCGGTGGCGAGCCGAATCCGTTTGGAGTGAGCGGCGGCCCATGTCAGCGCGATAAACGGGTCCATCCAGTCGGCGTCGGCGGCGGTCGCAAAGGCGCCGTCGGCGGAGTACGGGTATTTCGATTCGTTATAGGCGTCGAAGAGCACGACGTGCTCGGGCGCCCAGAGCGTGCCGAAGCCGAGCCGTTCGACCTCGCGCGCCATCGTGCGCAGATAGTCGGGCTGCGCTCCCTGCATCAGGCCGGCCGCCAATAATCCGATTTTCATTTGGTCTTCCTCGCTGACGGTTCGCCGGGTTCCATCGCAATCACGGCTTGACGAACTTCAAGACAAAACGATCCTGCGTATGGTTCATCTTCCAGAACGGCTCGGTGCGCGGATCTTTGGGATTGCGCAGAACGTTGGAGGTCGCAGCAAGCCTGAAGCCCGCCGCTTCGACCTGCTTGACGAGAGTCGCTTCGCCGATGCGATGGAGGGTTTTGGTCTCGCTCACGCCGGCGCCGGGCTTCGCGCTGTTGTCAACGATTGCGTAGATGCCGCCGGGCTTGAGCGCTTTGAAAACGGTCGCGTTCAACGTCGCGGGATCGGCGCCGATATTAAACAGATCGTGGTAGTTGAGATTGATGAAGACCGCGTCGAGCGAACCCGGCGCCACCGGCAGAAGCTCCGGCGCGCCGAACGGCTTCTTGATTTCGACAACGTTCGACATCCCCGGCTCTTTCAGCCGGCTTTGCCACAGCGTTTCGTTCTTCTTGAATTTCTCCGGAAAGGGACCGTTCTGCGAATAGACTTTGCCGCTTGGCCCGACGATGCGCGCGAGCAGTTCGGTCGTATATCCACCGCCCGCCCACAGGTCCGCCACGCGCATTCCGGGCTTGACGCCAAAGAACGCCATCGTCTGGGCCGGCTTGCGCGATTCGTCGAGCGCACGGTCGGCAGCCGGCCGATCCGGCGAATCGATCGCCGCGGTGAGGTACGCCGGAATCTTCGCCGCCGGTATCGCGGATTCATGAATGATCTTTGCACGACCGGATGCGGCGCGCGCACGATTCGGCGCCGCGGCCATCAAAGCGAACATCGCGAGCGCGGCAAGCGCTGTCGCCGATCGAACTTTCAAGGTCCGCCGCAGGTTTTCTTTCATGTCAATCACGCTATTCATTTGCGTGGTCCCGATTGCGCCCGTCCGCGTTCCATCACGGCCGCGCGTTGCTGGTCGAAGTCTTTGAGGTTCGCGCGCGAATTGAAGGCGCGGAAAGCCTCCTGCTCGAGTTCGATCGCTTCGCCCAGCGAGGATCGCGTGGTCTTGTCGTAGAGCTGCTTGAGTTCGCGGACCACGGCCTGGTTGGCGCTCAGGATTTGCGCCGCCAGCACGCGCGCTTCATTCAGAGCCTCGCCGTTTGGCGTTACGCGATTGACCAGACCCATCCGCTCGGCCTCGCGGGCGGTCAAATAATTTCCGGTCAGCGACATCTCTTTGGCTTTGCGGACGCCGACGGCGCGCGGCAGCCGCGCGGTCATCCCGCCGCCCGGCATCACGCCGACGCGGGCGTGGGTATCCGCGAATTGCGCGTTTTCGGCGGCGACGATCATGTCGCAAGCGAGCGCCAGCTCGAAACCGCCGGTCACCGCGAAGCCGTTGACCGCCGCGATTACGGGGACCTTCATATTCTCGATCACCGTGATGAAATTGACCGCCGAGCCGTCGCGCGCCAGCGCGCCGCTCTCGCGGCTGGAATCCGCTCCAAGTTCGCGCAGGTCGAGTCCGGCGCAAAACGCCCGGCCGGCGCCCGTGATAATCACCACGCCCGCCTCGGGGTCCTCCCGCAGCGCGGCCATCGCGCGGCAGAATGAGCCGCGCAGTTCGCGATTGAGGGCGTTGAGTTTTTCAGGCCGGTTGAGGGTGACGACGGCGACTCCGTCGGACTTGTCGATCAGAACCACGGGTTCGCTCATGATATTTCAGCGACCTCCGCCGCGAAGTCGTAACATAGCGGTGCCGGGCTTGCCAAAAGCGCGGAAGCTTCCGCGGGGATGGCGCGCCGTCGCAGCCGCTCCGGATTCGCAATATCAATAGCGCGAAAGGTTTCGCGTCATCATATAATCGACTCATAACAGGGAGACCGGGGAGGCGTTCCGTTACATGCGGAATGCGGGATGAAATTAATGATCGATTCCACAGCGCACGATGAGACGGGCGGCGGATTCGGCGGTCTGCGCGTGATCGCGTTTGAGAGCCGGATGGCGGCCGAGACGCGCACGCTTATCGAACGGTTTGGCGGGTGTGCGACGGTCGCGCCGGCGATGGCCGAGGCGCCGATCGAGGACAATCCGGCGGCGTTTGAATTCGCCGCGCACCTGCTCGCGGGCGAATTCGATCTCGTTGTTTTCCTCACCGGCGTCGGTGTGCGCGAATTGTTCCGGCTGCTCGAGCGACGTTATAGGCGGGAAGATTTGGTCGCGGCGCTGCGGGGCGTGACGACTGTGGCGCGGGGGCCAAAGCCGGTCGCCGCGCTGCGGGAGCTGGGCGTCGAATCTACGCTCAACGTTCCGGAGCCGAACACCTGGCGCGAACTTCTTGCGGCCGTCGATAGGCTCGCTGAGCTTGCAGGGCGCCGTATCGCGATTCAGGAGTATGGAGCGGCGAATCGCGATCTATGCGAGGCGCTCGAGGCGCGGGGCGCGATCGTCACGGCCGTGCCGGTTTACCGATGGACCTTGCCCGCGGATCGAGAGCCTTTGCGCGCCGCGATTCGCACGATCGTCGCCAAGCAGGCCGACTGCGTGCTCTTTACCAGCTCGATTCAGATCGCCAACCTGATGCGTCAGGCGGCCGATGACGGCGTACTTCCCGGATTGCGCGAGGGATTGAATCGTGCGGCGGTCGGATCGATCGGTCCTATCTGTTCGGCGGAATTGCGCGCCCGCGGAATCGAGCCGGACTTCGAACCGGAGCATCCCAAGCTTGGACATTTGGTCAAAGCGGCGGCGGCGCAGGCTCCGGCGATCGTTGAACGGAAACCAATGGCCGCCTTGGCTGGCGCGCGGGTAGCGGCGGCGCCAGAACCTGCGTCAGAGGGTGGCGTGAAAAATCCAGGTCCGTGCTATGCGCGCCCCGGCCATCCGATTCTGCAAGCGTGCCGGCGCGAACCGTCGGCGTACACTCCCATATGGCTGATGCGGCAGGCGGGCCGCTACATGCCGGAATACCGGCGTGTCCGCGAGCGCCATTCGTTTCTCGAGATGTGCCAGCGGCCGGAATTGGCGGCCGAGGTGACGGTTACCGCGGTCGAGCGATTGAACGTTGACGCCGCGATAATTTTTGCCGACATCCTGCTGCCGTTGCTGCCGCTGAACGTCGGGCTGCACTACGAAAAGGGCGACGGGCCGATTATCGATCGTCCGGTTCGGCGCGTTGCCGATCTCGATCGCGCCGCGCCGCTGGCCTCGGCGCAGGCGCTGGCTTTTGTCGGCGACGCGATCAAAATCACGCGGCGGTCGCTCGGCGATTCCAAACCGATAATCGGCTTCGCCGGCGCGCCCTTCACGCTCGCCTCATATCTGATCGAGGGCGGCGGTTCGCGCAACTATCAGGCGACGAAAACCCTGATGTACACGCAGCCTGACCTATGGGACCGTATCATGACGATGATCGCCCGCGTCACCGGCGAATATTTGAACCTTCAAATCGAGGCGGGCGCGGACCTGGTGCAAATCTTCGATAGCTGGGTCGGATGCCTTGGGCCGGACGATTATCGGCGCTATGTGCTGCCCTATTCGCGCGCGACGATCGCCGCGGTCAGAACGGGCGCGCCGGTGATTCATTTCGGCACGGGCACGGCGAGTTTGCTGGAGTCGATGCGCGAGGCGGGCGGCGACGTTTTCGGCGTCGATTGGCGGGTCGATTTGGCGCACGCATGGGCGCGGTTGGGCGAGGACGTTGGCGTGCAGGGAAATTTCGATCCGATCGCGCTCTTCGCCGATATTGGCGAGATTCGGCGGCGCGCCAGGGCGATACTCCGCGCGGCGGCGGGCCGTCCCGGCCATATTTTCAACCTTGGCCACGGCATCCTTCCTGAAACTCCAGTCGATAACGTGCGCGCGTTGATTGACATCGTGCACGAGTTGAGCGCGCGATGACTGCGCGCCCGGCCCAAGCGGATATTCCGAAGATGGAAATCGAAGGCGGCGCGCGACCGCTTTGCGACGCGGTGATGATCGTCGGTTTCGGCGGCCCGTCGTCGGCCGGCGAGATTCGTCCGTTTCTCGATCGCGTGCTGCAAGGCCGCCCCGTATCGCGCGAACGCTACGAGGAAGTCGTTCATCACTACGAATCGCTCGGCGGCCGTTCGCCGTACAACGAATTGACGTTTCGCCAGGCCGCGGCGCTGCGCGCGAAGCTGGAAGCAGCGGGGATCGGCGCGCCGATCGTCGTCGGGATGCGCAACACGCCGCCGTTTATCGAAGCGTCGCTGCGCGATCTGGCGGCGCGCGGGGCGCGGCGCGTTTTCGGCTTCATCCTGGCGGCGCATCGATGCGAAGCGAGTTGGGAGCGCTACCAGCGCGACGTGGCGGAGGCTCGCGCGCGGATTGGAGCGTCGCCGCCCGAAGTGGTCTATCCATCGTCGTGGCACGACGATCCGCGCTTTATCGCCGCGGTGGCCGATCGCGCGCGGGCGGCGCTGGACCGTCTGGACGCAACCGTTCGTGACGAAGCGGAATTGATTTTTACCGCGCACAGTATTCCCGCGCGGATGGCGGCGGAGTCGCCCTATGTGACCCAGCTTCAGCGCTCCGCCGAACTCGTCGCCGGGGCGCTGGGGCGCTCGCGATGGCGAATCGCGTACCAGAGCCGCAGCGGCGGTCCGCGCGAGCCGTGGCTGGAGCCTGAGGTCAACGAGGCGTTGCGATCGACGCGCGCCCGCGCGGCCGTGGCCGTTCCAATCGGATTTCTGTGCGATCACGTCGAGGTGCTCTACGACCTCGATATCGAAGCGGCCGGCACGGCGCGTTCCGCCGGGGTCGCGTTCGAGCGCGCGGCGACCGTGAGCGACCACCCGCAATTTATCGAACTGATCGCGGCGCTGGCGCGTGCGCATCTGATTGCCGGGACGAAAGCGTAGTTGGCGATGGCGGAAGAACGGTCGGCGCGGGTTGTTGTAATCGGCGGCGGAATCGCCGGACTCAGCGCCGCGAATCGGCTCCGCGAGCTTTCGTTCGAGCGGAAACTGCCGCTTGCGATCGAGCTTTGCGAAGGCGGCAAGCGGCTCGGCGGCGCGCTCGAAACCGTGCGGCGCGGCGGCTTCGTAGTCGAAACCGGCGCCGACTCGATCCTTTCCGAAAAGCCCGCGGCCCTGAAACTCGCCGAACGGCTCGGCCTGAGCGGCGAAATCGTCGGCACCGACCAGCGGTTTCGCAAGACCTTCGTCGTTCGGAACGGCCGGCTACTTGAAATTCCCGAAGGCTTCTCGCTCCTTGCGCCGTCGCGGATGGGGCCGGTGATGCGCAGCGCGCTGTTCAGTCCGCTCGGAAAACTGCGCATCGCGCTGGAGCCGTGGCTGCCGCGCCGGCGCGGCGGCGGCGACGAAAGCCTGGCGTCGTTCGTGCGCCGGCGCCTCGGCGGTGAGACGCTGACGCGGGTCGCGCAGGCGCTGGCAGGAGGAATCTACACGGCCGATCCCGAACTGCTCAGCATCGGCGCGACGCTGCCGCGTTTCGTGGAGATGGAGCGCAAATACGGCAGCGTGATTCGCGGACTGCGCGCGGCCGGGCGGGCGCGCGCGGCGGAGGCGCGCGGAGAAAGCGGCGCCCGCTGGAGTCTGTTCGTGAGTTTTCGCGGCGGAGCCGGCCGGTTGGTCGAGAAGCTGGCCGACCGCATGGCGGATTCGATTCGATTGGAACGCGCGGTCGTATCGATCCTTCCCGATGGCGCCGGCCGCAACCGGCCGCGGCGCTGGCGGCTGCGGTTCGCGGATGGCGCGGAGTCCGGCGCGGACGCAATCGTGCTGGCAGCGCCGGCGTATGCCGCCGCGAGCGCGCTCGGCGAGGCGTTTCCCGCGTTGCGCGCGAAGCTGGCGGCGATCGAATACGCTTCGGCGGCGGTGGTCAATCTGGCGTACCGCGCCGAGGATTTTCCGCAGGCGCCGGCGGGCTTCGGCTTCGTCGTGCCCGCGATCGAGCGGCGCAAGATAATCGCGGGGAGTTTCACGAGTCTTAAATATCCCGGCCGCGCGCCTGCCGGAACCCTGCTCGCGCGGGCCTTTATCGGCGGAGCGTTGAATCGGGATTTGATGGCGTTGAGCGATGCGGAAATGGTCGCCGCGGCGCGCGACGAATTGCGCGATCTGCTTGGCGTGGGCGCGGAACCGTCGCTCACGCTCGTCCGCCGATGGCCGAATTCGATGCCGCAGTACGCCGTCGGCCATCTCGACCGTGTGGCCGAAATCGAAGCGCTGGCGGATCAGATTCCCGGCTTCGAGTTGGCGGGCGCTTATCTGCGCGGAGTGGGCATTCCCGATTGCGTGGCCGGCGGCGAGCGCGCCGCCGAGGCGGTCGCCGCTTTTCTTGCGCGCGAAGTTCCGGCCGGCGCCTCACGCGATGCGCCGCGGTAGCTGTTGGTGCGATAATTCCTGACGAGACGATTCGCAATGTCGCGGGCCGAACATGAGGATCGCGCCACTTCCGAATCCGGCGCCGCGCCGGAACTTCGGCGCGTGATCGCGCACGCGGATATGGACGCCTTCTATGCGTCGGTCGAGATGCTCGACAACCCCGCGTTGCGCGGGCTGCCGGTGATCGTCGGCGGCGGATCGAACCGCGGCGTGGTCAGTTCAGCGTCATATGAGGCGCGCCGTTTCGGCGTGCGTTCGGCGATGCCCACCGTCGAGGCGCGCCGGCTTTGCCCCGAGGGCGTATTCGTGCCGGGCCGGATGGATCGATACGTCGAAATTTCACGCACGATTCGTGAAATATTCCTGAACTTCAGCCCGATTGTCGAACCGCTTTCGCTCGATGAGGCGTTTATCGATTTGACCGGAACCGAGCGTCTGCTGGGACCGCCGCTCGAAGCCGCGCAGGCGTTGAAGCGGCGCGTGCTGGAACGCACCGGCCTGGTCGTGTCGATCGGAGTCGCGCCGGTCAAGATGGCGGCGAAAATTTTGAGCGACATGTCCAAACCCGACGGCCTGCTGGCGATCGGTCCGGAGGATTTGCGCCAGTTTCTGGAGCCGCTGCCGGTCGAACGATTGTGGGGCGTCGGACGGGTCACGCTCGAGCGGATGCATCGCGCGGGAATTCGCCTGATTGGCGATCTGGCCCGTCGCGACGCCGGCGAACTGCGTGCGCTGTTCGGCTCGTTCGGGCCGCATCTGCGGGAACTTGCGCTTGGCCGCGACCCGCGCCCGGTAATCGCGGATTGGGAGCGGAAATCTTACGGCGAGGAGAACACCTTCGAGCGCGATCTCGATGCCGGATCGGACGAATTGGCGCGCGCGCTAATCGCGCACGCGGAGGCCCTCGGACGGCGCCTGCGCTCTGATCGGGTCGTCGCACGCACGATCACTCTCAAGCTCAAACTGGCGCGGCCGCTGGGCGGCGGCCGTTATCCGCTGCTGACGCGCAGTCTTTCCCTCGACCGTCCCACCGATGACGGCGCGGCGATTATGCGCGCGGTGCGAAGCCTGCTCGCGCGCGCCGCCAAAGGCGAAAAAATCCGCCTCGCCGGCGTTCAAGCGCACAACCTTGAACGCTCCGATCCGCGTCAGTTGGGACTGTTCGATCCCGCGGCGGCGAATACAGCCGCGCGCAACATCAGGTTGAACCGGGCGCTCGACGCCGTTACCCGCAGATTCGGCGAGGACGCCGTTACCCGCGGCCTCGCGCGCGCCGAGCGGATAGCGCCGACGCATCGGATTAAATAACCGCTCGGCGCGCCGAACGGTGGCGATTCTACTCGGAAACCAAGTGGATTGCGGCGCGCTTGCTCCTCTGTGGCGTAGGGTCTATGCCGAAATTTGCCTCAACCTCGTTCAGAAATTGCTCGACTTCCTGTATCGATGCCCTTCTATTTAGTAGCGCGATTATTTCCGGAATGTAGCTGTCGTACTCATCTGCGAGCTAAAGGTTATCGCCAACATTGAGTGGATCCCAGTCCGCGAGGAGGATTTTTCTGATCTTGTTCACATTCACAACTCAATCTCGCTCTTTACGGTACAATTCCTAATTGGTCCATGACTTCGAACACTCCAGCATTGAACATTGGCGACAGATAGGCGGTGATCGCCTCTCCAGCGAGATTGAGTCTATTCCTGCCTGGTTAGAGTGAAACAGATATTGACCATCAGGCTCTTGCAATGGTAATTATGTTAGGCTTGACAGTCATCGTGGCAATCGCCACTCTATGGGCGACAGGCCGGTGGTCTAAATCACGTGCGACGATTCAATCTGTTTGGACCTCTCAAGAAAAATCCCTTGTATTCGACGACGGACTCTACGGGAAGATACCACCAGAAAAACTTCGTCTCGTAGACCTCATCGGGCGGGCCGCCTCTATATCGGATGCTTCCCCACACCGCTAAAGTTTTTCTAATCGTTGTTTTCCCCCTGCTGTTGTACGGCATTGTGGCGACGGCTTCATCTTCGGCGCTAACAAGGACACTGCAAAGCTCGGTTGGTATACTGGTTCCTCCTACGATTACGGTTCGCGATTCTTTCGGCTGTCCTTCTGGTTCCACGACCAATTCAAACGCCTCCGGGTTGCCCAGATTCGTGCGCATATCAAAAAGGCCGCTTGCAACACGTATGTCGATTATGTCAGCGGGTCCGGTCCCCAGATTTTGGACCATGATTTTCGGATAATCTTTCGAGAACTCGCCTTCTTCCAAGTCGATCGCCGTTACCAGCAAGTAGGGCCGATAAAGATGAAGTCCTGCACGCGCGGCATCGGCAGCTTGTCGGGTCGCACTTTTCATCTCATCGGTAACACCGACCAACTGCCAATTGAACAAGGCAATCAGACCAGTGGCGACTCCAGTGATGACCGTGAAAACAACGATTATGGTCGTAGGTGTGTCGCTGCTTTGGTTCTGTTTTGTGTCGGCTGTTTTTGTGCGATCTGGGGTGTCCGCAAGATTAGAATTTGGAGTTGGCGATGGGTATTGGCTGGATTGTTTATCGCTGAGATTGGCGCTTTCACTTGGCTTTGGGGTTGGCCTTGGACCTGGGGTTGCCTTTCCGCTCTTTGCGGCGCTTAGGCACAAGACCAACACGATCAGGATCAACGGCAATGAGCGCCTTAATCGATTCATGGAACGTCAACGGGTGTAATGATACCAGCTCTGCTTTTGGCATGACTTATCTTCAAATTGCAACTTTAACTGCTCCGGTCTCCGTGCCGGACCACCGCTGGCCAGCCGCTGAGGCCGCTTCCAGCGCGGCGTCCTCGGCATCCTCGAAGGATTTCCCTGAAGATATCGGGGTTCTTACGGTTATTGTGACGGAATTGGAACTCCTAGTGGTAGGCGGCGTTTTCGTCTGTCGAGACCAGATCGACGTTGCCGCTGACGGTCTTGCGGACGAAGCCGTTGAGAGTTTTGGCGTCCGTGTTTTCGATCATTTGACAGACCACGTTACCTTTCCGGCTGATCGCGCCAATGACCGTGGTCTTACCGACAGCGCCGCGACCGGCATGCAGCCGCTTGCTGGCGTGTTTGTTCTTTTCCTTGCCGCCGATGTGGGTTTCGTCAACTTCGACTTCACCCATCAATTTTGGAAACTCTTTATCCTGCATCGCAGCCCGGATGCGCTGACACATGAACCAAGCCGTCCGATAGCCACCACTTCCGATCTGCCGATGGATTTGCAAGGCACTGATACCCTTCTTCGATTGACCCATCAAGTAGATGACTTCAAACCAGACGGTCAACGAATAGTTAGTATTCTCGAAAATCGTCTTAGTAATTACGGAGAAGCGATAGCCGCGTCGCTCGCCACAATCTTCATTGCAGCATGCCCAATAGAACGAGCGCGCGTTGAGCGCGTAAATCTTGGCGGCCGCATTGCAGCGCAGGCACTTAATGCCATCGGGCCAGCGCATATCGCGGAGCAAGGTCTTGCAGGCTTCTCTGTAGAGTAATCACGCTTGAGTTGAGCAAGCGTGAGGTTGGGAAGGGTAGTCAGCGGCTTACCGGCTTCGACTCGAATGTCCATGCCGATCAACACGGAGACTTTCTAGATGACTGTCAAGCCTAACATAATTACCCTTGTAATACTACTGGCGTATTTTTAACCGTGCCCGACAGATCAGCCGACGAGACGCAGCGGCTAATAACCTGATCGATTCCATGATTCGTAAATCTGCTGATGTTCAACTCAGGCGTCTCAACGGCGGTCCCGAGCTTGCCGAAACTCCTTCCTACTAGGCAGGTCGCCTGCGCCAGCCTCTTCCAATAACACCAACCGTTTAAGCGGGACATTTTTCGAGCTGCTCCAGAAACAGCGGATAAACGTCGCGATTCGCGTTGTATCCCATGAAGCCGTCGATATGGCCGTAGGCCGGAACAACATGGCGCGTGTACAACGCCGGATCGTTGGCCGACCGCAGCCAATCGTAGGTCCGCTGTGTCGAAATCGGCAGAAAGGTTTGATTGAGCGCGCCTGAAACGAAAGTGATCGGCAGCCGCAGATGCTCGGGCGCGACGTAGCTGGGCGGAGTCGCCGAGCCATAGCGCTTCAGATTCTCGGCCGCGCCGTAATCGAATTTCGCCGCCTCGCCCCGCCGCACCATCTGCGCCAGATGCCGAAACGCGGTGATGTCGCACTTGCCGAATTGTTCGGCGAGCCGTTGATGGGTCGCGGGATTAAGCTGCTCATGGCGGTAGAGTTCGCCGTACATGAAGAATATGCGATGGCATGCCGGCGAATCGCACTGATGGTACAGCGCGTTGACGAAGGCCGTGAACAGCGCCTGGAACGCCGGATGCGCGGGGTCTTCGTCCGCCGATAGATATTCGACGCCGCTCTTTTCAAGGATTTCTCCGAGATGCATCGCGCACTTGATCTCAGTCGCCGCCGGCGGATTGTAATGCAATGCGATCTGCGAGCAACTGACGCAGCGGACTTCCGGCAGCAGCCCGCTCGCGAGCGCCAGGAAAAACGTGCTCGAGCCGGCGCAATGCACCACCGCCTGAATCGATTCGGCGCGCGTCGCGGCGCGAATATACTTCGCGGCGGCGGGGAAATCGTATGCGGCGGCCTGATCGAGGGTGAACTGTCTCAGCGGCAATTTGATGCTTGCGCGCCAGTCCAACAGCCATGCGTCGTAGCCGTTCTTGACTATGTATGCGGCGAAATGCTCGTCGATGGTCGGCAATGCGAACATCCCGCTCCATACGCCGGCGCCGTGCGCGATCATGACCGGCCCTTTCGATCCGCCGCGGTAGCGCGTCAGCGTAAGCGCGACGCCATCGGCGGTCGTGACCGTATGAACTTCCGGTGTCGGCAGAGCCATCTTGAAAGTCCCCCCTTTTCTCTGAATATCGAGAATCTCAGGGCAATCGCGGCCTGACGAAGACGTCCCACAACGTACCCATGAACAGACGGCCGAAGCGCGCGATCGCGGCGGCTTTCGTCGCCGGATCGTTCGTGCCGCTTACCGTAAAGGTCGTCAGTTGACGCATGAAGTCGGGCATCAGGATATGCATCACGCCCGACGCGACTATGGCGCCGGTGCGCTCGTGTCCCTCGCGAATCGAGGTGTACAGCGTGCTGGTCGCGCCCCATACGTCGAAGTTTCCGTGATCGCGCACATCCTTGAAACCGTCGAGCAACCAGGGTTTGCCGTCCGCGCCGATGAACGGCAGCGCATAGAGCATCCGGCGCTCGTTTGGCGCGTTCGAGTCGACAAATAGATTGAAAACGCCGTTGTTCACGGGCGATCCCGCCGGGCCCGTGAATCCGGCGGCGTGGATGACGCCGCTGGCGACGCCGGGATGGCGCGGGTCGGCGATCGCGGCGTCGAGGTTGGGGAAGTTGATAGTCAGTGTGAAATCAACGAGCGTATTGTTCGCCTGGCCGGCTTTTTCCGCGCCGGGAAAGTCATCGGCAGGATTATGTCCCCGGTCGATAAAGCCCTTCATCGTCTCGGTGAATGACAAGCCAATAACCTGGGTCTTCGGCTCCATCGTGCCTCCTGTTGGAATAGTCACTTGCGCAAGCGGATCGATTGCCGGCGCGGCCTTGGCCGCCTCAGGCGTCCGCCATGACGAATCGCCTTTGATTTTCCTGATAGCTATTTCGATATTGCGTTCCGCCACCGCCGCGATCGTGTGCGACGGGTTTACGCCGGTCGCGGCGGGCAGGATCGCTCCGTCCATCACGAACAGATTGGGATAGCCGAACGCCTCGCCGCCGCCATCGACGACGCCGCGATCCGCCGAATCGGCCATTACGCATCCGCCCAGGTTGTGCACCGAAACCGGCTGCCGCAGCCGCTCCCAAAACGGGTTCAGGGCGAGCCTGCCGCCGAGCGCCGCGGCGATATCGCCTGCGAGGCCCGCTTCGGCGTCATAGAGCGGCAGGTTGCCAGCGACGTTCCATTCGACGAAGAGCGAATTGACGACCGGCGCGAGCGTGATTTTGCCATTCGCGCGATCGCGGCCCATCGCCAGAAAAACCGCGCTATTCGCGCCGTCGGCGGAGGCAGGCGCGCCGGGAACGGCGACGCGCCGGAGCGCCGCGATAAGCTCGCTCTGCGTCATCGTCGCGATTGCGCCGAGCGCGCCGCGGGCCGGATTCAGGATCTGCAAGGCGCTCGCGACCTGCTTTGGATAGCCGCCCTCTTCGAAGATAAACCACGTCCGTTCGGCGCCAGCGCCGCGATCATAAACGATGCCCGTGGTGATCGTGGGGCCGCGCGACGGCTCGAGCTTTCCGGCGGTATCGAATGCGAACGCCAAAAAATCGCCGTTGGCCGAGTAATTATCGCCAAGACGGCGACTGAGATTTGGCAGCGTGCGATGCTGATCGCGGCATCGCAATAGCAATTCGGTCGAGTTGATCGCGCCGCCGCACAAAAAAAGAAACTTTGCTTGTATATTATCCCTGGAATCGCCCGCCGCGTGATCGACGAATGATACGTTGTAGCCATTCGGCGACGGCGCGACGCCCGTCGCTTCGCATTGCAGCCGCGTCTCCGCGCCGTGGCGCTCCGCAAGCGCCAGATAGTTCAAGTCGAGCGTGTTCTTCGCGTGCAGATTGCATCCGATGTCGCATTCGCCGCAGTAATTGCACCCTTTTTGGTCGATTCCGAATCGGTTCGGATGGATCTTTTCGGGTTCGCCGAAATCGACCGCGATGGCCGGATAGATGAATTGGCTCTCGCGGCCGAGTTTTCGCGCCGCGGCCTGCATCGCGGCGGTCTTCGGCGGAATTCCGAGATGTCTGGATTCGGCGATCGGCTTGATGTCGAGCATCCAGGCGACGAGGTCGTAATAGGGATCGAGCGCGGCGCGGCTGTAGCCGGCCGGCCATCCCGAGGCGAACACATCGGCGGGCGCGCGCAGGTGGACATTCGCGTAAATCAGCGAGCCGCCGCCGTAGCCGGCGCCCTGCACGATCATCATTTGATTGAGCGGGCGAACGTCGAACAGCCCCTGCCCGACGCTCCAGAGCCATCCGTTCAGCGGATCGTCGAAATCGCGCGGGAACGAACCCATCGGGTAGCGCCTGCCGCGTTCGAGAATTCCAACCGAAAGCCCCGCCTGAGCGAGCCGGCAGGCCGCGACCGCGCCGCCGAAGCCCGTGCCAATCACCACGGCGTCGTAAGATTGCCGCATGTGACCCCTTTGCCGTG
The DNA here is from genome assembly GCA_021780225.1 of Deltaproteobacteria bacterium. Lineage (GTDB taxonomy): Bacteria > Desulfobacterota > Binatia > Binatales > Binataceae > JADMIL01. The sequence continues at coordinate 28,851 of JAJXZF010000022.1, read as the reverse complement.
GCGATGCGGACTTCTCGCGCCGCGGTTGGTCAATAATACGTCCAAAAGCGTTACGTTGCGAGCGCTCAAGCGAGGCCGCTCGACGATCGCATGGACGCGGTTTTTGACCTCGATAGGCGCTCTCGGCTAATCCTGTTACTCTTTGAGTTTCAAGTGGAGGAACCATTTCCACGCCATGGCTGTGCAAACGCTCTTCGATAAAATCTGGAATGCCCACGTCGTTCGTGAACAATCCGGCGAGCCGGCGCTGATTTACATCGATCTTCACCTGATTCACGAAGTTACGTCGCCGCAGGCCTTCGAGGGCCTGGCGAAGGCCGGACGCAGGGTGCGCCGGCTCGATCGCACGTTCGCCACCATGGATCACAACGTGCCGACCACCGATCGCTCGCTGCCGATCGCGGACCCCGACGCCAAGCTGCAAATCGAGATGCTGCGCAAGAACTGCAACGAGTTCGGCGTGAAATTGTTCGACCTTGGGATGGTCGAGCAGGGCATCGTTCACGTGATCGGGCCGGAGCTGGGGCTGAGTCAACCCGGCATGACTATCGTATGCGGCGACAGCCATACCGCGACGCACGGCGCTCTCGGCGCGCTCGCCTTCGGCATCGGCACCAGCGAAGTCGAGCACGTGCTGGCGACCCAGTGCCTGTGGCAGGCGAAGCCGCGGACGATGGAAGTGCGCGTGGATGGGCGGCTGGGCCTCGGCGTGACCGCCAAGGACGTCATTCTCGGCATCATCGGGCGCATCACGACCGACGGCGGCACCGGCCACGCAATCGAATATCGCGGCTCGACCTTCGAGGCGATGTCGATGGAAGAGCGGATGACCGTCTGCAACATGTCGATCGAAGGCGGCGCGCGGGCGGGAATGATCGCGGCCGACCAGAAGACCGTCGATTATCTGCGCGGCCGCCGCTACGCGCCGGCGGGCGCCGAGTTTGACCGGATGGCGCGGGAGTGGCTCAAATTCCACACCGACGAAGGCGCCAAATTCGATCGCTCCGTGGTCTTCAAGGCCGCCGAATTCGCGCCGCAAGTCACATGGGGAACCAATCCCGGTATGGTCGCCGAAGTAACCGGCAAAGTTCCCGATCCGGCGAGCTTCGCCGACGCGACCGCGCGCCGCGCCGCCGAACTGGCGCTCGAATACATGGGACTGCAGCCGGGCGTGCCGATCGAGGAAGTGCGGATCGACCGCGTCTTTATCGGCTCATGCACCAATTCGCGGATCAGCGACTTGCAGGCCGCCGCGGCCATCGTCAAGGGCCGCAAGGTCGCCTCGACCGTCAGCGCGATGGTCGTGCCGGGTTCGGAGCAGGTCAAAATCGAAGCCGAAAAGCTGGGCCTCGACCGCATCTTCAAAGCGGCCGGCTTCGAGTGGCGCGAGGCGGGATGCAGCATGTGCCTCGGCATGAACCCCGACATCCTGCAGCCGGGCGAACGCTGCGCCAGCACCTCGAACCGCAATTTCGAGGGGCGGCAGGGCAAGGGCGGCCGCACCCATCTGGTCAGCCCGATCATGGCCGCCGCGGCCGCGGTCGCAGGCCATTTTGTTGACGTTCGGGAGTGGGCGAGCCGCTGATTCAACTCCGGCGCGAAAGGAAACCGCATCGATGGAACCGTTCAAGAATTTCACCGGCATCGTCGCTCCGCTCGATCGGCCCAACGTCGATACCGACCAAATAATCCCCAAACAGTTTCTGAAGTCCGTGGTGCGCAGCGGGCTGGGCCGCGGCCTGTTCTTCGATTGGCGCAATCAGCCCGACAGCCAGTTCGTGCTCAATCAGCCGCGCTTCGAGAAAGCGACCATCCTGGTCGCGCGCGCCAACTTCGGATGCGGCAGTTCGCGCGAACATGCGGTCTGGGCGCTGGCGGATTTCGGCTTCAAGGCGGTGATCGCGCCCACCTTCGCCGACATCTTCCGCAACAACTGCCTCAAGAACGGCGTGCTCACGATCATCCTCAAGCCCGAGGAGGTCGAGGCGATCTTCGCCGCGATCAAGCGCAACGAGGATTACCGGCTGACCGTCGATCTCGCCGGACAGAAGGTCTTCGACGGCGCTGGATGGTCCGCGCATTTCGACATCGACCCGTTTCCGAAGCGATGCCTGCTCGAAGGACTCGACGATATCGCCCTTACCCTTGCCCATGACGAGGCGATCAAGCAGTACGAGGCGGCCCATCCCACGACCATTCGCGCCTGAGCGCCAGACGGGCGGCGCGCCGCGATGACGCCGCGGGAACTGATCGCCGGCGCCGCCGACGCGCGGATGCGGCTCGACCAGTTCGTCGCGGCGGCGCTTGCGCCCGAATGTTCCCGGTCGCAAGCCGCCCGGATGATCAAGGCGGGCGCGGTGACGCTGAACGGCGCGCCGTCGCGCGCCGCGGCCGCGCTGCGCACCGGAGATCGCGTGTCGATCGCGCCGCTGGCCGCGCCCGCCGCGCCGGAACCCAAAGCCGCTCCGCCGCTCGACGTGCTCTATGCCGACGCGGACCTGATCGTCGTCAACAAGGCCGCTGGCGTCGCCGTGCATCCCGCGCCCGGCCATCCCGACGGCACGCTGGTCGACGCGCTGCTCGCTCGCTTCCCCGATCTCGCGGCGCTGGCCGACCCCGACGGCGTGCGCCGCCCCGGCATCGTCCATCGCCTCGACAAGGACACCTCGGGCGTGATTGCGATCGCGCGCACGCTGGCGGCGCGCGCCGGCCTGGCGCGCCAGTTCAAGGATCGCACGGTGCGCAAGACCTATCTGGCGATAGTCCGCGGCGTCGTCGCCCGCGATCGCTTCACCATCTCCCGTCCCCTGGGCCGCCATCCGACGGAACGCAAGCGGATGTCGGTGCGGTCGCACCATCCGCGCGCGGCGGTCAGCCAAATCGCCGTGCTGGAACGTTTCGACTCGCCCGCGGCGCCGGCTACCCTCGTGCGTGTGCGGCCGGAGACCGGCCGGACCCATCAGATTCGCGTGCATCTCGCCGCGAGCGGGCATCCGTGCCTTGGCGACGCCCTGTATGGCGGCGCGGCCGGCTGCGGCTTCGAACGGCAGGCGTTGCATGCTCTGGCGCTGGAGATTTCGCATCCGCGCGACGGCGCACGCCGCCAATTCGTCGCGCCGCCGCCGGCCGACTTTGCCGCGTTTCTCGGCGCGCGCGGCGTGGATATCGCGCCTGAAGCGGTCCGGCGATGGATTGCGCTTGAGTGATGCGGGCCGGGCGGCGCTCCGGCGATGTCGTTGACAGAATGGCGCCCCTTGGTTACTTTTACAGGGAACTCCCGCATCGAATGCGCCGACGCGGATCGAATTTCGAAATCTGCCCGCCCCGGGACGAAGATCGAATCAGCAACAGCCAACGGCGACGCTTTCACGCAGCCGCCGCGGCGATTCAAGCAGAGTATCCTTGAGGCGGGCCAAGCAACCCGACGGCCGGCATGCTGGCCGGCAAGAAAAATTTCACGTCGTCGCCTGAACGGGCGCCTCCGAACGCTTGGAGAATAAAATCAAAAATTGTGGGGATAGTCAGGATGCGGGGAGGGTATATGGGTAAAGGACGAGGAGCGACCAAACACGATTCTCAAGAGCCGCTCGAAGAGGGCCATCAGGCTCCGGCGGCGATCATCCGGCCGCGCGGTCACCATCCGCATCATGCGGCGCCCCAGCCCGCCGCCGAGGCCCCGCCGGCCGACGCGAACGGCGCCGCTCGCGCGCCCGAGGCGCGGCCGTTCGTGCCGAACCGGCACGCCGCCGTGCCGGTTATCAGCGAGACCGGCGCGCTCAATCTGAAGGCGCTGAAAGGCGCCAAAATCACCGAATTGGCGCAAATCGCCCGCGACTATGCGATCGACGGCGCGATCAACATGCGCAAGCAGGAGATGATTTTCTCGATCCTGCAGGCGCAGGCCGCCCGCAACGGCTCGATTCTCGGCGAGGGCGTGCTCGAAATTCTGCCCGACGGCTTCGGTTTCCTGCGCGCGCCCGACTACAACTATCTGCCCGGTCCCGACGACATCTATATTTCCCCGAGCCAGATCCGGAAGTTCAATCTGCGCACCGGCGATATCGTCTCCGGACTGATTCGGCCGCCCAAAGAGGGCGAGCGCTACTTCGCCCTGCTCAAGGTCGAATCGATCAATTACGAAGAGCCGGAAAAGGCCCGCGACAAGATCCTCTTCGACAATCTGACGCCGCTCTATCCGGAAGAACGGCTCAAGCTCGAATACGACCACGAGGATTACACCACCCGCATCATCGATTTGATCGCCCCGATCGGCAAAGGGCAGCGCGGCTTGATCGTGGCGGCGCCGTTCACCGGCAAAACCATGATGATGCAGGCGATCGCCAAGGCGATCGCGCACAACCATCCGGAAGTCATCCTGATCGTGTTGCTGGTTGACGAGCGACCCGAGGAAGTCACCGACATGCTGCGCTCGGTGCAGGGCGAAGTGGTCAGCTCTACTTTCGACGAGCCGGCGACGCGCCACGTGCAGGTGGCCGAGATGGTGATCGAAAAGGCGCGCCGGCTGGTCGAGCACGGGCGCGACGTCGTGATCCTGCTCGATTCGATTACGCGGCTCGCGCGCGCCTACAACACCGTCGTGCCGCCTTCGGGCAAGATTCTTTCCGGCGGCGTGGATTCCAACGCGCTGCACAAGCCCAAGAAATTTTTCGGCGCCGCCCGCAATACCGAGGACGGCGGCAGCCTGACGATTATCGCCACCGCGCTGGTCGATACCGGCAGCCGGATGGACGAGGTAATCTTCGAAGAGTTCAAAGGCACCGGCAATCAGCAGATCGCGCTCGACCGCCGGCTGCTCGAAAAACGCATCTTCCCGACCATCGATATGCAGCGCTCCTCGACGCGCAAGGAAGAACTGCTGCTGCCGCGCAGCACGCTCAACCGGGTCTGGATTTTGCGCAAGTTGCTGTCGCAGCTCAACGCGGTGGAGTCGATGGAGTTCCTGCTCGACAAGATGCAGGGCACCAAGACCAACGAGGAATTTCTCGACTCAATGAACGGTTAGCCGCCGCGCCGCGTCCCGCCGTCGGAGCGCCTCGGTTTCGCCCTATGCAACCCGTACCGGGATGGCTATGATGGTAGTTTAGCGCCGCGAGATGGCAAAGCGAGAACAAAAGAGAGACTCTCAATGACCGAAATCAGCATGAAGCAGCTGCTCGAGGCCGGCGTCCATTTCGGCCATCAGACCAGCCGCTGGAATCCGAAGATGAAGCCTTACATCTTCGGCGCCCGCAACGGCATCTACATCATCGACCTCCAGCAGACGGTCAAGATGTTTCGCTCGACCTACGATTTCGCGCGCGACTTGGCCGCTCAGGGCGGCACAATCCTGTTTGTCGGCACCAAAAAGCAGGCCCAGGATATCGTGCGCGAAGAAGCCGAGCGCTGCGGCATGTTCTATGTCAACAATCGCTGGCTGGGCGGGATGCTGACCAATTTCCAGACCATCCGCGCTTCGATCGATCGGCTCAAGAAGCTCGAAGAGATGATGGCGGATCCGGAGATGATTCAGGCGCTCACCAAAAAAGAGATGTCTGAGAACGCGCAGCAGCACGCCAAGCTGATGGCCAACCTCGCGGGCATCAAGAACATGCGCAAGCTGCCGGACGCGCTCTGGGTGATCGACACCAAGAAAGAAGAAATCGCGGTCGCCGAGGCGAATCGGCTGGGTATTCCGGTGATCGCCGTGGTTGACACCAACTGCGATCCCGACCTGATCGCGTACCGGGTGCCCGGCAACGACGATGCGATTCGCGCGATCAAGCTGTTCACCGCCGCGATCGCCGACGCTGTGATCGAAGGCAAGCGTCTGGCCGAGGAGCGCGCCAAGGGTATCGAAGACGATGCGGGCGCGTCGGCGGCCGAGAATGGTCCCGCGCCTGAGCCGCCGTCTCCGCAGGCTTGACGCGTAAGCGATGATGGTCGCCGGGGCCGGCTTGGGCCGCGCGGCGATCGGTGACGGCGCGCCATCGAAGCGGGCGCGCCTTTGTCGAATAAGGACTTGGACGGGATTTTTCCCCGGAAATCATAATGGACGTAAACGCTAATCTGGTCAGAGAACTGCGCGACAAGACCGGCGCCGGCGTGATGGACTGCAAAAAGGCGCTGGCCGAAGCCAGGGGCGACCTCGAAGCCGCCGCGGTCTGGCTGCGCGAAAAGGGCATCGCCGCCGCGGCCAAGCGCGCCGGACGGGTCGCTTCCGAAGGCGCCGTCGGTTCCTATATTCACGCGGGCGGCAAGCTCGGCGTGCTGCTCGAAGTCAACTGCGAGAGCGACTTCGTCGCCAAGACGCCGGAATTTCAAACGCTGGTGAAGGAACTCGCGATGCAGATTGCGGCGTCCAACCCCCGCAGCGTGCGGCGCGAGGAGCTGTCCGCCGAGGTGATCGATCAGGAGCGGCAGATCTACGCCTCGCAGGCGGCGGGAACCGGCAAGCCCGAGGCCGTCATCAACAAAATCGTCGAAGGCAAGCTCGAAAAATTCTACGCCGAGTCCTGCCTCTACGAGCAGGCGTGGGTGCGCGATCCGAACCGCACGATTAAGGATCTAATCGGCGAATACGTGGGCAAGCTGGGCGAGAAAATTGAAGTGCGACGCTTCATCCGCTTCCAGCTTGGCGAAAACCTCGAAGTGCGCGCGGCCTGAATCGATACGCTCGGGTAACCGTTCACGACCGCCGGCGTCAAAAAGGGGGATTTCGCGATGGCCGAAGCGGACAGCGAAGCAAATCATAAACCCCGCTTCCGGCGCGTGTTGCTGAAGCTCTCGGGCGAGGCGCTGGCGCCGCGCCAGGGCAGCGGAATCGATCCCGAAGCGCTGGCCGAAATCGCCCGCGAAGTACGCGACGTCGCCGCGCTCGATATCCAGCTTGCGCTGGTGATTGGCGCGGGCAATATCCTGCGCGGCAGCGAATACGAAGCGCGCGGAATGGACCGTTCGACCGCCGACCAGATGGGGATGCTGGCGACGGTGATCAACGCCCTGGCGCTGCAAAACGCGCTCGAACAACTGGGCGCGCCGACGCGTGTGCTGTCGGCGATCGCGATGCATTCCGTCTGCGAGCCTTACATCCTGCGCCGCGCCACGCGCCATCTGGAAAAAGGCCGCGTGGTAATCTTCGCGGCGGGAACGGGCAATCCCTATTTCACGACCGATACCGCCGCCAGTCTGCGCGCGCTCGAAATCGGCGCCGGCGTAATCCTCAAAGCGAGCCATACGGTCGATGGCGTTTACGATCGCGACCCGGTGCGCGATCCGGACGCGCGGAGGTTCGATCGCCTCACTTATATTGAAGTCCTGCAAAAGAATCTGAAAGTGATGGACTCGACGGCAATTTCGATGTGCATGGACAACAGTTTGCCGATTATCGTCTTTAATTTGCGTAAAACGGGTAATATAAAAAGAGCGGTGATGGGCGAGGCGATCGGAACCATCGTCGGAAGCGTTGCCTGATCGCGGAGGCGCCGGCCAGATGAACGAGGAAATTGAGCTTGCGCAAATGGAGATGGACGAAGCGCTGAGCGCGTTTCGCGGCGAGCTCGCCCGCGTGCGCACCGGACGCGCGTCCACCGCTCTGCTGGAAAATCTTCACGTCAATTACTACGGGGCCCGCACGCCCCTGCGCCAGCTCGCCGGGCTGGCCGCGCCCGAGCCGCGCCTGCTGGTGGTCACGCCCTACGACAAGGGCGCGATGGGCGAAATTGAAAAAGCGATCCAGACCTCCGACTTGGGACTGAATCCGATGAACGACGGCAAGGTGATTCGGATTCCGATTCCCGAGCTGAATGAGGAACGGCGCAAGGAACTGGTGCGCCATATTCGCAAGATCGCCGAGGAATTCCGCGTTTCGATCCGGAACCATCGGCGCGACGCCAACGATCGTCTCAAAGCGCAGCACAAGGACAAGAAGGTGACCGATGACGAGCTGCGCGCGGCCGAAGCCAAAGTTCAGACGCTTACCGCCGAGCATATCGAGAAGGTCGATCGCGTGCTCGCCGCCAAAGAAGCGGAAATCATGGAGGTCTGATCGGCCCGTATCCGCGGCGCCGAATCGTTTCAGCCGGTGACCTTGACTCTGCCGTTAGCGGAATTTCCCAACCTGTCGCTCGAAGCGGCGCGGATGCCGCGGCATATTGCGATCGTCATGGACGGCAACGGCCGCTGGGCGAATCAGCGCGGCCTCGCGCGCTGCGAAGGCCATCGCCGCGGCAAAGACTCGGTGCGCGCGGTTGTGGAAGCGGCGCGCGAACTGGGCATCCCGTACCTGACGCTGTTCGCCTTCTCGCACGAAAACTGGCAGCGGCCGGGCGGCGAAGTGCGCTTTCTGATGCAATTGCTGCATCGCTACCTGACCACCGAACTCAAGCGCTTGATGAAACGCGGGATCCGCGTGATCGCCCTGGGCGAACTGGAGCGGCTTCCGGCGCCCGTCCGGCGTGCGCTGGAACGCACGGTCGAGGCGACCGCGGACAATCGCGGGATGACGGTGGCGCTGGCGTTGTCGTACGGCGGCCGGCAGGAAATCGTGAAGGCGGCGCGGCGGCTGGCCGAGGCGGCCGCGGCCGGCCAAATCCGTCCCGAGCAGATCGATGAACGGGCCTTCGCGGATGCGCTCGGCAGCGTCGGAATCCCGGATCCCGATTTGCTGATCAGGACGTCGGGCGAAGTGCGCATCTCCAATTTTTTCCTGTTTCAACTCGCCTACACTGAGCTTTATTTCACCGAAACTCTGTGGCCGGATTTCCGCGAACGCGACCTGCTGGCGGCGCTCGAAGCTTACCAGGCGCGGCAGCGCCGCTTCGGAACGGTGGCCGAGAGCGTCGCGCCGGCGCCGTTGAGTGCTGCGAACTAGGCTTTTGACGGCGGCGGTCGGGCTGCCGATCGTCCTGGCGATCGTGCTGTGGGCGCCGCCGGATGTCTTTACCGCGTTTATCGCGATTCTGACCGCATTGGCGCTTTACGAAATTATCGCGATGACGCGCGCGACCGGGGTCGAAGCGGCGCTCATAATCGCAATCGCCGTTTTTTGGATGACCGTGCTGCTCACGTTCGCATACATGGACGTGGGCAAGGTCCCGGCCGCGATCGTATTCGTCTCGGGCTTGGTCATGCTCGAGTTGATGGCGCAAGTGGCGCGTCGCGGCGCCGAAAGCGTGCCCCGGGACGGATGGTTCCTGTTTGCGGGGGCGCTATGGGTCGGCGGCTTCTTTCCGTATCTCGCGATGACGCGGAATCGGCCCGGCGGCATCGCGGAAATTATTTTGATTTTCCTGCTGGTCGTGGTGAGCGACAGCGGGGCCTATTTCGCCGGCCGGGCCTTGGGACGGCGCAAACTGGCGCCGCGGGTCAGCCCGAACAAAACGATCGAAGGCGCGATTGGCGGACTGGCCGCTTGCATTGCCGCCGCGCTGATCCTGCGTCCCTGGCTCGAGGCGGAATGGAGCGCGCGCGCGACCGTGCTGATCGCGGCCGGCGTGAGCGTTCTTGCGCAGGCGGGCGACCTCGTCAATTCCGCATATAAAAGAGTGGCTGGAGTGAAAGATTCCGGATGGATTTTCCCGGGCCATGGCGGGCTGCTCGATCGCGTATGCGGCCTGTTATTTGCCGTGGCTTTTGCCTACTATTGTACTTCTTGAGACGACCGTTCTCTGCCAGCAATTAAGCATGTATAAGCGCCGTTTATGATTACATCGATTGTCGCAGCCGTCGTAGTGTTCGCCGTTCTGATCGTGGTTCACGAAGCCGGCCATTTCTTTGTCGCGAAGCGGATGGGCGTGCGCGTGTTGCGGTTTTCGATCGGTTATCCGCCGCGAATTTGGGGAATCAGGCGCGGCGAGACGGACTATGCGATCGGCGCGACGCCCTTCGGCGGCTATGTGCGGATGCTCGGCGACGAAATTTCGGACCAGCCGAGCGCGGCGACGATCGAAAATTACGCTCGTGAGATTGAACTGGACCTGATTGGCGCGGCGAAGGCGAATCGCCTGTTGTCGCGGAGTAATCGCGATCAGGATGAAGCGGTTAAAGCGATCGTGGCCGAAGTCGCTCCCGATGGCGCAATCTCTCCGGAGCGTGCGCGTTTGATTCTCGGCCGCGAGCCAAACGTCGAAGAATCGATCGTGATTCGCGAAATCGCCGCATGCGGGACGCCCAAGCTGGCGCGGGAGCGATTGGGAGAGAACAAGCCATCGGCGTTGATCGAGCGCTTCAACGCCCGCGCTTTTCCGACGCAGCCGCTCTGGCGGCGGTTCGCGATCGTTCTGGCGGGACCGGCGGCGAATATCCTGCTCGCGCCCATCGTGATTGCGCTGGTGTTCATGCTGGGCGCGCCGATCACTCTGCCGGTAATCGGCGATATCCAGAAAGATCTGCCCGCTTATACGGCCGGACTGCGCAGCGGCGACCGGGTGCTCTCGGTCAATGGAACGAAAATCGGCTCGTGGGAGGAATTGTCGGTGCTCGTCAAATCGAGCGACGGCGCTCCCATTCATTTCGTGATTCAGCGTCAGGGCGCCAATGGGAAAGCGACTTTTGAATTCGCGATCCGGCCGAAGCTGGTTCCCGAGACAACGATTTACGGCACGAAGAAACCGATGTGGATTATCGGCGTGTTGCCCCGCGGCGACGAGCGGATAAGACGCGACGGACCGGTCGACGCCTGCAAGCGCGCGGTCGTACAGACGGGCGACATGATCGTCACGCTGGTGTGGGGAATCTACCAGATCGTTTCCGGCGCGACTCCGGTGCGCCAGGCTTTGGGCGGGCCGATCATGATTGCGCAGGTCGCGGGCCGCGAAGCGCAACAGGGGCTGGCTGATTTGGCGATGTTCGCGGTGATGCTCAGTATCGAACTGGGCATTATCAATTTGTTGCCCGTGCCGCTGCTCGACGGCGGGCACCTGCTGTTTTTCACGATCGAGGGGCTGCGCGGCAAACCGCTCAAAGTGCGGCATCGCGAGGTCGCGATGGAAGTCGGGCTGTTTCTGCTTTTCATTTTGATGGCGTTCGTAATCATTAATGACATATCGCGTATTATTGGCTGATCATCTCCTTGCGGCCAGCGCCGCGGCCGGGCCGGTGCTCGGAATCGATACGGGAACGCCGGTTGCGCGAATCGGGGTCGTCGGCGGAGGCCGCGTTTTGGCGGCCTTGAGCCGTCCCGCGCGGTCCCACGGCGCCGATCTGCCGGATTTGATCGACGCCGCGATGACCGAGGCGGGCCTTAGGATGGCCGAGCTTGGCGCGATCGCGGTCGGAATTGGTCCCGGATCGTTCACGGGGCTTAGAGTTGGTTTAAGCTATGCCAAGGGCCTGATAATCGCTTCCGGGCTGAAATTGGCGGGAATTCCATCGTTGGACGCAATGGCGCTGTGCGGCGCGTCGCTTCCCGAGGCCTGCGCGGGTACGACCGTCTGCCCGCTGCTCGACGCGCGGCGCGGCGAGGTTTACGCCTCCCTTTACCGCGTCGGCGCCGATGCGCTAGAAAGACTTTCAGGTGACTTGGTCGTTCCCCTTGAAGACTTCGCCAAGCAGACGACCGGCGAGGTTGTGTTCGTCGGAGAGCAAAAGGCAGAGCAAGCCTGTGCGGCCGTGCAAGCCGGCGGTGGGAGACGCGCCGTGCGTGCCGGGAACGCCGAATTGCAGCTTGTGGGAGCCTATGTCGCGGCGCTGGGCGCGGCGCGGATTGCGCGGGGCGAGAGCGACCGGCCGGAAAGCCTCGAGCCGCGTTACGTGCGGCCGTCCGGCGCAGCGATTAATTCCACCACCGTAGATCGGAAAGAAGGCGGCGAAAATGGAACATCGAGAGGAAGAGCTAATCCAGCAGTATGCCGTTCATGACGAGCGTCTGAAGGAACTCTACGAGGAGCATCTCCAACTCAAGCACCAGCTCGAAGCCTTTCGCGACAAGATTTATCTGACGCCCGCCGAAGAACTGGAAAAGAAACGCATTCAGAAGCTGAAATTGGCCTCCAAGGATCGTATGATGGAGCTTCTCAATCGCCATCAGCACGACGAAGCGCATTAAGCGCATACCGGGGCGGGGCCGATTGTGATGATCCATCCGCAATGCCTAGTCATACGATATCGGTTCTGGTCGAGAACGAATTCGGCGTCCTGTCCCGGGTAGCCGGGCTTTTTTCCAGCCGCGGCTTCAATATCGAGTCGCTTACGGTCAACGAGGATCCGCAGGATCCGACGGTCTCCCGGATTGTGTTGGTCACTTCCGGCGACGATCAGATTCTCGAGCAGATCAACAAGCAGCTGAACAAGCTGGTTTCCGTAATCAAGGTCACCGATTTCAAGGAAGTCGAGACGGTCGATCGCGAATTGGTGATGGTCAAAGTCGCTGTCGATGAACGCACCCGTGGCGAATTGGATTCGATCGTGCATGCGTTCCGCGCGCACGTGGTGGATATCGGGCCGCGCTCGGTGACGGTCGAAGTGACCGGCGACACCGGCAAGATCAAAGCGTTTATCGCGCTGGTTCGTCCTTTGGGCATCAAAGAGATGGTGCGGACGGGAAAAATTGCGATGGCGCGATCGGTTCAGCTCGAATCGAATCACAACCATCGCCACGTCAGGGAATAAAAATTCCGGGAGATATTCGGGATGAAAGTATTTTACGACCGCGACGCCGACCTCAGCGCGCTCCGGGCGAAGAAGATCGCGATCATCGGATTCGGCAGCCAGGGCCACGCGCACGCGCTCAATCTGCGCGACAGCGGGATGGACGTTCGGGTGGGATTGCGCAAGGGCAGTCCGACCTGGGAAAAGGCGGCCAAGCAGGGCCTGCGCGTGCTCGACACGGCGGAAGCCGCCGCCGAAGCGGACATCATCATGATGCTGGTGCCGGACGAGATGGCGAGCGATATCTACAAGGCGGAAATCGCGCCGCATCTGGGCAAGGGCAAGTATCTCGCCTTCGGCCACGGCTTCAATATCCATTTCAAATTCATCGAGCCGCCCGCCGGCGTCAACGTTTTCATGATCGCGCCGAAAGGCCCCGGCCATCTGGTGCGTTCCGAGTTCGTCAAGGGGCGCGGCGTGCCGTGCCTGCTCGCGATCCATCAGGATCCCTCCGGCGACACCGCGACCATCGGACTGGCCTACGGATGCGCGATCGGCGGCGGACGGGCGGCGATTATCGAAACCACGTTCCGCGAAGAGACCGAGACCGATCTGTTTGGCGAACAGTCCGTGCTCTGCGGCGGGCTGACCGAGCTGATTCGCGCGGGTTTCGAGACGCTGGTGGAGGCGGGTTACGCGCCCGAAATGGCTTATTTCGAGTGCCTGCACGAGGTCAAGCTGATCGTCGATCTGATTTACGAGGGCGGTATCGCGAACATGCGCTATTCGATCAGCAACACCGCCGAGTACGGCGACATGACCCGCGGCAATCGCGTGGTCGGGCCGGCGACGCGCGAAGCGATGAAGAAAATTCTCGCCGATATCCAGTCGGGCAAATTCGCCAACGAATGGATCGCCGAGTATCGCGCCGGATTGCCGACCTTCAAGCGTTTGCGCGGCGAGGCGGAAAAACATCAGACCGAGCAGGTCGGACGCCAATTGCGTTCGTTCATGCCGTGGCTGGGCAGCGACCGGCTGGTCGATAAAGCGAAAAACTAGGCTGGCGCCTTGAACGAATCGGAAGCAGACGGCTTGGCGGCGCCGGCCGGGATGCGCGCGTCGATCGCGGGCTGGATGGGAATCGCGCCGGAAGGCGCTTACTACACCGCGGGCGCGGCCGCGGCCGGTGTGATCTTTGCCGTTTTGGGCGCGGAATCGCTTGGAATTTTAATCCTGATCGCCGCGTTCGCGATCAGGATGTTTTTCCGCGATCCGGAACGCGTCGCGGTTGCGCCGGACGACGCGATTCTCTCGGCGGCCGACGGGAAGGTTACGGACATAGGCGTGGGCGCGCCGGACGATTTCAAGAGCGGAGACGCGTACCGGCGCATTTCGGTTTTCATGTCGCCGCTGGACGTGCACGTGAATCGCGCGCCGGTCGCCGGCGAAATCTCTGTCGTCAAGCACACGCCCGGCGAATTTCGCGCCGCCTACAGCGACGCCGCCAGCGAGCATAACGAACGCAATCTGATCGCGATCGACGACGCCGCCGGACGGCGCCATGCGATCGTTCAGGTGGCGGGTTATCTGGCGCGGCGCATCGTATGCCGGGTGCGGACCGGCGCGAAAGTCGCGCGCGGCGAGCGGGTCGGCGTAATCATGTTCGGCAGCCGCGTCGATCATTACCTGCCGCCGGGCTACCGGGCGACGGTCGCGGTCGGCGATCGCGTGTGGGCGGGCGAAAGCGTGATTGGAGAACCCGATCGATGAACGGAGGCGAGGCGCGGAGCGATTTCGGCGGGCGCGAGCGGATGCGGATTGCGCCTGCCGCGCTCAAAGGGCGCAGGGAAAAGATGGCCGAACCGCTCAGACGGGGAGTCTTCGTAGTGCCGGCGACGATTACGTCGCTCGGGTTGCTCGCGGGCTTCTACTCGCTGATTTCCTCGATGGGCGCGCATTTTGAACTGGCCGCGACCATGATCGTCGCGGCTTTCGTGTGCGACGGTCTCGACGGCCGCATCGCCCGCCTGTCGCGCAGTTCGAGCCAGTTCGGGGTCGAGTACGACAGTCTGTCCGACGTCGTCGCCTTCGGCGTCGCGCCGGCGGGTCTGGTCTATAGTTGGGCGATTCATCGGCTGGGCTCGCTCGGCATCGTGATCAGCGGGCTGTTCGTCGTATGCGCGGCGTTGCGCCTGGCGCGATTCAATGTGCAGACGGCGGCGACCGACAAGCGCCGCTTCACCGGATTGCCGGTGCCCGGAGCGGCGGCGCTGATCGCGGGCGCGGTGCTTGCGTACAGTTATTTCGAAATCGATTCGCCGCGCACGCTGTGCGCCGTGATGGCGCCGCTCACGCTGGGGCTGGCGGCGCTGATGATCTCGCGCGTGCCGTATCCCAGTTTCAAAACCTTCACGCCGCATCGCCGTGTGCAGGTCGAACTGATGGCGGTGGTGCTGGCGATTGCGGCGATGTTGTTCGCGATGCCGCAGTTCACGTTTTTTGCGCTGGCCTTGGCGTATGTTTCGTCCGGACTGTTCCTGCTGGCGCACGGCGAGCGAATCGCGAAATTGCCGGCCGCCTCGTCCCTGCCGGCCTCCGGAGCGGAGCCGCACGCGATGGGCGCCTCCGCGCGCGAGCCGGGCGAAACGGCCGCGTCCGAGCCTTGACGCGCGAATGTTCCGATGGCTAGGATATAACTTGCGATGAATTTGAATCTGCATCTCGGACTGCTGCTTATTCTGGCCCTTAGCGGGGCCCACGCCGCGGGCGTCGAGGTGCAGGCCTGACCAAGGCTTGAGAAGCTGAGACCAACGCCCCGGGTGGGCCGAACAGGCGACCCGGGGCGTTTTCTTTTTTTGGCTGATGCGGTTCGCCGGTACGGTTCACGAGATGGGCTGAAGACGAGGGAGATCTGCAATGTCCACGACCAGTTCCAATCACGCCGGCGCCGATTACGTAAAAATCTTCGACACGACGCTGCGCGACGGCGAACAATCGCCGGGCTGCACCATGAACGTCGAAGAAAAAGTCGCGATTGCGCGCCAGCTCGAGCGGCTCAACGTCGATATTATCGAGGCGGGCTTCGCGGCGTCGTCGCCGGGAGATTTCGAGGCCGTCCGCCGGATCGCCGAGGCGCTCGAGCGGCCGGCCGTGTTGAGCCTTTCGCGCACGCGCGACGAAGACGTGGACGCGGCGCTGAAGGCGGTCGAAGGCGCCAGGCGGCCGGGCGTCCATATTTTTATCGCGACCTCGGATATCCATCTCAAGTACAAGCTGAACATGACCCGCGAGGACGTGCTCAACGCCGCGACTTGGGCGGTGACGCGCGCCAAACGCCATCTGGATCATATCGAGTTCTCGTGCGAAGACGCCTCGCGCAGCGACTGGGACTACATGGCGAAAATCTGCGCAGAGGTGATTCGCGCGGGCGCGCGGATTATCAACCTGCCCGACACCACCGGCCACGCGATTCCCGAGGAATTCGGGCGGATGTTCGCTTACATGCGCGAGCATGTCGCGGGCGCGGACGAAGTGATCTGGAGCGCGCATTGCCATAACGACCTGGGGCTTGCGGTCGCGAATTCGCTGGCGGCGGTGCGCAACGGCGCCCGCCAGGTCGAATGCACGATCAACGGAATCGGCGAACGCGCCGGCAACACCTCGATGGAAGAGGTGGTGATGGCGATTCGGACGCGCAAAGACCTGATGGAGGTGCGGACCGGAATCGACACGCGCCAAATCTATCCGGCGTCGCGGCTGTTGTCGCAGATAATCGGCCAGCCGGTGCCGCCGAACAAACCGATCGTCGGCGACAACGCGTTCGCGCACGAAGCCGGAATCCATCAGGACGGCGTGCTCAAGAACAAGCTGACCTACGAGATCATGAAGCCCGAGGATATCGGGATTCCGTCCAACAAGCTGGTGCTGGGGAAACATTCGGGACGCCACGCCTTCGTCAACCGCCTGCAGGAGCTGGGAGTCGATCCCGCGACGATCGACGTGGAGAAGGCGTTCGCGGCGTTCAAGGCGCTGTGCGACAAGAAGAAGATCGTGTACGACGACGATATCCTGGCGCTGGCGAACGAGGAGACGCGGCGCACGGCCGAGCGGTTCGAGCTGGTGGACGTGATCGTCATGTCGTCGAGCCGCACCGAGCCGCGGGCCGAGGTCACGATGCGCGTGGCGGGCGAGGAGCGCAACGCCGCGGCGACCGGCGACGGCATGGTGGACGCCTGCTACAAGGCGATCTACAAAATCGCGGGCATCACGCCGGCGCTCGAACGCTATTCGGTCAAGGCGATTACCGGCGGCACCGACGCGCTGGGCGAAGTGTCGTGCCTGGTGCGCGAGGACGGGATGACGGTCGCGGGCCAGGGGGCGCACAGCGATATCGTGATGGCGAGCGCGCTGGCGCTGGTGAACGCGCTCAACCGGCTCAAGGCGCGGGCGGCGGGCGCGGCGGCGCGTGCGGTCGAAGGGCCGTAAAGCCGCGGGACTTGCCGCGGCGCGGCGCTTGGGCTAAGTGCTGATACGTTGCAATTTTGGCGTGTTTATTCGGGGCGTTGGATCTTCCATTTTTCGCGTGACGGCGCGCGCACGGCGTCAACGGCATAAGATAAGCCGCTTGCGCGCGCGCGGAGCCTCCGCAATCCGAAATCCCGAAAACACCGGCGAGGGAGAAGAGCGTTTCGTCCGCGCGCGTCGCGGTCAGGCATCTGCGGCTGGTCATGGCCTACAAAATTCTTGTGCTCAAGGGTGACGGTATTGGTCCCGAGGTGGTCGGCGAGGCCTTGCAGGCGCTCAAGGTCGTCGCACGGCGCGATGCCGTGGATATCGAATTCAAGGAAGCGCCGATCGGCGGCCACGCGATCGATATGCATGGCAAACCGCTGCCCGACGCGACGCTGGACGCCGCGCGTGATTGCGATGCGATATTGCTCGGCGCCGTCGGCGGTCCGAAATGGGACAATCCGAAGGCCGAGATGCGGCCCGAGCAGGCCTTGCTGGGGCTGCGCAAGGAGCTTGGGCTGTTCGCGAACGTGCGGCCGGTCAAGAGCGTCAAGGAATTCCTGCCGGCGTCGCCGTTGCGCGCGGATATCGTCAACGGCGTCGATTTGGTCGTGATTCGCGAGCTGACCGGCGGAATCTATTACGGCAAACCCAGCGAGCGGCGCGCGGGCGCGGACGGCCGCGAGGCGGTCGACACCTGCTTTTACTCCGAGGCCGAAATTGAGCGAGTGTTGCGCTACGGCTTCGAACTGGCGCGCGAACGGCGCAAGCATCTCACCTCGGTCGACAAGGCCAACGTGCTTTCGACCTCGCGTTTGTGGCGCGAAATCGCGACCGAGGTCGCCGCGCGCTATCCCGACGTCAAGTGCGACCATCAACTGGTCGATTCGATGGCGATGCATCTGATTCGCCGTCCGCGCGATTTCGACGTGATCGTGACCGAGAACATGTTCGGCGACATTCTGACCGACGAAGCGTCGGTCCTGGCCGGTTCGATGGGGTTGCTGCCGTCGGCGTCGCTGGGCGAGGAGCTGAACGGCGCGGGCTATCGGGTTGGATTGTACGAACCGATTCACGGCAGCGCGCCCGATATCGCCGGGCGTGACGAAGCGAATCCGCTCGCCGCGATCCTGTCGGCGGCGATGTTGCTGGAGCATTCGCTGGGGATGCGCGCGGAGGCCGAATTGATAACGCAGGCGGTCGAGGGCGTCGTGCGCGACGGCTACCGTACGCGCGATCTTGGCGGCGGCGCGGGCGTCAAAGTGGTCGGGTGCAAGGCGATGGGCCGTTTGGTGCGCGAGCGAATCGAAAGCCTGGAGCCGGAAGCCTGATCGCGCGCGCGGCCGGGAGCGGCGCGCCGGTTATTTCGGCAGGTCCGGAAGAGGCGCAATTTTGAGCAACGGACGCGAACCGCGGGTCGCGATCGTCGGGGCGACCGGAATCGTCGGCGGCCAGATCGCGGATCTGATCGGCGAACGCGAATTTCCGTGCGCGGAACTGAAACTTTTCGCCACGGAAAGCGGCGCTTTCGATTCGGTCGAGACCGCCGGCCAAAGCCATTCGGTGGCGCGGCTCGGGGCGCCCTCCGATCTCGCGAATTTCGACATCGTTTTTCTCGCGCTGCCCGACGCGGCCGCGCGTTCTCTAAGCCAGGGGCTTGATGCGCAGGTGATTGTCGATCTGAGCGCCGCGCTCCGGGCGCCGGCCGGCGCGGCGTTGGCGGCGCCGGGAATCACGCCGCGCGAGCAAGTCAAAACGCTCGTCAAGCGCGGGGCGATCGCGCCGCCGCATCCGGCGGTGCAGGTGATCGCGACCGTTTTGCGCGCCCTGGAAGTCGCTTCGGGGTTTGTCGGCGCGACCGTCATTACGGGAGCGAGCGCCGCGGGCCGCGAAAAGGTTTCCGAATTGTTCAATCAAACCGCCGACCTGCTCAACGCGCGGCTGGACCTCGGCGAAGATGCGCAGCAGCTCGCATTCAACCTGTTTATGCCCGCCGGCGCCGCCGAGCGCGCGCAGGCGCTCGCCGCCCAGATTTCGGCGCTGGCCGGGGACGCGATATCGCCGGCGGTGCAGATCGTGCAGGCCCCTGTCTTTCATGGCGGCGGCGTCACGCTTTCCGTGCCGGCGAACGGGCGCGACACGGCGGATTGGGTCAGGCGAATGCGCTCCGCGCCGGGGATTCTTTTTATCGAGGGCGAAGATCCGGCCGGTTTCGTCGATGCGATTGGTCAGGAAGCGGTAATCGTGCGGATGGCGCGCAATGCGTCGGGCGCGATATTCTGGTGCGTTTTCGACGCCGCGCGAGTCGCCGCGATGACGGCTCTTTGGCTCGCCGAAAGCGCCTGGTTCGCCTTTTCCTGATTCCGGCCGGCGCTTCGGCGCGTTATCGCGAAGCGCCGCGCATCCATGAAAATCCGCATCACGCTCGAATACGACGGATCGAATTACGCGGGCTGGCAAATGCAATCCGGCGCGGATTCCATTCAGTCGCGGCTCGAGGAGGCGCTGGCCCGCATCTTCGGCGCCGCGGTCCGGGTGCACGGCGCCGGCCGGACCGACGCGGGCGTTCATGCGCGCGGGCAGGTCGCCGCGTTCGATCCGCCGCGCGCGTTCGATCCGGAGGATCTGCATCGCGCCCTGAACGCGCTGCTGCCGCCGGATATCGCGATTCTCGCAGCCGCGCCGGCGGCGGACGATTTCGATCCGCGGCGAGCGGCCCGGTCGCGAATCTACGAATATCGCGTGCTGAACCGCGCGCGGCGCTCGGCGTTTGATTTTCGCTATGCGTGGCTGCTGCCGGGCGCGATCGGCCTTGACGCGATGACGCGGGCCGCCCAGGTCTTCATCGGCGAGCACGACTTCGCCGCGTTTCGATCGCTCGGTTCCGAAGAGCGGACGACGGTTCGCCGGGTGATTGCAAGCGGATGGCGGCGCGAGGGCGATTTTCTGATCTATCGGGTTGAAGCGACCGCTTTCCTGCGCCGGATGGTCAGGACGATGGTTGCGGCGATGGTCGAAGCCGGCCGCGGCCGGCTGACGCCGGAGGCGATCGCCGAAATTCTCGCCTTGCGGGATCGCTCGCTCGCGCCCGCCGCGGCTCCCGCCGCCGGACTGTTTCTGGTCGCGGTGAATTATTGATCGCGCTTCGGGATAATGCGCGAAAGCTCCGCCGGACGCCCGTTTGCGCGCGCCGGCGCCAAATTATCAAGCCCAGGCGTGCGATCCTGCGATCGGTTGTGCAAAAAACCGCTTGGTTGTAGGCGAATTCGATCGGACGGCGCTTGAATTACGACGGTCTCTAGTTCACGCTTGGGGCAGGCCACAATCGGGCCGCAAGGAGGAGGATGATGACGCAGTCGCAGGTAGCAGCCCATCTAGCCGACAAGCTCGGCATCACGAAAAAGCAGGCGAAGTCGGCGCTCGAAGAACTGACGGGCCTCGTCGTTCGCGAACTCAAAAAGGAGGGTTCGCTGCGTCTGGCGGGCCTCGGAATTTTCCGCAAGCGCAAGACGAAGGCGCGGATGGGGCGCAATCCCATGACCGGCGCGCAGATCAAAATTCCGGCGCGCACGCGCCTGCGCTTCACGCCGGCGAAATCTTTGAAAGATTCCGTGCTCGGCGCCCGCTGATTCATCTATTCGCATGATCCAACAACGCCGCGGGACGGGGAAATGAAAACCCGCTCCCGCGGCGCGCGTTTTGCGGCAACGATTCTTTTCACTCCTGTGGATCGCGCGGTCGCCGGAGGTTCTCTTTTGCGCTGAGCTTTGCCTGACTTTGGTTTTCCGCGGAAGGCGCTCGCGGCGCCGTAAAACTTCCGCATCTCTCAATCATCCACGGCATTTCGAGCGCCTGTCACGATCGGTTCTGGCGCGCCGCGGCGCGCGCCTTGCGCACGCGCTCAAGATAATCGCGGATGCGCGCTTCGTAGCCGCGGTCGGATGGCGAGTAGTAAATCGCGCCGATTAATTTCTCGGGCAGGCAATCCTGGTTCGCCAGCGCCCCTTCGTATTCGTGCGGATATTTGTAGCCCGAGCCGTAGCCAAGTTCTCGCATCAGCCGAGTCGGCGCGTTCCGCAGATGCATGGGAACCGGCAGCGCGCCGTGTTCGCGAGCGGCGTCGCGCGCGGCGTTCATCGCAAGATATGAAGCGTTGGATTTTGGCGCGCTCGCAAGATAGGTCACGCCCTGCGCGAGCGGAATGATGCCTTCCGGAAGCCCTATGAAATCCACCGCGTCCTTGACTGCGATCGCAATCTGCAGCGCGCGCGGATCGGCGTTGCCGATATCTTCGGAAGCGAAAATCGCCATCCGGCGGACGATGAACAGGGGCTCTTCTCCCGCTTCGATCATCCGCGTCATCCAGTAGAGCGCCGCGTCGGGATCGCTCGCTCGCATGCTTTTGATGAACGCCGAAATTACGTTGTAATGCTCTTCGCCCGCGCGATCGTATTGCAGCGCCTTGTGTTGCGCGGCCTCGGTCACGTCGCCGATCGCGATTGCGCGCCGTCCGGCGCTTTGCGCCAGTTCCGCCGCGACTTCCAGCGTGCCGAGCGCCCGCCGCGCGTCGCCGCCGGAAATGCGAACGATCTCGTCGATCGCATCGTCGCCGGGCGTGAGGTTCATCGCGCCGAGACCGCGCTCGCGATCCGCGAGCGCGCGCCGCACGAGCGCGGCGATCGCTTCATCGCCGAGCGGTTTGAGCACCAGCACGCGCGCCCGCGAAAGCAGCGGCGAAATCACTTCGAATGACGGATTCTCGGTGGTCGCGCCGATCAGCGTGATCAGGCCGCTTTCGACATGCGGCAGAATCGCGTCCTGTTGGGCGCGGTTCCAGCGATGGATTTCGTCGATGAAAACGATCGTGCGGCGGCCTTCCAACTCCAACGCCCGCCGCGCTTCCTCGACGGCTTCGCGCAGGTCGCCCACGCCGGCCGAGACCGCGGCGAGGGTTTTGAAAACCGCCCCGGATTGGCGGGCGAGCAAAAGCGCGATGGTCGTTTTGCCGGTTCCCGGAGGGCCCCACAGGATGATCGAATGGATCGCGCCGGTCGCCGCCATCTGCGCCAGCAGTTTCCCCGGCCCGAGCAGATGCTCCTGTCCGACGACCTCGGCAAGCGTCCGCGGCCGCATCCGGTCCGCGAGCGGTTGCGCCGGAGCGTGCGGCGTCGCGAACAAGCCGCGGCTCTCATCGCTTTTTCGGCGCGCCATCGCCGCGAACTTAGCACAACCGCAAGAACCTGAAACCGCGGTTGCTCGAATGTCCGGCCGAATCCGTTCGATTGCGCCGCGGTTCCTTGATGTTCTAGCTTGGGGACGGGCCGAACAGGAGTCGGCGCCGGACTATGCTCGTCGGAATCGATATCGGCGGATCCACCACGGATGCCGTGATCCTCGACAATGGCGGGGTTCACGTCGTCACCATCGAAGCTAACGACCCGATTGCCGCCGCGGCGGGCGCGCTCGGAAAATTGATCGAATCGTGCGGCCTGCAACTCGATCGCATCGAACGGATCGCCGCGACCGGCGCGGGGTCTCGCGTGCTGGGCGAAACGCTGCTCGGGCGGCCGGTGGTCAAAGTCAACGAGTTCTCCGCGATTGGCATCGGCGGCACCTCGCTGGCCGCGCGCAAAAACGCGCTCGTCGTATCGCTCGGTACCGGCACGGCGATCGTTTCGGTGCGCGGCGAAAAGATCGAGCATGTCAGCGGCACCGGCCTCGGCGGCGGCACTCTGCGCGGGCTGTCCAAACATATGCTTGGCGTTTCCACTCTCGAAACGCTGGAATCGATGGCGGAGCGCGGCGATTTGAGCCGGGTGGATTTAACCGTGCGCGATATCGCGGGCGGGGCGATCGGCGATCTGCCTCCCGGCACCACGGCGTCGAACTTCGGCAAAGTTGGCGCGGACGCGACCGCCGAGGACAAAGCGTTGGCGATCATGAACATGATCGTCGAGGTCGTTTCGGTCCTGAGTATCGCGGCGGCGCGCGCCTGCGGCCAGGAAGATATCGTGCTGACCGGAAAATTGACGCGCATTTTCCGCTTCATGCAGAAGGTCAAGCGGTTGAACTTCGTCTTCGGCCGCGGCTTTCTGATTCCCGAACACGCCGATTACGCGACCGCGATCGGCGCGGCGCGCGCGGCGATGCAATAGCCGCGAAGTTAAATCCGCCGGCCGCGTGATTTCGTTTCGCATCGCGCGCCGAAGCGGTTACAATCCGCTCGCTGCACGCGCTTGCCGGCCAGTCGCCGATGCCGGCACCGCCGCGCATTCAAATTCGCTTGGGGAGCAGATCGATGCGCTCGGAATTGCTCAGAGGCTTGCGGATGCTCGACCTTTCGGACGAGAAAGGGGCGCTATGCGGGAAAATTTTCGCCGACATGGGCGCCGAGGTGATCAAGGTCGAGCCGCCGTCCGGATGTTCCAGCCGCAATATTCCGCCCTTTCTGGACGACCAGCCGGGGCTCGATCGCGGACTCGGCTTTTTGGCCTGGAACGCCGGCAAAAAATCGATAACGCTGAATCTCGAATGCGAGGACGGGCGTCAGCTCCTGCGGATGCTCGCGGAACGCGCGGATTTCCTGGTTGACTCGTTTCCCCTCGATTATCTGCAATCGCTCGGACTCGGGTACGACGCGCTCGCCCCCCTGAACCCCGGCCTGATTCACGCGACCGTCACCGCGTTCGGCGACCGCGGTCCGGGCAAAAACTACAAGGCCGCGGACATCAACGGATGGGCCGCGGGCGGCGCGATGTTTCTGATGGGCGAGGAAGGCCGACCGCCGATCCAGATGAGCGTGCCGCAGAGCTGGCTGCATGCGGCGGCCGAAGCGGCCGTGGCCTCGATGATCGCATACTACGCGCGCACCGCCGACGGACTTGGACAACATATCCTGGTCGACATGCAGGCCTGCATTGTGTGGACCCTGATGAACGAGCAGGCGATGCCGTTGTTGCACGGCGATTATCTCCGGCGCAGCGGAGTGTTCACCGGCGCGGTCGGCGGGCGGCGCAAGACCGTGTACAAATGCGCCGACGGTTTCGTCTCGTTCATTCTCGCCGGCGGTCCGTATCTGAATTCGACGAATGCGATGATCGCATGGATTAAAGAGGAGGGCGCCGCTCCCGATTGGCTTACGCGCGGGGGCGGATTGAAATCGTTGACGCCGAGCGGCTTCATGGGGGCGACGGCGGCCGATCTCGCTGAACTTGAGCGAACCGAGGAAGTCGTACAGCAATTCTTTTTGACGAAAACCAAAAAAGAGTTGTGGGCGAACATCCTCAAACGCAGGCTCTTCGGCGCGCCGGTCGCCGACGCCGCCGATATCGCCGAAGACCCGCAGCTCAAGGCGCGCGGCTATTTCGTCACGGTCGAGCATCGGGGGCTTGATCGCGCGCTGACGCTGCCGGGCGCGTTCGCGAAGCTGAGCGAGACGCCGGTCGGTCCGCAGGGAGCTGCTCCACAACTTGGCGAACACAATGAGGAAATCTACGGCGCTCTGCTCGGACTGGGCGCTCGCGAAATCGTCGAGCTGCGCGCGGCCGGCGCGATCTAGCGGCGACGGAGGTTGGCGCATCGATGGGAAAATTGCCGTTCGAAGGAATTCACGTGCTGGATTTCACCTGGTACGCGGTCGGCCCCGTGACGACCAAGTACCTTGCGGATTACGGCGCCGACGTCGTCAGGATCGAATCCGCCGCCCGGCTCGACGCCCTCAGGCTCGCGCCGCCGTGGAAAGATGCGCAGCCCGGAGTTAACCGCAGCCAGTTCTTCGCGAGCTTCAATACCTCCAAACGCGGAGTCACGCTCGACATGAGCAAGCCCGAGGCGCGCGAGATTTTCCTTCGGATGCTGCCGTGGGCCGATCTCGTGACCGAGAGCTTCACGCCCAAGACGA
Organism: Deltaproteobacteria bacterium; assembly: GCA_021780225.1. Taxonomy (GTDB): domain Bacteria; phylum Desulfobacterota; class Binatia; order Binatales; family Binataceae; genus JADMIL01. The sequence goes on along the minus strand of JAJXZF010000022.1, from coordinate 3,857 downwards.
TGCGAAACTGGGGCCTCGATTACGAACGGCTTAGCGCAATCAAGCCCGACCTGATCATGCTTTCGACGTGCATGCAGGGCCAGACCGGACCCCATCGCGATTATCCCGGATTCGGCAATCTGATGGCGGCGCTGTCGGGGTTCTATCATGTTTCCGGATATTCGAAAGATGAACCATGCCCGCCATACGGCGCGTTTACCGATTTTATCGCACCCCGCTTTTCCGCATGCGCCGTGATCGCCGCGCTGGATTATCGGCGCCGGACGGGCAAGGGCCAGTATATCGACATGTCGCAATACGAAGCGGCCTTGCACAACCTTGCGCCGATGCTCGTCGATTATTTCGCGTCCGGCCGCGTGCTCGAACCGGTGGGCAACAGGTCCGAGCGCCATGCGCCGCACGGCGCCTACCGCTGCGCCGACGAGGACGCTCACGAGCGCTGGATCTCGATCGCGGCCGGCGCGGATTCCGAATGGTCGGCGTTGACGAAAATCCTCGGCATCGGCGATTCGGCGCGCCGTTTCGCAACGATGCGCGCGCGGCTTCGCGATCGCGATGCGCTCGACGAAATAATCGGGGCCGCGGTTCGCGGCCGTTCCGCCGAAGAGTTGACCGAATCGCTTCAAAAGGCGGGCGTCGCGGCATATCCGGTTCAGAACTGCATGGATTTGCATCGCGACGAAAATCTCGACGCTTTCGGTTTTTGGCGGTGGCTGGACCATCAGGAGATGGGGCCGTCGCCGTATGAAGGACTGGAGCATCGAATGAGCCGCACGCCCGGCGATCTGCGCCGACCCGCGCCGGCGCTCGGCCAGCATAACGATGAAGTCTTTCGCGAAATCCTCGGCATGAATGCGGACGAGATCGAACGGCTCAGGCGCGACAAAGTGATATATTGAGCCGTGCGACGGCGCGAAGGACCATTTGGGCCGCGCGCCAATCTTTCGCCCGGCTGACAGGTCTGATTGCGCTACGAATTGCATATAGCGACGCGCTATTTGCGCGCGCGCCGGCGGGACGCGTTCATTTCGGTCACTACGGTATTCACCGCGATCGGCGTCATGATTGGCGTGGCGGCGCTGGTGGTGGTGCTGGCCGTGATGGGCGGATTCGAACGCAGCCTGCGCCAGCGTATCCTGACGCTCACGCCGCAGGTCGAAATCCTCAGTTACGACGGATCGATCGGCAACGCGTCCGAATTGATCGCGCGCGCGGATGCGGTTCCCGGAGTCGCCGGTTCCGATCCGTTTCTGGTCGGTCAGGCGATGATGAGCTCGCCGCGCGGAATCAGCGGCGTGATCGTGCGCGGCATAGACCCGCGCAACGCGGCGATCGTCGGCCAGCTCAAGCGCTACATCCAGACCGGCTCGCTCGCGAATTTAGCCGCGGCGTCCGCCGGTTCGGACGGCGGGGTCGCGGTTGGATCCACGCTGGCTGAAAAACTGAAAGTCAGCGTCGGCGATCCGCTCACCGCCGTCGCGCCGGTGGCCGCCGGTCCGGATAACCAGATTGCGACGCGCACGGGCCATTTCACGGTCGGCGCGATATTCGAATCGGGCGTCGCGTTTCTGGACCGCGATCTCGTTTTCATGCGTTTGGACAATGCGCAGACGTTTTTCGGACGTCCGGGCAAGGTGGATGGAATCGAGCTGCGCCTGAGCAATCTCGATCAAACCAGCGCGATTACCGGGCGCTTGCGCACGATGCTCGGGCCGGGTTATCGCGTTAGCAACTGGATGGAATTCAATGAATCGGCCGCGGCCGGATTCGAACTGCTGAAGCGCGTCTATGCGCTGGTCTTGCTGCTGCTGATCGGCGTCGCCGCGTTCAACCTGGTCGCCACGCTAATCATGGTGGTGATGGAAAAGCGCAAGGATATAGCCGTGCTGATGGCGATGGGCGCCACGCGCCGGGAAGTGCGATCGATTTTCGTCCTCAAAGGGTTAATCGTGGGCGCGATCGGAACGGTTGCCGGTTTGATCCTGGGCGCGGCGACTTGCTTCGCATTGGGGCGCTACCATTTCATCCATATCCAGAAAGAGATCTACGGTATCGCGACCCTGCCCGTCGCCTTTCAACCATTCTCATACGTCGTGGTTGCGGTCGCCTCGATGCTGCTCTGCTGGATTGCGACTTTTTATCCAGCGCGGCAAGCGTCCCGAGCGATGCCCGTGGAAATTTTCCGCGGCTGAACAGGCGCCGATCCGCGCGTCCCTGAGCACGCGCCGCAATTTCACTCGGCGTCGGCGAATCGAAACGGGCGGGGAATCAGCGGCTTTCGCGATCGCCGGTCGCGACCGGCGGTTTCGGGCTTAGCTTCGGCTTGCGAATCACCAGCGTTTCATGCCCCCGCACCTTGATTGTGCGCGCCGAATCGGACTGAAAATTGCTGCGCGGTCCGTCGTCGCGCCGCGGATGGCCGGTCGTGCGCCGCCGCCGCCAGTTGTTCAGTTCTTTGGAGAGCTTCGACGCCAGCAGATCGCTGTCTTCTTCAGCGCCACGGCCCGTTGCTTCCGGTTCGACCGGTCCGTCGGTCAAGTCCTCTGCGCTCATGTGTTCACCTTTCCAACCTTGTGGTGGAATTATCGGGGAGGTTTCCCCGCGATTTGATTTCGCCGTAATGGTCCCGCATTCGCGAGAAATTTCAGTCGCTTCGAATCAGGTAAGAATGAAATAAGTCGAATCAGCAGCGTACATCGGATGCGAACTCAAGCCGGCGCCGCAATCACTGCCGAGCGCCGCCGCGCCATTACCGGATGCATCTGCCTGATTTCCTTGCGTGGAGATTATCGTGTGGAAGGAACTTTAAGCTTGCAACCGATTCACGCGGGAAGTCCGGCTTTGCACGGGCCGCGGCCGCGTGAATCTCGAATCCGCCCTATGCGAATAGACTTTGCAACCTTAACGCAAGGCCCATATCGCCGGCGATGCGAAGTTTGCCCGTCATGAACGCCATCTGGCCGTTCAACTTCCCATTGACCATGTCCAAATAATCGTGCGCTGTCATCGAGATGGTGATGTTCGGCGAGGCATACGCACCCTCTTTAACCTCGCACGTTTCGTCCTTGATGATCGCGTGCCATTTGCCGCCGCCGTCGCCGGACAGATCGAATTGATAGACCGCGTTCAGACCTTTTGCCGCCGCTTTATTGAAACGGCCCGGCATGTCGGTAAACACCTGCTTGCAAGACGTCGCGGTTTCAGCCATGTTCGGGGATTCCTCCTCGCGGAGCGGAGCGAGTCAACAATGCTCTAATCGCAATCTAAGCGTTGGCCTCTGAAATTGTCAATAGTGCGCGGGCAGGGTTTGGCCTGATTCCGGGTTACCATCCGAAAAAACCCGGATCCACGCGAATCAGATTCGTGCGCACTTTCACCGGCGCCGCGCCCATCGCGATCGTCACCGCACGTTCGCGGTCCATCTCGGTCTTCACTTTGCCGTCCAGGTAGCAGCTATGGCCAATCACCTTCGCCGTGACGTTGGTCAAGCCCGCCGACTGCAGCGCTGATTGAATCGCCGCTTGATTCGCCGCCCATTGCGAGGTCTCGGCCGTAAGATCGTTCGCCACCGAGGTCACGCCGCCGACGTTGCGCACGGCGCGCGCCGCCGCCGCTTTCGCATTGTCGTCGAAGACCGTGCCCGTCAGCGTCACCAGCCCGCCCGGACTCGCGTACGCCCGCACGCGTCCAAACCTGCGGTCGCGCCCCAACGCCTCGGCGACGCGCTCGTTGAGCGGCGGCGCCGCCGGACGCGAAGGCCTGCGCACCGCCGCCAGTTCTTCGCGATGGCGCCGCGCGCGCCGCTCCATCTCGGCCTTCGACGGCCCGGGCGGCGGCGCCGCAGGCGTCGCGACCAC
>JAJXZF010000073.1 GCA_021780225.1 Deltaproteobacteria bacterium | reverse complement strand
TCGGCCCATTCGCGCCGATGATGCACCCACCAGTCGCGCTTATGCCAACGGTGCTGCTCGTCCCAGTCGCCGTCGCCATTGCCGTAACCGTTTCCGTAGCCAAATTCCGACCGCGGCTGCTCCCAAATCGGGCGGTTCTGCTGCACCCAGTTCGGATTGTTCTGCATCCACCAGTTGCGGTTGTGCCATTGATTGTCCGGCGCCCACGCGCCGTAATTCTGCAGCGCCTCCCGATTCACGTAGGGATGCGCTTTAAGAAATCCGGCGAAGGCCGGATGCGACGCCCGATACGCCGGACTGTTGATCAGGCCCGGATTCGTGCGGAGTTCCGGATGGCGGTTAACCCAGTTTTCGAATTCCGCCTGTGCTCGTGGATTCGGCGCTTGCGCGTATGCCATCCCGCCGCCGATGAGCGCCACGGCCAACGCCGCGATCGCGACTGTTTTGATCCTCATAACTTTCATTCCTCCGCCGTTGTTCGTTTGCCCCCACCCCTATAATCATTCAAAAGCCGTTCAGGACGATTTTAATCACGCGAATGCTTTCTTCAATAGACGCGATTCGCAGCGCGATCGTTTCATCCATCCGCGCCGCCGCGCCGCACGATATGGCGGCTCGCACCGCCTTTCGCTAGCTTGTCGTGCGGCGGAACGGCCGCCCGAGCCGTCCCGTTCGCGCATCATGAAGCCGCCCTCTATCGATCCTTCGCGCGCCCGCACGCGCAAATTAAAGGCGCTTAACCGCTCGGTCAGCAAAGCCGATTTCGCCGCCCCGCTCAGGGCCGGCGCCACGATGCGCGAGTTTTTCGAGTCGTTGCCGGGGATGCTCGCCGCCCGCGATCTGCTCGATTTGGCCCGCGCGATCGCACGGGCGCGCCGCGCCCGGCGGCCGTTCATCCTGATGATGGGGGCGCATCCGCTGAAAGTCGGCCTCGCGCCGCTGATCGTGGCGATGATGCGGGCGGGAACGATCACGGCGCTCGCGGCCAACGGCGCCGCGGCGATCCATGATTTCGAGCTCGCCTTTGCCGGCCGGACCTCGGAGGATGTCGGGGCCGAGCTGGTTAGCGGACGGTTCGGGATGGCCGAGGAGACGGGCGCGTTCGTCAATGAGGCGGCGCGAATCGCCGCGCGCGAAGGGCTTGGTTTCGGCGCCGCGCTCGGGCGCGAGATCAACCGCGCGCGGCTCAAATATCGCGCCGGCAGTATTTTCGCGACTGCGTCGGCGATGGAGCTTCCGGCGACGCTGCACGTCACGCTCGGCGCCGATATCGTGCATATGCATCCGCGGGCCGATGGCGCCGCGATCGGCGCCGCGAGCATGACGGATTTCCATCGCCTCACCGGCGTGGTCGCCGGACTTGCGCGCGGCGTCGTGCTGAATCTCGGTTCGGCCGTGGTGATGCCGGAAGTGTTCCTGAAGGCGCTGAATCTGGCGCGGAATCTCGGTCACGACGTCCGCGGCTTCACAGCGGCCGACATGGATTTTATCCGCCAGTACCGGCCGCGGATGAACGTGGTAGAGCGGCCGACGCGGGGCGGCGGGCGCGGCATCGTCCTGACCGGCCATCACGAACTGATGCTGCCGTTGCTCGCGGCGGCGATCAACGAAGAAATGGCGCGCGGAAAGCGGCGGCGATGAAACGCGCGGGTAGTGCGGCGGAATCGCGGCGGACCGGCGCGCGCCCGCCGATCGCGATTCTGACCGACTTCGGCTATCGCGATCATTACGTGGGCGTGATGAAGGGCGTAATCGCATCGATTGCGCCAGCCGCGCGGACGATCGACGTGACCCACGGCGTGCCGCCGCAATCGGCGATCGCCGGCGCGATCGCGCTGCATCAATCGTGGCGCTATTTTCCCGCGCGCACGATATTTCTGGCGGTCATCGATCCGGGCGTCGGCACGGCGCGGCGGGCGATCGCGATCGAGACGCGGGCGGGGGCGCGCTTCGTCGGCCCGGACAATGGCGTGATGTGGCCGGCCGCCGCGGCCGCCGGACTTGCATCCGCGGTCGAATTGGCGAATCCGCGCTATCGGTTGAAAGAGCTGAGCGCGACCTTTCACGGACGCGATCTGTTCGCTCCCGCCGCCGCGTATCTATGGCGCGGAATCAGGCTAGACGCGCTCGGTCCGGCGCTCGTGACGGACGACCTCGTCCAGCCGCCCGCGCCGCCTCCGCCGCAAGCGGCGGGCGCGCGCTTGACCGGCACGGTCGTCTATGTTGACGGCTACGGCAATCTGGTGAGCAATATCGATCGCGCCAGTTATGAGCGCTTCGCTTCGCGCTTTCCCGGATTTTCCCTTTGGGTTACGATTGGTGGAGGCGCACGAATTTATCCGCAAAAGGCATACGGCGAGGCTCCCGCGGGCGCCGCGCTCGCGACTTTTGGCAGCTTCGGCATGCTCGAAATAGCGGTGCGCGACGGCAGCGCCGCCGAACGCTTCGGAGCCGGACCGGGCGCGGCGCTGAGCGTGCGCGCCACACGCCGATGAAGTAATGGAAGACAGCAGCGCATACAAAGAAGTTTCCCCGATTCTGACCGATATTCCGCGCTTCGCCGGCCCCGCGCCCGCGGCGGGCGGCTACCGGCGGCCTGCGGCCGCATCGGTCGAAATTCCGCGGCTCAATCTGATTCTTTTTCTGGCCACCCTGCTGACCACGACGATGGCCGGCGCCGACCTTGCCGGAGCGCCGGTGAATCTGCTCGATCCGGTTTCGGCGCTGATCAATCTGCCGGCGGGATTGTCGTTTTCGCTGCCGCTGATGGCGATTCTGTTCGCGCATGAGATGGGCCATTACCTGATGAGCCGGCGCCACGGCGTCGATGCGACGCTGCCGTATTTCCTTCCGGCGCCTTTTCCCTCGATATTTTTCGTCGGCACTTTCGGCGCCTTTATTCGCATGAAATCTCCCGTGAGAACGCGGCGCGCGATGTTCGATATCGGCGCGGCCGGACCATGGGCGGGCTTTGCCGTCGCGTTGATTGCGATAGTCTTCGGCCTGATGCGCTCTCCGGTGACGCCGCTCGATCAATCCGGCGGCGGACTCGAATTGGGCAACTCGATCCTGTTCTGGACGGTCTCGCGCGTGGTGCTCGGCGTGAATCCGAACAACGTGAACGTCGATCTTAATCCCGTCGCTTTCGCGGGATGGATTGGGCTGTTGGTCACGACGATCAACCTGCTGCCGGTCGGCCAGCTCGATGGCGGCCATACCGTCTATGCGCTGTTCGGCGCCCGATGGCATCGCTACATCTCGCGCACGGCGTGGCTCGGATGCGCGCTGATGGCGATTGTGCCGTACCTGCTGGGCTACAGCTTCTGGCTCGGATGGCTGCTTTGGTTCGGTTTGGTGTTCGTGCTCGGCTTGGGCCATCCCTCGACCGTCGATGCGGACAGTCCCCTGACCGGCCCGCGACGCTGGATGGCGTGGGCGACCGTGGCGCTGTTTATCCTGACGTTTCCGCCCGTGCCGGTCGCCTTCGCGCCGCCGGCTCCGAATGCGCCAAGCCAGCAACAGCGGCAACCGCAGCCG
>JAJXZF010000064.1 GCA_021780225.1 Deltaproteobacteria bacterium | reverse complement strand
GCGGCCGAATTGCCGAGAAAATGGGCGAAGATGCTCTCGCGAACCAGTCCCGCGATTCGGCTCAGCAGAATTCCCGCCGCGACCAGCCCGGCGAGATTCGAGCTGTAGCGCAGTTCGCGCCGGCGCGGCCGCGGCGGCGCCGCGGGCGCGGGCGGTCGTTCCTCGTGTGGACGGTGGTTCGCGACGGCCGGGGATCTCCTGCGGGATCGATCGCGCCCAAGTATAGCGAGCCCCGCCCCCGCTTACAGCAATCGCAGCGTCGGCCACGATTCACCCGCGATTGATTGTAGATGTCTCCGCTTGCTTGGCCTCCCAGCTATGGTGAAAGGGCCGTAACCTCTTTTATGATTATGCGAGGCGAATAAATCCAGCGGGCTGAGCCGTCGGATCGGCTGGGCCGGCATCGCAATCGCAATACCCATTCCGCCGAGCGAGATTGGATGGACAAGATAAAACGTACTCTCGATGCTGCGCGGATTGCAGTTGCGGTTCTAGCCGTGGTCTCCGGGACAGCGCTGGGTGCGCAAATCAAGGTGCGGTGCGCCAAGCCGTCGATGGTGAACTGGCCGATGTTGCAGCATGATCCCGCTCATAGCGGTCGAAGTCAGGTCAATTCCGACGCCAATCCAGGTCACGAGAAGTGGGAATTCGTGAATGATGAAGATGGCGCGAACGCCTTCTCTGCGCCGGTCGTCGGCGCTGATGGAGTGATCTACGTCGCCTCCGACTATCTGTATGCGCTTAATCCGGACGGCAAGTTGAAATGGAAACTGAATGTCGAGGCTTTTAATGCCGCGCCTGCGGTTGGCGCTGACGGAACGATCTATGTAGGAGGCGAGGACGACGATTTAACCTGTATGTTCGCCGTCAGCCCGAACGGCGCGCGAAAATGGAAGTTCAAAACTGCAAACGTCAATCCGGAAGTTACCTCCGCGCCGGTCGTCGGTGATGACGGAACCATCTATTTCGGATCTCGCGTCTACGCCTACAAGCGCAATCCCCGTACCGGCATTTACGACGTCCTGGCAAAGTTGACCGGCTCCCTGTATGCCCTTGCGCCCGACGGCAAGCTCAAATGGCGGTTCCCGGTCGATGGCTCGATCGACTCCGCGCCTGCCGTTCATGATGGAACTGTTTATTTTGGCTCCCGTGACCACAATCTCTACGCGCTCAGTCCGGCGGGCAAGCTCAAGTGGAAGTTTGCTACCGGCGGTCAGGTGCATGGAGCTCCGTCGATCGCCGCGAATGGCGTAATTTATGTCGGTTCGGACGATCGCCACATTTATGCGATGAATCCTGACGGCGTGCTCAGATGGAAGTTCCGCACCGGCGATTCCGTCGATTCCGGGCCGGCGATCGGCGCCGACGGCACGATTTACGTTGGCGCTTGGGACGGCATTCTCTATGCGATGAATCCTGACGGCAAAAGCAAGTGGAAGTTTGCCACCGGCAACGACGTGTTCGCGTCGCCCGCGATTGGCGCGGACGGCGTCGTCTATATTGGCGGTTCCTCAGCGAACGGAAAGCTCTACGCGGTCAGCTCGACCGGGGTTCTGAAATGGGCGTTCGCAACCGACGGCCCGATGCTCGAATCACCGGCCATCGGCCCCGACGGCACAGTTTACGCCACTTCCTATTTCTCGGCGGTCCAGTACGGGCTATGCGCGACCGTCTACGCCATTGGTACGGTGGGTCATGCCGTTCCTTCGACCGGCGCGCTCCCCGCGGTACAGCTCGGCGACGAGTCGCTCAAGATGGACAGTTTGACCACGCCCGCGAACTGGAAACTCTACCATAATCCCGCTTCCGGTCTCTCTTTCCGCTATCCGCCTTTCGTTCGAGTCAGTGAGCCAAGCGAACGGCAACTCGACGCGCGCCGGTCCGCCCTGTCGTCCCAGCAAAACCTGAGCGCCAAGGTGGATCTCGGATATCGCGGACGTTGGGCGGAAGATGGTTTGCTCAGTTTCGAGCTATACGACCATCTCACGTCGGATCAGATTGCTGCGGAACGCCGGGATCTCGGTGGCTGCGGATATGCGCACCATCTAAAGATTGCCGGCCGCCAGGCTCTCGCCTGCGCGGATTGCACGGCAGTCTGCTGGTGGACCATTTATCTTTTTGCGCCCGGAGAGGAATTACAGATCGCGCCGATGCCACTGGTAAATGGCGATGATGCGGTTTGGCCGATCGACGGTATGGAAAAGCGTTTCCTGGAGTTGATGATCATCAGATCAGTGCGATGGGATCCCCCGAAGGACCGGCGAGCCCCGGCAACCCGGACCGCGCCAAAGCGGGCAGCTAGGCTCGCTATCGGGATCGAGCTTGCCTCATCATGCCGACGGAGTTACGACGCGAGCGAATCCGCCCGCCGCGATCGCCCGCGCGACCGTCGAGCCCAGCGCCTCAGCCAGACGCGCCGCCGTTGCATCCTCGCCATGAATCAAATCTGTCACCGTTGAGTCCCCATCCTTCGGCGACGCTTGGGACAGGCTCGGCGGTGCGCCAATGTCACTCCGTTGGGTGGGGTTTCGGCAACCAGCAAAGCGTGCGACTCGGCAGTCGTCCTGAGCGGCGGGTTCACAAGGCGCTCGACCTGCGCCAATCGGACGCCGATGTTCCGGAAATGGCGCGAACGGGCGTGAGATGGCGCCATCTGACGCGGAACTGATGTGATCGGGCGCCAGCGGGCGCCTCGGGCATGAAAAGGCGCCAAGAGAAAAGCGCCGGCTGGGGTGGCGATAGGGGGCGCGAGCGGACATCGATGCGGCGTCGCGGGACCTGAAGGAGCGCCGCGGGCCGTCACCGGGCGTGCTATGATTGCGACGCGACGATGACGTTTTCGCTTTACGTTCATATTCCGTGGTGCCGCGCCAAATGCCCCTATTGCGACTTCAATTCGCATGCGGCGGCCGCCTGGCCGGAAGACGCTTACGTCGGCGCGCTAATCGCCGAGATGGGCGCGCGGGCCGCGAATCCGGCGTGGGCGGGAGCGACGATCGCGACCGTGTTCTTCGGCGGCGGCACGCCGTCGCTCTTCGACCCGCGCTCGATCGGTCGCATCCTCGCCGCCGCCGCGCGTCAATTCGGGCTCGATGCGGACGCCGAAATCACGCTGGAAGCGAATCCCGGCACCGTCGATTTGCCGAAGCTGGCCGGATTTCGCGCGGCCGGGGTCAATCGCGTCAGCTTCGGCGCGCAATCGTTCGATCCGGCGACGCTGCGCTTTCTTGGACGTATCCATGGCCCCGAAGAGACTCGCGCGGCTGTCCACGCCGCCCATCGGGCCGGCTTCGATCGGCTCAATCTCGACCTGATTTTCGCTGTGCCGGGCCAGTCCGTCGCGGACGTTATGCGTGACCTCGACGCGGTCTGTGCGCTCGAACCGGACCACGTCTCGGCCTACAACCTGACCTTCGAGGAAGGTACCGCGTTTTTCACCGAGATGCGGCGCGGGCGGATTCGGCCACTGCCGTCGGACGATCAGGCCGCGATGTACGCGGCGGTTCGCGAAGAGCTGCCGCAGCGCGGCTACGCGATGTATGAAATCTCCAATTATGCGAATCCCGGCCATGAATCGCGCCACAATCTGACCTACTGG
>JAJXZF010000112.1 GCA_021780225.1 Deltaproteobacteria bacterium | reverse complement strand
CGGCGCCCGTCGCCGCTCCCACCAGCGTGTATTCCCGCTGCTCGTCCGTCATCCCGCAGGCCGATACCATCCCCAGGATGGCCACCCACATCAGGTACGTCCCTATTCTCCTTCGCACCTTAAACCTCCCCCATTTCGTCGTTATCGACGGTTGCGGAGACAGGCGCCAACGCAGCCGGGGAAGCGAACGCCGACGCCGGCCAAGTGTCTGCCGGTTGAAACTAGTTGATCGGATGTAGCGAGCCTGAAGTGCATAATCTCCCGCCACGCAGGGCGGTACGAGCGCTTCGCGGTTGCGACTATACTGTTTTGAGAAAAGCGATTCAACGCAAGCGCGAACATTTGCCGGACCGTACCCGGATCGCCATATCATGATATTTTTTTGCGCTCTTGCATCATTACAAGCGTAACGACGAGCGTCGTTGGGCTGTCGCCCGAAAAATCCATCGGCGACGGCGCGTGCGACTAGGCGAAGCCAGGGGATTTATGCGATTCTGCGCCTCGTGCGCCGGATCTGGTCCGGACGCTCGTTAATGGCGCGGAAACTCGACAGTCAGCATCCGGATTTTTCAGGAATTATCCGACCGGGCGACCATATTATCTGGAGCCAGGGTTCGGGCGAGCCGCAAACGCTAATCGAGGCGTTTGTCGCGCAGCGCCGAGAGTTCGCCCGCACCACCGCATTTGTCGGCGGGATCACCTATACCGACACGCTCCAACCGGAGCATGCCGACGCGGTGGATTTCGTCGGCTACGGCGCGATCGGGAATCTGCGCGAGTTGGCGCGCGCGGGCGCGCTGCGCATGATTCCGTGCCATCTGTCGCAGCTTGTGCCGTATATCAACGATGGCGCGATTCCGTGCGACGTCGTGATGCTGCAGACCAGCGCGCCGAACGATCGCGGCGAATACAGCTACTCGCTGGCCAACGATTATCAGCAGGCCGCGATCGCGCGGGCGCGCATCGTAATCGCCGAAGTCAATGAGATGGCGCCGTGGACGTTTGGCGATGCTTATCTGAGCGAAGCCCAGATTGACTATATCGTGCCAGTCGCGCGTCCTCCGGTGATACTCGAGGCGCGGCCGATCGGCGACGTCGAACGCGCGATCGCGCGTCATGTCGGGCGCTATATCGAGGACGGAACGACGATTCAGATTGGGATCGGCGCGATTCCCGACGCGGTGATGGCCGGAATCGGCGACCGCCGCGACCTCGGCATCCATTCCGGGCTGATTAGCGATCGCGTCGCCGATCTGATCGAAAGCGGCGCGATGACCAACGCGCGCAAGCCGATCGACCCCGGTATCGCCGTGTCATGCTCGTTGCTCGGCACCGCGCGGGTCTATCGCTTTGCCGACGAAAATCCGGCGATCAAACTGTTCACCCTGATGCATACACATCGGGCGGAAGTGCTTAGCCGGCTCGATCGAATCGTCGCGATCAATTCCGCCGTCGAGGCCGACCTGACCGGCCAGATCAACGCGGAGGTCGCCGCCGGCGTCTATGTCGGCGCGATCGGTGGACAGGGGGATTTCGTGCGCGGCGCGCAGATGGCGGCGCATGGCCGATCGGTAATCGCGATGCCGGCGACGGCGCGCGGCGGCAAGCTGAGCCGCATCGTCGCGCATCTGAGCGGTCCGGTGACGACCGCGCGCGGCGACGCCGACGTGATCGTCACCGAATACGGCGCCGCCGAACTGCGCGGCCAGCCCATTCCCGAGCGGATCCGGCGCATGATCGCGATCGCCGATCCCGCGTTCCGCGAGCCCCTCGAGCGCGACGCGCGCGACCTGATCCGGCGCGGCGGATGGTGAGCATAGCGCGGGACGAATCAACAAATATCAACATAACGGGTGATACGATGGCGGATTCCGAACGGATTGTGCGCGAGGTCGAGGAGTTTTACCGGCGCTATATCGACGGCTTCAATCGTGAGGATATCGATATCTTCATGCAATCCTTCGACTTGCCCTTCGTTGCGATCGCGGGCGAAACCGGCGCCGCCGTATGCGCCAATGAGGCCGATCAGCAGAGCTTCTACACGCGCATGATGGGCGCGATCCAGGCACAGGGATGGGGCCGGTCGGGGATCGATCAGCTCCGCGTCTGGCCCTTGGCCGAACGGCTCGCGACGCTGATGGCCGACGTCACGCGCTATCGGCGCAACGGTTCCGTGATGGCTCGATTGCGCGCGTTCTATACCGTTCGCAATGACGGCAAGGCATGGAAGATCGTCTCATTGACCGAAGCGCGCGCCCCCTTCACCGGACCCGGCGATCTCCCACGCCCTGTGTCGGCGTAGCAAACCTTTGACAATCGCATACGAACAGTCCATAAACTAGCGCAACCAAACGGGCGTTTGGGGTTCGGGGGAGGCCCATCCGCTCGTCGCCGGAGGTTCGGGGATATGCCAACGGTTCAGATCAAGGACGAAGCGCGGATCGGCTCGCAAGCCAAGGTCAAACTGCAGCCCTCCGTCTATCTCGAAAAGCTCTTCAAGACCGGAACGCCGGATTTCGGCTGGATGAACGAGCATGGCGAATGGGGCATGCGCGCCAAGCCGGGCAATCTTGGGCTAAGGCTCAAGGATATCGAAATCGGCAGCTACGGCGTGGTTCCGATTCACGGCAGCGAACATCGCTCGATGGCGCCGCGCGGAGCGTTCATCCCGAACGATCTGCCGTCGCTCGGCTTCACGCTGAACGAAAAGGCCGAATGCTGGGCCGACAACGCGACCGAGCTTTACGAAGAGGCGGTCGCGCGCCAATGGAGCTCCGCGCGCGATATCCCCTGGGACGAGCTGAAGCCGCTGCCCGACGATCTCGAGCGCGCGATGTGCCAGCTATGCACTTTCCTGACCGAAGTTGAGTTTATCGCGGCCGACGCGCCCACGCGCTGGATGAGCCAGATCAATCAGGACTTCCTCGAAGTCAAACTGTTTCTCGCCACGCAGGCGATGGACGAGGCGCGCCATACCGACGTTTTTCGCAAGCGCGCTCTGGCCAACGGCGGCGGGCTCGGCAAAGCCAGTCCGCTCAGCGAGTTGAGCCTCAAGCGGATTTTCGATTCGCCCAGCTTCTCGGCGCAGACCGCGCGGCTCCATCTGCTGGGCGAAGGCTTTGTGCTGACGATGTTCCGGCAGGGCGAATTTATCGCGCCGAGCCGCGTCGATCAGGAGATTTTCCGGCGCTGCATGCAGGACGAATCCCGCCACGTCGGCTACGGCACGATGCATCTGCGGGCGCAGCTCAAGGAGCGGCCCGACCTGGCCGAGGAGATCCACCTTCAGCTCGACGACGCCGAATCGATCCTGCTGCAGCTTTTCAGCGTGCCGGAATCGGTCGAGCCGATGGCGATTCTGCTCGGCGGCGGGATCAAGAACTTCGATAAGGGCATGGAGCTGCAGGGTAATCTGTGGCGGCGGATCGTCAGCGAATACCTGCAGCGATGCGATTCGGCGGGCCTTGACCGGCGACCGCGATGTATCCTGCCGACCGACTTCAACAAGTTGTTCAGCGCGGCGGCGTGATGGCGGAATTTCCGGCGCCCGAATGGTTCCTCGCCCTTGGCCGCGTGATGGCGGCCGAGGGCGAGATTTTTCGCCGCCTCGGCTATTCCGAAGTGCGGTTTA
>JAJXZF010000076.1 GCA_021780225.1 Deltaproteobacteria bacterium | reverse complement strand
ACCGCAATGGTGCTCGCCCGCATCGATCTGAACGGCGCTTTTGAATGGCCATCGCAAGTTCCCTTCTCCACGTGTTGCGACGACCGTTTGAATTCACCCAGTACGCAATGCGCGAGCAAGAACTGTAACTCCTTGACAGTATTCAATTCAGCTGAGGTCGGATAGAAACGTTGCATGAAATAGACGGCGGGATTGGGCGCGTCGCCGATACAGATTGCACCCCTTTTGTAGCTGATTAGCGTCGCCCCGACGCTGTCCCATCCGGCGATGCGCCAAGTTTCACCAGATGGAAAGATCACAAGGATCGTTCGCTCGCAGTTGATGAGACGATCGCTCCACTGATTTTTTACCTCGCGAAATATGTCGTTGGCCATCGTCTTGATGGATTCTCGGCGGTCGTGTTCATTGCGTAATTTCTCGAACTGGTTCCCTCTTACGGCGGTAACAAGACCTTCGGCGATTTTCCGGGCCACGATATCGCCTGAGAAGCAAGCTGCGACCCCAGATTCCTTATCCCAGCAAATCTTGATGGCGGAATCTAACAGACGCGTCGCATTCCAGGCATCACCCAATTGATTTTGTTCGCGGCGATCCGCCGCCATGATCCAGCCGTCGCTCGCGAACGCCAGAATGCAAAACGTCATCGGAAGCTCCTCGTCGGAGAACCTTCCGAAACCTACGTTTTCCAGCGGCTTTGCGTCAAGTACATACTTCCGGAAGAATCCCTGAAAGTTGGACGCGGCGAATCGAAAAAACCGTCGCATTCAGGCTCAGCCGGCGACTGAGTAATCCCGGATTTGCAATTCGCGGTTAATCCTCGAACAACGGGGTTTTGGCCTTGGCGTAGGTGAGCTTTTGGACCAGCTTGCCGTCGGGGCGGAAATGCAGCAGGTCGAGTCCCCGCCATGACGTCGGATGACCCTTGACGGCGAGCGTGCAGCGCCAACTCGCCATCACCTTGCCGCTTGCCGCATCGGCGAAGAGATCGTCGTCGAGGAATTGCATCCGGCCGAACGCGCCCGTGAATTGCGGCGTGAAGGCCATCCGAATCGCGTCGCGCCCGCGATTACGCCGGCCGTTGAATTCGTCGTAAATCGCGTCGTCCGCGAAAAATTCCATCACGGCGTCGAGATCGACGCGGTTGAAGGCGTCGACGAACCGCCGCGTCAGGTCGAGTAGTTGTTCGCGATTCATCGTTGAGTCAGCCATCCCGCACGCTCCTTTGGCCGTCACAGTTTGGCGATGATGTCGTTGGCGATGCGTTCCAGGCCGGCGCGAAGCTTGACCGGATCGCTCGCGGGCGGACCGAACACCACGCGCTGGACGCCGGCGTCCTCGGCGGCGCGGACGGCGTCGAGCTTCGCCGCGCCCATCGCGGTGAATTCGATCGCGTCGGGATTGCGGCCGGCGTTTTTCGCCTCGTCGCGCACGGTGGCGAAGATCGCCTTCAGCTTGGCCGGTTCAACGATGGTCGGAAAGAAGCCGTCGCCGAAGCGTCCCGCCCGGCGTGCGGCCGCCGCCGAATGGCCCCCGACGTGAATCGGGATGCCGCCCGGCTGGAGCGGATGGGGCAGGCTTTTGACGTCGTGGAAATGGAAATGCTTGCCGTGGAAGCTGGCCGGACTGTCGCGCCATAACGCGCGCATCGCCTGAATCGATTCGTCGGTGATTGCGCCGCGCCGATGGTAATCGGCGCCGACCGCGTCGAATTCCTCCTTCATCCAGCCGCTGCCGATCCCGAGGAGCATCCGGCCGTGCGACAGGAGGTCGATCGTCGCGAGCTGCTTGGCGAGATAGAGCGGATGGCGCTGCGGCAGAATCACGATGCCGGTGGCGAGCTTGATCCGGCTGGTGACGGCGGCGGCGTAGCCGAGCGGAATCAGCGGATCGGGAATCGCGACGTCGTCGCCGCCCGGCATCTGCCCGTCTTTCGAGCCGGGGTAGGGCGTATGCGGTTGCGGGACGACGACGTGCTCGACCGTCCAGAGCGATTCGAAGCCGAATTCCTCGGCCTCGCGGGCGAGTTGACCGAACAGCTCGGGCCGGCTGAACGGCCCCGAATTGGCGAAGATGATTCCGGCTTTCATTTTTGGCCCTCTTCGGATGCGCGGCGGCGAATGGTTGCGGGTCAGAGCTTCGCGATTACGTCGTTGGCGAGCTTTTCGAGTCCGCGCGTCAGGCCTTCCTTGTCGAAGGCGGGCGGCGCGATCACGGCGCGCGCGATGCCGAGGTCGCGATACGACTTGAGCGCGTCGACGTCCGCGCGCCCCATGCATGACAGTTCGATCGCGTCGGGATTGCGGCCGGCCTTGTGCGCCACGTCGCGCATGATCCCGAACAGCTCCTTGAGTTTCGCGTGGTCGCCGATCGCGGGGAAGAAACCGTCGCCGAAGCGTCCCGCCCGGCGCGCGGCGGCGGGCGAATGGCCGCCGACGTGAATCGGCACGCCCTTCTGGATCGGCTTGGGAAAGCTCATCAGCGGACCGAAATTGAAGTGCTTGCCGTGATAGCTGGAGGGATTGTCGTTCCATACCGCGCGCATCGCCTGGATCGCCTCGTCGGTGCGGGCGCCGCGCTGGCGGAAATCGAGGCCGAGCGCGTCGAACTCCTCCTTGAGCCATCCGGAACCGATGCCGAGGATGATGCGGCCGTGCGACAGGACGTCGAGCGTCGCGACCTCTTTGGCGACGTAGAGCGGATGGCGCTGCGGCAGAATCAGGATGCCGGTGGCGAGCTTGACCTTCGACGTGAGCGCGGCGACGAAGCCAAGCGGAATCAGCGGATCGGGAATCGACACGTCCTCGCCGCCGGGAATCTTGCCGCTCTTCGAGTAGGGATAGGGCGACTGGTAGCCCTGCGGGATGACGACGTGCTCGACCGTCCAGAGCGACTCGACGCCGCATTTTTCGGCGGTGACCGCCAGATGGGCGAGCAGCTCGGGATTGCTGAAGGGACCGGAATTGACGAACATCAGGCCGATTTTCATGGCGCGGCGCTCCTCGGACGATCGAATTGATTGAGGGATTTGTAGCGCGGCCGGCGGGATCAAGGGAAACGGTCGGACGGCTTTACGCGGGCGGCGCGGCGGGTTATTACGGAGCGATGGAACTCGGCAAACTCGGACTATGGTTTTTTCTCGACGGCATGACCGCGCCTGAGACCGCGGCGTTCGTACGCAAGGTCGAGAAGCTTGGCTACAGCGCGATGTGGATACCGGAGGCGGTCGGACGCGAGCCTTTCGCCCACGCCGGCTACCTTGCGGCGCATACCGAGCGGCTGATCTTCGCCACCGGCATCGCGAATATCTGGGCGCGCGATCCGATCACGATGTCCGCCGCGTCGAAGACCGTTGGCGAGCTGTCGAACGGACGCTTCCTGCTCGGCATCGGCGTGAGCCACAAGCCGCTGGTCGCGAACCTGCGCGGTCATTCGTACGACAAGCCCTACAGCTACATGAAGGAATATCTGCCGAAGCTGAAGGGAGCGTTGTATCGCGCGCCCGCGCCGAAGGAGGAGGTGCCGATCGTGATTGCCGCGCTGCATCCGAAGATGCTGGCGCTGGCCGCCGCCGAGACCAACGGCACGCATACCTATTTCGTTCCGCCGGAGCATACCGCGAAAGTGCGCGCCGCGATCGGCCCGAAGCCGTGGATCTGCG
>JAJXZF010000025.1 GCA_021780225.1 Deltaproteobacteria bacterium | reverse complement strand
ATCGATTTATAACCGAACTACCTGAATGCCCAATCGTTAGCCATTCTACCGACACTATGCCGACTAGCAGCATGAGTGTCAAGCCCAACATAATCCCCTTTCACATTGTCATTGTGTATTTAGCCAACGATCACTTGAAAACGATGGTTTATGGCTACTAAATTTTCCGATTCAATCAGAAGCCTCGTGCACGCCCGACATCTGAACCTGACAATGGAGGCGTTGGATTCGCTTGCGCCGCCCAGCCGCTTTTCCGGAGTCACGTTTGACCGCGTCGAGGGAATGCTTCTTGGCCTCGCTATCGGCGACGCGCTTGGCAACACCAGCGAAGGGATGATTCCCGGCCAGCGTAGAAATAAGTACGGCGAGATCCGCGATTACCTGCCAAACCGTCATATCGACTCGCACGCCGCCGGGCTCCCGTCCGATGACACGCAAATGGCCTTCTGGACGTTGGAGCATCAGATCGAAAGCGGCCGCATCGACCCTCAGCAGTTGGCCAGCATTTTTGCGACGCGGCAGATCTTCGGCATCGGATCGACGGTTTCTGCATTCGTCAAATCCTTCAGAGAGGACGCTCCATGGTACGAAGCCAGCCAGCGATCGGCCGGGAATGGCGCCTTGATGCGAATCGCTCCGGTTTTGCTCCCGCACCTCGAGAGTCCCTCATTGGCGCTGTGGGAGGACGCGATATTGACCGCAGCAATTACGCATAACGACTCTTCGTCAATCGGCGCGTGCGTCGCCTTCGTCGGAATCCTGTGGGATTTGCTGGCGAAGGCCAAGCCGCCGTCGCCTGAATGGTGGCTCGACAGTTATTGCGAGCGCGCACGCCAGATTGAGCAAAATGCCCGCTTGAAGGCTAAAACGCCGGATAGCCGTTATGAGGGGCCGATCTGGCGCTTCGTCAACGAGCACGTTCGCCCGGCTCTTTCTGAGGAGATTGACGCCCGTAGCGCCTGCGATCGCTGGTATTCAGGGGCTTATCTTCTAGAGACCGTTCCTTCGGTGCTTTTCATCCTTGCCCGTCACGGCCAGGAGCCGGAAGAAGCCATCGTCAGAGCAGTCAACGACACGAAAGACAATGACACCGTGGGCGCCATCGTCGGCGCGGCGATGGGCGCACTGCATGGCCGATCCCACCTGCCGGAGCGTTGGATCGCGGGCCTCACAGGACGCAGCGCCCATAATGACGATGGGCGGATATTCGAATTGATCGAAATGGCGAAGAAGAAATGGAAACCATGGCTTCCGGCGTCGCGCTGAAGAGTAGGATTCTTGGCGGCCTTTGGGGCCACGCAGTTGGCGACGCGTTGGGTGTGCCAGTTGAGTTCTGTTCGCGACAGGAGCGCGAGCGTGACCCGGTCGCGGATTTGCGCGGCTTTGGAACACATAATCAGCCTCCGGGCACCTGGTCGGACGACACCTCTCTGACCCTGTGCACGATCGATACTCTGCTCCACTCCGGGGAAGACTACGGAGCTCTTGGCCGGTCGTTCGTCCGATGGCTTAACGCCGAAGTATGGACGGCCCACGGCAGCGTATTCGACGTAGGGATCGCAACCGCCAGCGCGATTCGACGCCTGGCTCGCGGCGTCGCACCACTTGAAGCCGGCCGCTATGACGAGGATTCCAACGGCAACGGCTCGCTGATGCGTATGCTGCCAGTCGCTATTTGGTTCGCCGGACGGCCAGCAGCCGATACGATCGAAGCAGCGCATCGCTATTCCGCGCTGACACATCGCCATCCACGCTCGCAAGTAGGATGCGCCATCTACTGTCTGACTGTGCAGCGTTTGATGACCGGCGGCGTGCCAAACGCTGCGGTCGACATGGCGTGGCGGGACGTCAATGCGCACTACGATACGGCTTCATTCGCGTCGGAACTGTCCGTTTACTCCCGGCTTGTGCCCGTCAAGATGTTTGAGAAGTTGCACGCGCAAGCAATAAGAGGGTCCGGATACGTGGTCGACGCGCTGGAGGCAAGCATTTGGTGCCTGCTTAATTCCCGCAGTTTTGAAGAGGCGGTTCTGAAGGCGATTAACCTCGGCGAAGACACCGACACCACAGGTTCGATAACCGGCGCACTCGCGGGAGTCCACTACGGCGTGGAAGCAATTCCGGCCGTTTGGCGAGCCGCTCTTGCAAGATCTGACGATCTCGACAAGCTCTTTAACGCTTTTGCGGATCGCGCGGCGAGCGCTGCGTGACGCATTTCAATACACCGGCATCCGCTATCCAAATATCGCTTTATAGCCGGACGGCAGCGCCGGATTGGGCGGAGCGATCGGGTACGGATGGCTTTCCCCGATTTTTTCAGCGGCTCGATTCCGTCAAGCTTGATCATCGGCGGAATTACGCTAGGCTCTCGATTCGTCATGGATGCGCCGTTGCTCAGCGAAGTTCTGCCCGACTTCCTCGAGGAAGTCGTCCATCTGCTGCGGGAAAGCGGCGCCCAGCCGCTCGAAGCGCAATTGCGCGCGCTCAGAATCGAGTCGATGTGCGATTGCGGCGACGAAAATTGCGCCAGCTTCGCCACCGCCGCCGAGGTCAAGGTCGCCGACGTGGTCGAGCTGCAGGCGATCGAAGGCCATCTGATAATCGACCTCAACACCGCCCGGCAGATCTGCTTTATCGAGGTGCTCGGCCGCCCCGACGTCCGCTACCTGCTCGACGAATATCAGGATTCGCTGAAATAAGGCCGGCCGCCCTGAATCCGCGCCGCCGCGCGAGGCGTCGCCTTATCCGCTGGCGCGCGCCGCGCCGGTCTGGCGCAACCCGTTGACGAAATTCAGGGTCTCCTCGGCGACCCGCTCCTTTTCGCTATCGACCGTAATCACGTGATAGCTCTCCTCGAGCGCGATCGCGCGTTTCTCCGCGCTGCCGAGCCGGCCCATCACGAAGTCCAGGTTGAGATCGTAAGGGCAGGTATGGTCCCGGCGGCTATGAATCACCAGCGTCGGCTGGATCACTTCGGCCAGCCGCGGCCGGATCAGGTCCGATAATTCGATCAGGCTGACCGCCGCGCCGAGCGGCATCAGGCGCGTGCCCGGATGAATCTCGCGCGCGGCGGCGTCATGGATATCCGAGCCGGCGGATTTGCGGAAGTAGATACGATCGCCGAAGGCCCGCGCCGGACGCATCAGGCGCAACGCGATACGGGTCGGCGCGGGCAGATAAAAGGCCGGCGCGAGCATCACCAGCCCCGCGACCGCCTCGCGCTGGTCGGCGGCCAGGCGCGCGGCCAGCAGCGACCCCATCGACAGCCCGATCACGATATTCGGGTCGCCGAAGCCGAGCAGCCGCTCGAACCCTTCGACCACGCTTTCGTACCAATGCGGATGGGCCGTGGCGCCCAGCTCCTCGGGCGTGCCGGCATGGCCCGCCAAGCGCACGCCGAGCACGCGCACGCCGGCCGCCGCCAGCCGCTCGCCCAGATAGCGCATCTCGAACGGCGTGCCGCTCAGTCCGTGAATCAGCAACGCGCTCACGCCCGCGCCGGGCAGGAAGAATTCGGTAGTGTCGGGAGTCGGCTGGTCAGGTTCGTCTTCGCTTTGCGTCATAAACGATACGTCCGCCGCGCGCCGCCTAGCTCGAGGTCGCGCCCAGCAGTTCCGGATGGATCACGATATCGGCGCGGGTTTTGAGCGCGTTGACGAAATTAAACCACGCCCGGGCGCGGCGATGCTCGATCATCTGGCGGGTGAATTCCGGCCCCTGGCTTTTCCAGTCGGCCGCGCTCGGCGGCGTGC
>JAJXZF010000067.1 GCA_021780225.1 Deltaproteobacteria bacterium | reverse complement strand
CGCTGCCGGATCGGCTTCCGGAATTGTTCGGGCGCGCCGATCGGGTGCTTGCGCTCAACGTATTGCATGAATTGGGCGACGCCGCCTTGCGCGACCTGGCCCGATTGCCGGCCGCGGAAGGATTCGTGCTGGTGATCGATTGGAATTCCGAAATCGACAGGCCGGTCGGACCGCCGCGCGGCCACACTTACAATCAGCGGGAAGCGATCGCGCGATTGGAGAATCTGGGTTTTGCGGCCGAGCCGCTGGCGCCGGCGAAATATCATTACGTCATTCGCGCGCGGCCATCGAAAATCGATTCAGGTTCGCGCCGTTCCGCCTGATAATATATTCCCATGCTCTTCGGAGCGTTCGTTTTTACCGCGGGCTGGTTCGCGTGGACGCCGCTCGAATACGCGATCCACGGCTGGCTGGGCCATCGGATGAACGGCGTCGTTCACGCGATGCACGACGCGCATCATCGCGACCCCGCCCGCGTCTTCGCGGTCGGCGCGTGGCCGCCGCTGGCCGCGGCGCTGGCTGGATCGGTTTATTTCAGCGGGTTCAACCCGGCGACGATCTTCTTCCTTGGTGCGGCGGCGGGGTTCGCCGCCTATGAAATCGAACACTACCGGATTCATTTCGCCCGCCCGGCCTGCGCTTACGAAGCGCGGATGCGCGCGCGCCATCTGGGCCATCACTACGCCGCGCCGGCGCGATGCTTCGGCGTGACGGTCGCATGGTGGGATCGGATTTTCGGCAGCGAGGCGCCGGCGGAGGAGCGGGCGCGGATGGCCGCGGCCGAGCCTTCGCTCGCGCCGCTTGCGGGCCGATCGAATCTCGGCTGGATTATTCGCGGATGCTGGCCGCGGCGGGCCTGAATGGAAGCGAACGGCGGCGCGGATTCGCCGCCGCCCGCTTGCGTCAGATACGATTGCGGCCGATAAGTCCGCGCGCGATCACCAGCGCCTGAATTTCGTTGGTGCCCTCGCCGATCATCATCAGCGGCGCGTCGCGATAGAAGCGCTCGACCGGGAATTCGGCCATGAAGCCGTAACCGCCGAGCACGCGCAGCGCATCGAGCGACATCTTCGCGCAGGCTTCCGACGCGAACAGCTTGGCCATCCCGGCCTCGACGTCGCAGCGCTCGCCGGCGTCTTTTTTGCGCGCGGCGTTTTCGACCATCAGGCGCGCGGCCTGCAGGCGGGTGCCCATGTCGGCCAGCAGGAGCTGGACGGCCTGATGTTCGCAAATCGGCTTGCCGAAGGCCGTCCGCTGCTGCGCATAGCGGATCGCGTTGTCGAAGGCGGCCTGTCCCACGCCGACGGCCCGCGCCGCGACGTTGATGCGTCCCACTTCGAGCGCGCTCATCACCTGTTTGAAGCCCTGACCCTCGGTCCCGCCGATCAGGTTCGCGGCTGGAACTTCAAGGTCCTCGAACAGCACCTCGCAGGTGTCGATGCCCTTGTAGCCGAGCTTTTTGAGCGGCGCGCTCACGGTCGGGCCGTGTTCGTTCTTCTCCACCGCGAACATGCTGATTCCGGCATACGCAGGCTTGGCCGACGAATCGGTCTTCGCCGCGACCGCGAGCATCGTGCCGTTGCGCGAGTTGGTGATGAACATCTTGCTGCCGGAAAGCACATAGTTGTCGCCATGGCGGCGCGCGACGGTCTTGATCGACTGCACGTCGCTGCCGGCGTGCGGCTCGGTCAGACCCAGGCCGCCGCGTTTCTCGCCCGCCGCCATCTCCGGCAGGAAATATTTTTTCTGCGCTTCGGCGCCGTGGTTCGCGATGATGTAGGCCATAATCAAATGGCTGTTGATCACGCCCGCGAGCGACATCCATCCGCGCGACAGCTCCGCCATGATTCGCGCGTAGGTAAGGAAGCTGAGGCCCAGTCCGCCGTACTCGGCCGGAATCGTCGCGCCGAACAGGCCCAGTTCCTTCATTCGGGCCACCAACGCGTGCGGATATTCATCCTTGTGCTCCAGCTCGTTGGCGGCCGGAATCACTTCCCGGTCGACAAACCGCCGCACCGCCTCGACAATTTCGCGATCCAATGTTTCGTCCATCGTTCGCCCGTCCGAATCCTTTCCTTCGCGGCGAAAATCGCCGCCGCGCCCGCAGAAGATAACAAATGGCCGGCCGGCTTCGCTAATCGCGACGGTTGTCGCCGGTCGGCCGGAACGCGTCTTCAAGCGGTAAGCGATACGCAACAGACTTGTAATGGACCGTCAGGGAGTGTTAGCGTAACCGGTTAGTAAGCGTCAGTTTGACGCAAACTGATTCAGGGTCGGCGCGAACAACCCGGAGCAGCCGCGGAGAGACGGTCCGGAAATGTCGAACGCCGATTGCGATAGCGAGGAAATTTCAGTGATTGAAGCATCCGAAGCGATAAACGCCGCCGCGTTATATGAAAAGCTGGCTCCGCTCGATCACGACCGATATACGACCGAGCTTTGCGATCATTATGCCGGCCAGATCGCGCGAATCTTGCGGCTCAAACGGGAGCGCCGCGCGATCGTTCTCGCGCACAACTATCAGCGGCCGGAGATTTTCGAAGTCGCGGATTTTATCGGCGATTCATTCGAACTGGCGCGCAAGGCCCGCGAGGTCGGCGCGGCCGAGACGATCGTGTTTTGCGGCGTTCACTTCATGGCCGAAACCGCCAAGGTCTTCAATCCCGAGCGCAGCGTTCTGCTGCCCGATATGCGCGCGGGATGTTCGCTCGCGGACAGCGTCACGGCTGACGCGCTGGCCGAACGCGCCGACGAGTTGCGCAAGGTCTATCCGGACCTGAAAGTGGTGTCATACGTCAATTGCACGGCCGACGTAAAAGCCTTGTCCGATTCGTGCTGCACGTCGGCCAACGCGGTCAAGGTCGTCAACGCGATCGATTCCGGGAATATCCTGTTCGTTCCCGATCAGAACCTGGCCAACTACGTTCAAGCCCATACGTCAAAGCGGATTATTTCGTGGGACGGGAACTGCTACGTGCACCATCAGATAACCCCCGACGAGGTCGAAAAGGCGCGTGCGGCCGTCCCCGGACTGGTCGTAATCGCCCATCCCGAATGCCGCAAAGACGTAATCGCGATGGCCGATGCGGTGCTCTCGACCAGCGCCATGATGCGCTACGCGAAGGAAAGCCCGGCCGACAAATTCCTGATCGTCACCGAATGCGGGCTTTCCGATCGGCTGCTGCTGGAAGTGCCGAACAAGCATTTTTACAAGGCTTGCAAGCTTTGCCGGTACATGAAGATGATAACGCTCGACGGCGTAGCCGATTCGCTCGAAAATCTCCGTTACGAAATCGAGCTTGAGCCGGAGGTGCGGGAGGGCGCGCGCCGCGCGCTCGAACGGATGCTCGAATTGGGCGCCTGAACCTGACCACGATGGCCAACGCCGGCGAATTTCCGCTCGAAAATCGCGCGCCGGCGGCGGCTGAGGCGTTTGAAGCGGCGGCGATCGCACGGCCAAAGGTCGCTGTCGATACGGTTCTCTTCGCGGTCGATGCGCAGGGTCTGAAATGTTACCTGCTGCAGCTCGGGCGCGGCCCGAACGCGGGCAAATGGGCGTTCGCGGGCGGTTTGGTGCGAGTCGGCGAAACGCTCGACGGCGCGGCGCGGCGCGCGTTGCGCGACGCCTCGGGTCTGACCGATACGTACCTCGAACAGCTTTTCAGTTTTGGCGATCCTTCGCGCGATCCGACGGCGCACGTCGTTTCGGTCGCTTATATGGCCTTGATCGACAATCCCGGACGGGTGGGCGCGGCGTCGTCAAAATACTCGGCCGGACGATGGTTCGCGGCGGGCGATCTGCCCGAGCTCGCGTATGATCATTCGCTGATGGCCGATTACGCCGTGGCGCGCTTACGCGCGAAGCTCGAATACACCAATATCGCTTGCGCGCTTTTGCCGTCGTGTTTTACCTTCGCGGAGCTTGAGGAAGTGTATGCCGCGGCGCTCGAACGCCCGCTCGATCGGCGCAATTTCCGCCGCCGGATTATGGCGATGGATTTGTTGCAGCGGATGCCCGAGCAGCGCCGGGGCGCCCATCGGCCAGCCGCGCTGTACGCATTCAAGCATCGCAGCGTCCGCGCCATTCAGATGCTATAATCCGGGCCTGGGCGGAACATGAAAAAGATCAAGTCGAAATCCGGCGTGACGGCGATATTTGCGGCGATCGCCGTGGTTGGCCTGCTGATTGTCGCGGCGGCGGGCGTGCGGCAGATACGTGCGTCAACGACGACCACGGCCGCGGCGGCGCCGCGGCTGACGCTTGATCCGGGCCAATTCACCGGAGAGACCCGGCAGGCCTATACCGTCGCGGAAAAGCATCCGGAATTGCTGGCGCAGCTTGATTGTTACTGCGGATGCGAGCAGCACGAGGGTCACAAGAATCTGCTCGATTGTTTTCGCACGATGCATGGCGCCGGATGCGATATCTGCGTGGGCGAGGCGGTCACGGCCGGCCAGATGTACGATAGCGGCACGCCCGTCGACCAGATCCGCACGGCGCTGCAAACGCGTTACGGCCACGGGGGATAATTTGGCCGTCCTCGTCTCCAGTTATATTCAACATTGGACTTATTTCGGCCTGTTCGCGGTGCTCGCGTTGTGCGGGATGGGCTTGCCGATTCCGGAGGACGTCGCGCTGCTGGCCGGCGGCTACCTGGCGCATCGCGGGGTGATTCAATACCCGACAACTCTGGTCGTCTCGATGTTCGGCGTGGTGGCCGGCGACAATTCGCTGTTTCTCATCGGACGGCGCTTCGGTACCGGATTGATCGCTTATTTGGGCGTTGGCCGGCCCAATTCGCAGCGACGGATCGCCAGAATCAAAAGCTTCATGGACCGGCACGGCCACATGGCGATCTTCTACGCCCGCTTTCTGGCGGGAGTGCGGGCGCTGGTCTATCTCACGGCCGGGTCGTTCGGAGTAAGCCCGGCGCGATTCGTTATCTACGACGCGCTCGGCGCCGTGATCTCGGTGCCGATCGTGGTCTCGCTGGGTTACATCTTCGGCCCGCAGATCAGTCAGGTAATCCGCTACATCGGCGGCTTCGAGCGCCTGATCTGGGTGCTGGTGGCCGGCACTCTGCTGGTGCTCGCGACCCGCATGTTCTGGCTGGAACGCGAACGGGAGGCGGATTCGGCTTGAACTCGCTTGCCGCTCCGCGCGGCTGACTCCGATGCGCATGTCGCTGCCCGCGCTCAATCTCAAGGCCAAACTGATCGGGTTGATGATGGTCTTGCTGGCCTTGACGCTCGGCGCCGAGGTTTTGGTCAGCCTGCGCGCGCAGGAGGCGATTCTCAAGACCACGCAGACCAAGGTGCGCGATCTTGCCAGCGTGATCCAAATCAGCGTTCAGGAACTGACTTCGATTGCGCCGACCGACCGCAATCAATTGCAGGACTACGTTGAAAAGCTCGACGCGCGCGGTCTTGAGGTTTCGATCGCTTCCAACCAGGACCTGATCATCAACAGCTCGAACCCAAAGCTGATTGGCGCCTCTCTCAACCCGGCAGCGGTGCGCGCCCTGATGGAATTGCGCAGCGCGACGCCGCGCGGCCCGGTCGCGGTGCCGGGCGCGATCCTGGGAATGTCGGCGCCCGAGAGCACGGTCTATTTCGTTCCGGTCGAAGTCGAGGACCATCTGCTCGGTTACGTGCAGGTGACGGCGAATTTCAGCGATTTCAATCAACCTTTGCGCGATTATCGGATGCGGCTGCTGTCGCTTGGCCTCGTCATATTCGCGGCCGGACTGGCGTTCGCCTACGTTCTGGCCGAGCGCTACGTCGAGCCGATTCACGCGGTCGCCGACGCCGCGCAGAATATCGCCGCGCGCGGCCTCGAACCGGTGCCCGAAGCGCGCCGGCGCGACGAGATCGGCCTGCTCACGCGCAGCTTCAATGAGATGGTCGCGCAGTTGCGCCGGGCCCGCGAGCGCGAGCAGGAGCTGAACCGGCTCGAGCGCTTCACCGCGCTGGGCCAACTGGCCGGCGCGCTCGCCCACGAAATCAAGAATCCGCTCAACTTCATCAGCCTCGCGCTCGATCGCCTGCGCACCCGCTACGGACCGCTGCTGCCGCGCGGCCGCGACGAGTACCTCGGCCAAATCGCGATCATGAAAGACGAGGTGCGGCGGCTTTCGGACATGGTCCAGACCTTTCTGCATTACGGACAGCCGATCGAAATCCATCCGGCGCCGACGGACCTGCGCAAGCTGATCGACGGCGTGATCGCGCTCTCCGATTCGAAGCTCAAGAGCCAGGGCGTCGAGGTGGTCGAGGAGGCCGGCGCGGCGCCGACGGTGCTGAATGTCGACGCCGAGAAGGTGCGCACCTGTTTTGTCAATGTCGTCGCCAACGCGATCCAGGCGATGCCCGACGGCGGCCGTCTGACGATCCGCTTCGCTCAACGGGACGGACGGTTGATCGTCGCATTCTCCGATACCGGCAAGGGTATCGAGCCGCAGGTCGCCGAACACGTGTTCGAGCCGTTTTTCACCACCAAGCGCGAGGGTATCGGACTGGGACTCTTCTTCTCGCGGGCGATCGTCGAAAAGCACGGCGGAACGATCGCGATAGCGCCGAACGATCCGCCGCCCGGCACGGTCGTGACTTTCACCTTTCCCGCCGCGGGGGTACAAAAGGCGTGATGAATCAGGCTTCCGTACTGGTGGTCGAGGACAACGATCTCGAACGCCAGATCACCGTCGAAACGCTGCGGGACGAGGGTTTCGCGGTCGAAGAGGCGGGCGTCGGCAAACGCGCGATCGAGTTGCTGGGCCTCGCCCGCTTCGACGTCGTGCTGACCGACCTGATGATGCCCGGCATGTCGGGCGAAGAGGTGCTGGCTCGCGTGCGCCAGCAATACCCCGGCACGCAGGTGGTTGTGCTGACCGCGCACGGCACGATCGAAAGCGCCGTGCAGGCGATGAAAAACGGCGCTTTTTACTATCTTGCCAAGCCCACCGACCGCGAGACGCTGGTGATGACGGTGGCCAAGGCTGCGGAGCTGGCGAGCCTGCGGCAGGAGAACCTGATTCTGCGCAGCGAGATGGAGGGCAAACTCCAGATCGAGGGAATTATCGGCCAGGACCCGGCGATGCAGGAGATCATACGCATCGTGCGCAAGGTCTCGCCGTCGAATTCGACCGTGCTGGTGCAGGGCGAAAGCGGCACCGGCAAGGAGGTGATCGCGCGCGCGATCCATCGCTTGTCGCCCCGCGCCGGGCGCGCTTTCGTCGCAATCAATTGCTCCGCGATTCCCGACAGCCTGATCGAAAACGAATTGTTCGGCCACGAACGCGGAGCCTTTACCGGTGCGACCGAACGCAAAATCGGGCTGGTCGAAAGCGCCGACAAATCCACGCTCTTTCTCGATGAAATTGGCGATCTCGGAGTCGGCGTGCAAGCCAAGCTGCTGCGCGTTCTGCAGGAGCGCGAAGTGCGCCGGGTCGGCGGCAACGAATCGGTGAAGGTCGATATCCGGCTGATCGCCGCGACCAATCATAATTTGGCCGAAGAGGTCGCCGAAGAGCGTTTCCGCGAGGACCTTTACTACCGCGTGAACGTGGTCACGATTACGCTGCCGCCTTTGCGCGATCGCCGCTCGGATATACCGTTGCTGGCCGGCAACGCGCTCAGCCGCTTCAGCAATCTGGCGGGCGGCCGGGTGCGCGAAATCAGCCGCGAGGCGATGGAGCGGCTGCTCGACTATTCCTGGCCCGGCAACGTGCGCCAACTCGAATCCGCTATCGAGCGGGCGATCCTGCTGTGCGAAGGCGACGCGATCGAGCCGCGCGACCTTCCGCAAGAGGTGCTGGCGCGCAAGAGCGTCGGGCGGATCGAGCGCTCGCGCGCCGGCGATCGTTTCGAGATTCCCGCCGAAGGGATCAATTTCGAGCATCTGGAGCGCGACCTGATCCTGCAGGCGATGGAGAAAGCGGACTGGGTTATCGCCAAGGCGGCGAAAATGCTCGGCATGAGCTATCGGACGCTGCAATACCGGCTGGACAAGTTCGCCATCAAGAAGCCTGACGGGCGCGCGGGCGCGGCCGAGCCTGAAGGCTGAGAATCGCCGCTCGCAGCCGCCCCGCCAACGAACGCTGCGCATCGAGGCCGCGTATGCGATAATATGACGGTTTGGACGCGGTCGATGGCAGTATCGGCGGTGCGGGGATGATCCGTTTATGGCGCGGCGCAGGACGCTGCGACGGGCCGTAGCGTGAATTTAGTAACCGGATGATCGTCTGAAAAAAGTATAAGTGTCGCCTGATCGCCGAAGCGGCGGTCAAGGCGTTGCCAGGAGGAATGCATGGGCAAGACGATCGCCGCCATCGCGGGCGGCGTGGTGCTGGGAATTGCGATAGCGTTCGCCAACGCGGGCGCGTTTCCGTTTTGGGGTTCGGAGGCGGGACAAACGGCCGAAAATCCGCATCAGGCTCAGACCGAGACCGGGGCGAGCCACAATCCCGCGCCGCCGAATGCGCCGGAACCAACCGAGCGGACGATCGCGCTGCCGTCGTGGGCGCCGCTGGTCAAGCGAGTGATGCCGACGGTGGTGAACGTCGCGGTCGTGCAGGAGGTGAAGACCTCGGGATTCCCGTTTGGCGGCCCGGACCAGGGCGATAACGGCGATCAGGGCGGTTCCGGACCGGCGCCGTTCGGACCCGGCGGCGGCGATCCGTTCGAGCAGTTCCGTCATTTCTTCGGGCAGGTTCCGCACGAGTACAAGCAGCACGGCCTCGGCTCGGGCGTGATTGTTTCGCCCGACGGCTACATCCTGACCAACAACCACGTCGTCGGCCACGCCGATGAGATACACGTCACGCTGATGGACAAGCGGGAGTTCACGGCGAAGGTGATCGGCAAGGACGCCAAGACCGATCTCGCGCTGATCAAAATCAACACCAACCAGCCCCTGCCGGCCGCGATGCTCGGCAATTCCTCGAAGGCCGAGGTCGGCGACTGGGTGATGGCGATCGGGAGTCCGTTCGGCTTCAACCTGACGGTCACTTCCGGAATTATCAGCGCCAAGGGGCGCGCGTTGGGCGGCAACTACGACAATTTCATCCAGACCGACGCGTCGATTAATCCGGGCAATTCCGGCGGGCCGCTCTTCGACACGCAGGGCAAGGTGATCGGCGTCAATACGGCGATCTACAGCAGCACCGGCAGCAACGCCGGAATCGGCTTCGCCATACCGATCGATCTGGCCAAGAGCGTGATGGAGCAGCTCAAGGAACACGGCCGGGTGGTGCGTGGATGGCTCGGCGTCGAGATTCAGGAAGTCACGCCGGATCTCGCGAAATCGTTCGGGCTGGCGGCGCCGACGGGAGCGCTCGTGGCCGGCGTGCAAAAGGATGGGCCCGCGTCGAAGGCGGGAATCCAGCGCGGCGACATTATCATCAAATTCGACGGGCAGACCGTCCACGACGAGCATGAACTGCCGGAGCTGGTGGCGCAGACGGCGCTGGGCAAAACCGTGCCGGTCGAGGTTATTCGCGACGGCAAGCACCTTACGCTTAGCGCCAGGATCGCCGAACTGAAGGACCAACAGATCGCGAGCGCAGCGGATACCGAGTCGCCGGGCTCGAGCTGGGGCGTGCAGGTTCAGGACCTGACGCCGGAAATCGCCCAACAGCTCGGCATCCAGCGCAGCAAGGGCGTCGTGATCCGGCAGGTGCGGCCGGATTCGGTGGCGTCCGACGCGGGTCTGCAGGCCGGAGACGTAATCCTCGAGGTCGATCACAAGAAGGTCGATTCCGCGGACGATTTCGCGGCCTTCGCGCGCGACGCGCAAAAGCAGAAGAAATCGGCGCTGCTGCTGGTGCAACGCGGCAATGCGACGCTCTATACCGTGATCAATCCGGAGGGCTGAGGATTCGCGGCGGCGCTGCGTCCAGGACGCCGCGCCGGGATCAAACATCGCCAACCGGGCGGCGGCCGACGAGGGCCGCCGCCCTTTTTTCTGACCGGCGCCGCGCCGCCAATGACGCTTGCCGGATTACGTAAAAAGGTTCAATCTCGGCTCAAGCCTGACTAGAATTTGGTTGCGGAGGATCACGCCGTGACGCAGGGCAGGGTAATCCCGATCGAAGGCCACGGGCGGCGCGGAAATTCCAATCGTTCGCACCGCCGCCGTTCCGTCGCGCCGCCGCCCAAGGCTCGCCGCGGACGCGGCGGCGTTCGTTTGCGGATGCCGCGTTGGTCGCGCGCGCGCTGGCGATGGCTGCTTGCGATCGGCGCCGCGCTGCTCGCCGGCGCGGCGATCGCAAGTCGAATCTCCCGCCCGCTTCAACCACCGCGAATTTTCAGCGCGATGGCGCTCGGAAGCCCTACGGCGGTCGCGGCCGACAGATGGTTGGACGATGCGACGCGCGATCGGATGCAAGCGTCGGGCGCGATGAAAAGCCGTGGCGCGCTTTCCGGCGTCTCGCTCGACGCGCGCGCGGCCGGCGAATTCGCGGGCGCGATCGGGCAGCGGCGGCTTCCGAATCGCCTTCCCCGCTGAATTTCGCGCGCATTTGAAACTTCGCGGCGACCTTCGTAAGCTCGGCGAATGGCGGCGCGAGACCTCAGAATTTATATCGATTTCAAAAGTCCCTACGCCTATTTGGCCAAGAATCCGGCGTACGCACTCGAGCGCGAGTTCGGGGTCGAATTCCGCTGGCTGCCGTACGTGCTGCGGATTCCCGAATTTCTCGGCACGGTCGAGGGCCGCAATCCGCATCAATGGCGGCGCGTGCGCTACAGTTATATGGACGCGCGGCGTCTCGCCAATCGGCGCGGTCTGACCGTGCGCGGCCCGCAAAAAATTTTCGACTCCGCGCTGGTTTCGATCGCGATGATTTATGCGCAACGGCGCGGCGTGGCGCGCCGCTTCATGGATCTCGCTTTCGAGCGCTTCTGGAAACGCGAGCTCGATATCGAAAGCCTCGCCGCGGTGAACGCGGTGCTGGCCGACAGCGGCGCCGATCCCGCGGCCTTTGGCGAATTCGCGTCCGGCGAAGGCCGGGCTGAGCTCGACCGGATTTGCCGGGACGCCGAAGAGCTGGGCGTGTTCGGAGTGCCCACATTCGCGATCGACGGAGAGATTTTCTGGGGCGGCGACCGGCTCTGGATGGCGCGGGAGAAGCTCGCAGGCTGCTGAGTTGTGCGCGCGCGCGACCGCAAATAGATTGTTTCCGTTCGATGTTCGCGCCGTGCGCGTATTGAATCCGCGCCCGGCTCCGAGGTGACGATCGTGGAAGACGTTTTGTTCGAGAAAGCGCCGGTTGCGACGCTGACTGTCAACCGGCCAAAGTCGCTGAACGCGCTCAATCGCGCGGTGCTTGAAGAGCTCGCGCGGGTGCTCCGCGACGTGCGCCACGACGCCGCCATCCGCGTGCTGATCGTCACCGGCGGCGGCGATCGCGCGTTCGTCGCCGGCGCCGATATCGCCGCGATGTCGTCGATGACGACGGTCGAGGGTTTGGAATTCACCCGTCTCGGCCATCGCGTGATGTCCACGTTCGAGGACCTGCCGATCCCGGTAATCGCGGCGGTGAATGGCTTCGCGCTGGGCGGCGGCCTCGAACTGGCGCTCGCCTGCGATTTGATCATCGCGAGCGAGAAGGCGCGTTTCGGCCAGCCCGAGATCAACCTCGGCATCATACCGGGTTTCGGCGGCACGCAACGCCTGCCGCATCGGATAGGCCACGCGCGCGCGCGTGAGTTGATCATGACGGGAGAGATGTTCGACGCCAAAACCGCGCACGAATGGGGTTTGGTCAACCGCGTCGTCGCCCCGGATCAACTGCTGCCGGAAACGCGGAAGCTGGCCGAGAAAATCGCGACCAAATCCGGACTCGCGCTGCGTCAGGCGAAGGCCGCCTTGCGCGCCGCCGCGACGATGGAAGAGGACGCCGGCCTGCGCTTCGAGCAGAACGTCTTTGGCGCGCTCTTTGGCAGTGAGGACCAGGCGGAGGGTATGAAAGCGTTTTTGGAGAAACGCGAGCCGCAGTGGCGCCATCGGTGATGAATCCGCCGCAGTGAGCGAGGATCGCGTCGTTCGCGATTCATAATTGGCGTAAATTCGTGCTATTCACTGATTCAAGCGCTCGCTTGGTATTGCGTGCGCTTAAAATTGCTGTTTGTATCGACGCCATCAGGCGTCCGCGGTAGAAATTGTGATGATATGAGGCGGTTGTCCGCTTCACATTGACGGCGCCGGATTTTCATGGACCTCGAACTCAATGAAGCTCAACGCGGAGCAAGAGAGCTTGCGCGCAAATTCGCCCGCGAGCGCCTCGAGCGGGTTGGCGTTGAAATCGACCGGACGCATCGCTTTCCCGCCGAGGCGATTGCCGAGTTGGGCAGGCTCGGATTGCTTGGCGTGTTCATCCCGGAAGAATACGGCGGCGCGGGACTGGACAACGTCGCATACGCGCTGGTGATCGAGGAGCTTGCGGTCGAGTGCGCGTCGACAGCGGTGATCGTGTCGGCGCATTCGTCGCTCGGATGCTGGCCGATTCTGGGTACGGGCAACGACGAGCAGAAGCGCCGCTATTTGCCGAAAATGGCGACCGGAGAATGGCTTGGATGCTTCGCGCTGACCGAGCCGCAAGCCGGTTCCGACGCCGCCGGACAGCGCACTCGCGCGGTCCTTGACGGCGACAGCTACGTGATCAACGGCTCGAAGAATTTCATCACGAACGGTCCGCAGGCGGGCGTCGCCATCGTGTTCGCGATGACCCAACCCGATCGAGGCCATCATGGAATCAGCGCGTTTGTCGCCGAGACCTCGACGCCGGGCTTTGCGGTCACGCGGGTCGAAGACAAGATGGGCATCCACGGCGCGCACAGCGCGGCGCTTTCCTTCAGCGATATGAAGCTCCCGCGCGGCAACCTGCTGATGCGCGAAGGCGA
Organism: Deltaproteobacteria bacterium; assembly: GCA_021780225.1. Classification (GTDB taxonomy): domain Bacteria; phylum Desulfobacterota; class Binatia; order Binatales; family Binataceae; genus JADMIL01. The sequence continues at coordinate 2,221 of JAJXZF010000067.1, read as the reverse complement.
GGGCTTCAAGGTCGCGATGAAAACGCTCGACGGCGGGCGCATCGGTATCGCCGCGCAAGCGGTCGGAATCGGCCGGGCGGCGCTCGAGGCGTCGCTGAAATATGCGCAGGAACGGGTCACGTTCGGCCGTCCGATTGCGAGCAATCAGGCGATTCAATGGAAGCTCGCGGACATGGCGGTCGAAATCGACGCCGCGCGCCTGCTTACGCTGCGCGCGGCCGCGCTGAAGGACGCCGGCCAGAACTGCACCAAGCAGTCCGCGATGGCCAAGCTGTTCGCGGCGGAGGCGGCCATGAAGGCCGCGACCGAAGCGGTGCAGATTCACGGCGGCTACGGCTACACTAAGGAATTCAAGGCCGAGCGTTATTTCCGCGACGCCAAGATCACCGAAATTTACGAAGGCACTTCCGAAATCCAGCGGCTCGTGATTGCGGGCCAGGTGCTGCGCGACGGATGAGGAGACGGCTGTGAAGAGCAAGCGGGAATGGCTTGAGCAGGTTTACAATCGCGGCAAGGAGCGGCCGGTCCGGTTCTCCACGCTTTCCGATCTCGAAATCGCGCCGCTCTATACGCCCGAAGACACGAAGGGCGATTACGATACGACGCTCGGCTATCCCGGCGAGTTTCCCTACACGCGCGGCGTCTATGAATCGATGTACCGCGGGCGGCTCTGGACGATGCGCCAGTTCGCCGGCTTCGGCCTCGCCGAAGACACCAACCGCCGCTTCCGCTTTCTGCTCTCGCAGGGTCAAGACGGCCTCTCGACCGCATTCGACATGCCCACCCTGATGGGTTACGACGCCGACCACGAACGATCGATCGGCGAAGTCGGCCGCGAGGGCGTCAGCGTCACCTCGATTCACGACATGGGGCGGCTGTTCGATCAGATCCCGATCGGCAAAGTCAGCACGTCGATGACGGTCAACTGCTCGGCGTCGGTTCTGCTCGCGATGTATCTCGTTCAGGCGGAGCGCCAGGGCGTGCCGTGGGAGCAGGTCAGCGGCACGATCCAGAACGACATGCTCAAGGAGTACATCGCGCAGAAGGAATGGATCTGTCCGCCGGGGCCGGCCGTGCGGATCGTCACGGACATGATCGAGTTCTGCACCACGAAGGCGCCACGCTTCCATCCCGTCTCGATTTCCGGCTACCACATCCGCGAAGCCGGTTCGACCGCGGTGCAGGAGTTGGCGTTCACGATCGCCGACGGGCTGTGCTACGTGCAAAACGGGGTGGAACGCGGCCTCGATGTCGACGAATTCGCGCCGCGGCTCTCGTTCTTCTGGGACATCCATAGCGATTTCCTCGAAGAGATCGCCAAGCTGCGCGCCGGCCGCCGGATGTGGGCGCGCCTGATGAAGGACCGCTTCGGCGCGAAGAATCCGCGCTCGATGATGCTGCGGACGCACGCGCAGACCGCGGGCGTTTCGCTCACGGCGCAACAGCCGGTGAACAACGTCGTCCGCGTCGCGATTCAGGCGCTGGCGGGCGTGCTCGGCGGCGTTCAGTCGATGCACACCAATTCGATGGACGAGACGCTGGCGCTGCCGACCGAGCAGGCGGTGATGGTCGCGTTGCGCACGCAGCAGATAATCGCCGAGGAAACCGGCGTCATCAACACGATCGATCCGCTCGGCGGCGGCTACGCGATCGAGGCGCTCACCGACCGGATGGAAGCCGACGCGATGGAGTACATCCGCAAGATCGACGAGATGGGCGGGATGCTGCGCGCGATCGATGTCGGCTATCCGCAGCGCGAAATCGCCGAGGCGGCGTTCCTCTATCAGCGCCAGCTCGAACAGGGAATCAAGACCGTCGTCGGCGTGAACAAATATTCGATTCCGGAAGAAATTCCGATCGAGGTGCTGAAGATCGACAAGGAACTTGAGGAGCGGCAGATTCAGCGCGTGCGCAAGATGAAGCGCGAGCGCAACTCCACGGCGGTGCGCGAAGCGCTCAAGCGCGTCGCCGAGGCTTGCCGCAATGGCGAAAATCTGATGGAGCCGATTTGCGACGCCGTGCGCAACGACGTGACCGTCGGCGAAATCAGCGACATCTATCGCGCCGAATTCGGCGTATACACAGACCCGGGCTGGATTTAGCAGGTGGCGGAAAAAAGACTACGCATATTGGTGGCGAAGCCCGGCCTCGACGGCCATGACCGCGGGGCCAAGATAATCGCGCGCGCGTTGCGCGACGGCGGCTTCGAGGTTATTTACAC
>JAJXZF010000088.1 GCA_021780225.1 Deltaproteobacteria bacterium | reverse complement strand
CGTTCGGCGCGAGGTTCGTGATTCGATGGCCTGCGGCGCTCGCGTTCGCGGTCAGGGGAAATGCGCTTCCGATCGAAGCGCCGGCGCTGCAAGACCATTGTCCGCCGAGACCCATCGCCACCGCGCCGCTCCCGCCGGAGGAACACGGAACGGTTTCGCTACAATCGGAACACCAGTAGAGCTGGCCGTCCTGCTCGGTCGGCAGTTGCGCCATCGGCAGACTGACCAGACGGGGAGCGATCGGCGTCACTCCGGACAGGTGGTTGTTGATGTCGTTGCGAAATTCAAGGCCGGCGCCGACGCCGATGTAATTGGGGATGGGAGTGTATTGCGCGTGAAGGTCGCCAGCCGAAACGGCCGCGATCGCCGCCGCCATTGCCGTGAGGAGAAACGTTTTCAGCCGCATTGTTTCATATCCGAATCGAGTTGTTCGCGATGCCTGCGCCGCAGCAGGCTTTGCGCGTTAGAATCCGATGGCGATCCACGAAAAACCATTGGTGATTTCTTTCCATGGTCCCGGCGCGGCCCCGCCCGGTATGTCGTAAACGAAGATTCCGCTGGTGGTAGAATATGCTACCGGCGAAACGACCAGATTCAGGCCGCTGGTTTTTTGATACAGGTTGGCGGCGAGCGGTGGAATCAGTATGGCGTTGGGAAAGCGGATTGGCCAGTTGACCGGATATTCGGCGTCATTGGAAATTCCCACGCCCGGAAGCGGAACGAAGCCCCATTGCACGATCGCCGTCAACGGTCCCCGTTGCGTGTCGAGTACGGGAATTTCCAGATAGCCATTGGTTTGCAGCGAGCCGATAAAGCCGGCCATGAAGGCCTGCAACACGCCGATATTCGCAATGTTCGCGTCCTGCCGCTGTTTGAGCAAGGCGGTGCGATTGGCGAGCTGTTGATGCGGCTGATTGCTGACGCCGATTCCACTGAAGCTTGCGCCAACCGCGGCGCCCTCGACGGCGTCGGTTTGCTGAATTTGATAGACCTCGTTCGCCGTGTATTCCGGCGCATCGATTAGCGTCGCCATTGCGGCCTCCTAGAAGGTCAACGTCCACGTTCCCGAATAATTGCCAACGCCGGTGTAGGCGAACGCCGGCACGACCACGTGCGCGATCATCGGACCCGGCGCGGTATGCGCCGCGACCATCGTCCAGATTGCGGAGCCGTCGGAGGTGGCCGCGCCGATCGTGCTCGCCCACGCGGGCGCCGCCGCGCCGCTTTGGCCCGCGGTCGTGCAGCGCTGAAGGTTTCCGTTGGAGTCGACGATCAGCGCTCCGAGCGCATAGCTTGTGGCAGCCGCCCAGGCGGGATTCGACGTGCCGGCCGCCGCCGGCAGCGCAAGCGCGGCTGGATTCGCGAACAGGCCGAGTTCCTGGATCGTGATTCCGTTCGCGCCGTAGTCGTCCGCGGCGAGCGCGTAATCGAACTGAACTGCGCCCGCGGACGGGAATGAATGAGCGCCGACGGCGTTGTAATAGGCGGGCGCCGCCGCAAGGCCGCTGTCCGTCGGCGCCGGTTGCGTGGCGCCCGAACCGAAACCGACAGCGGCGACGAATTGGCCCGCGGTGACTCCCGCAATCAGGTTCGCCAGACACGAAAGCCCCGCGTTGACGAAAAGATTTCGCCGCGCGCATATGAGTTTGCCGTCGTGGAATATTTCTACCGTACCTCGTGGACGCATGCTTTCCTCTAATTCGGTTTGGTTGACGTGATTTCAGTACTCCGCGGCGATCGCGGAGCCGTTGAGCACGACCCCGTTGTCGGCGACCGGCGGTTCCGCGGCGCCGTAGGTGATTCCGCCGTGCGCGAACCGCCCGTCGTAGTGCGGCGCGATCGAAATCGGGTCGGCGATCATCCACGCGGGCGCGGAGATCGCGTCGGCCGGAGCGGGCGCGGCGTCGTGTTGAGAAAAGATTGAAACGATAAAATCGGCCGGCGGCGCGACGCTGTCGGTGATTCCCGCCGCCGCGAACCACAACGAATCCAGCAGCGATCGCGCGTTTTTGAAAAAGTTGATCGCCGCGATCGCGCGCCGCGCGTCGCTCGCGACGACCGTCTGCCCGGGCGTCAGATCAAGATAGACCCGAAACACCGCCCAACCTTCCGAAGCGGGCCAGCCCGTGCCGCCCCACGATGCCTGCCCTTCAAGAAGCGTCGCCGTCCATCCCAGCGACTTCAGCGCCGTCTTGATTGCGTAGGGCGTGCCGCGCGTCCGATGCAGCGGTATCGCGGCTTTGAGCAGCGCGCGCAGCGAGTCATAATCCGACGGTCCAGCCACGCTGTCGGTCGAGCTCAGAGTGTCTATATCGGTGAGCGCGTCTATATTGGTGAGCGCATCGACCGATTCGGCTGAATTCGCTCCGAGCTGCCATTGAGGCGCGAGCATGTCGAACTGCCACGCCAGCGCGAGCAGGACGCTGTCCGGAGCCGAATCGATGCGATAGACGAGGAGCGTCGTCAGATCGAGCGCGCCGAGACGCTCGATCAGTTCGAGCAGCGCCGCCGAACGCGCGTCGTTGATCGAAGGTTGTACCTGTAGATGAGCCATCGCCAGATCCGCCGCGCCGCGAATTATCTAACTGGATTGCGACGAGGTCGCCTGGTTGAGCGAAATCGCCGCGCAGTTGGCCCACTGGCCGGGCTGCAACTGCGTGTACTGAGGTTCGGTGAGCGTGACCTCATATACTCCCGGCGCCGAAAGCGCCTCGATTATCTGGCTGGGCACGATATCGCGCTGGATGCGGCCGGCGAGCGCGATCGCATAGCCCTGCGCCGCCGCATTCACCGCGGCCATCGTGCTGGCCGGGTCGGCGTCGGCATACAGCGTAATCGTGCCGCTGATTTGGTAATCGATTTCGGCGACCGCAAGCGCCGCGACCGTGTCGGTGAGCGGGCGCGCGTTCTCGGCTGAAATCGCCGATTGTACTTTGGCCAGCAGGCTTGCATTGGCGATTCCGGCCGCGTTCGGCGCCGGCGCGGGCTGCTGTTGAATCGGGCCGATCAGCACGTAAACGCTGACCTGGCCAGGCGCCGGCGACACCGCCTGCACGTCGACAATCGACGGATCCGCGCCGAGCGCGAAAAACCGATAGGCCGCCGCCGGACCCGCGACGCTGAATTGATTCGGCGCCGCCTGAATTCGCGCGCGCAGATGATCGTCGGTCTCGGGGGCCGCGCCGCCGCCGCTGATGGTCGTGTTGGCGGCCGCCGCGACGACGGCGCTGGGATTGAGCTGGACGTTGATTTGACCCGGCAGGTAACCGTCGCCCCCGAGACCCGGCGTCGTGCACGCAGCCGCCACCGAACCCGAAAGCGCGCCGGCGGGAATCGTCAACGGGTCGTTGGTCGCGAAGATATATTGGCCGTCGTTCGCGCCGATTTGAGTGTTCTGCGGAATCGTATAGGCGACGCTCAGCGCTTCGGCCAGCGTGAACTGGATGGTCGTCGTGGCGCCTTGAGCGCCCAGCCGCGCGACGCCCAGCAACTGTCCGAGATAGTCGAGCATCGGGAATGATGCGAACGCGAGCAGGTTCTGTTCGCCGGCGAATTGAATCGCGTTGCGCACCAGCGATTCGCGGTACGCGTACAGATTGATCAGCAGGCGTTCGACCTGCGCGGGCTGCAAAGTACGGCCTGCGGCAGATTGGAAGGCGGCGATCATGTCCGCCAGAATCAGGTTCGGATCGAGGCCGTCGGCGTCGTTGACGAACGCCGGGACAGGTAATGAAGGCATTCCTCCGCCCATTTACGATTGCTCCTTGGGTTGATTTGGTTCGATCGGCGCGTGCGAACGAGCCTCGATCAGGGCGCCGGGATGACAATGATCGTCTGTTGCGAAGGGCCGGCCGCCGCCGCGCCCGCAAGTTGCAGCCGCCAGGAGACGTTCACGGACAGTCGCGCGCCCGATTGCGCTGACGAATCGATCACCGGCGCTGCGGTCACGGAAATCAGTTTGACGCGCGGCTCCCATTGCACGATCGCGGTCGTCACTTCAGTGACGATCGCGGAGATGGCGGCGTTGATCGGCGCGTCAAGAAATTTCCACAGGTCGGCGCCGAACGTAGGCCGCAAAGGATCGCTCCCTTTGGGCGTGGTGAGAATGATCTGTATGCATTGGTTCACGTCGGCGACGCCTTGAACGACGTTGCCGATTCCGGATCCCGGACGGCCGGGCTGGTCCAGCGCCAGCGACCAGTCGGCCGAAGTAATATCCGCGAGTGCGATTGCTCCCGTTGGCATTGTGCTCAATATCCCGGCGGCGCGCGCGAACGGCGCGCCGCGCCCTCAACCTGAAGTGACCTTCGCGCTGCCGGCGACAATCTGACCCGAGCCCGCCGGACATGTGGTTGCGTCGCCGACGCGGGCGATCGCCGCGCCGCCGCCGGCCAATTTGATTTCGCCGGCGGCCGTGACGGTTACGGCCCCGGCGGCGTCGATCGCGATGGCGGCGCCGTTCGCCGATATCGCGACCGAACCGCCCGCGGGCAGCGCGATCGCCAGCGCGTGCGCCGCTCGATCGTACGAAAACGACGCGCCGTCGCTTGAATTCCACATCGCCACGTTCGCGTCCGACGCCGGCGGCGCATCGACCGTCGAATAGATCGCGCCGAGCACCGCGCCGTCTTCGTCGTATTCGTCCATCAGGCAGACGACCTGCTCGCCGATATCGGGCATCCAGTAGACCTTGTCGTTCTGGGTCTTGGCGAACACCACCGGCAGCCACCAGCTCTGCATTTGATCGCGATCGGGAAACGTCACGCGGACCCGGCCTGACGCCGCGTCGAGCGCTTTGACCAGACCGACTCTGAAAACTCCGCTCATTCTGCAGACTCCATATCGCTCGCAAGAAAGCTCGAGCATGCGGGCGCGGCGGCGCATCTACACCAATTGAAAGACCGGCGTCGCTTTCTGCAAATCCGGCGCATCGACGCTGCCGTTCGGATTGCCGTCCGCATCGACCGCGTCCAGCCATGCGCTCCATACGCCCAGCGGCCCGGCCGCCGGCGTGACGTAGGTATATGAATAAAGCCCGGCGGCGAGGCGCGTGGTCGCCGCCGCGCTCACCTGCGCGTCGCCATTCGGATCGAAAATCGTGATCGTCGGCGCCGCGGGCGGATCATACGGCGTGGGCGGCGGCGGTATCTGGCAGGTCACGTTCCACATGATCGCGACCGCCTTTCCAGCACGAATCACTTGCGGCGTGGTCATCGCTTAATCCGCTCCTGCCGTTGCGATGTGAACTAGAGAAAGCGGCGGGTCCGCCGCCGCGCGGCATGCAACGGGATTGATAATTCGGGCGGGGACGCATCCCAGCGGCGGCGCGATCGACGCGCTGTCCGCAAGCACAATCGGCGACGCGCCGCGGCAAGCGCATCGGAGAGGCGTTCCGCCCGCCGGTTCAAGTGATATCGCGATCATCGTGCGTCTTGACCCGCATGCTTCAATTCAGCGCGCCGCTTTGCGTTTCGACCTGGCGCAACGCGAGCTCCGTTACATAGCCGAGACGGCGATTTACACGATGCGTCGCGGTCGAAATCATGTAGACGCCGTCATTCACGCCGAATCCCGCGATCGCGATAGTGTTGCCGGCCGACAAAACCGCGCTGCCCGGCGTGAGAATCTCGGCGGTGGCGCGGACCATGTTCGCCTGATGAAGCGCGCTTTGCGCCCGCAGCAGCGCCTGCTGCCCGTTTTCGCATCGCGCCGCGAATACGAGCGAATCGCCGGCCGCGATCGGCGCCGCCGATGCGGCGCGCTGCGTGATCAGGCTCTTTTCATGCGGCGATTGATAGGAAACGCGCGTGGTTTGAAACGTGCGATGAGATTTCAGTCGAAACGAGGCGCGAATTACGTCCGATCTCGCAAGAGTCGCGACAGGCGGCGCGGACTCGATCGCCGCGCGCGAATAAAACACCAACTGGCCGCCGCGGATCGTGAAATCATAATCGTAGGCGAGCGCGATCCGATGAAGAAACGCCAGGTCGGTCTCGCCGCACTGGGTAATTCGCGCGAACGACACGTTCGAGGCGTCCGCCTGCGCGATCAGGTTGAGGCCGTATTTTTGCGCAATCATTCCCGCAATTTGCGGCAGATTTTGGTTCTCGTAGCCGATGTGTCGGCGCGTACGCATCGCCGGCGTGATATATGCCGCAAGGCAACGAAGTTTCAGAACATCCGGAGGACTTTCATAACTCAAGTCGTCCACCTGGAAATCGCCGCAAGGCAGCGACCCGCCGCCCGCATAGCCGAGCGTCAGACTCACGATGTCGCCTTGCGCCGGCGTCCACGGTCCGCTCCAGAGGCCGCTATCGTCGCTTAGTGCGACAGTCAAATCCCCGGACGCGCCGCCCAATCTATCGATGTATGTGATCTCGATTGTCATCGTCGATATATCGGCGGTGATGTTCACTCCCTGGTAAATTAGCGTCCACTGCGCGGCGGCAGAGGGAAATCCTGGCTGAGCGCTCATGTACGCCTCCGGCCGCCGTCAATCGAATCGCGCGAGGCGCGGATGAAGTCGTTCATTATGCGCGTTTCCATGGCGGCAGATTCGAGTTTTGCGGCGCGCTCAACTGGATAATGGGAATGGCGATGACCAATCCAGCTTCGAACACCGGTTCGATTGGAATCGACGGATTGGCCATGATAATCGGCGAATAGATCGTCGCGTCGCCGTAGTACCGCCATGCCAGCAGGTCCCATCGCTCGCCGACGGAGGTTATGTGAGTAATATATTGACCCTGCATGTCGTGAAGCTCTATTTGATCTGAAGTTGATTCCGAATATTCAGATTCGCCGCGTCAGGTGTGGCGACAATCAGGAAGTTGAACGCACGATTTGCGCCGGCGGCACGTCGCCGGGAATCAGGCGCGTCGAGCCGCTCCGGGCGGCGGCGGCCCGTGACAGCAATGGAGAAACGCCCGGAGCGGAAAGGGGCGCGGGCGAATAGGCGACCGCAGGCGCCGCGAGCGCCGAGGCGACGCCCGCGGCCGCGCTCGCGGAGATCGGAGCGGTCGCCAATCCGGGAGGCGCGGCAACCGCGCCCAATGTTCCGAAGGCGGCGGTTGCCGCCGCGATCGCGCCACTGAGAGCGTAGCTCCATTCGATTAGCCGCACCCTCACGATCGCGGAAATCAGGTCGCCGGCCGCGCTCATCTGCCGAGCCCCCATCTCCAGTCCGGCGAGCACGAAAAACCCCTCTATATCGCCGTTTCCGAAGACAAGCGGCCGGACGAGGTGATCTCCCAGCGCGGATTCCAGTGCAACGAGCTGCAACTGCGGATTCGTGAATGACATATGCAGTCGGATATCAAGAGCGCATTCCGCCGGATCGTCGGCGGTCCATTGCAATCGCGCTGGCGCCTGCATCACCGGTTGCACGGCATAGAGCGATTGCCGGCGCGTTTCGTAGCTGGTGGGAGAGTCAAGCACCTCAAAAACAATTTCTCCGAGCAATGCGAACATGATTCCTGCAAGTATCCGGTTAAATTAAAGACTGAATCGAAGTATCCTTGGCTTTCAAATGAAAGCGACGCGCCGCCGATTGGCCCATTCGTCGCGTAGCCGGCGCAAGACTTCCGGAATGCGGCTCGCCAGCGCGTCGGCGACAGCCTGCTCGATCCGTTTTTGATCGGCGCCGTCCGCGATCTCGAAAGTGGGCGAAAAATTGACCACGACACGAGAGCCTTCCGCCATCGCGGCCCGCGATGGCGCCGCAGGCTCGGCTTCTTTTTTTCCCGCGCTCGAAAGTCCCGTGGACTGGAGCAATCGTGCGATTGCCCCGACCGGAGACCTTCGCACCAGGTCGATGGCCGGCGTTCGCGCAAGGTGCGGTTCGGTCGCGGAAGCGATTCCGTCCGCGGCGCCGCTGTCGGAACGAGCGGCGAGGGACGCCGCATTGTTGCGAGAGTTTGTGAAGACGTAATTTTCCCCGTTCAGCGCCGGAGCGAGCGCGCGTTTAATACGCCCGCGGTTCGATTCGGATATCTCGGCGCCATCGTTCCGTTCCGTCGCGCCCAAACTCCCAATTGTTCGCGCGGCGTTCGAGACGCGACGATGCGCGGATTGTGCGAGAAGGCTTGTAGGAGTTCGCGCAAGCGCGTGCTGAGATATCGCGGCTCGCCGCTTGAAGCGCGGAGCATTCGACGTCATTCCGCCTTCTCGAGCTTCGTTTCGCCAAGGCGTAATATGGTCAATCGATCGCCGCCGCGAATCATCCGACGCCGCCCGCAAGTCCTTGCGCTCGATACCTTCATCGGATTGGAAAACAACCTCGGGCGCGCCGACGAGGGAACGCTTCGTAGTATCGGGAGAGTATAAGTTCTTAGCCGGCTGTGGATCGAGATTGTCCGCCATCGAACGGAGCCGAAGCGTATGGTGGAATCGCGAGAGCGCCGCTATCGCTTCATCAAGCAAGCCGCGCCCGTCCGGCCGTGATTGCCGCCGAACCCTATCGACGCGCTGCGGCGCGATGCTGAAATTCTTTGCCGCCATGGCCGGGTCGGATGGCGAATTGGAGTGCGCGGCAGCCGCCGCTTTTCGAATCCAGTTGAGGCGGCGCGCCGGCTCGGCCGCCGCGCTGAACAATCTCAGTCCGTCGCCGCCGAACGCGTGCCTAATCCGGACGAGTCGAGCCGTCGCGAGTTTCATCGCGGAATCCGGGCGATTTCCGATCTGTCGCGATTCCATTTATTCCTCGTGCTTCGGCTAAAAAATTCTTCTCTCGGAATTCAATCGGCACACGGATCGCTGGCGCCTAACGGCGCGGTCCGCGGCCGGGCGATCGCCAGGCGCGCGGGCCGCCCCATGATTTCGATGCCCGCGAGCGCCACGAGCGCGGCCTGAGCGTCCGCTTCGGTCGCCATCTCGACGAAGCCGAAGCCGCGCGAGACGCCCGTCCAGCGATCTTTTATAACCTCGACGCTCCGAACCGCGCCCGCCTGCTCGAACAAGCCGCGCAGCGCGGTTTCGCCAACTTCAAAATGAAGATTGCCAATATATATTCTAGCGTTCATCAATAGACTGATTCTTATCGATTCGATTGTTCCGGACGGATTATCCGTTCGACGGTGCGGCGCCGGCGCGTTTGACGATATCGCGCCAATAGGCGATTTCGGCGATCTCCATTTCGGCGAGTTCGGTGAAACTGAAGCCGGAACCAAGCAGGCCGGCGATCGCTTCGGGCGACGGCGGACCTCCGGCTATTCCCGATCCGCCGCCCCGGGAAAATTTTCCGACTGCGCCTCGATAATCTCGGATTCCAGCACCAGCACGTCGCTCAATTCCATCGTCATCAGGTCTTCGTAGACGATTTTCCGGCCCTCGACCGTCGCCAGCTCGGCGATCAGCGCGAAGGAGATTGCGATCGGTTCGGGGTTTGCGGCCACGGCGCGATGGGCATTGATCAAATCGCGTCCGCGTCCCATCCGTAGAGCGGCCGTGCGGCCCGAGGGAAGCGTGATGGTGCGGGTCGGAATATCCACTGCGAAACCTCCAAAACGGGACGGCGGTATGTATATTATCCGCCGATATTGGTGCGGAACTGAGCGAGCTGATCGACGCCGTTGACGACGAAAATGTTCGCGAGCACGTCGTAAAGATGGATCTGCGCGCCCGCGATATAGAGCTCGGAGTGGTACACCGTGATCGTCGATGCCGTGTCGACATTTTCGTGCAGGCGGAATCGAAAGCCGCCCGGGTCTTTGAATACGCCCGTCATGAGATAGACCACGGGCAGCTCGGCGCTGCGGCCCTGACTGGTGTATTGTTCGAGATTGCCGCGCACCTGGAAGGAATGGGAAACGAACGGACTGCCCGCGGCGGTCAGCACCTCAGGATAGAGCGAGGCCCAGCGGATGCGGGATTCGAGTTTGTCGACGCCTGCCCAGAATTCCGCCGTGCCCGCCATCCCGAGGCCCTTGTGATCGACCATGAGATGGTGCGGTTGCGCGATCTCGATCTCTTCCGCGCGTCCAAGCAGCCCGGTTCCGTCGATATAGATATTCGCGTTGGTGATTCTATTTACTGAGACATCCATGATTTGACCGTTCGCGGTTCATCGACTGAGATTGCATGCGGGCGCGAAGCGCCGCGCGGTTCAGGCGTTCGCCGCCGGCGCCGTCAGGGCGCTCGAAGCGCCGAGCTGGCCGAGCAGCGTCGCGTCGAGATAGACGTTGAAGGTGAGCCGCTCGGCCGGGGGCGGCGGCATCACGTCGATATCGAAGACGAGCTGGCCCGCCGCGACCTGGGTCGGCGGATTCTCGGCGGGATTATATGCGGCCGCGCCTGCGATCAGCGCGCCGCGCTGAATCAGCGTGCGCAGAAACGCATTGACGCTAGCCAGAATCGCCGTGATGAGCGCATTCGAGATCGGCTGGTCGATGAACTGCAGCATCGCAAGCTGCACCGATTCTTCGATCACGTCCATGGTGCGCCGCACGCTGATGAAATTGTCGGGCGTCGTGATGGTCGGAAAGCCGGCGGTGCGATTGCCCCAAATGCGCAAGCCCGTACCGAAGGCGTTGAACGCGGTGACGATGCCTGCGGCGTTCAAATTGTTCACATCCGACGCCGCGTCCAGAAGGGAGGCGTACAGCTTGACGTCCGGCCCAAGGATGCCGTTGACCTGCATGTTCGAGGGCGACCACCAATATCCCTTGGCGAGATCGCGCGCGGCGATCGCTCCGGCGACCCATTGCGAATAGGGTCCGGTGGCGTTGGCGTTGGCGATCGCGCGCACTGGCAGCGTTCCCTGCAGCGTCACTCCGGTCGGGACGATTCCCGTGTCGAAGAAGGTCTCCTGCGGATAGCAAAGGATCGCGCGCGTTGAAGAGGTGTCGAAAGCGTTGCCGGCGGCGCCGCGATTCGCCAACGCGGCGGCGGGCGGTGTGGCTGGGGGCGAATCGATCAACGCCATCGCGCGCGTCGTGTCCGCCAGCGTGGTCAGGGCCGCCGCTATATCGGGTTTCTGCGCGTATCCCGGCGCAATCAGCAGCTTGGCGAAAAAGCCCATCGTGCCGTAAGTCGTGAGCAGCGCCTGCATGCCGGTGTATACGGAACCCGTGACGGCGCCGATGATGTCCGAGTCGGCGACGCGCGACGGATCGGCGTAGCTGAATGAAGCGATTACGGTCGCGCCGCCGGCGATCGCGCCGCCCGCGATCGCGGCGACTACGCCGTTTATCTCATCGCTTTCATAGTCCGTTCCGGCTACGTACGGCGCTCCGGAATAATATGTATAGGTCGCCAGCACCGCTTCCGTCGCCGTCAGCGCGCCTCCGGCGATCTGAGTTATCAACCCGGTGCGCGGGTCGGCCGAATAGTCAGTGCCCTGCACATAGGTGGTTCCAGCCGGGCTGCTCGTCAGCACGACCGAGGACGCCTGGATATTGCCGTGAGCCAGTTGGATCGCCGGCGGAGAACCGGCGAACGTATGCGCCTCGGCGGTCGCCGTCGCCGTCGCCGGCGGCATCACGGCGAGGTTGGAAATCCCCATGTGTCCGAGGTTGATCGCGCCGGCCGAGTTGAAAGTCATCGAAGCCACGACGTCGGTGAAATGCTTCGCCGGATCGAAGACGTTGATGACTATCGCCTGTCCCGCTCCCTGGCCCTGGATGGCGGCGAGGGCGTACGGAATCGAATAGCCCTGGACGATCGGACCGAACATCGCGGCGTCCTGCACGGACGAAACCAGCGTCGGCGCGTTGGGCGCGGGCGCGGCGATCGGCGGCGCGACGGCCCATGCCGGCGCCGCGCCGATCAGTCCTATGACCGACGATTTGACGACTGTCACTGGCGCCGGTCCGCTGTCGAACTCGACGACTTCGACTCCATGTAAAAACGAAACAGGCATCGGCTTTACCTCTGCGGATGGATGGAATGCGCGCCGGGCGTTTCAATTCGTCGGAACGGTTGGAGAAGATCCGCCGCCGGCCACGGCCAGAACCGCTTCCGCGTATGCATAAGCGATCGAGACGGTGGCGGCCGGCGCGATCGCGCCGGTGGCGATTCGCGTAATCGATCCGGCGGCCGTATCCAATAGATAGTCGGCGCCGGCTGCGTATGCGGTTTCGCCGGACGAGTCGGTGATTGACGCCTGCGTCACATTGATATTGGGCAACTGAATCTGGTTGGCGGCGTTGAACGTGTAAAGCGCGGCGCCGCGGTTCACGTTCGTAACGCCGCCGCGTTCGAACGCCGTCGCTTGCGCGAGCAACGGGAAATTGACGGCGGACGACGCTTCGACGGCGACGCCGCGCGTCGCGAACAGCATCCGGTAGGTCCAGACGCCGCCCTGCCGGTCGCGTCCGACAAAACTTTCGCGCAGCGGATAGAGCCGCGTGCATCCCGGAATCGCATACCCGGTCAACGCGATGCGAATCGCTTCGAGCAGCGCGTATGCGCCGGGCGTGGCGCCGTCCGGCGCCGAGCCCATGCCCCAGCCGAGATCGCGGACCATCACGGTGACGGCGAACTTGAAGGTTCGCTCTTGGACGATGGCTGCGGCGTCGATCAGCGGTCCGTACTCGCCTCCCTCGTAGCGCACCAGCGCGGCGCCCGCGCGATTCGTGAGCCGATAGGCCTCTGGCCGATCGGGAAAATGCGCGACCTCGACCGACGTGATTTGCGCGCGCAGGCGCGCGACGATCCACGCCTCCACCGCGGCGATATCGGCCGGCGTCGGCGGCGTGAAGGTTTCGCCGGCCCAGGGTTGGTCGAGTACGATCGCTGCCATCTGTGAGTCCTTGATTCTCCGGCGGAAGATTGCCCCTGCTGGTCAGTCAGAAGCCCTTGAGCGATCCGCGGCTGAAAACGCGCGCCGGCAGAACGCCGCTTGAATCGCCGCCCGCATCGACGACGATCGATCCGGGCGCGTCCGGCGGCTCCTGATTGTCGAGGGACAAACCCAGCGTCACGGTTCCGGCGGCGACCTTGCCGAGCAGCGCGAGCGCGTCGTCATAACGGCGGCGCGCGTCGGCGATGTCGTGCAACGGGCGGAGCGCCTGCAGGCGGTACATCGCGATATCGCACGCCAGCCGGTTCAGCGCCGCGGGCGGATCGGCGAGCGGCAGGGCGAAGCGGCCGTCGAGATAACCGTCGATTTCCGCCGCCGCGTCGTCGAGCGCCTGTTGGAGCGCCGCCGTGTTGATCGTCATCGTCGCCGGATCGTCGTTGGTGAGCTGGACCAGGTCGCGATTCGGATAGCGCGCGATCATGTCGTTTGGAGATGCGTACGCCACGTGATGCCTCGGAAGCCGTCGCGGAGGCCGCGATTAGGAGAGATACTCGCTGACGATCAAGTTCGCCGTGTCTTTCCAGATATTGCTCGAGGCGACGTTCGCGCTCGCGCCCGCGCCCGCCATGAAGTCGGCGTGGAGAATTTGCGCGGCGGCTTCCTCGAGCGCGGGGGGCACGAGCAGATAGACGTCCTTCGGACTCGTCAGGGCGCCGAACGGCAGGCCCGCGTCGGTCTTGATCGATCGCATCGCGGCGCGCGCGGCGCCGTAATTCGCGGGATTCGTCAGGTCCGTGTTGCTGGCGTACGCGAGCTGCCACAAGCCGACGCCGGTGTTGGCGCGGCCGTCGACGCCGAAACGAAATTCGCGCCGTATGAACACCGCCTCGTCGGTGAGCGCGTTCATCCTCGTCATCGCGTACTCGCGCCGGAGCTGGAAAATGAACGGCCGGATTGCGCGTGACGCGTCGATCAGGAACCAGTACGGTCCGGTTCCGCTCGAATTGATATTCGATGCGACCGAATCGCGCGGGTCGTTCGCGGCGCCCATCGGGCCGACCGGATGGGTCGCGGCGAAGAACGGCTGGCCGTCGTATCCGACCACGCTCGCGGGCGTCGCCACCGCGTTTTTGATCATTGTGAAAAGCAGCGAGTCGGGATGAACCTTGGTGTCCCAGCCGAGCTGCTCGATAACCGGCTCGTAGACGGCGTAGTTGTCGTCTTCGATATCGTTGCGATTGATCGCGACGGTATCCTCGAAATCCTTGTTGGCGATGGTGTAGCTGTGCGCCTCGAGCGCCTGGATCACGCGCTCGCCGAGCCATTCGCGAAACCGCGTCGTGCGGCCGAGCCACGGATAGGTGGTTTGGCGGGCCGTCGAACGCACGACGCTCGCGATCTTTTCATAGTAGGAAGGCGGTTTTTCAAAGCCGCGCTGAAAAATTACGTCGAAGCCGGTGAAAAGCGCCGAAAGATTTGCAGCGGTGATTTCCATTTGCTCACGCGATTGGCGGGCCGTCCGTCGCGCGACGGCGGCCGGCGGATGACGCGGACGTTGTCGTCCGCGGGGTTGGCTAAAACGGACGAATGCGCAGCCGCGTCAAAGCGCCGGCGCTGCCTGATGCACGAAGTCGATCCAGACCTGGCCGCTGGGGTCGAGGTTTACGATGCGGCCGGCGACGCTGCGGGCCGGCGCGCCCCAGTTGTAAGTGGCGTACACGGTGGCGCCGGCGGCGATCGCGCCGCCGGCGATCAGGAAGATCACGCCGGCCTGATAATCGACGACATAATCCGTCCCTTCGGTGTAAACGGTCCCGCCCGCCGCCGTGCTGGTCACCCGCACGCTCGATACGTTTTCGTGGCCGAGCGCCGCGGCCTGCGCCGAGGTCGCGGCGGGCAACGCGACCGGCTGCGCCGAAACCGCGGTGGCGCCGGACCCGTCGCTGGCGGAAACCGAATTGTCGTCCATGGCGTACGCCATCTGGCCGACCTGCGCGGCGCCGATCGAGCCGTCGTTGACCGCGTACATGAAGACGCCGCGCCGGCAAACGATCGAAATCGCGCCGGCGGCGCCCGGATTGTTGACCGCGTTCTCGCCCGGGATGCCGTCGTGCACGCGTTCGGCGCGGCCGACGATTTTTAGTCCCGCCGCGCTCGTGGCCGGCACGGCGTTGCCGTTGGAGTTGAGGGCGGCGATGCCGCCCAGGAAAACTGTAGTGTTGGCTTCGACCGGATAAACTTGCATCCGGCCGCCGTCGGCGAGTTCGGGCGTATTGCGGGAATTGGTCAGTGCCGCCATCGGTTCATCCTGTGTTTCGCCGGCCGCATCGGGCGCGTCCGGCGTGATTGGATTTGCGGATACTCAGTCGCGCTCGGACGCATGGACGCCGTGCGAATGGGATTCCTTGCGCCGGGCAAAGTCGTGCGGATCGATTCCGAGGCGCGCGCAGATTGCCGATTCGACGCGCGTGAGCGCGGCGGCCGCGGCGTGCGGCGGACGCCGCG
>JAJXZF010000010.1 GCA_021780225.1 Deltaproteobacteria bacterium | reverse complement strand
TGAGCACGATCAGCCGCTCGACCACGTCGGGCCGAATCAACGCCGTCGCCCATGCGATTACGCCGCCCCAGTCATGGCCGACGACGATCGCCCGTTCGCGGCCGAGCGCCGCGATCAGGTCGGCGACATCGCCGACGAGCTTTTCGATCGTGTAGTTGGCGACGCCGATCGGCGCGTCGGTCTCGCCGTAACCGCGCAGGTCCGGCGCGACGCATTCATAGCGATCGCTGAAGGCGCGGAGCTGATGACGCCACGAATACCAGCATTCGGGAAAGCCGTGCAGCATCACTATCAGCGGACCCGCGCCGGCGCGCGCGATATGCATCGCGAGTCCGCTGCGCAGCGTTATGCGCTCATGCCGCCACGGCTCGTCCATGCGCGCGCTCCGATCCGCCGTTCGCGGCAATTTCGCTTGCGGGTGAAATGTTTCCCCTTTCTCGCTTTTTCTTCGCCAAGCGATGTTTCACGTGAAACGGGGGGAAATTCTTCACCCCGCAAGCACGCCTTGACGCCGTCCTTCGCGGCGCCGGCGACGCGCGATCATTCCGCGCAGGCGCCCGCCAGGCTGCATAGCGCGACGCTGCGTCGGCCCTCGCGCAAATCGTTGCGGTCGAAGCCGTTGGTCAGATAGGCGAAGGAAATCCCGCTCGCCGGATCCGCCCACGCCATCTGCCCGCCGAACCCCGGATGGCCATACGCGAGCGGCGAATTGGTGCGGCCGAAGCCGCGCATGTTGGCGCGGCCGTCGTCGCCCGCGATCACGATTCCCAGGGCGCGGTTGGCGCGGATTTTCAGAATCGGATCCTTCAGTTCGCCGCTGCGGATCCGGCGCGCCTCGGCGAGCATCTCGGGCCGCCAGATTTGCGCGCCGTCGGGAGCGCGGCCGTCGGCGAGCAGCGCCTGATAGAAGAGCGCGAGGTCGCCCGCGGTCGTGGTCAGGCCGCCGGCCGGAAAATCGGTCTCGCGCAGCACGGGATCGTTGAATTCGAGCACGACGCCTTCGTTGATCGTGGAAACGCCGGCGCGCGGCGGCGTGACGCCGAGCTTGCGATATTCGTCGTCATGCGCCGGTTCGCCGATCCACGCGAGGTCCGCGATGCGATCCTGCAACTCGCGCGGCGTGCCGATCCTCAGGCCGGGAATGCCGAGCGGCTCGGCAATCCTTGCGCGCACGAAATCGCCCAGCCGCACGCCGCTGATCCGTTCGATCGCCTCCGCGATCGGCCAGTAGTTCGCATGCACGTGGTAGGCGAAGCGCGCGCCCGGCGGATGCTCCGGACGCCATTGCGCGAAGCGTTCGAGCCGCCGCTTGCGATCGCCCCAATCCTTGGGCGAACCGGGCGCGATCGGAATGCCCGCGGTATGCGTCAGCAGATGCTCGACGGTGGTGGTTTCCTTGCCGTTGGTCCCGTACTCGGGCGCGTACTCGACGATCAGGTCGTCGGGGCTGATCCGGCCCTCCTGCATCAGCAGCCACAG
The DNA here is from genome assembly GCA_021780225.1 of Deltaproteobacteria bacterium. Taxonomy (GTDB): domain Bacteria; phylum Desulfobacterota; class Binatia; order Binatales; family Binataceae; genus JADMIL01. The sequence goes on along the minus strand of JAJXZF010000010.1, from coordinate 2,375 downwards.
CGCGGACGAGGTGATCGCCTTGGTCGCCGACATCGCGACGAACCGGGTGTCGTCGGTCGCGGGCCGCTCGACGCCGCCCTGCGTCGCGCGGCCGTAGGTGCGCATCGCGGCGATTTTGCCCCGCCGCGCGATCGCGACCTGGCAGGCCGGCAGCACGCCGTCGCGAACTTCGCGGCCGGCGCGCTCGAGCAGCGCCTGGACCTTGTCGGGGTTGAGGCCAACTTCGGCCGGACTCTCGGCAAAGAATTGTGACGACGGCATCGTGAGTTCTCCTCGCGCCGAGCTTAGTCGGATCGCGCCGCGATCGTCCACCCGCGCGGCGCGCCGGCGGCGCGCCCGGTTTCGTCCGAAGTGGCGCGGCTGTTACGATCGTCGTGAGGACCGCCGATGGCCGCCGATGCCCCCGTTATCTCGGGCGGCGCGCGCTGCGCCGAAAAACCCGCGGCCAGACCGGGTCATTTGCGTGGCCAAAAAATTTCTGGTTATAAGTCATCCAACCATGGCATTATCTGGCCGACCCCTGACAGGCGATCAAAGGGAGACCGTTCGGGTCAGGAGCAAAAAATGAAGCCCAGCAACATAAAAAAGGGAATGAAGGTTTGGATACCTTGCGAAGTTCGAGGCGGGCCTTTTCCGAATGAGCGCCGAGTATATGTCAAGACTGGATTGAGTGAATGGTTTGGATTCGTCAGCACCTCGGAACTGAAGCAAGGGGTATTGGAAGGCCACGACAGCGTGCGCGGGGTCGTGGCCGATGTGAGTAATGATAACATTGTAATTGGAATCCGCGGCCAATCACCGTCGAGTGGGGCAATTCTGACTCCATCGTCACTAATCGCAAATGATACTGTCCAAGCCTGATTTGATAAATCGGGTGAAAGCGGGGCTTAAAAAGCCTAATCATCCTCGTAGCCTATCATTTGCGCCCGAAATCTCATTCGACAGGATCGATCAATGCTCGATTGACTTGCGCCTCGCGCCGATATTTACCATTTTCAAGAAGAAAAAGGGCGTGGCCACCTATGATATTCAAAATCCAAAAGACCTCTTCGAAGCGGAAGATCTGTGGGAACATCATGAAAGAGATTGCTGGAAATTGGAGCCGAAGCAATTTGTTCTTTCTCGAACATTTGAGGCTGTTCACCTACCAAACGATTTGATGGGCCTGGTGGAAGGTCGCAGCAGCTTTGCGCGGTTCGGAATCGGAATCCATGTCACAGCGCCAAAGATCGATCCCGGGTATAGCGATCCCATCACGCTGGAATTGACTAACCATAGTGAAGCAGCCTATGAACTTCGCGCGGGTGAGAATGGGGTGATAATTTGTCAATTGATACTGATGAAAGTCTCCAAGGCGCTTAAAAGCGCGGATCTATATGGCGCATCGCCTAAAGACCTATTCGCAGGGTACAACATGCCCATCCCGGTGAAGAACAAAAAGAGATAACAGGCAGTTTTCCGACCAGATACTTTCTCCAGCACGCCCGTCCAGACAAATATATCTCCCCATTCGCGAGGACCGCCGATGGCCGCCGATGATCTGTTGCTCGAACTCGCCCGCTTCGTCGAACGAATCGCCGCGATCGGCCGCACCGGCCTGGCGTTCAAGCCGGAAGGCTACGACGCCGAACGCTACGAAAGCCTGCTGCACGAGGCCGCGCGCGTTCGCGCCGCGCTGGAGGCGAACGCCGCGCTCGACGCCGTCGCGCTGGCCGCGCGATGGCGCGCGGAAGTCGGAGCGGGTTACGACGGCTACGTCACGGCGGGGGTAGGATGCGGCGCGATTGTCTTCAACGAGCGCGACGAACTGCTGATGATCCAGCGGCCAGGCGGGCGCTGGTGGTATCCGACCGGCTTCTGCGACGTGGGCGAATCGCCGGCGGAAAACGTCGCGCGCGAAGCGCTCGAGGAGACCGGCCTGGTCGTCACGCCCACGCGGCTGATCGGCATAATCGACAGCCTCAAGGCGGGTTCGCCGATGCGCCATCTCTATTCGATGCTGTTCCATTGCCGGCTCGATGGCGGCGCGCTCAGGCTGCATCCGCTGGAAACTCTGGACGCCGGATTTTTTCCGCTCGAGCGGCTGCCCGAACCGTTGCACGGCCGCGATCGCAAATGGATCCGCCTCGCCCGCGAATTTCATTTCGAGGGGCGCGTCGAAACCTATTTCGACCCGCTGTAAGAATTGGTCCACGCGCGAATTACGCGGCGGACGTGAGCGCGAATGCGCGTCCCGTGCGAATCAGAAGGCGGTCGCGCGGCGCGCGGTGCGCGCGGCCAGCGCGAAGGTCGCGAGCGCAAACGCGATCGCGATCGTAATCGCGAACGCCAGCGACGGCAGTCCGCCCAGCGCCTCGGTGGCGCCGAGATAGAGC
>JAJXZF010000114.1 GCA_021780225.1 Deltaproteobacteria bacterium | reverse complement strand
TGCGCGTCTATACCGAACTCGAAAACCGCATCAAGCTCTTCGTCAGCCTGCCGGTCGAGTCGCTCGATCGTTTCGTGCTTGAACGCCGCCTGCGCGAAATTGGCGCGAATCGCCGGTCGGATGGCGGTGGGGATTGATCCGGCGGCGACCGCGCGCCGATGGTCCGCGGCGCCGCCGCTCACAGGAGTCGTTTCATGAATGATTCAGCCGCCGGCGTAAACGAATCATCAGCCCTCGATCGATGAGGGTCGCTCAAAAGGAGCGCGAGCTATGACTGATCGGGAGAAACAGCCGGATCCGGTCGCGTGTGATGAAATGCTTGCGGCGCCCGAATGGCTATTGGCGCATCTTGGCGACCCCGGATTGCGCATTATCGATATGCGCAAGGGCGAAGGCTATCGCCACTCTCATATCGTTGGCGCCATTCGTTATCCGGAAAGTCCATTTATGCGCGAGGCCGGCGGCGTGTTGGTATCCGATCGAATCGCCGGCATGATGGGACAGTTGGGCGTGGGCGACGACGACACGGTGGTTGGTTATGACGACGGCAACAACCTGTTCGCGGCCCGGCTCTGGTGGGCGCTCAACTATTATGGCCATCGGCGCGTGATGGTGCTGGATGGCGGATGGGATCGATGGGTCGCCGACGGCCGCCCGATAGAGAATGTCGCCCGGATTCCGCCCGTCGCCGTCTTTAAGCCGCGCGTCAGCCCGCAGTGGATTGCGGACTCCGCGTATGTGCGGGCGTCGCTCGGCGATCCTGGCCGGATTTTGCTCGATGTGCGCGGCGATCGAGAATGGAGCGGCGAGGATTCGATGGGCACGAAACGCGGGGGGCGTATCCCGGGCGCGATTCATATGCTCTGGTCCGGGACCATCGATCCCGAAACTCGACGTTTCCGGCCCAGCGCGATCCTTCACGAAATGTTCGAAGCGCGCGGTCTGGCCACGGAGAAGGAGGTGATCGTCTACTGCCAGGGAGGCATACGCGCCGCCCATGCCGTGTTCGCGTTGCGTTTGGCGGGCTTTGAGAAGGCGCGCAATTACGACGGTTCGTGGGCCGAATGGGGTAACCGGGAGGATTTGCCGATCGAGCGCGAGGAGGCGGGACCATGAAAAGCCTGCTCTTTCTTTGCGTTACGAACTCCACGCGCAGCCAGATGGCCGAAGGCTTGGCGCGCGAGATCTTCGGCGATCGCGTGAGCGTTCAGAGCGCCGGCTCGATGCCGTCACGTCTCCATCCGCTGGCGATCGCGGCGATGGCCGAGGTTGGCATCGACATTTCCGGCCATACGGCGAAGGCGCTCGACGCGATCGATTCCGCCTCGGTCGATACGGCGATTACCCTGTGCGCCGGGGAGGTTGGTCCTGTGTTTTCGGCCGCCGGTCGACGCTGGCGTTGGCTGATCGCCGATCCGGAGGTTGATTCCGGCGGTCTTCCGGCCGAACGGTCGCTGGATGCGTTTCGCGCGGTCCGCGACCAGATAAGGCGCCGGCTTGAAGTGCTCGCCGCCGTCAGCGATTTGCCCGCTGGCCCCGTCCCGGCGGAATTTCATGCGAGCTTGCGCGTACGCGATTTGGCGCGAAGCGCGAAATTTTATGCGTGGCTGCTCGGAATTCAACCGCGCGAATGGACTCATCGATACGTCACCTTCGTCCATACCGACCTGCGTGTGAACTTTGTATTGCTCGTCGCCGACGATCTCGAACTGCATCATGACACGCTCTATCACCTTGGGATCGGCGTGTCCGACCGGTCCGCTGTGATCGCCGCCTTCCATCACGCGCGGATCGCCGGATGGGAGATTTTCAAGCCGCCGCGCACTACCTGGCTCGGCACGCCCTTGCACGAAGTTTGGCTCAAAGATCCGAACGGTAATCTGGTCGAAATTTATGCCCGCCTCACGGAAGACGAGCTGGCGCGGCGGCCGTCGGATTCGCGGCCGATAGTTATTGCTTAACCGCGTGTGACCTTGTTCGAATATCCGTCAGGAGTAATCGATGAGCGCGACTAATCAAGCATCAACCGCCGGCGTGATGCGACGGTTGTCGTTTCTCGACCGTTTCCTCACGCTTTGGATTTTTCTCGCCATCGCCGCCGGCGTGGCGCTTGGCTACGCGTTCCCGGGGCTCCATCGCCTGTTCGACGCGCTCAGCGTCGGCACGACCTCTCTTCCGATCGCCGCCGGCCTTATCGTAATGATGTATCCGCCGCTGGCGCGCGTGCGCTACGACGAATTGTTCGACGTCTTCCGCGATTGGAAAATCCTCGCGCTCTCGCTGATCCAGAACTGGGTCATCGGCCCGGTCCTGATGTTCGCGCTGGCCGTGATTTTCCTGCGCGGCTATCCGCAATACATGGTCGGCCTGATTCTGATCGGCCTCGCGCGCTGCATCGCGATGGTGATCGTATGGAATGATCTGGCCGCCGGCGACGCCGATTATTGCGCCGGCCTGGTCGCCTTCAATTCGATCTTTCAGGTCTTGTTCTATTCCGTTTACGCCTGGATGTTCATCAAGATCTTGCCCGCATGGCTCGGTCTGGCGGGAGCGGCCGTCCAGGTCACAATCGGCGAAATCGCCGCCAGCGTCGGCCTCTATCTCGGCGTGCCGTTCGCCGCCGGTCTCGTTACCTGGCTCGTGATGACGCGGCTTCGCGGCCGCGATTGGTATTACGCGGAATTTATCCCGCGAATCGCGCCGCTCACGCTCGCCGCGCTGCTGTTTACGATCGTCGTGATGTTCTCGATCAACGGCCGCGCGATCGTCGCCCTGCCGCTCGACGTGGTGCGCATCGCGATTCCGCTCGCGCTCTATTTCGCGATCATGTTCGCGCTCTCCTTCGCGATGAGCGCGCGCGCCGGCGCCTCGTACCCGCGATGCTGCACGTTGTCCTTCACCGCGGCCTCCAACAATTTCGAGCTCGCGATCGCCGTCGCGGTCGGCGCCTTCGGTATCGGCAGCGGCGAGGCGTTCGCCGCCGTGATCGGCCCCCTGATTGAAGTTCCCGTGATGATCGCGCTGGTCGACGTCTCCCGATGGCTGCGGACGCGCTATTTCAGCCCGGCCGCGGCGGAATCCGCCCCGCGCGTCCGCCGCGCCTGATTCGCCGGACGCGTCGCATTAGCCGCGCCCGACGATTAAACTGCGATTGCGGCTCCCACCAGCCGCGTCGATTCGGGGAGGCTCACCAATGCCGGCGCTAAAGGACGGCGATCGCGTGCTGATTGTCGATCGCAAGCTCTTCAAGGACGACAACACCCGCTTCTTCGTCGGCGTGATCGAGGAATACGACGATATCGCCGTGCGCGTGCGCGGCTACCCGTTCCATCTCAGTCCCTACGAAATTTCCGGCTCCGAACGGCACGGTGAGGAACGCGTCCGCGTCGTCTCGCTCTCCGCCGGCGACCTGATCTATCTACTGCCGCGCGAGCTCGACACCAACAAGGTGCAATTGCGCCGCTCGCCGAAGTCGCTGATGCTGACCGACGGCGAGGCCTTGTCGGTCGATTTGAGCGAATGGCTGCTCCGCGTCTGACCGTCTTTTTCTGGTCATTCCGCGGCGCGGCCGAAGAATTCCTCGGTCCCGTCCGCGGCGGCCTGGTATGGCGCGACCGCCGGGCGGCCGTGCGCGAGCGGCCTAACGCGCGTCGGCGCGGCGCTCGAGCGATTCGATAAATTCCCCGACCGCCGCCGCCGTCGCAATCGGATTATCCAGCGGCACGTGATGGTGCGCGTCGGGAATTTCGACGAAGCGCGCGCCCGGCGTCTTTCGATACATTCGCCGCGCCGCCGACGGCGTCATCAGCGCGCTATGGCGTCCGCGGATAATCAATGTCGGCGGCGCGATTTTCCTCAGCGCCACGCGGCCCCAATCGCTGCGCTTATGCGGCCAGGCGCGCGCCTCCGGAT
>JAJXZF010000056.1 GCA_021780225.1 Deltaproteobacteria bacterium | reverse complement strand
TGGTCACGGAAGTCGCGAACCATCAGGACGTGCTGGCGAGCGAGCAGGCGCGCGTCAATGGCTACGTGATGGAGTTGGACCATCCGGTGATCGGCAAGATGGCGGTCACGGGATGTCCGGTTTCGCTCAACGGAGAAATCAGCACCGAGGCCGGCCCGATCTCCGAACACGGCCAGCATACCGAGGAGATTCTGCTCGAAGCCGGCTACACTTGGGAAGAAATCGCGGCGTTGCGCGAATCCGAGTCGATTTGACCGGCCGCGGAAGGCCCGACCGTTCGATTTTTCTCAACGCGGCGCGGCGGAGAGGTTCCAGTGGCTCCGCCGCGCGTGATATATTGCCGCAATTCGCCCGCATCACGCCCCGGTAGTGAAAAGGACATCACGGAGGTCTCCGGAACCTCAAGTCCGGGTTCGACTCCCGGCCGGGGCAAGTCGAAAAATGCAGCAAAATCAAAGACAATTTTCATAAATCCGGTTGGTAAATGGCGTTAAAAATGACCTGACTTTGACCAGACTTTGCCCAAGGGGTTCGATTGGCCTCGAATCGGGACAACTTTTTCGGGTTTGTGCTTTTGAGCGTCGAGATAGGCGCGGAGCTTGGCAACGCCGCTGGTCAAAGTGGCGTCGTCGATGATGTTGTAGCGCCGGAGCATGTTCAGGTCTTCCCAGCCGACCAGGCGCATCGTGGTCATCGGGTCGACGCCCGCGTTGATGAGGTTTCGAGCGGCGGTGCGGCGAAAGTCGTGCGGGATACGGCCGGCGACGCCAGCCGCGTGGCAGGCTTTGTGCCACGCCTGCCGGTAATCGACGATCGGATTGCCGGCGTTATGGAACAACCAAGGGATGACGCGGCCGGTCTCGATTTCGAGTTGGAGGGTGAGCGCGCATTGTTCTTCGATCGTTTCGCGAAGCTCGGGGATGACGTCGAGCGGGAAGCGGCGCGGTTCTTCGTTTTTCGCCTCGCCGGCTGCGAGTTCGAGCATCCCGTTGACGATATGGTGCTTCTGGCGGGTCAGCAGCTCGGACGGCACGCGCCAGCCGGTGTAATAGGCGACGGTCATTACGGGCTTGAGGTAATCGGGCAGGTGTTCGCGGAGCTTTGAGAATTCCGGCCATTCGAAGAATCCGGTGCGCCGGTTACGCTCGGTCAGCAGCGAGATATGAGGCGTGCTCGCGACCAGCGGCGGCGTATTCCGCGCGGCCAGTCTGAAAGCGCGGCGGAGGGCCGCCAGCTCGCGATTGATCGTGGCGTCAGCGCAGCCGATCCGCGGGCCCTGTGCAAACCTGCGGCCAGCGCCGCGCTTCAACGACCGTCCGTCCGCCTGGGTACGGCGCCAGCGGATGTAATCGTTGATCCATTGGGTGGTGATGGCTTCGGCCGGCACGTCGGCGCCGCGAAATTCGCGGAGATGGTTGAAAGCGTCCTCTTGGCGGCCAAGCGTGTCGTAGCCGTGATTCTGGTAATCCGTGATGACCAGGTTGGCGAGGGTATCGAGCGTGGTGCGATGGACGATCGGCGCAACGGGCTGTCCGAGACCGGCTTTGCCGAGCCGCTGCTTGAGCAGCGCGCGCGCGGACTGCTTCACCTCGGATTTCGACGATTCGCGGTATTTGACGCCTTTGTGCGTGTAGGAAATCCACCAGATTGCCGATTCCTTGCGCGCGCCCGTCGCCTTGTCCCGGTATTTCGGCCTATAGACTGAACCCGCTCCGCTGCTGTTACTCATTGCCGTTCTCCCGCGTGAGAAATTCCTCGATCTGGTCAAGCGAGGCCGCAAAATCGCGCTTGGCGTTGCCCGAACCCAAGCGCACCCGGCCTGTTCGCACGTCGATAAGGTGGTAACCGCCGTAAGTCAAATCGCGCGGATCGCGCGCCCGCGACTTGAGCAGTCTGTAACCTTGCCGGAAGGCCATGCGTCTCAGGCGGTTCTCGCGCACCTTCTCGCTCGCTTCGGACATATCGGTTCCTATGCTGGAAGATATGCTAGAAGCTATATCGGAAGCTATGCGGTAAAGTCAAGCGCGGCGCGTGGCGAGCCAGCGGTCGATGCCCTGCTTCGAACAGACCAGGGATTTGCGCGAAAGCCGCTTCACGAACGGCAACGTCGCCGCATTGCGATAAATCCAGCGTCGCTTGTGCTTGAGAATCGGAGCAGCTTCATCGACGGTCAGCCAAATTTCGCCGGCGGCATCAAAACCAACGGCGCTGCGTGCGGGAGCGGTACTGGAAGCCGCCGCTACGGTCAAACGCGCGGCGATCAGAGCCGCCGCGGTCGATGCCTTGAGCGCGAGCGCGGCCAGCGCGGCTTGATCGAGGTTATCGAGGCGCGACGGGTCGCGGAGCAGCTCTTCGAGCGAAGGAACAACGGCGATCACTCAGTCATGGCTCTACCCCTGACGATTTTTCTCGGACGGTTACGGTCAGTGCTTGATTGCGGGTTGCGCCGGCGCGGCCATCGCTCGCGAGATTTCCGCGGCGCGAGCGGCGATCGCAGCGCCGAGCGCCGTGACGCGCTGCGAAAGCGCCAGAAGCTCGCGGACGTCGAGGTCGCGGAGCAACGCGGGATTGTCGGCGATTTCGTCGAGCGAAGGATCGGACATAGCTACCCCTTGAGCAGCGAACGCGCCGATTTCGCCGGGCGCGATTTGTGCATTTTCGCGATGCGCTGAGCGAGCGTCGGATCGGCTTCCATTTCTCGGCGGGTCCGCTCCTCGGCGTTTTTCAACATCGCGTCGACGTCATCGAGGCGCTTGAACAGCGCTTCCAATGCTTTGACGCGCTCCGGGTCCATGCAGGCGGCGATCCTTGGACTGAGATAAGCCATTGACTACCCTGTCACGTCAGAGAGAGATGCGGCCGGGGAGCCGCGAAAATGGCGAAGCCGGCTCCGCACGCTGCCCTATGCAGCGCCGCGGTGGGAGTACACCACGCGGCCGCAAACTCGATACCGAACGGGAGCCGGGCGCGCGATGGAGACGTTGATCCGCGCGCCACGCCGTGGAATTCCGACGCCCCTGTCTGCGAGCGGCTCCCTATGCTCTACGAAAATCACGACAGCAGCTTGTTGATCTCGACGCCGGCGCGATCGCGCTCTCGCAAACGCTTGGCCAGGGTGTCGGCGAAGGTCGGCGCTTCGATCGGCGTGTACGAGCTGGCGTTCGAATGATCCGGGCCGCCGCCGAAAGCCGCCGAGAACGCCAGCGGCGCGCGATCGCGCTTGCTGATGCGGCCGATCAGATCGTCGATGCTGTCGATCCGTTCCTCGAGGTTGATCGCGCGCTTGGCGATCGGCGCCTCGAACGGAATCGAATCGCCCTTAAGCAGGGCGTCGCCAACACCGGGCGTGCCGACGCGCTCGGACTTGTGGAGCGACGCCTCGAGAATTCGATCCGCGCGCCCGGACGCGAGCGCGCGCGTTTCCGTGAGCACGGCGTCGAGATCGCGGTTGAGCGCCGCCAGGCGCTCCGCGACGCTCGGGCCGTCGACCGCGAGAGCCTTGCGAATCGAAGTCGGCATCGCCGCTTGCGCGATCGAACCGGAACCGGCGACTTCCGCCGGCCGCTGCGCATAGCTCGGATTCAACGACGGGTCGCCCGCCGGATCGTTGCCGCGGTCGGTCGTCGCGCCATGCCGCCGCCGCATCGCCGCGAGTGCGGTTTTCGCCGCCGCCTCGATCACCTGGTCGGGATCGAGCGTGTCGCCGTTTTGGGTCGTGACCAGCGACGTAATCGCCGAAATCAGCTCTTCTGCGAGTTCCTGGGCGAGCTGCGCCGGCTCCATCTGGTCGATCGGCTTCGGCGTCTTGCCCGGCTTCGCGCCGATCGCGGGATCGGATTTTACAAAGTGCATACGTGGCTCCCTCGAAGCGAGTATTTCACCCGCCGCGCCATTAAATGACATTCCGCGCATGGTCAAATAACCTCCCACTTGACATTCGCGCGCCGAGTAAGCTCGCCGATCACCGCGTCGCGCTGCGCGCGGAGATGCGCGACCAGACGGCGCGAGGCGAAGTTTGTCGGCCGGAATAGCAACTTGCCGCGCTCGACTTTGATTTCGACTTCTTCCGCCGCCGCCAGCCTGAGTATCGCTGCCGGGTCCATCGGCCGTTCGGCGGCTTCCTGCTCGAAAACGTCCGCCCACTTTTTCTCCGGCTTCGGCGGCTCGTAACGCCGCCAGCCCTGAGTCTCGAAGTGCGGAATCAGATGCTCGCGGCCGGCGAAGTCGTAACAGCCGCCATCGAGCTTGCGCAGGATATGGCCGTCGGCGAGACGGAACGCGCCGGACGGATCGTTGGTGCCGAATCCCGTCGGCGGTTTGAGCAGAGTTGTCATAAGTCAATTATACTCCGATAGTAAAGTTGACTGACTATCAGTCCCGGAACCGTCCTCCGAGCCGCCCGAAGTGATCGGCGACCGTGTTGGCGATCCGATCGCCATGGTCCGCCAGCACCCGGTCCATGCCCTCGGAATCCATCGCGCTCATATCGCCGAACTGAATATGGACATTCGGCGCGGCGCCGGCGCCCCCCAAGCCGCGATCCCAGTTGATCGCGTTCTGGATGCCGTCGCTGAGCTTCGCCGGCAGCACCATTTCCCGCGCATGCAGAATCGCCGGAAAGCCGCGGCCGTGCCCGCGCGCCACCATCCCGCCCGCCGCCGAAGCGATCACGCCGCCGTCCGCCATCGCCGGGACGATCGCTCCGCCCGCGCCGAAGATCGCATGAACCGCCGCGTCGGCCCACGTCGCCGCCGTCTCCAGCGCGGTTTCGAGGGTGTTGGCGTCGGTCGCGATCGTGTTCAGCGTCGTCATCGCGATGTGCTCGATGGTCGCCGCCATGTGCGAAAGCATCGTGCTATTCAGCAGCGCCATCACGACTTCCAGTTTTTGCAGGCCGCTCCCCAGCATCATCAGCGGCGAAAGCAGCATCTGCATCGTCGAGGCGAGCGGGACCGCTCCCGCGCCTGCCGCCGTTCCAGCCGCGCCCGCAGCGCCCGCTTGCGGAGCGCCCGGAACCGGCGCCGCCGCGCCGCCGCCGAACAAGCCCTCGATAAACTTCATCGGCGCGAGCGTCGATAGCCAGTTCGCGAGCATGTCGGCGGTCATCGACTCGAAGCGACTGAGCATCTGCTGGAAAATCGTCTCGCCGACCGACGCCCAGCCGCGTCCCGCCTGATTGAGCGCGCTGAACGCGCCCTGAAATACCGACTTCATCGTGTTGGCGGCTTGAGTCGATTGTTGTTGCTGGGCTTGCGCGATCTGGGTCTGTAGTTGGATGACTTGTTGCTGGTAACTCAGTTCCGATTTCAGTTTCTCAGTCAGAAACTGCTGATGCTTTTGCGCATCGCTGGCGTAAAGCGCCGCCAGCCGGTCGTACATACCGACGCGCAACGCCTCTTCCTGCGCCGCGAGCGCCAGCTCGCCCTGTAATTCCTGCTGGCGGGAAATCTGATGCAGCGCCGTCGCCTGCGCGAGCTGCGCCTTTTCGACGGCGAATTGTCCCTGCTGGACGCTCTCGACCTGCTGCACCTGGGTCGCATAGAGCTGCTCGGTCTGCTGCACCTGCTGGCGGCGCAGATTCAGTTCCGCGACCGCCGCGCGCTCGGCCTGCTTGCTCTGCGCGCCGAACAGCGCGACCGCCTTTTCGTAGACCTTCTGCGCCGCCGCGATCTTCTGGTCGGCCGTGCCGCCGGCGACCGCGACCTCGAGCGCCTGCTCCTGGGTGAAGTTCTCGAGTTCCTGCGCCGCCGCCTGCTGCTTCTTGCGCGCCGCCTGCTGCGCGTTGACCGCGGAGCCGAACGCCGGCGACGTGCCGCCGCCCGACGCGCCTTCGGCGACGCCCTTGACCTCCGGCATCGCCGCGGTCCGCGCGATCTCCGCGCGCAGCTCCTCAAGACTCGCGCGCGCGGCCGCGAACTGATCGGGGCCGGCCGTCGTCGGCGTCGCGCCCACGCCCATCGCCGCCTTCAGGTCCGCGCCCGTCGGCAGCTTGCCGTGGATGCCGGCCGCGATCGACGCGCCGATCGCGCCGCCGACGGCGTTGCCCGCCGCCGCCATCGCATGCACCGGCGCCGTAATGATGTTCCACGTCTCCTTCGCCGCCGTTTCGAAATTCTCAAGCTTCTCGTAGGCCTTTTGCGCGTTCTCCGCGAAGGTCTCCAGCGATTGCGCGCCGGTCAGCAGCCCCTCCGCCAGGTCGATGACGTCGTTCGCCGCCTCCAGCGCGAACTTTTGGATGCCCTGGCCTTGCGCCAGTTGATTGACCTTTTCGGCCAGCTGCGTGAGCAGCTCCGCGACCACCTGCAAGGCCGGCGCGAGCGCCGCGCCGAGCCGCTCCTCGTCAACCTTGATGACGTAGCCGAGAACGTTGAACTGCTCCTGCGCGTGATCGAGCGCCGCGATCGTCGAGTCGCTGAGCACCAGGCCCATCTGCTCGGCTTGCGCCTGAAACTCGCGAAAACGCGCGATCGCCGGCGCCAGCGCCGCCGCGCTGCGGCCGCCCAACTCGACCAGCAACGCGCGCGACGCCGCCGACTCCGGCCCCAGCCGGTTGATCGCGTCGCTGATCTTGAGCAACGCGGTATAGCTGTTCTGCAGGTCGGCCGGCGTCAGGCCGGCGCTCTGCATCACCGCGCCAATGCCGCGCCCGGAATAGCTGCCCGAAGCGGTCGACAACCGCACGAACGACATCGTGAGCCGATTCGTGAATTGAACTAGCGAATCGACGTTCGCGCCGGTCGCCGCCGCGGCGAATTGGAGCTCCTGCAGATGCTGCGTCGAGATGCCGGTCTCAAGGCTGAGATTACGCAGCGCCTCGCCCGCCTCGAGCGCCTGCTTGACCTGCTCGCCGACCCAGCGCACGCCCTCCAGGACGCCCAATATCTCGACGAATCTTTTGACGCTTTCGCCCATCTTGGACATGGCGTCATTGAAGCCGGAGCCGCTGGATTCCGCCGCGCTGGCCGTCCGCTCAAGCGCGGCGTTGGCGCGTTCGGCCGCGGCGGTCATCTTGGCCTGAAGCGCCTCGGATGTGGAATTTATCGCCGCCGTCGCGCGCGACAATCCAGCCTCGAGCGCCTCGACCTGCGCTGTGAATACGGCTTGGAGTTGGAATTGCTGGTCGGCCATTAGCTATTCGCCTCACTTTCGATTTTCGCGCCCGGCGCGGCCTGACGAATTCGCCGGCGCTCGGCGCGTATATTCGCGCGGCGATTGAGCAACACTTTTCGCGCCGCGCCCGGCGGGGCGACCTCGATCGCGGCATCGAGGCGCTGGAGCTCGCGGTCGATGATCTCGATCGCCTCCGCACTCAGGATCGCGCCGACGCGATCGATCTCCGCCGCCGGAACGCCGTGGGCGCGCTCGATCGCGACGATCAGCGCCGCCAACGCGACGCCCGCGGCGCCCTGCAAGTCGGCGAGCTCGCCGCGATCCACAAACGCCGTGAGCAAATCGAAACAGCGCCGCGACCACTCGATCGCGTCCGACTTGCGGCCAAGCGTAAGCGCGCGCTCGGCGATCGACCGCGCCAGCCCACACGCCTCATCGAGGCGCATGCGCATCGGCCGCGCCCTCATGCCGCGCGCTCCTCTCCGCGCCGGCGCTCCGCCTCGCGCTCAACCCGCGCGACTTCGGCCTGGCACGCGGCGCAATAGGCGAATCGCTCACATCCGCGCCAACGCGGGCAGGCAAAGCCGCAGCGCTGGCATCGCCAGGGCGCGCGCGGCGCCGGAATCGGTCGCACGGCGGTAGTCACTGGAGCAACCTCGGCACAGCGGTCGGAGCGGCAAGCCCGAAGCGCGCACGATCGCGCTCCATGTACGGCCGGAGATACTCCCATGCCGAGCCGTCGAATTTGTGCAGCCGGACCAGCGGGTGACGCTCGATCGCGCGCGTCGCGCACTCGATGGAGACTACGCCACGATCGTCTCGGTTTTCCGCTGCCTCGACGATCTCGCGCACGATCCGCGGGAGCACCTCGCGCCGGAATTTCTCGCGCGTGCCGGCGCGCGCCGCCTGAAAAATTTCGCCGGCCGTCGGCGCGAAGCGGCGATCGGACCGGAGCATCACGAGAACGGCCGCCCGCGTCGAATCGAAATCCAGCTCCGGGACCGCGAGTATCTCGCAATACACCTCGACGGCCGCCTTGGACGGGCGCCAGCTCTGCTCGTAGGCCGCGGCGACGACGCCGACGATCGACAATGCCTCTGTGTGCGTCATGATCCACCTCCGATGAGTTTGCGCGGCTCGCCGGCCGCAAGGTCGCGCGCGACCGCCATCACGGCATCGACGCCGCGCGGCGACATGCCATTGCGTCGGGCGCCGGCGAATTTCGGGACGTTGCGAATCCGCGTCCGCCACGCCGCCTCCCAATCGGCATACCGTCGCGAGTGCGCGTGGCAGTCGTCGCGCCACGCGGCAAACTCAGCGTCAGGAGTTACGCCGTGCGTCTCGGCGTACCCCCGCATAGTCAGGGTCAGGCAAAACCCGTCAGGCCAAGTGGTGTGCGACTTAGCCGTCTTGCGGCGCGGCGCGTCAGCGCCGGTATGACGGATCTCTGACGGTTCTCTTATGTCTGATGGTTCTCTGATGGTTCCCCTGATATGGGTTTCAGGGTTTTTTGTCGCAGATTTCAGGGTTTCGGGCTTTCCCTTGTCGCAAATTTCAGGGTTTTGTGTTGCGGATTTCAGTGAATTATTTTCGCTGTTTCCTGTTTCATCGAAATTGGCTTCAGGGTTTTTAAGCGTGATCCGATAGCGATTGCTGCGCCCGCGGCCGCCGCCGGTTTCGACGGCAAGCTCGCCCGTCGCGCGTAACTCACGGATCACGTTCCACGTTTGCCGCTCGGTCAGGCGAGCCTTTTTGGCTAGCGTGCCCACGCTCGGAAACGCGCAACCCGCATCGTCAGCGTGATCGGCAATCGCCAGCAGCACGAGCAGCGCGCCGCCCGATTGCCTTGAGCGCTCCCAGACGGCGCTCATAACCCGGACGCTCACCGCCGGACCGCCGACTCGATCGATTCCGACCCGGCCGCGCCGCGCGCGATGAACGCCTCGAGGTCGGCCGCACGCCAGAGAGGCCGGCCGCTAATGCGGATCGGCTGCGGCATCTTACGATCGCGCGTCCAGCGGTAAATGGTGAGTGTCGAGCGCCGCAGAAGCTTCGCGACTTCAGCGAGGGTGAGCAATGCGACCACCGGCATACGACCTCCAGAACGCGAAAACCCGCCAAACCCCTTGTGGGTCGGCGGGCTCGTTTTCACGGTCTCCGCTGGCGGCTATCGCCTTTGTCGATACATTACATCCTATATCAAATCATGTCAAGCGCCCTTCTCACTGACTAGCGCAATTCTATGGAATCATAGATACTTACAGAGAATTGACGCGGCGGGTAAACAGATACCATCGCGCAATGCGCTTTAATAGTCAAGCGTTGCCAGCAGGTCGATTTGAGTCTATCTATGTCGCATCAGATTCGGGAGGGATGGTTATGGAGAAAGTTCAATCAGGTTTCACAGCTCGCGAGCGCGCGATTCTGCTCGACCTGCTCCGTGATTGCGCGGAGAAACTCGACGTGCTCGGCGTCGAGTTCGGGCGGTTGGGGCTGGCGCCCCTGAAAAAACAGGCGGCCGACCTGGAAGTCGCGATCGCGCGACTCGCCCTCCGGGCGGGACGGCGCATAGCGCCAGGTATGTCCTACCGAGAGTGCTAAACCGCAGGGCGGCTGGCGTCAGGGCGCTGGCCGCCCAAAAAAGGAACGATCCCATGTCCAGCGGAAAACCGGAATATCCAGTCAACGAGGGCGACGTGAAAACGCCGCCGATGCATCCGGGCGAATTGCTGCGCGAGGTCGTGCTGCCCGAACTGCGCATGAGCGTAGCCGAGGTCGCCAGCAAACTCGGCGTGACGCGCCAGACCCTCTATCGCATCATTCGCGAGCGGACCGCCGTGACGCCGGAAATGGCGGTCCGGCTCGGGAAGTTCTGTGACAACGGCCCGAATCTGTGGATGGCGCTTCAGACCAAGTACGACCTGTGGCACGCCGAGCGCCGGCTCAAGGACGCGATCGATCGGATCCAGCCGGCCCGTCGCGGTTAAGCCGCACGGTTGCGCCGTTCGAGCCGCCGCTCGCGGACTTCCAGCGCGAGCAGACAGCGGCAGAGCGCATGCGCCAGATGGTCTTCACGGTCGTCGCCCTGCGACAACATTTGCAGATGTCGCAGGGCGTGGCGCGCATGATTCTCCGGACTGTCTTCCGCCCACGCGCCGGGCGCATGCGTTCGGTCGCCGGCGTCGAGCGTTCGTTGGGCCGAGTCGAGCGCGTGCGCGAGTTCGGACAGCTTCATTGCTCGCTTCCCTCTGGCTCGCTCGCCCCGGCCGACTGGCCGTATTGTGCGACGCGCACGCCCCGCGCCGCCCGCGAGGCGTCGATAAGCTCGCGGAGCCACGGCGCGATCGCAAGCCGCGGATCGTCGGCTTCGGTCGGTACGTTCCCGCCGTACTGTTTCGCGATAGTCATGCTCCCTCCTGGCACTTCGCATGCGCCGCCCGCGACCCGCCGAACGGCCCGACAACCCGATTCCGATACGGCTCGCCGTCCCGGATCGGCCGGCCGCAATCGGCGCAAATCATGCTGGCGCGCCGTGACGCCGGCCTGTATCCATCCCAGAGCGCGCCGAATTGACGCTGGTAGCCTTCCTCGCGGTTTTCCGGCGCCGCCGGCGCTCCCGTCCCAAGCGATTTTATGTGCTCCACCAGATCCAATGCGCCGCCCTTGACCGCGCCCAGCGCCGCTTGCGCCAGCGCGACCACAACATCGATTTTGTGCGAAACCTTTTCCTTCGCGATCCGCCAACCGCGCGAAGTCTCGAGAGCGACCGCGCGGTTCACCGCCAGCCGCATCTCCACGTCCAGATAGACCGCGAGGTTGCGGCCCTTGATCAGCTCGTACAGATTGCTCGACGCTTCGGTCAGATTCGGGACCGACTGTGCAAATTCGACCATCGGCAGACCAGCCGCCGCGAGCCGCTGGGCCACGGCGACAAGCTGATAGGGGTCGTATCGCACTTCGCGCAACTCGAATCGCGCGCGCAAATCGAGCAGCGTTTTTTCAATCGTCGCTTCGAAGTCGAGCGGGTCGGTCGGCGACGGCTGAAAGACCTTGTGCAATACCAGCCGCGCGCGCCGCGCTTCACGCTCGTAAGTCACCGCGACGATCGCCGTCGAGTCGCGCTTCACGCTGGCGTCGACGCCGACCCAGACCGGCAACCGCAAGTCGACAAGCACTGGCCGCAAGCCGCCGTCGACACAAGCATCCCACCACTCGATCGAGACGAAAGTCGATTCAGCGCTGACGAATCGATTTTCGATCTGCCTCAGATAGGCATTCGCCCGGAGCTGCCCGCGCATCTGCTCGATCCACTCGGGCGTCTGCCACGGCGCGACCGGCTCGTGATGCCAGGCCGCCAACAATCCCGGCGAGCGATGCAGCGACGGCGCGATTTCCTCGCCCGCGATCGCGCGTTTGTAGAGCGTCTCGAGCAACTTTGATTCGCCCTCGAATCCCGCATAGGTCACGGTCAGCCGCGCCGCGATTCGTCGCGTCGGCGGCGGGACCATTTCGTCCCATAATCGATATGCGCGCTCACTGGTGTACGCCCATAACTCGTCGAAGACCGTGATCGTCGGATTCGCGCCCGCCGCGCCGGCGTAGTCCGATGCGATCGCGGTTATGCTCGCGCCGGTCGATGTGAACTCGATCCGGTTGGCGGTTATCTTCGCCGCCGATTGCAGCAGCGGCGACGCCTCGATAATTCGCGCGATCGCCTGGAAGACGCGGCCTTGCGCCTGGTCAAAGTCGTTCGCCGCGCAATAACCTTCGGCATACGGACCGCCGAGCGCGACCACCGCATAAAGCATCATGAGCGCCGCGGTCGCCGTCTTGCCTGATTTCTTCGGCGCGGAAAATAGTAGCTCGGGATAGGGCAAACGGCCGTCCGACGTCAACGTCAGCGCCTCGCAAATAAACCGCTCTTGGGCCGGATACAGGGCGAACGGCTTGCCGGTTTCCGGGTCGCGCAAGACTTCCGTGACGAACGCGACGGGATCGCGCCGCCAGCGCGACAAAGCCGATTTGCGATTTTCCGCCATTCCTAAGCCTCGATTTTTTCTGGCCAATCCAAATCATGGCGCGCGCCGAAAACCCGCGCACAGCCCGAATCCGTCGCCGCGCTACGCACTCTCGGCGTCTTCGGTCGTCGCCAGCGCCGCCGCCAAATCAAAATTGGAACGGCGACCGTTCGCTTTGATCAGCGTTCGCGCCGCCGGTGTCATGCCGAGCGCCGATTCGTGCGCGAGCTGCGCTTGCCGGTAGAGCCGCAAGTGATTGAGCAGGTGATCGCGAGGCTTGCCATTTTCGTCGACCGCGCCTTTTTCCACCAGCGCGTTAAACAGCGCCGCGCCGACGATCTCGAATTCCGCCCATTGCCGCATCGCCGGTATATCGGCCGCTTCGAGCCACGGCATTTCGCGCTTCATCCGCGCGATCGTGCGCCTGACTCGCCAGTTGCGCCGCTGCAGAGCGGACGGCGACCGCACAAAGAGACCATGTTCGGCTTTTCGGCTCACAGCTCCATGTTACGACGGCGGTTGTGCAAAGTCCGGGCAAAGTCGCGGAAATTCGCTAATGATTTTGCGGGTTTTTCGATGCGCAGAGGATTGAGAATCCTCAGCGTAAACGTTCTGACTTTGCCTTTGACTTTGCCCGGACTGTTCGCCGCGACGCGCCCGCAAAGGCCGCTGACTATTTCCGGTCAGCCGAAAAACCCTTGAATAGTGGCGAATTGCGCAAAAATTTCGCAGATAGTGGCGAATGGAGTTGGTCTCCGGAACCTCAAGTCCGGGTTCGACTCCCGGCCGGGGCACGTTAAATGCCCAAATCGCGACGAGGCCTTATCGTTTTTTGAAACTCCTAAGGCAATCAATCCGGTCCAGGTGGATACTAATTGTTTCACCGCGAGTTTTCCGAAAGACGGGGACCGACCGCTCGCTCCGCGCCGAGAATCTACACATTGCGGCGGCGCCACCACCAGGCGAAGGCTACTATAACGGCTAGCACCAACCCGGCGGCGCTGACCCCGAGCGGCCATCGATGGACCCCGACGAAATGACGTGCGTGGCGGACAAAGAGGATTCGCGGCAGTCTCGCCGCGCCGTCGAAATCGGGCTCGGGGCAAACCTGACCGAACTGCTTGCCCCAGGGAACGTAGGCCCCTTCTCCCAGGTAGCGGCGATAGAGCTGATGAACCCGCGCCTGGGCCGCTTTCTTATCGCCGTCGATCTTCGCCGTGGACATCATCCAGCCCGTCGCCTGGCAGAGCACGGCGGCGAAAGCCTGTGAGCGCGGCGGCAGCAGGTCGGCGGCCTGAATCGCTTCGTCGACAGCGATAAAACGATAGTGCAGTCGCAAGGCGACTTTGGGTTTGCTCGCATCAAAGCGCGCCAGCTCCCCGTCGGTGACAAAGCAACGGCCGGGATTATCCTGGCCGTATCCTCCCACCAGTCCGCCGCCATTCACGAAGTAATCCGGGTCGGTCTCATAACCCATCATCTCCATTCCCGATTGGCGCGCCAGAACCGCCGCTTGATACCATCCGCGCGCGCGGTTGACGCGGCTCCATGAACCATGCGCGGCGCCGAGCGCCCGTGCATAGCTGGTTACGTCGTCGCGGACCTTCGGGTTGCTGAAATTCCGGTCTTGCGGTGAGTGAAAGTAGGGAAGCGCTTCATCATAGCGTCCTTCGCGCACGAGGCGGCGTGCGAGCAGATCTCGCAGCCGCGCGGCCTTATCCGCCTGCCAGATAGCGCCCTGGGCCGCCTGGTCATCCGGAGTTGATGGGACGGAAGGTGGAGGAACTCTCCGATCGACGAATCGCTTGAGCTCGTCGGCGGTCAGGACTCGTTCGGCGATATAGGCAACATCGCCCCAATAGGTGTCGGCGACAGGATAAAGATAACGGAGCGCTTCGACATATTCGCCGCGCGCCAGCGCCAGCGCGCCGGTTTCGCCGATCAGTAATGCCCGATTATCATCGTCGAGAACCTGTTTCGCTTCAGCGGCCGGAAAGGCTCTCGACGCCTCGGCATAATACGCCGCCGCCGCCCGCAAATCGTAATCCTGCAGCGCGAGCTTCGCTTTGACCCACGATGCGAGCGGGCTGTGCACATGCTCGGCGAGCGTACGGGCCAAACCATAGTCGCCCGCTCCGTAAGCGAGGGCCGCGACCCGGTCGGGCCAGGCAATGCGGTCTCGCTGACCAGGGTCCTTCGTTGTCGGCCCGCCATCGAAGGCGAACGGAGGGGTTACTCCGGCGATCACGAAGTACGGCTCCTTGTATGCAACGATCAGCTTCTGCACCGCAGGATCATCTATCGAGGCGTTCAGAACATCGTATTCCGCGACTCCATTGGAGGGCTCCATCAGAAAGCTCGCGACCGCGCGCAAAGAATTGACGCCGCTGGCGGAGCCACGCGCGGCTTGCTCCGCGTAGAGCCTGACGGCCATCGCGATCTCGCGCCGGCAATCGTCCCGTCGCTCTTTCGGCAGAACGTTCTTCGGGAGCAAGTAGGCTTTGGCTTGGGCGAGATGTAGGCGGGCTTCCTCACCGTAGCTCGCGACGGCGAGTCCAAGAGGATCGGGCGCGCCTTTGATTGCCAGTCCCCGGGTCAGTTCGAACGCCTGCGATGCCGCGTTGGTATCGTTCGCAAGCGCGTGAATCCGCCCGAGCATAAAGGCGGCCCAAGTCGCTCGCAGGCGATCGCTCTCGGGCAGTTGCAGAACGGCTTCGAAGCGCTGCTGCGCCTGGCCGATCTCATGGCGGCGAAAATCGATCGCTCCGGCGGTATAAAGCCGCACCGAAGGCGGCAGTGCTCCGCCTTGCTGAAACGCCTCATCGCCCGTGGAAGCCGTCCTCGCCTGTCGAAGGATAGTCACCTGCTCGGGCGTGAGGCCGATCGCTTCAGCCTTGGCCAACGCGTCAGGGTCATCGGATTCGACCGCGGCCAACTTGTCCGGGGGCGGTGATGCAATCCGCACAGCCGCAAAAACAAAGCTGTTGGCTGGCGCCGCTTTGAACGTCGCGACCCGATCGCTCAATAGCTGCCAGGGAAAAAATGGGCCGCAAGCGAGGCTCAAAGATACCGGCAGGCAGAAGAAGACCACGATCGCCAAGGCTTTACGGCTGTACATCGATCTCCCCCTCGTCTGGCTGACAACGTATCCACCCGATCATCTGTTCCTGATGGCCTCGCAGCGCCGCGCCGCCCTGCCGCCGCAGCGTAAGGTTCGAGGCGTCGGCAATCGCGGCATAGCCATTGGCCCCGTCCCCGATCGTGCACGCCGGAGGCATCTCAACTCGCCGCGGCAACTCGAGGTCGATATCCCCCGTATTTTCGAGCCAAAGCAGATTGATCCCCGGTCGGCCGCTCGGGCGGACCCGAGCTTCGAGTCGCCCCTGGACTAGCCTCCCGCGCATTACGGCGCGCCAGGTTGCAATACTCCACGCGCGTCGGTCATCGCTGGTCGGGAGGCGGAACCAGGCGATTCCGCGCAAATTCGACGGCGGATTCTCCCGCAGGTCGCGCACCAGTCCGGCGACTTCGCTCGCCGACGCCATCAGCTCCACGGCCTCATCTCCGCCGGCCCGCAGCGGCGTCTCCGACTCGATCGCAACGAGACTCCCGTCGGCACGCCAACTGACGCGGGCGCCATAGGTTGGAAGCGAGACCCGAAACGGCCTGCCAAGCCGAGCGAATCTCTCAATCCACTCAAGCGCTTGCCGCCGATCGAACAATTCCATGTGCGGATTCTCGACGGCGTGCACCTGAAGCTCGAT
Source organism: Deltaproteobacteria bacterium (assembly GCA_021780225.1). Lineage (GTDB taxonomy): Bacteria > Desulfobacterota > Binatia > Binatales > Binataceae > JADMIL01. Next base: position 23 of record JAJXZF010000056.1, on the reverse strand, counting down.
CTCATCGGCTTGTGCGATCACCG
>JAJXZF010000107.1 GCA_021780225.1 Deltaproteobacteria bacterium | reverse complement strand
GGCGATCACTGCGCACGATACCAACATAGTTCCACATCAGCCGGCGGATTTCGTCCCAACTCTGGGTGATTAACACGCGCTGCTCGCTCTGAATGGCCGCGCCCGGATTCCATTCGGGGAACGCGGGGGGGACGCCTTCGTCGTGCGCCAGGCGCGCGCGTGCGTCGGCGATCGCCCGCCGGCCCATCACGGCCGCTTCGAGCAGCGAATTCGACGCGAGCCGATTGGCGCCGTGGAGGCCGGTCATCGCGACCTCGCCGGCGGCGTAAAGCCGCGCGATCGGAGTGCGCGCGCTGAGGCCCGTCATCACGCCGCCGCACATGTAATGAGCCGCCGGGACCACCGGGATCGGACCCGCGGTCAAATCGAAACCGTAGCCGAGACAGCGCTGGTGGATATTGGGAAAGCGCGTGCGGATGAAGGCGGCGTCGCGATGGCTGATGTCGAGATAGACGCAATCGAGGCCGAGCCGCTTCATCTCCGAGTCGATAGCGCGGGCGACGATATCGCGCGGCGCGAGTTCGGCGTCGGGATGATAGCGCTTCATGAAAGGCGCGCCGTCGGGCAGCCGCAAGATCGCGCCTTCGCCGCGCAACGCCTCCGAGATCAGAAACGATTTGGCCGCGGGATGATACAGGCAGGTCGGATGGAACTGGTAGAACTCCATGTTGGCGATCGGCGCGCCCGCGCGGTACGCGATCGCGACGCCGTCGCCCGAGGCGATGTCGGGGTTGGTCGTGTACAGATAGACTTTGCCGGCGCCGCCGGTCGCAAGCAGGGTCGTGCGGGCGACGATTTTTTGGACCGAGCGCGACGGCTTCTCCAGCGCGTAGGCGCCCCAGCATTGGCCGGCCTCGCCGTTGGGACCGCGCTCGATCAGAAGATCGACGGCCACATGATTTTCGAGCACGCGCAGATTCGCGCGGTTGCGCGCGGCCTCGCCGAGCGCGCGCATAATCTCGCGACCCGTCAGGTCCTGCGCGTGGAGGACCCGGCGATGGCTGTGGCCGCCCTCGCGGCCGAGGTCGTACTCGTCCTCGCCGCCGCCCTCGATCCGCGTGAAATTGGCGCCGAACGCGATCAAGTCGCGAACCGCTTCCGGCCCGTCGCGCACGATCGCTTCAACGGCGGCGCGATCGCACAATCCGGCGCCGGCGCGAAGCGTGTCCTCGATATGCGACTCGAAGGTGTCATCGACGCTCCAGACGCTGGCGATTCCGCCTTGCGCATAGGCGGTGTTGGCTTCGTCGCTGGCGGCTTTGGTCAGGACGGTGACGGTTCCAATTTCAGCGGCTTTGAGCGCGAAAATGAGACCGGCGATGCCTCCGCCGATTACGAGAAAATCCGTGTCGATGCTGGAATTACCCATGATTAGCCAGGGCGGACAGGGCAGGGGTAAACGGGAAAGCCGAATTCTTTCGCGCCGCGGGCGCCTGCGAAGTCTCCCGCCTGAATTGACCGTATTTTAACGCGTCCGTCACAGTCAAACGATAGAATCGGCAGGTCCGCAAGGCAGGCGATCGATTCTCGTATTTGCTCCAACTCGGTCCATCGCCTACATTTTAAACAGGACCATCGAGGCGCTTCTTGCGGATCGATCCCGATTCGTTCGGGGGATGAGTCTTCGGCATGACTTTCACCACGCCCAACCTTCTGACGTTGACGCGGATCGCGGCCATTCCGGTGCTGGTCTATCTGCTGACGCTGCCGCAGCCGTTGCCGTCGTTGGCGGCGGCGGGAGTGTTTTTCCTGGCGACGGTGACGGATTTTCTCGACGGCTATATCGCGCGCAGCTACGGGTCGGGCAGCAATCTCGGCAAATTCCTCGATCCGCTGGCGGACAAGCTGCTGGTTGCGGCGGCGCTGATTATGCTGGCGGCGATTCCGCGCGAGCCGCGAGTGCCGGCGTGGATCGTGGTCGTGATGGTTTCGCGGGAACTGATGGTGACGGGACTGCGCGCGGCCGCGGCGAGCCGCGGCCGGATTCTGGCGGCGGAAGAGTTGGGAAAGTACAAGATGGCGCTGCAATCGGTGGCGATCCACGGATTGCTGATACATTACGTCTGGTTCCACGTCGATTTTTTCACAGCCGGGATGTTCCTGCTGTGGATCGCAATGATTGTCACGGTGTGGTCGGGAGTCGACTATTTTTATCGGCAATGGGACGTGATCGCGCCGAAGTCGAGTGCGTCGCTCGCGCGGCGCGCGGCGATGTGACCGGCGGCGCCGATCGCGCGAGCAACTTGCGAAAGCCGGGCGATTGTTGACAACGCCGGAAGATTTCGGCAGCGTGATTAATCCGGGCGGGTGTAGCTCAGTTGGTAGAGCGCGTGCTTGCCAAGCACGAGGTCGTCGGTTCGAAACCGATCACCCGCTCCATAAAAACCCCGTACATCGTCAGTTTCGCCAGAGCATGAGTTCTGGCGGCCGTCGCGGCGTAATCCGAACCTGCCAGCTTCTCGCGAGTGTGGCGCGAAATCGCGGCATTTCGACTGTCCGCCGTGTTATCTTGCGCTGGTATTCCGATGATTGCCGCGGCTGTGGACTTTTTCATACGTACAATCTTTGGGCTGACGACCGGAACTGTGGAAGAGACGAGTCGGCGGCGCTCCCGCCACGGAGATCAGCATTCGCGCGAATGAACGGAAAGGCGAACCAGATTGCCCGACGATCCAAAAGACGGTCGCGACACGTCTGACCTGCAACCCGCGGCGGCGGTCGCGAGCTTGCTGGAAACTGAACGCAAGGCCGATCAAATCGTCGCGCAGGCCCGAAAAGAAGCGGCCGGGATCGTCGCGGACGCCAAGCTGCGCGCGCAAAGAATTCTGGCTGCGAGAGCGGAAAATCAGAACGAGGATCAGGCAGGGCGCGCGCGCGAGGCCGCGCGGCAGCAGATCGAGGCGCTGCGGGACGCGGAGCGCAGGCACGCCGAATGGATGCGTGCGAAGGCCGAGCTTCGTCTGGACGAAGCGGCGGGCGCTCTTCTGAAACTCTTGTTTGGTGTTTCGTGATTTTGCGGGCGTTTCGATACGCTGGTCCGAGCGCGTTGACGCGCACGCTGTGCGGCGATCTCCTGAGCGCCCGCGAGTATGCGTTGCTGTTGGACGCCGCAAATATCGGCGAGATGCTGGCCGCGCTGCGGACGACATCATACGCCGCGGCGTTCGAAGAGACGGGTCGAAGATTCGATTACGCGATTCGGGATCGCTGGCGCAAAAACGTCGAGAAGATTTCCGTGCGCGCGCCTGGCGAGACGCGCGCCTTGTGTCTGGCCTATCTGGCCAAGCTCGAATTTGAAGCGGTAAAAACCCTGCTGCGCGGAATTGTGGCGGGAGTGGAGCGACGGCGGGTGCTCGCGATGCTGCCGCCGCTGTCGGCCGCGTCGTCGATACCGCTCAATGCGGTCGTCGCGGCCACCGACCTTGAGCAGGCGACGGCGGCGCTGAAAGAAACGCCGTATCACGACGCGATTGCGGAGGGAGTCGAAGCCGCCCAGGCTAAACCGTCCACCGGCGGATCAGGATTGCTTCTTTCGATCGAAACAGCGCTCGATCGCCAATATTTTGCGCGCTTGAAGGCGGCGGTCGAGCGTTTTTCGGGCGCCGAACGAATCATGATTGGACGGATCGCGGGCATGATGGCTGACGCCGAGAACCTGATTGCCGTCGAAAGGCTGAAGAAGGTCTTTCAGCTTTCGCCCGAAGATGCAGCGCCGTTTCTGATTCCTCTCGGCGCGCGTCGTGAGGTATCGCAAAGACGCGCGCTTCACGCCTGGAACGACGAGCACCCGGCGTCCGATGGGCGCGACACAGGCGCGAGCGATGGCGCGCTCCGAGTCTTGCTGTTGCGAGCGCTGAATGCTGAAGCGCGGCGATTGCTGTTCATGATACCGTTCCATGCGGGGCTGCCGTTCGCATTCGCGATCCTGTCTGACCATGAAGCCGCGGATCTAATCGCGATCCACGAGGCCAAGCGATGGGGCTTCGCGCGCAAGGATGTTCCCGGCCGTCTCATTCGCGCATCCGCGCGCGCAGAGATTGGTGAGCCTGGTGTTTAAGCCTGTCGAACTGGTCAGGGTCGATATTTTCGTTCTGAAGACCCACGTCTCGCGCGTAACCTGGGCGCTTGCCCGGCTGCGGCTGATTCATCTGGTGGACGTGCACGCTTCGGTGTCGCGCGATCGAACCGCGGAAGGCGATAAAGCTCAATCAGATCAGGCCGAGCGCCGGTTCGCGGCAATCGCCGAGCGGGCTAAACGCCTGATGGAATCGCTGGAGCTCGGCTACGATCCGCTGTCGCTGGACGTGGAAGGCGTTTCGGACGAACAAGAGTCGGTGGCGTTGGAGCGGCAGTTGGAGAAGCACGAACGCACGCTGACCGAACTTGCCGATCGCAGCCGTAACCTCGAGAAGACCAGCGCCCAGGCGTCGCGGTTCGCGAAATTTCTGCGGCTGATGGCCGGGGCGCGGATTGATTTATCGGAACTCGCGAAGTCCGGACGCTTGACGATCAAAGGCGGAATTTTGCCGGCGGAGGAGGTCCCGGTTGTTCAAGCGAAGCTCTCGACGATTCCCAATCTCTGCGAGCCGATCGGCGAAATCGACGGCGCGTCCGCGATCGTCGCGGCGACTCTGGCGTCCGAGGGCGGGCGGATGGTGGAGGCTTTGCGCGCGGCGCAATTTGAGGAGATCGCGCTTCCCGCCCAGAAAATCTCCGACGCGGGCGCGGAGGCCGAACGTCGCGCCGCCGAAACCGCCGCGGAACTGGGCGCCGTGCGCGAGACGCTTGCCCGCGCCGCCGCGCAAGCCAATCGTGCGATTGCCGCGATCAGGCGTAAGGCCGAGATCGGAGGCGGTCTGATTCGCGCGAGCCGCAGCTTCGCGGCAGTTGGCCATACGATGGTCATTTCCGGATGGGCGCCGAAGGATCGGCTCGCAGAGGTCAGGCGGGTGGTGCGGGAGGAAGCGGCCGGCGCGGCATACGTCGAGGTCGCCGACCCGGCCGATCTGCGGCGCGAGGGGCGGAGATTTTCGGCGATACCAGTGCTGTTCAATAATCCCCTGCTGCTGAAACCATTCGAGAAAATCACGGCCGCTTATGGAACTCCGCAATATCGGGAAGTGGAGCCGACGGCGTTTCTGGCGGTAAGTTTTCTGATCATGTTCGGCGTGATGTTCGGCGACGTCGGGCAGGGGGCCGTATTGGCGATTTCCGGTTACGCCTTGTTCCGCACGTCCTACCGTTACACCGATATCGGCGTCTTGCTGGTCGAGTGCGGCGCGGCCTCGGCGATCTTTGGCCTGCTTTACGGAAGCGTTTTTGGATCAGAGCGGCTGATTCCCGCGATCTGGTTCAATCCGATGCGGAACGTATCGACGTCGATTGAGGTGGCGCTGTTCTTTGGCGCGGTTCTAATCAGCATTGGATTGGCAATAAACATAGTAAATGGATTGCGTGCGGGCGACATTTCGGCCGCGCTATTCGGAGAGCGTGGTCTGATGGGCGCGTTTATGTATTGGGTATGCCTGGCGATAGCGACTAAATATATTTTGACCGGCGAAGCTGGATTGAAGGGCGCCGCTTTATTGGTTTTGATTGGAATACCCGCGATCACGATCCTCTTGCGCCGGCCGGTCGAGGAAATTTTTCGTCGTCGGCGCGCCCAGGAACCGCCGGCATGGAAGCGCGCTCCGGCGATTTTTCTGGAATCGCTGATGGAGCTGTGCGACGCATTTTTATCCTATCTCGCGAATACGGTTTCCTTTATCCGGCTCGCGGCCTTTTCACTGGCGCATATCGGCTTGTTCGCCGCGGTGTTCGCGCTCGCCGACAGTCTGTCGCGGATCAGCGGCGGCGGAATATTTTACTGGTTGATGTTAATTGCCGGGAACGTGGCGATTATCGTGCTTGAAGGGGTTGTCGCTTCGATTCAGGCGATTCGGCTCGAGTACTACGAGATTTTCAGCAAATTCTTCAAGGGCGGCGGGGAAGCGTTCCGCCCGCTCGAGGTGTAGGGAGGAGGTAACATGAACCGGATCCGTACCGGCGTCAAGATTGCCGCGATTTCCGCGGCTGTAACGCTCGCTTCGATGCTTATCCCGATCGTTCTCTTCGCGCAGGAAGGTTCGGCGCATGGCGCGCCAATCGCGCCTGACGTTATGAAATGGGGCTTGATCGCGGCGGCCGCGTCCGTGGGCGCGAGCACGATCGCGGGGGGAATCGCGGTCGGGATGGTGGGCGCGGCGGCGATGGGCGTGATTGGCGAGCGTCCGGAAGTCGCGCCGCGCGCGCTGGTATTCGTCGGACTCGCCGAAGGTATCGCGATCTACGGATTAATCGTGTCGGTGATGATCCTGGGGAAAATCTGATGACCCCTTTCGTTTTGGGCGAAGAGGAAGTGGTGCTTGGCTTCGCCCTGATCGGAATTCGCGGGGCCACGCCGGCCAATCGCGAGGAAGCGCTGCGTGATCTGGCCTCGGCGCGCGCGCAAGCGTCTCAGGCGATGCTCTTGGTCACCGAGAGCGTCGCCGATTTAATCCGCCCCGAAATTCGCGACGCGACGCTTGGCGGCTCCGTGATTCAAATAATTCCGGGCGTGAGGCCCGCCCGCGCCGCCGCTGAAGATTCGCAAGCGATGCTGCTGGCGGCCTTGGGAATCAAACTCTGACGAAGCATGCCTGAGACTGACGCTAAAGTTGGTAGCCTTGCCGACGCGATTCTTGCGCAAGCGGCGGCCGAGGCCGGACAGATTATTGATGCGGCGCGGGCGGAAGCGGCGCAAATGGTTGACGCCGCGCGCGAACAGGCCTCGCGACAAAACGACGCGGCGCTTATCGCCGCCGGAGAGGAGGCGAGACGCGCGGGCGTTATCGAAATGGAGGCGGCGCGGCTCGATTGCCGGCGCAAGCTCCTGCAGGCCCGCGAAGAGTTGATCGATCGCGTGTTCGTCAAGGTCGAAGAGCGGCTGGCGGCGATGCGGAAGTCCGATGAATACGCGAAATTACTGCTCGACCTCATCCGCGAGGGCGCCGGCGCGATCGACAGGCCCAATCTGATCGTTGAAACCGCGGCGGCGGATTACGAACCGGCCGTAAGAGCGATCGCCGCGGCCTCGCTTCAAGATTTATCAATCAAGGTCCAGGTGAACGACGAAATCAACTGCGGCGGTTGTATCGTTGCGGATTCGGATCGGCGAATATTTTTCGACAATACATTTGCCGCGATTCTCGCGCGCCATCGGGCGCGCCTGCGAAAACAGGTGGCTGACCTGCTTTGGGGCGGAGAAGTCCGCTGGAACGATTTATGAACGACGCGGGGGCCGGCGGCGCGGTCAAGCGCCGTTCCGAAGCGGTTGGCCGGGCTGTATGGATCAGCGGGCCGGTGGTCCGCGCCGACCTGACGGCAAGCGTTTTTATGGGCGAGCAGATGGAGGTCGGCGCCAATCGATTGATCGGCGAGATAATCGGAGTTTCGGGAGCACAGGCGCTAATCCAGGTTTACGAAGAGACCGAAGGCATGCAGCCGGGCGAGCCGGTTTTCGGGACCGGCCTCGCCATGTACATCGAGCTTGGTCCCGGTCTGATCGGCGGCGTCTTTGACGGCGTTCAACGTCCGCTAAATCTTCTGCGGCGTAAAGGCCCGTTTGTCGAAAAGGGCGCCAAGGCCGATCCTCTCGACCCGGCTCGCCGCTGGCGATTCGTTCCGAAAGCGACGCCGCTTGCGAAGATCCGTGGCGGCGAGGTGCTTGGCGTGGTTCCTGAAACGCCGGTGGTCGAGCATCGCGTGCTCGCTCCGCCGGATTGGTCCGGCGACCTCGTCGCTATCGCGCCTGAAGGCGATTATGCGGTTAGAGATCGGATCGCAACAATTCGCATCGACGGCCGCGAGTTCCCGGTGTCGATGGTCCAACGATGGCCCGTCAAGCAAGCCCGTCCCTATCAGGAGCATCTCCGGCCGATTGTGCCGCTGATTACCGGTCAGCGTGTCTTCGACCTGTTTTTTCCGCTCGCAAAAGGCGGTTCGGCTGCGATTCCGGGCGGATTTGGCACCGGCAAGACCGTTACACAGCATCAACTTTCGAAGTGGGCCGAGGCCGACGTAATCGTTTACGTCGGATGCGGCGAGCGCGGGAATGAAATGGCCGAGGTGCTGATGGACTTTCCGAAGTTAAGCGATCCTCGCACCGGACGCCCGTTGATGGAAAAGACGGTGCTGATCGGAAACACCTCGAATATGCCGGTGGCGGCGCGCGAGGCGAGTATTTATACCGGGATCACGATGGCGGAATACTACCGCGACATGGGATATCACGTCGCGCTGATGGCGGATTCGACGTCGCGATGGGCCGAAGCGTTGCGGGAAGTCTCGGCCCGTCTCGAGGAAATGCCCGCCGAAGAGGGTTTCCCCGCCTATCTCGCGACGCGCCTTGCGCAGTTCTATGAACGGGCGGGCCGGGTGCGAACGTTATCGGGAAGGGAAGGCTCGGTCACGATTATCGGCGCCGTGTCGCCCGCCGGCGGCGATTTTTCGGAACCGGTCACGCAGCATACCAAGCGCTTCACGCGATGCTTCTGGGCGCTCGACAAGGATCTCGCCGGCGCGCGCTATTTCCCGGCGATCAACTATCTCGAAAGCTACAGCGGTTATCTCGACGATGTATCGGAGTGGTGGCGCGATCGTTACGATCCGAAATGGCGGGATATACGCGAACAAGCGATGCAATTGCTGCAGGAGGACGATCGGCTGCAGCGAATCGTTCGGCTGGTCGGCGAGGACGCGCTGCCCGACGAACAGCGCTTGATTATCGAGGGGTCGAGGTTGTTGCAGGAGGGATGTCTTCAGCAGAATGCGAACGATCCGGTCGACACCTACTGTCGCCCTGAAAAACAACTCGGACTGCTCAAGGCGATTCTGCACTTCGTCTCGCGGGCGAAGGAGATTGTTAAACGGGGCGCGCCGATTCATCGCATCCGCGAGACGCCCGCGCGCGAAAGTATAGTCAGGGCGAAGGATAAAATTCCCAACGACCATCCGGAACTGCTCGACGAGCTGGTCGCCGCGATCGATCGCGAAATGGACGCGCTTTACGCGGAATTCCAGAAGGTCGGATGAGAAGCGAGAGCGGCAAAATCTATCGCGGATTGGCGGGCGTTTCCGGGGCGTTGGTCTTTCTTCAGGGAGGCGGCGGCGTAGCCTACGGCGAGATGGTGGAAATAGTCGGCGATGACGGCCGCACGCGCGCGGGCCGCGTATTGATCGCCAGCCGGGAAACGCTCGCCATAGAAGTCTATCAGGGAACCGAGGGCATTTCGCCGACAGGAGCGCGGATTCGATGCCTGGGGCGGCCGCTCGAGACGCCGGTCGCGGTCGAGATGCTGGGCCGCACCTTTGACAGCTTCGGCCGCGCGCTCGACGGCGGACCGGATCCGCTTGCCGACGATTGGCGCAATGTGAACGGCGCCGCCATCAACCCCGCCGTAAGAGCCTACCCGCGCGATTTCCTGCAGACCGGAATCTCCGCGATCGACGGGCTGAACACGCTCGTCCGCGGACAAAAACTGCCGATATTTTCAGGCAGCGGACTGCCTCATATCCAACTCGCCGCGCAAATCGTGCGGCAGGCGCAAGCGCCCGGCGAAACCGAAGGATTCGCCGTGATATTCGCGATCATCGGCGCCAGCCGCGACGTCGCCGATATATTCCGGCGCAGCGTGGAGGAAAGCGGCGCGCTGCAGCGGGTCGCGATGTTCGTGAACTTTGCAGACGATCCGGCGGTCGAGAGGCTGGTCACTCCACGAACCGCGCTGTCTCTCGCCGAATATCTCGCTTTCGATTGCGGAATGCACGTGCTGGTCGTGATGACTGACATCACGCAATATTGCGAAGCGCTGCGTGAAGTCGCGTCGGCAAAGGGCGAGGTGCCCAGCCGAAAGGGCTATCCAGGCTACCTGTACAGCGATTTGGCCGCTCTGTTCGAGCGTGCCGGCAGAATTCAGAATAAAGCCGGTTCGATTACGCAGGTGCCGATCTTGACGATGCCCAACGACGATATTACGCATCCGATTCCCGACCTGACCGGCTATATCACTGAAGGTCAAATCGTGCTCGAGCGCGATCTCGATCGCGCGGGAATTTATCCGCCGATCAACGTTCTGCCGTCGCTTTCGCGATTGATGAGCGATGGAATAGGCGAGGGCCGGACGCGCTCGGATCATGCGCACCTGTCCAGCCAGCTTTACAGCGCCTATGCGTACGCGCGGCGAATCCGGATGCTCGCCGCGATCGTCGGCGAAGAGGAACTGGCCGGGCGCGATCGCAAATATCTCGATTTTGGCCGGCGCTTCGAGAGAGAATTTATTGGACAGGCGATCGACGAGAATCGCACGATTGAGCAAACGCTCGATCTCGGGTGGCTGATGCTGCGCGAGCTTCCGGCGGCCGATCTGACCAGGGTCAGCGCCGAGGAAATTGCGCGGCATCTGAAATAAGCATGCGACGTTTGCCGCTTCCGACGACTAAAACCAACCTCTTGCGCGTGAAAGGAGACTTGGCGGTGGCGCAGGAAGGGCGGCAGCTCCTTGACGAAAAGCGCGAAGTCATTCTCCGCGAATTGTTCAGTCACATGGACGAAATGCGCCGCACGCGCAAGGAAGCGGCCGACCTGCTCGCGCAGGCTTACCGCGCGCTGGCCGACGCATGTGTCGCGCTGGGCCGCGATCAGGTCGCCCGCGCGTCGCTGGCCGCGCCCGCGCCGCCTGAAGTGGCGATGCATGAGCGCAGCCTGTTTGGCGTTGTGCTGCCGCTGCTCAACTGGGACGCGGTCGAGACGGAAGCTAGTTGGAGCCTGTTCGGCACTTCGATCGAACTCGATCTGGCGCGAAAAGGCTTCCTGGCCGCGACGCGCCGGCTGGTGCAGCTTGCGGAGCTTGAGGTGGCTTTTCAGCGGCTTGCGGTCGAATTGCGCAAAACCCAGAAACGGGTCAACGCGCTGCAGAACCTGCTGATCCCGCAATATCGCGAAACCGCCGCATATATGGAGGGAAGCCTCGAGGAGCGGGAGCGCGAGGATATGTTTCAGCTCAAGCGGATGCGGGAGCGGCAAAGCGGAGGACCGGGATGGAAACCTTCCACCGCATAATGATCGCCACCGATGGCTCCGAGGCTTCGCTGAAAGCCGCGCGCACCGCGCTGGCGCTCGCGATGCGGCTCGGCGCGGAGCTGCTGGTGGCCCACGTCGTGGATGACGAAGTAGTGAAGGAGATTTCTCGCGCGCTCGCCAAGGACGAGAAGGACGCGCGACAAATCATGTGCGATAAGGCCGAGAGGTATCTATCTGAAGTGCAGAATATCGCGAATCAAAATTCGATTGCGGCGCCCGGACGGATTGCATACGGCGCGCCCCACGAAGCTTTGCTGAAGATTGCGGAGAACGAGAAGGCGGACCTTCTCGTGATGGGCAAAACCGGACGTCGGGGAGTTCGTCGTGCGCTGGCGGGAAGCGTCACGCGGCGCGTCATCGATCTGGCTGAAATTCCGGTTTTGGTGGTTAAATAGCGGAGGTTAATCTGCTCGCGCCGCATCCGGCGAGACCGCTGTCGCCGAGCGGCCGTTGTTGACAGCGGAGAAGGCGTCGATGAAACTGCCCGGAATTTATTCGACAGGCGAAGCTGCGGACGATTTTCGTCGCTGCGCCGTTCCCTATAATTTATAGCGATTGATGAAGAAATTTATTGGCGCGATCGCGCTGATCGTGGTTGGCTTCTCGATTGCGCTCGGCCTCGCTGACATCGGCATACGCATCGCCAATCACTGGTATCCGTATTATTACCGCTACGACCAATTCCGCGGATGGGGACTCGAACCGGGCGCTCACGGACGGTATCGGCGCGAGGGTTCCTCCTCAGTCCGGATCAATCGCGGCGGGTTTCGCGGTCCCGATTATCCGATGGCGAAACCGCCTGACACGGTGCGGGTCGCGGTAATCGGAGATTCATATGTCGAGGCGATTCAGGTCGCGGAAGATCAGACCTTCACGTCGGTAATCGGCCGGCGCTTGAAGGATTGTCCCGCGCTGGCGGGCAAAAAGATCGAAGCGATGAATTTCGGCGTTGATGGGTACGGGACGGCGCAGGAGTTGATCACGTTGCGGCGCAAGGTATGGAATTATTCGCCCGACATCGTGGTGCTCGCCGTGTTCCTGGGCAACGACATCCGCAACAATTCGCCGGTGCTCGAAGGAGATTTGTGCAGGCCGTTTTACCATTATGTCAACGGCTCGCTCGCGCTGACCGGACCGTTTGTCGATTCGCCGTCGTTCAAGCTCTGGTGCATGGCGCGGTTCGATTATCGGGATTTGCGGTTGCTGGATCTGTTCACGAATTCCTGGGACATTCTGGTCCACCGCTCTTCGGCGCCCACTGCGGCGCATCCGGTGGAACGCGCGATTAATTACAGCATTTACGCGCCGCCGAAAGAGAAATCATGGCAGGATGCCTGGTCGGTTACCGAAGGTCTGATCGACGAGACTTATCATGAGGTCGCGCGGCGTCATGCGATGTTTCTTGCGGTGACGGAGGATACCGGCATCCAGGTTTGGCCGAATCCCGCGGTTCGGAGCGCGTTCGAAAAGAAGCTCGGGGTGGGCGATCTTTTTTATCCAGACCGGCGCATCGCCGCGCTCGGCAAGCGCGATGGATTCGCGGTCTTGACGCTGGCCGAACCGCTGCAGAAATTCGCCGACGAACACCATGCGTTTCTACACGGATTCAAAAACACGCCGATGGGCTTTGGCCATTGGAATGCGATCGGCCATGCTCAGGCGGGGCGGCTAATCGCTGAAAAGCTGTGCCAGATGATTGCTTCGGGAGATTGCCCGGGCTGTAAAGCCGCTTCCGCTCATGATGCGGCTGCAAGCGCTTCCACGCCAAGCGCTTCACGATAAAGATCGAGCGTTCGGCGCGCCATCAGATCGACGCCGAAATCCTCCTCGACGCGGCGTTTTCCGGCCGCGCCGTACTTTGTCGCCAGTTCCTTGTCGGCGAACAGGCGATTGACCGCATCGGCGAGCGAGCCGGAATCGGCGGGCGGCACGGTAATCCCCGTCACGCCGTCGAGCGAGACGAACGGCACGCCGGAATCGATTCTCGTATTCACGACCGGCTTGCCGCACGCCATCGCTTCCAATTGCGCGATGCCGAAAGCTTCGCTGCGCTCCGTCGAAGGCATCGCGAACACGTCCGCGGCGTGAAAATAGGCGGCGACCTCTTCCTGCGAGACCCGGCCCAAAAATGTAATTCGGTCAGCCACGCCCAGATTCAACGCGGTGCGCTCCAGTTTCTGCCGCAGCGGTCCTTCGCCGACCATCAGCAGGCGCCCATCAATTTCACGCATCGCGCGAATCAGATATTCGAAGCCCTTGTAATAAACCAGCCGGCCGACCGCGAGTACGATATTGGGTCCGTAGCGGCCGCGAATTTTGGCGACCGTTTCCGCGTCGCGCGGTCTGAGCGTGTCGGGATGGACGCCGAACGGAATAACCCTGCATCGGGAACGATTGCGCGATAGCACGGGAGAACTGTCGATGTAATTGGGCGATGTCGCAATGATCATCGCCGCGCGCTGCAGCAGCGCATCTTCGATCGGTTGCGCCACGCGCGCGAGCGCACGCTGCCGTACGATATCGCTGTGCCAGGTTATCACGAGGCGCGAGCGGACGCCGCTCAGCAGCCAGGCCAGCGAGGCCAGCGGGTTCGGCAAGTGAAGGTGGACGATATCCGCGTTCGCGCGGCGAATCTCGCGCGCCATCGCCGGGCACACCGGCATCGACCGCACCCGGAACCATCGCGGCAACCTGAGCACGGGAACTCCGTCGATGTCGGAATCCATCAGGCGCCGCGTCTCGTTCGCGACGATGGCGCTGACGCCGATCGATTTGCGCAGCTCGCCGCACAGCGTTTGCAGATGGCTTTCCATCCCGCCGCGGTACGGAGGATAGTATTTTCCTACATGCAGCACCCGCAGCGAGGCTTGACCGCCGTTCGCGTCGGTCGATCGCGACGGGCGCGAGAACCTGCATGCGGCGGACTTGCTTCCGCGCACGCTGAAAATTTCAGGTCTGAAATCGTCCAAATTATTTCACTCCGATCGATCTCTCGCGGCGCGCCAACAATCGTCCGGATGGCGCTCGGATTAGCCATTCAATTCGCGATAGAGCTCGGCGTACTGCCGGGCCGTTGCGCTCCACGTGAAACCCGCCGCGCGCGCCAACGCCGCCGCGCGCCGGTCGGCCGCGGTCGCCGTGTCGCGTTCGTCCAGCAGACGCATCGCGGCCGCCGCCCACGCTTCGATATCGCCAACCGGAGCGTATTCGGCGACGGCGCCGCCCACTTCGCGCAGCGCCGCAATATCGCTCGCCAGCACCGGCGCTCCGCAGGCCATCGCTTCCAGCAGCGGTAGTCCGAAGCCTTCGCTTTGCGATGGCGTCATCACGATCGCGGCGCGGCGGTACAGCGCGGCGAGCGTCGCCCGTTCGATAAAAGGCGCATGTACGATCGCGCTTTCGATGCGCAGCGCGCTAGCCAATTCGTTCTGGGCATCCGTGAACGGACCACCGGCTCGGATCAGGCGCGCGGCCGGAACCTCGGCGCGAATCGTTGCGAAAACCTTGAGCAGCACGTCGATACGCTTGCGCGGAATCGTGCTGCTGACGTGCAATATCTCGATCGATTCGGAGGTTTTCGGTCCGACTATCACGGACGCCGCTCGATCGGCGCGCTCATCCGCGCTCGACGAAAATTCAGGCGCGACGCCGATCGGAATGACGCGCGTATTCGGAGCGGCGAGAAGCGCGCTTGCCGCCAGCCCGTTCCGGATGGCGGCGCTGTCCGTCGCGATTCGTGCGGCGGCGCGCAATCCGTTCAGGATGCGCCGCGCCATGATCTGAAAACCGATCGATCGTCGCATTCGCGCCGGCTCTAGAAGCGACTCGAACGCGTCAAGATCGTGGCAGGTGACGACCGTGCGATGCGGCGCGAGCGCATGGGTGAGATGGGCGTAACTGTGATCTATGACGTGATAAATATCGAATCGGCTTCTGACCTTCCGCAAATAACGGGGGTAATCGAAAAACCGATTCATCACGCGGTCGGCATTGAAGAGTTTTCGCGCAAGCGGAGATTTGCCGGCGCCGCGCTTCGATAAGCGCAAAACCATCGGCGGACGAAGCAACTCAGGCTCGAATTCGCCCGCGGCTTCGACTTTGAGGCGCGCCGCGATCATTTCGGCGACCAGGTCCATGCTCGGCCAGCCCTCTTCGAGATAGTCGGCGACAATCGCGACGCGGATGGCGCGGCCGTTACGCCTGCGGATACCGTTCAAGCGAAATTGGCGTGGCGCCCGGAGGATCCGGACTCCCGGAGATTTGCGAAAACCGCGTCGAGCGCGCGCAGATGAGCCGCCATCGAATGGCGCAACGCGATCGCACGGGCGGCGTGACGCATGCGTATATGGCGTTCTCTATCCGCCAGACATTTCACGATCACCGCAGCTAGCGATTTCGCGCCGATCGGATCGGCGTGCGCCAGATGGCCGTTGACGCCGTCTTCCAGCCATTCCGGTATTCCGCCCACCGCGAACGCGCAGGCCGGAACTTCAAACATGCCGGCTTCCACTCCAACCATCCCGAAAGGTTCGGGCCAGATGCTCGGCACGACGAGGAGGTCGGCTTCGGCGAATCGCAATGCGACGCCGGCGGAATCGCGCCAGCCGTCGAAGATTATTTTAATCCGCGCTTCGCGCTCCATCGCCGCGCGCGCCAGCCGTTCCAACCGCGAGCGTTCGCCGCCGTCTCCGACCATGACGAGGCTCAACTGACGGTCAAGCGATGCGGCCGCCCGCGCCGCCGCCGCTATCGCCAGATGTCCGCCCTTGACCCGCTCCATGCGGCCGGCGAACAGCAGTCGCGATGGCGCCGCGTCCGAACTATCACTGACGCTTGGCAACTCGAATGACTGGTCGGCGATCGGCAAGCCCGCGCAATAAACCCTTTCCGCCATAAATCCATGATTCAGCAATTCCGAGCGCATATGGCGGGAGGCCG
>JAJXZF010000062.1 GCA_021780225.1 Deltaproteobacteria bacterium | reverse complement strand
AGTTTCAGGCCGCCGTACCCGCTGCGCCAGTGGTAATAGCTCTGTTCCGAAATCCCCAGGCCCCGACAGACCTCGCCGACCCGCTTGCCTTGCGCCAGTTCAACTTCCGCCTGCCGCAACAGACCGATGATCTTCTCCGGCGTAAATCGTTGACCCTTCATTCCTGACCTCCTTTTTATCCCTCCTGGCGCGGAACATTCTCTCTCACGCCCTGGAGCCTGTTTAGGGGGTCAGGTCACAGGAGGCGTCATTGAGCGCGGCGCAAGGGATGGTAGAACGTCCCGGCCTCTTTTTGGCGTACGGTTCGCCGGCGCAGAATGACAACAATTTAAACCACGCATACCAACCAGCGAATGGTTTTGCTAGGATGGAAATTCGTCCGAGCGGTTTCCGGCTTTGACAGAATACTCGGTCCGACGATCGACGGAATATCATCGATGCGCGTCGCTCACCACCCGGCGCGATCAGACGTCGAGAATCACGGCGATATAGACGAAGTCCGCCGCGATCGCGACGAAAGTCAGAAAGTACACTCACATTTGGCTGGATCCAGTGGGAGGCGCTAAGCCTCCAGCAGATTCGGAAAGATCAGAGTTTCCTGGCCGTTGCACACAGCGTCCTCCGCTTCCTCGTCAAATTGACCCACCTTGTACTTTTGGATCGGCAGTCGGATGAAACGCCATGGAAGGTTGAAGTCGCGCGTGAGTCCCCGCAACTCCGCGCGCCTCTCCAGAAAGTCTAGCGCCACCTGTCGTTTGAACTCGAAGCCGAAACTCTGATGTCTTGCCATGAGAACAACAATTTAGCGGATACCCGCGATTTAAAGATTATTCGAGCAGCGAAAATTACCGATTTATGCAATCGGCTGATCGATTCAGTTTTTTCGACTTCGTGTTTTATTCGACAAGTTCGAAAGAACCCTCCCTAATTTTCGAAAAACTTACACATTACAAAGCTTGGCATCTTCACATTTACGGACGTATTCGCTTTCCCTTGTGGGCCTAACGGCCAGCTTTGAATGTTTACCGAGCGGTTTCCGATAATTCCAACAAATCTATGCTACGAATCGCAACGCCGAGAAATTTTGTATTCAATTAGCACGCGCATGCGTTCCTTTGTACGTTGGCGCCATCGTTGCTGTACGCCCTTCATCAGCCATTAAATAGAGCCTTTCGAAAGACACTTGAGCAGGCGCTGGCGACCAGCGCGGCCCACGGCCGATAGCGTGCGTAAAGCGCGCCTAAATTATTTCAAACTACCCTTTTCGCTTGTTGACCCGGATGAGTAATATCACGCCATGGAGGAATGGTGGAAACCAGGGATATCAGAGCAAATTCGTTCATACGCGCTGATCAGTCTTTGAATTTGGACGATAATGCGGATCAACTGCGCGGTATGCGAGTCCTGCTCGCCGAGCACGACCCCCGGTTGCGGGAAAAGTGGATGGCTCTTTTAAAATCGTGGGGCTTCGAAGTTGATATTGTTATCAACAATGAGCAGGCGATTATATCTTTAGAGAACGACGCTCCTGACGTGTTTTTGGTGGATTTGCAGCGGCCGATTATAGACGCCATTGAAATTCTCGCAAGTATCCGCACGAAGAACGTGGACGTCGTCGCGATTGTAACCTCGGAACAATGCAGCACGGAAGACATCGTCAATGCGGTCAAACTCGGCGCGTTCGATTTTCTTCCAAAACCGATCGAAGCCGCTCATTTGAAATTCACGCTTCGTAGGGCAAGTCAGGCCCGAAAAAAAGGACGCGCCACTCATGCCGCGGGCGGACGCTCGAGGTACGTGCGAAGACACGGCGGCCTGGTCGCGCGCTCTCCGGCCATGCACCCCGTGGCCGAGCTAATCAAACGTGTCGCACCGAGCAGCGCCTCGGTAATCGTAGTAGGCGAAACCGGCACGGGTAAAGAAGTTGTCGCGAAAACAATACATGAATTGTCTCCTCGAAGAGAAGGACCCTTTGTCGCCGTCAATTGTGCAGCCCTGCCGGATACACTGGTCGAAAGCGCGATGTTCGGTCATGAAAAGGGCGCATTCACTGGCGCCAACCGTCGGCATCAGGGCTACTTTGAGATCGCCACGGGTGGGACTTTGCTGCTCGACGAGATCACAGAAATGAAGATCGAGCTGCAAGCGAAACTGCTTCGCGTGCTTGAGGAACGCGCCGTTCGACCAGTCGGCGCAATCAGAAGCATTTCGACTGATTGCCGCGTACTCGCTACTTCGAATCGAGATTTGTCGAAGGCGATCACTGATGGCAAATTCCGGCAGGATCTCTTTTATAGGCTCAATGTCTTCTCGGTATCGCTGCCGCCATTGCGTGAGCGAATCGAGGACATACCCGAGTTGACAGCAGCCATGATAGACGAGTTCGCGAGTCAGGAGCGAAAGGAGATCAATGGCGCGGAAGAGTCTTGTCTGCGATCGCTTATCGAATATCCTTGGCCAGGTAACATTCGAGAATTACGCAATGTCATCAGGCGGGCCGTAGTGGCTGCTACGGGAAGCCGGCTTACCGTCGACGATCTGTCCACGTACATAGTCCGCAATGAGCCTGTCAATCAAGCGTTGAAATCCGCACCTGGGAGGTCGCTTCGCGAAATTGAAAAAGCCCTCCTGATGGACACTCTGAAATCAGTCAATGGTAATAAGGTAAAAGCCGCGAAGATTCTCGGCATCAGTCTCAAAACGATGTATAACCGGTTAGGGCGCTATCGGCGTGAGAATGGGTCGTGAAATCTCAAAGACCGAGGTTAGACATTAGCGGAGTGCGTCGGCGCCATGACTTTACCCCTTTCGGTATCCCCTTCATAACTTAGTGTCGGACGAGAGTGACCCGCCCTGCAGAAGTACACCGATTGGCGATTGAGGTTTCAACCTGGTGTGGTCGGTTAGGGAACCTCTGCACAAGCCGATCGATTGGTGTACAAAGGGAGAGTTCGATCCACGGCTGCGGAGGTGGGGCGATGGCCGGCGCTTTCGCATCCTGTGCGTGGTCGACGACTTACTTCAACCGCGAATGCCTGGCCTGCATGGGTCGATACCTCCATCGGCGGCGGGCGCGAACTGGAGCAACCGGTGCTGGAGCGCGGATTGCCAAGCGTCATTGCCAGCGAGAACGGCTGCGAGCCGACCAGCACGGCAGTGCTGCGCTGGTCGCTGGGGCGGCTGGACAGTCATTACATCGCGCTGGGCAAACCCGTACAGAACGCCTTCGTCGAATCCTTCAACAGCCGCTTGCGCGACGAATGCCTCAATGAGCATATCTTCCTGAGCATGGCCGAGGCGCGGGCAAACATCGAAGCCTGGCGCGACGATTACAACTATTGCCGCCCGCATTCGAGCCTCGGCGCGCTGACCCCATTTGAGTTCGCGCGGCTCAAAACGGAGAAACTGATTCCGCCCCCTGCGGGGAAAAATGACAACCGACTCTACTTATGAACTGACGGGCATTGGGGAGCACGCCAACAGGCCCATACCAATCGAGCCATGAGATTTCGCCGGAAGCTTCAACTTGACCTTTATCGCGCCGAAAGCCTTTTTTGGGAAAATTGGCTCGGGATTAGAACGCGAACCACGCGCCTGCCGTACGAACGCGCCCGCGATACGGAACATAAGATCTACACGCCCACGCTTTACCGCACGATTTTTCGGACTCTCCGCGGTCTGCCGCTCAAAGAGTCGGACGTGTTCGTCGACCTTGGCTGCGGCAAAGGCCGGGTGGTTTGTTGCGCGGCGTATCTTGGCGCTGCGCAGGTGATAGGTGTTGAATACATACAGGAATTATGCGACATCGCGGTTGGCAATGCGGAACAGATGCGCCACCGCAAAAGCCCGATAATGATCAAACATGGCGAGGTTCAGGATTTCGATTTCTCGCATGGCACGGTTTTCTTCATGAACAACTCTTTCGGGCCAGGCGCCGTCCGCACGGTTCTTTCCAGAATCGAGGCCGGCCTGCGACAGAATCCTCGTGAAATAAGAATCGCTTATGTAACCCCGGCCTATGGATGGGCCATGAAAAAGAACCCCTGGCTGGAGAGATATGGATTCTGGAAGCATCTTGATGTCGCGATGCTTTGGCGGTCCAAACCGGGCCTTTAAATTGAACGCCTTAGGCTAAAATCGGTTCGTATGGGACGCTTCGATTCGGGGTGATCTTTCATACGCAGGCGTCTTGCGGATGATTCGCATTGATCAGCGTTGCAAAAATTCCCCATCTTACGCTCGCAATATTTTGGCGTATTGAGGCGCTTTTCCGGCTTGACCGGGCGAATAAACGATGCAATAGTTCATCGTGCTAAGCGGTGAAGCGCGCCCCGACGTATCTAACAGACGGTAAGACCGCGTATCCGATGAAAAGCAGCATAAAATCGAAGGAATGCGATCTAAACAGTTAGGTGGATCCAGGAGTTGGTCAATGCGAAAAAAACCATCCATCGAATCCGAATCAAAGCCTGCCGAAAAGAAAAAGGCATACGTCCCTCCCGCTCTGGTCGACTACGGCAGCGTCACAAAGATTACGGCCACTCCAAAAGGCGTCAGTCTGCCCGATAGCACTGGCATGAAAGGCTCTTGTCTCTGAGCCGAGCGATTTTCGCGCGACTAAGCGAATCAGTTTGACTGATTTTCACCGGCTCTGATTGCACGTCTGTCGGCGGATTTTGCCCAGATTGACAAGGGCGGGGGTGGCGTGACATTCAGACTTCATGCCGCAGCCGCCCTTGTCCAGGTAATGTTCGCGTCTCAACCATCATGAAGTATATCAGGTACCGGGTTGCGGGGCTCGGCGTCCTAAGCGATACGTCACTACCCGAACTGGAACCGCAATCGGTCGAACCCTGTGGCGACGACGATTTTCTGACCGTCAGGCTTGCGGACGCTGCGAGCGCGAAAGTTCCACCGTCCCTTGTTTGGTATCTCGATCAGCGTCTTGACAACGGCGACCGTTGGATGGCGCGGGCCAAGAACGACGAAGGTTATCTGCTCCGCTATCACGAACTGGCTGATTTCTGGGTGGGCCGCGCGGGCCGCCAGATCGCCTGTTGCGCCAGAACGGCGGGCGTTTCCGATCTGACGATTCGCGCCTTGTTGCTCGACCACGTACTGCCGCTGGTGATGGCCCTGCGTGGGAAATATGTCCTGCATGCGGCCGCCATGGTCGCCGATCGCGGTTCGTGCGCATTCGTCGGCGACTCCGGAAGCGGCAAGTCAACTTTAGCCATGAGCTTCTCGCGCGCTGGCCATCGGATTTTGACCGACGACTGCCTGGTGCTCGAAGACCGCGGAACGGTGCTGGCCTTGGCCACCCATCCGAGCGTCAAGCTGTGCGGCGACGCGTTGGAAGCCCTCATGCCGCGGGCGACGGCGACCGAACCCGTCGCCGACTACACATCAAAGCGGCGATTACGCTTGAGGCCGTCCGAGTTGGAATTTTCGTACGAGCCGCATCCGTTGGCGAGAATCTATTTTTTGAGCCGCATGAACGCCGAAGCGGGCGTCGCGTCGCCGGAGATTGAACCGCTGTCTCCGCGCGACACTTTCTTTGAATTGGTCAACTACTGCATTCGGATGGACAGCACCAAGGCGGAATTACTGCTGAACGAGTTTCGCTTCGCGGAACGGGTGGCGGGATCCATGCCCGCGCGGCGCTTGTTGATGCCCAACAATCTCGGCGCGTTGAAAGAGGCTCATGAATTAGTACTCGCCGATCTCGAGCACACTTGATTAGCCGCCAAGGAACCTCCGCGCAAGCCCGTTGGTCATTCTGAGCGACGGTCGCCGCAGCGAAGAATCACGGTATTTTCCGCCGTGGCAATCTCCGCTCGGAGTTTGCGAATTTTCCCCGGATCAGGGATTCTTCGCTGCGCTCAGAATGACAACAAAAACGTCCCTCCTTTTGTCATTCTGAGCCGGTCCTGAGCGTAGCGAAGGACGAAGCGAAGAACCCCGATTCGCCGCCGCAAAACAAACTTATTTGCGGGATGTCACACTAACGGCTCTGAAATCCATCCCGATACGCCAGCATCAAAGCCCGCCCCAAATCGGCATAACGGCGCATTTTTAATTCAAATCGCTGGTAATGCTGAATCGCCCTCCCTATCGCATACAGGCGCTGGGTCAGGGAGGGGAGCGCGCCTTGCGCGTCAACCAGCGGCAGTTCGCCGCTCAGAGGACGTTCGTCCGGACCAATGAACTCCATTACGATACTCACTCTCGGGTTGCCGGGTAATTGGCATACTGATCCCCAATGTAAAATTCGAAAATACCATCCAAGGAGGGATCCCGCTCTCGCCGGAAGCGCCCTGCCGCGTTGCATCAACTCCCGCAACTGCAGATTGGTCGCCGTTTTCAATGCCCGCCGTTCGCCGATGCCCGAAGTATTGAGGTTTCCGGGAATTACATACATGCAACCGTTGTCGAGAGTCGCGTCCGAGAGCGGAATCCAAACCGACATTCGATTCGGAAGATTGCCGTCGACATGTGGAGGCCAGCCGGCGGCGCCGGAGACCGGCTGAACATAGTGGCACCATCCGTGCGAAATCCAGCGATAGCCCTCGCCAAGCCCCGCCGCCGCGATTTGGGCGACGGGCGCAAGCCTCCAGACCAGCCAGAATTGATCGAAGACATACGCAAACACTGGCGGCCATCCGGCTTGCCTGATTGTTTCGACGCAGGCGCGCAGCGGCTCGACGACCTCATCGCCAATCGCGTTTTCGGCGACGCAAAAGCCGCGCACGCTCAGATCGTTTGCGATCTTGTCGAGGGTCCCGTTTGCCAACGGGACTGCGGCCGGCCGCGCCGCAGCCTCATCGCACACGGAAAATCCGGGATATAGAGCTTTCCAGTAAGCGGCGTTCGACGCCTTGGCCAAACGATCGTTCAGATCGCTTTGCGATAATTCCAAACTTGCCAATAACCGCTTTCTGGCCGTGGCGGAAAGCGAATTGCCCTCGTTTTTCATTTAAATCGCGAACGCTCCCGGTAGATCGTTGAGGTCGAACATCCACTTTTCCTGCGCCTCGGAACCTGAACCGCCGACCAGCCGGGAATTGGACGCTCACGGCGTCAATCCGTCCAAACGATACTAAACGGTCAGCACAGACGGAAGGCGACGACACGTTCGAAATTGCGTTTCAACGAAACGGCTGTCGGGGGAATTGGCGGCTTGCGCTTCCGGATCGGGAAAAAAGAAGCGTTGAATCTCGGGCGGCGCTCGGTTACCATTCAAACGTCGTGCAGCTTGAAAAAAGGTGAAAGGCCGGGCGCTCCTGTCTTTCTGTAAATGGATATTGGCGAATCGATGATTCGCATTGATTACAGGTAAAATTTCCAAATTCGGCGCGCCCGGCATAAGAGTGAGTATAAGCTTTGTCACTTGTTCTCGACGAACATCGCGAATACCTAAGCGATGAGGCTAGACTTTCCGCCTTCCGCCGCGCAATCGAGGAAGTGGTAAAGCCCGGCGACGTGGTCGTCGATTTGGGCTCGGGCACGGGAATTCTCGGGCTCCTGGCGCTGCGGTCCGGCGCGGCCAGAGTATACGCCCTCGATAACGGCGGGCTTACGCAACTCGAGCGGGAGATCTTTGCGGCGAATGGCTTTGCCGACCGTGTGGTATGCGTCAAAGGCCTGTCGACCCGGATCAACCTGCCGGAATTGGCCGACGTGGTGGTCAGCGATCAGATTGGCCGTTTCGGCTTCGAGGCGGGAGCGGTTCAGTATTTCGCCGACGCCCGCCGTCGTCTCTTAAAGCCCAGCGCGCGGATGACGCCGTTGCGGATCGATTTGTGCGTCGCCCCGGTCGAAGCCGCGAGCCTCGCCGGAGAAATTGACTTCTGGAGACAATCGCCGCAGGGGTTCGACTTCGCTCCGGCCCACTCGATAGCGATCAACACGGGACATCCCACGTCCTACCAGCCGCATCAGATACTCTCCGAGCCGTCGATTATCGCTTCAATCGACCTTACCCGCGATTGCGCGCCCGTGCTCAGTGGGAAGGCGGCTTGCAATGTGCGGCGCCGGGCCACGCTGCATGGCATTGGCGGATGGTTCGCCGCCCTGCTGTCGCCGTCGGTGACCATGACCAATTCGCCTCTCTCCGGGAAAAAAATTGGCCGCCGCGCGGTCTTTTTCCCGCTGCATCCGGCGCTCGCGGTTGAACCGGACGATTGCGTTCAAATCGCCATGAAAATCGTCCCCGAAGAAAAGCTGGTCTCTTGGCGGGCGGCGATTTTTGACAAAAACGGCCGGCAGCGCGCCCGGTTCGTCCACTCAACCTTTCTCGGGATGCTTTTCTGCCCCGAAGACCTGCAAAAGGCCCGGCCGGATTTTGTCCCTAAACTGACGAAATGGGGCGAGGCGCGGCGCACAGTCGTGGACCTCTGCGACGGTCGAAGAAATGTGGCGGAAATCGAGCGGGAAGTTTACGAAAGGCACCGGAATTTGTTTGCTTCGCCGGCGGAGGCCGCGGTCTTTGTCGTCGAAGTGATGGTTCCATATGCATATGAAGATCGAAATATCTGAAGACGTGGTGTGGCGCGAATTGGGCGGCGAGGTTGTGATTCTGGATCTCGCTACCAATCACTATTTCGGCCTGACGGGTTCCGGAAACGATATTTGGCGGTTGATCGCGGAATATGGTTCAACCGACAAAGCGCTCTCTGAGCTGAACGACGCGTACGACGGCGTCGATCCCGAAAAATTGCGCGAAGATTTCGAGAAATTCGTAAATGAGCTGTCCCAAAAAGGGATGCTCAGAGTCTCCGCCGCCGAAAACGGCTGATTCAAGCCCACCTGCCCGATCGAAACATTCGGATGAGCGGCCTCGCGGCGATCCTCCATCTCGACGGACGCCCAGCCGAGCCGCGTGAAATCGAACGGATGCTCGACGCGATCGCACATCGCGGACCCGATGGCTCCGGGATATGGCGCGGCGGTCCGACGGCGCTCGGCCATCGGATGTTTCACACGACGCCGGAGTCGCTGGACGAAACCCAGCCGCACTGCGATGAAACCGGCGATTATCGCTTGATTTTCGACGGACGGATCGACAACGTGGCAGAGCTGCGGCACGCGCTCGAAGAGCGAGGATTGCGACCGCGCGCGACGACTGATGCTGAAATTGTCCTCCGCAGCTACCAGTGCTGGGGCGAACCGTTCGTCGAAAAGCTCTTGGGGGATTTCGCCCTGGCGATTTGGGATGCGCGCGCGGAAACTTTGCTCTGCGCGCGCGACGCACTGGGCGTCAAGCCGCTTTATTACTATGGCGACGGCCGCATCTTCGTCTGCGGCTCCGAAATTAACGCCCTGTTGTCGCATCCGGAGATTCCCCGTCAGCCGAACGAAGGGATGGTCGGGGAGTATCTCGCCTATCAACGCGCGACCGGCGGAGAAACCCTCTTTCGCTCAATCATGCGACTGCGACCCGGGCACGTCTTGACCGCCAGCCAAGGTCGAATCAGCGTCCGCCGGTATTTCGATTTGGATCCGCGAAAAGAGCTCCGATACCGCAACGACGACGAATACGCCGAGCATTTCCTCGACATATTCAAGGAATCGGTACGCTGCCGGATGCGTTGCGCCGGTCCTCTGGCGATGCAATTGAGCGGCGGCCTCGATTCCTCGTCGATTGTCTGCACCGCGCACAAATTTTTCGACGGCGGGCCTTCTTCACCGTCTCGTTTCAAAACGTACTCGTTGACCTTTCCCGGCCTTGTTGACGATGAAACCGATTATATCAATGAAGCGCTCCGGCATACCGGCGTGCGCGGCGATCTCCTGACGCACAATCCTACCGGCGAGTTCGATAATTTCGAATGGGTTCGCAAACATCGAGATTTTCCGGAATATCCAAATCACCTCTCAATGCTGCGGCTGTGGGAAGCGGTCCGTGGCGACGGCGCGCGCGTGCTGCTGACCGGACTTGGCGGCGACGAATGTTTCAGCGGCTGTCTCGACGATATCGCAGACCTGCTGCGCCGGGGCGAACTGCGGTCGCTTATGCGGCAGGTTCGCATCGACTCGCTGCAATCGCCGGTTAGATTCGGGGAGAAAATCGGAGCCTTGCACATATTTCTGGCAAAAGGCCTTTTGCCGCTCCTGCCGCGCGCGATGCAACGAATGGCGCATGGGCTCGCTGGGCATAAACAGTCTTTTCCTCCCTGGATCGATCCTGGATTCGCGCGGCGCATCGCGCTGGAAGAACGCCTGAAGCCGACGCCTGCGCGCGCCGCGCCGATGTCGATCGCGCGCCGCGACTTTTATGATTTTATGCATTACGGCGATTTCTTTGTGGTCGTGGACGAAGTCGAGCATTCACACGTTAGAAACGGCCTGGAAGCGCGCCACCCTTTTCTGGATCGGCGCGTCGTCGAGTTCGCATGGGCGATTCCCGAGGATCAATGCCGGCGATTCGGCGAGGAGCGGCGGATAGTCAGAAACGCGATGCGCGGCGTTCTTCCGGAGAAAATTCGCGCGAGATTTTCAAAGGCGTCGTTCGAACATCCTTTCCATGACGCGATGAAGCGCAACGGCGACAGGATTGCGTGGGACAATCTCGAAATCGCGCGGCGCGGCTGGGTTGATCCGGCCGTCCTCAAGAATGACTATTCCGAGATGATCGAGTCTTACGACAAAGGCGTGGTCAAATATAGCGGCCGCTTGTGGATGGCGATCGCGATAGAGATTTGGCACAACGTAATTTTCGGCGGCGCCCGGTCATAGGATGCTCGATTCCAGGAAATCGGACCGTTCCGCCGCGCGGCGCCCGATCTATTTGGAGGTCCCGGCGCGTCCCTGATTTGGGAGGCCGAAGATGGCCGACGTCAACATAAGCATCACGTTGGCGTCCGCCGCGGCCCCGAGCGCGCCCGCCAATTCCGAGAGGTCCGCAAGTTGATTTTGCCAACGCTGCGACGCCGCGCCGTCGTCATGATCGAGCGGCGATCCGTCACGCGCGACGCCTTTGCGCAAATCCTCCGCGATCTCTTCGATCGCCGTCACGTGCAGATCGATTACGTCGTCGAATTCGCGCGGACACGCACGTCCGCGGCTTCCGCAGTAGTCGCCGACAACCACGTCGACGTCCATTAATCGCGCAGGTGTTTTTGCGTGAAATTCCGTTCGCCGTTCAATAATTTCGCGGACAACGGGAAACAGCTTCGGAGAGGATGTTATCGCGGCGGCAATCGCAGCGATAATTCTCTGGAGAACCGCGAAATAACGGTCATGATTGGATATAAATTCGGCGGTTCGATGTTCCGTCAGAAAATCGCCGACCGTTCCAGCTTCTCCATACACGCCCAGCGTCGTCGGCAACGGCATGAACTTCGCGAAACTCTCGGCCTGCCCGCGAACGACTCGCAGCAGCGGATAGGTGCGGCATACAAGGGGACGATCGGAATATACGCGACAGCTCCCGTCGCCCAGCATGCAGCATCCGCCGTCAGCCAGATTGCGAAGGACCATGCCGCCTTCAATTAAATGCCGATCGATAAACTCCGTCGTCGAGAGATTGAGGCTTCGGGACAGGCGCAGGATTTCATAAGGAGTAAGCGCAATGTGCGCATCGTGACAGCACGACATGCACCGTCCGCATCGATACGAAAATGCCGCGTCACGGCTCAAATTCGGCGATCGGCTCATACATTCGCCAGCTATCTAGTTTGCGCACTCCACAAAGAAAACGGCTAAACCGAACCCGTTTCGACGCTCAAGACGCAAGCCGGTCGTCCTTCCGAACGAGTGCGTATTCGGCGACATGCTCATGCATAATCCGCTGGAACCAATCCGGCTATGGCCGTTTGCCGCGAACGAGGACAGCGCGACTTCAAGACGCCCGCTCATTCGTTATCCTGATCAATTCCTCGGCTACTTGCGAAAACCTCGCCGCTTTCAAATCGCGGCCCTTATGGATTCGAATCGAGAGCGCGATGTGCCGCATCCGCTGGATGAAACTCGGCAGCGCCGCTCCGCTTTGACCCGGAGCAAGTTCGTCGATTGTGTGCGGTTTCGGCGTTACTCCTCTGCTCACGAACTCGCAACCGAGGCTGATTCGCGGCCATTTCGGTTCCTGGCATTTCGATCCCCAGTGAATGGTTCGCGGGTCCCAGCCCAGAACCGAGCCCGCCGCCGCCGGCAACGCACGGCAGCTATGCAGCAACTCCAGACAATACTCGCTTGAAATTAACGGCTCCCGCAGCCGCTCTTTCACGGGAACCTTGGCTCCATATATCAAGTCCTGAGGAACAACGTACATACAGCCGTTGTCGAGCGTCGCTTCGGTCAAAGCAATCCAAAGCGTAATCCTGCCCTGATGCTCTCGATAATCGTCTGCGTGCGGCGTCCATCCTCCGGCGCCTCGGACGGCCGGTATATAGTAACACCAGACTCGGGACATTATGAGGTTAAATTCAGCTCCGAGAAGAGCGGCTATAAATTCCGCTATGAAAGATACTCGCGTGATGGACCAGAAAGGATCGTATGCAAATGCGAAAACCGGCGGCCATCCCGCTTTTCTAACCGTTTCGACGCATGCCCGCATTGGCATGACCGACACCTCGGAGATCAAGCGTCCGGCGGCGAAATAGCCTTTCGTCTTCAGACTGCGCAGGGAATCTTCAACCAGAGTGGTATTGAAAGGTAATTCGCCAATTTTGAAATTCGCAACCTCTAAAGGAATCTCCGGGCACAACGCTTGCCAATAGTCCGGACTTATCGCTTTGCCGACCCGATCTTCGCGCTCTTGGCCGCTCATTTGAAGCGACGCGAGCAATTCATTCCGTGCGCGCGTCAATTTCATATACTGAGCGACCCTCCGGGTAATGGACAGTAGATGGGTTGCAATCGGCGAAAATGGTCTCAAGCCACCAATCGCTGCGACTCGCACAGTGCATGAAACCGTCCGCTACGCTTCGCCGTCAGCTCGTTCCAGCCTCCGGATTCCACAATCCTGCCGTCTTCGACTACATAGATCAGATCGGCCCAGCGAATTGTCGAAAGCCGATGAGTGATAACCAAAACCGTGGTTTCCGGACGGAGCTTCGCGATCGCGCCGAGCACCCTCTTCTCATTGTGATAGTCGAGATTGTTCGTCGCCTCGTCAAGCACAAGCAGCGCCGGACGGCGGAGCAGCGCCCGCGCAATCGCAAGCCGCTGGCATTCGCCTTGAGAAAACAGCGCTCCGCGATCGCCCACGATGGTATCCAGTCCGTCTGGCAGCGCTCGCGTGAAATCATCAGCGGAGGATGCTTTGAGCGCTTCCTTCAGCTCGGACTCGGTTGCGTCAGGCCGCGCCCAGAGCAGATTTTCGCGGATGCTTAAATTAAACAACGCGGTTTCCGGGCCGACATATCCGAGTTGAGTTCGCCATCCGCGTCGCGCAGTCGAATTGAGCCGTGCGTCATCCACCATGACCTCGCCTTCGGTCGGTTCGAGGAGGCCCATCACGATGTCCGCGATAGTGCTTTTGCCCGCGCCTGAAGGCCCGACCGCCGCGGTAATCCGCCCCGCGGGAATAGTCAAATCGACCGCTGAAAGCGCCGGTCTCACGCCGGCGCCGTATGTGAACGAAACCCGGTTCAAGCGGATTTGATTCGTAAGGGACAGCTTGTGACCCGGCGATCCGGGAGCTTCGGCGGCCGCGCGGCAGCGGCGTTCCATCGCGCATACGTTTGCGAAGGACGGCAACGCGTTGATGATTGTGCGGTAATACTGATGGCTCGACTGGAAGCGGGGCATCAGCCGCGCAAAGAGCAGAATCAGAATCAGAATCATCGCAGGCGGCGCCGCGAACAGCTTCAGCGCCGCCAAAAGCACGACTCCCAGCGCCATCGCCGATCCGAGCTCGAACCACGAACTCATCGTCGCCTGTTCACGTTCCACCTTTATGTATGTATCCGCGATTCGCCGGCTCACGTTCGAGAAAAGCTCGAAATCGCGCGTCACGGCGTCGTAGGTTTTCGCGGTCTTCAGTCCCTGCAAATGATCGCTCGCCGCGGCATAGATGAGACTCGTCTGCCGGGACAAAGCCGCTCCAAGTTCCTCGAGTCCGCGCGTTCGGCGCGACAGCGCCAGAGTCATCAGCGCACCAAGAAGGATGATCGTCAACGTCATCGGCGCGGACAGCGCCAGCGCGACGCCCACGTAAAGCACGCCCATCACGAGGTTGGCCGCGAGCGCCGTAAGAAATGAGGCCGCGGTCGTTATTCGGTCCATCTCCGCGGTCAATGCGTGATTGAAATCCGACAAGCGGCTTCGGGTGATGAATTGCCAATTCGCCTCGCTGATCGCTCGATACAGCCGCCGGCGCATCACGTCCTCGACGCGCCGATGCACCTGCGCGTCGCATACGTTGCGATAGCGATCGATCAGCGATCGCGCCGCTATCACCAAAATATACAAACTGAGCATCAGCGGCAGCGTCGGATTCAATCCAGCGGCCGTGAATGCGTTCCCGACGACGTGCGCGTAATGTCCCACCTTGCCCTGGCTTTCGAGGTTGTATCCCGCCAACTGCAGCGTCGGAAAAAGCATCGCCACGCCTGCGCCTTCGGTAAGCGAAAACATCGCGATCAATGCGATCGTCAAGGCGAAACGCCCCGGCGCGATTTGCGCGATCGTGCGCACCAGAGCAATTAATGCGGCGAATGATCCGCTGCCCGCCTCCGCGATGCGGTCGCCGGCGCGCCCGCTGTAAAGCTGTTCAGAGCCGTGCGGCTCCGCGTGATCGACGCTCTCCATAACGCTGCGCCCGGCTGGCGATGAATCCTCAGGCTTCGGCAAGGCGCGGGCTTCGCGATTTGGTATTTGCCGCCGGGACGCCAAACAGCGATTTGACTATTCGCGGCGTCTGCGTAATCGCCATGCGCAGAGGATGAATTGCATAGTAGAGCGGATACAACGGGCGAGGCAGCGGCATCAGCTTCCAATCTTCGATCGTCGGCCCCAACGCCCGCGTGGCGACGTAGCGTATGCGGCCGCGGGTTGATTCAATCGCACGCACGGGCGCCGACCACTCGCCGATCACTCCGCCGCGCCGCTCGATGTTGCGGAAGAGGCCGCGCTTGATGCCGGCGGCAAGATCGACGATTACTCTGTCGCTGGAAGCGAGCGCCGCCACTTCCTCCGGAATCGGCGCTTTCAATAGATCGCGAGTCAAATAAATTCCCAGCAAGAGCATCCGCCGGCCGCCAACCGAAGATGCGTCGTCCAACATCGATCTCCAATCGATCCCCGGATTGCGGCGCATGAACGCCGCGATATCCAGAATCCATCCCAGCGAGTTCCATCCATGCTTGGCGCCATGGACGCACAGATGGAGCACCAGGTCGTTGTTCGAAAGCGTCCTTATGCTACCGCTTTTAAGCTCGATCATGGCGGCCCGCCGAAACAGCGCATCGCCCTCCGGCGCATACGCGAAATAGCGCGGATTCAATCGAGAGTGGACGTCGAGCGGTGCGAGCCAATCGTCGCTGTCGAAGGTCTCCTGATATGACTGAAAAAAATCCCGGTCTTCGTCGCGCAAGCCGGAATATTCCGATCGATAACCCAACCCCGCGAGCGTCTCGCGGCAAGACCCAAACTCCGATGGCCGCACCAGGATGTCGAGGTCGATGAACTGGCGCAGCCCAAGGTCCCCAAACGCCGCCGCCGCGAGCACGGGCCCCTTGAATGCGATCGCGATTACGCCCTTGTCCGCCAGCGCGTTCGTGATTCGGACGACGGCGTTCTCAAGATAGGCGTTGCGGACCCGATTGGCGCGGACCAGCTCACGCCACTGCGCAAGTTTCTCGACCGGCGCACAATCCGGACGCGCGGATAGAACGTGATACAGTATCGGCGCCAGCGCATTCCACATAGCGATCCGCTCGACCTCATTCCAATCGATTCCCGGCTTCACCGCCGCCGCGACGCTCTCCTCGTCCGCGGCGCAAACGTACGCTGAAACCAGATCGATTACGAGTTCGGCCTCACGCGAAATCATGGCTGATCGCTTTTGATTCTGATGGATTGGCCGCTGCCGGGCGAGCCTGGCTTTGCTTGCGGATGGACATCGGTCTCGATTCGCCGATCTTTCAATACTGCACTACGATCTCTCGCACCGCGTTCATCCCCGATTCCCCGGGAATGTCCTCGCGTAGCGGCAAAGTACAATGAAACATATCGTAACAACATCGAACGTTACATGAGCTAACAGATTATTGGACGCCCGATTGATTGGCAATCTCCCGGATCGGGTGGCGCGCCGACTTGCCTCCTCCGCTATCGACGGGCCAATAATTCACCGGACCATAATGTTCTTCGACGGCGGTTCGCCGGCCGGACCGTGTCCGGACCTGAATTGCGCGAAGCGGAAATCGATGGGTTACAAAAAGAACGCTTTATCGTCGCACCGGGATGGCATCACGCGCCGCCGCTTCGTGCAGGGGATGGCCGCGGCGAGCGTCGTCGCAGGTTTGGATCTTCGCGCGTGGCCGGCTTTGGCGCGCGATTCGGCGATCCGGCAGCAAGTTCTGCGCGGAAATCATTTTGAGCTGGCGATTGAGGAAGCCGCCGTTAATTACACCGGCCGCTCGCGAATCGCCACTGCCGTTAACGGCTCCGTTCCCGGCCCGCAACTGCGTTGGCGCGAGGGCGACACGGTGACGATCGCCGTCGCCAACCACTTGCGCTCACCCACCTCGATTCATTGGCACGGCGTGCGCCTGCCCGCGCCGATGGACGGCGTGCCGGGCCTCAGCTATGCCGGAATCGCGCCCGGCGAGACCTTCGTTTATCGCTTTCCCGTTTTGCAGAGCGGCACGTATTGGTATCACAGCCACAGCCGCTTTCAGGAACAGACCGGCCATTACGGACCGTTGATCATCGAGCCCGCCGGCGCCGACCCGATTCAATACGATCGGGATTACGTAGTGATGCTCTCGGATTGGACCGACGAAAATCCCGAAACGGTCTTCGCCAACCTGAAGCGGCAAAGCGACTACTACAATTTCCATCAGCGGACGGTGGGCACATTTATTTCGGACGCGCGAAAAAATGGCTTTCGCCCGACGCTCTCGGAACGGCTCAGATGGGGCGCGATGAACATGAGTCCCACCGACATTCTCGACGTGAGCGGCGCGACTTACACCTATCTGATGAACGGCGCTCCGCCGGCGGCCAACTGGACCGGTCTTTTCAAAGCGGGCGAGCGCGTTCGGATGCGTTTTATCAATGGCTCCTCGATGTCGATCTTCGACGTGCGGATTCCCGGACTGCCGATGACGGTGGTGCAGGCGGACGGCAACGACCTTGAACCGGTGACGATCGACGAATTCCGCATCTCGGTCGCCGAAACCTACGACGTTGTCGTTTCGCCTCAAGCCGGCCGCGCCTACACGATTTTCGCCCAAGCCGAAGATCGCACCGGTTATGCGTGCGGCACGCTAGCGCCTGAGCCGGGGATGACCGCGCCAATTCCGCCAATGGATCCGCGGCCTCAATTGACGATGGTCGATATGGGGATGGGCGCGATGAGCGCGATGACCGAGACGAAAATGGATGGTCATTCCGCCGCGGCCCCCATCGCCACACCGTCGATGAATTTGCCGGGCATGACCGACATGCCGGGCATGGACATGGGCGGGGCGGCGCAATCCGAAACTCCCCCGATGCGGCCCGTTGCCGCGCCGCACGGATCTCAAACCGGCGTCAGCGGCGATTTTGGAGCGACGCCGTTTCCTCAGCCCAATCCGAACACGCCGCTCGCGCCCGCTCCGGCGATCACGGCTTCGGCGCGGCCGCCGACACCGATCGCGCTGCGGCTTGGACCGGAGATCGACAACGTGGCGCAATCGCCATCCGAGCGTCTCGGCGATCCCGGAATCGGATTAATGGACAACGGCCGCCGCGTGCTCACTTATGCTGGCCTGCGCGCGCGCTATCGCGGCGCCGATCCGCGTCCGCCCGAACGCGAAATCGAACTCCATCTGACCGGCAACATGGAACGGTTCATCTGGGGTTTCAACGGCCATAAATTCAGCGACGCCGAGCCGCTCAGGCTCAGGTTGGGCGAACGCGTCAGAATTATCCTGGTCAACGACACGATGATGGCCCATCCGATCCATCTCCATGGACTCTGGAGCGAATTGGAAAACGGCCAGGGCGATCGCCGGCCGTACAAGCACACGATCAACGTCAAGCCCGGTGAACGGCTGAGCTACCTCGTCAGCGCCGACACTCCCGGCCGATGGGCCTATCACTGCCATCTGCTCTACCACATGGAGTCCGGGATGTTCCGCGAGGTTATCGTCGCGTGAGGCGTCGGGACGGTGCGCGCCCGTCCGCAGGGTCTCGCCGGTGCGCCTCCGGCCCGCCGGCGATCCTGTTTGCCGCGGTCGCGCTCGCGATCTTGTCCGCCCCCGCCGCGCGTGGTCAGGCGTCGGCGCCCGCCGCCCAACCATCCGCCACGCCGACGCCTGATCAACCGATCCCGCCCGTGATGGACAATCAGATTGTCGAGCACGTTCTTTTCGATCAGCTCGAAGGACGCACCAACGGCCCGGACACGGAACTGCGATGGGACGGTCAGGGATGGATCGGCACGGATTGGAACAAGCTCTGGTTCAAATCCGAAGGTTTCTTCGAGCGCGGCCGGATGAGCGACGGAATCCACGAGCTGCTTTACGATCGGCCGATTCCGTTGCTGCGCTACTTCGACTGGCAGGCGGGTTTGCGCTATGACGGCGATTCCGGGCCGCCGCGCTATTGGGGCGCCTTGGGCGTGCAGGGCCTCGCGCCGGAATTTTTTGACTTCGAGGCGACGCTTTACGCGCGCGGCGCCGGCCACTTCGCCGCGCGCGTGGTCGGCAGCTACGACATCCTGATCACCAATCGCCTGATCGCGCAGCCCGAGGCCGAAATGAATTTTTACACCAAGGCCGATCCCGCGCGCGCGGTCGGAACCGGATTCTCCGAACTCGACGCCGGCCTCCGTCTCCGTTACGAAATCAGCCGGAAGTTCGCTCCCTACCTTGGCTTCGCTTACACCGGCGCGTTCGGTGAAACCGCCAACTTCACTCGCAACGCGGGCGGTCTCGCCGTCGATCCCCGCTTCGTTTTCGGCACGCGCGTCTGGTACTGATGCGCGTTGCGAAAAAATCAGGTGGGTCAGGATTTAGCCGGCGGCGCCGGAATTTCCTGTATCCGTGCGGTCGTGTCGTCGTCATACTCCAGATGCAGCGCGCGGACGATCATGCCATGCATCCGCCACAGCGCAACAACGTAAACGATTTCCATGATCTGGGCGTCGCTGAAATGACGCTTCAGATTGGCGAAGGTGGCGTCTTCGATCAGGTTGCGCCCGACCATCTCGTCCGCGGCGGCCATCAACGCCCGCTCGGCCGGATCGAATGCGGCGCTCGCGACCCATCCCTTGATGTCCGCGAGCTTCGCTTCTGACACGCCGGCCATTCGCGCGACTTTCATGTGCTGCGAATACTCGAAGCGCGAATCGCCGACGATCGCGGCGCGCAAGATCGCCAGTTCGCGAAAGCGCGGCTCAAGCCCGCGCCCCGGCTGCAGCATCGCCAGCAACGACGCGCGCGACATTTTGAGGATGTCGGGCACGAGCGCGTAGGTGGTCCAGTAATCGCCCGGCGTGCCGGTCGCGGTGCCGGGATTCGCCACCGGATCGCGGTCGCCGAAGAATTCTTTGTAAATCTCCTGCACTTCCGCCGGCGCTTCGGCGCGCGGAACCGGTCGCAATCGTTTGCCCATCGGTCTAGAACCCCCTGACTATGCCTTGCGCGGCTTGGGACTTTCTATATTCGTCCCGCCGCGAAATTTGCAACTCCTCCTTAAGTTTGCGCTTTTTGATGATTTAATAATCCAACGTATCACCTTGATCGTAGCTTATTGCAATTATTCGATCGTTTGCTTAATTCGGCACAAATATCCGCCGCAACTGAACCTTTCCGGGGGGGGATAATGAAAAGCCAAATCAACGTAATCCGCGATCTCGATCGATCTGCCGGATCTCCGTTCATTCAATCGATCGATCGGCGCGCGTTTCTTCGTCTCGGCGGATTCGCCGGTCTGGCTGGATTATGCTGGGCGTTGACGCCAGCTCATCTGGCGTTCGCCGCGACGCCGCCTGTCTATTGCAATCCGAATCGTCCGATGACGCCCGCTGATGCGCTGGCTGCGCTCGCCTCCGGAAACGAACTGTGGGCGACCGGTCAGCAGCAACATCCCGGCGAAGATTCGACGCGCCGCACTTGCGTCGCCGAATACGGACAAACGCCGTTCGCCGCGATTTTGTCGTGCTCGGATTCCCGCGTGCCGCCGGAATTGATCTTCGATCAGGGGTTGGGCGATCTCTTCGTCGTGCGCGTCGCCGGCAATAGCGACACCGTGGTCGGCCAGCAGAGCCTCGCTTACGGCGTGGACCATCTGGGCGCTTTGGCGCTGATGGTGCTTGGCCATGAGGAGTGCGGCGCCGTCAAGGAAGCGATCAAAAACTTTCCGCGCCCGGCGCCCGTGTTCCTCAACATCATCTATCCGGCGGTTAGAAAAGCGCGGATGATTGTTCGCCAAAGCGGCGGAGATCCCGACAATCCCGATCTGGTGCTCCCCGTTGCTGTCAACCAGCATGCTTTGTTGACCGCGGCGCGTATCGGTACACAGCAGCCATTCCGCGGACTCGTCAATCAGGGCGCTCTGGCGATCGCGGCGGGCGTTTACAGCCTCGACGATCAGACCGTGACGGTATTGACTACCTAACCGCGCAGGACCGGGCGTCAGTCGCCATGCGAAGGGCGATTGCCGCGAGCGCCGAACCGGCGGCCATCGCGGCGAAGCCCGGCAGCTATGCACGCGCGCGGCCTAAACCGCCCGCAAGGTCGAGTGCGCTCCCCACCGCCAACGGCCCGATCGCTCCGCCGCTGAAGCCGACCATCGAATAGACCGCAAGCGTAGCGACCTGCTCGCCGGCATCACCGACTGTCGATCGCGTCCGGTTTGCGGGCTTGCGGCAAGGGGCGCGGTATGGTTCGATTAGGGATTCATGGGCGGCCGCATCGGCGCGCCTCTTGCAAATATCCGAACAGGTGATGAGCGCGGTGACTGCCGCAAGCTCAGAAAAGTTGGCCGCGACCGATGAAAAGGACTTATCAACCGCACAATCGCCGACGCAAGCGCACGCACGGCTTCCTCGCCCGGATGGCGACGCCGGGGGGACGCCGCGTCCTCAAGCGGCGCCGCGCGAAGGGCCGCGCACGCCTGACCATAACGATTCCGCCGAAGCAGCCCGGCTAGGCGCGTCCACGCGCGGCCGGAGCGAACAATCGTATGGCGCCGCCGACCGATTGCATCGGCGCAGCGAATTCCTTTACCTGCAGCGAATCGGCGCGCGCTATCAAACGGCCCATTTCGTCGTCTACGCGGGCCAGTTCGCAAGCGGCGATCGCAAACGGATGGGCGTGACCGTTTCGCGCCGAATCGGCAACGCGGTCGTACGAAATCGAGTGAAGCGGCGAATTCGCGAATGTTACCGGCTGGAACTCAGAACGATGCTGCCGGAAGGAACTTCGATGGTGGTGATTGCGCGGCCGGGGGCGGGCGCGCTTCCCTATTCGTCGCTCCGCATCGAGTTGGCGGCGGCGGTGCGATCCCTCGTGGCGCGGATCAGGAACGTCGCGCCATGAACCTCCGGTCGAAGATGCGAATCGGAGCTGTCGTGCGAAACGCTCCTCGATTTGCCGCTATCTGCCTGATTAATTTTTATCGTGTCTTGATTTCGCCGCTGCTGACGGCCTGGTTCGGCCCAGTCTGCCGTTTCACGCCCACCTGCTCGGAATACGCCTGCGACGCGATTCGTGAGCACGGCATGTTCGCCGGCGGATGGATGGCCGTGCGACGACTCGGCCGCTGCCGTCCGGCGGGCGGATTTGGCTACGATCCGGCGCCGCGGCGGCCCGCTGGCGCATAACTCAAGGAACCTCTTGGACAACTATCGTCTGTTATTGGCCCTGTTCCTCTCGCTGGGGATCATCTTCATTTACAACCAATTACTCGAGTGGCGGCATCCCGAACTCGCCCATCCTCACCCCAAAACTACGCCGATGCCGTCGCCGAGTTCCGCCGCTACGCACGAGGCTGCCGCGAGCGGCGGCACTGCGGGAAGCGAGGCCGCGCCAGCGGCGCAAGAAGCCGCGCCTGGAACGACGATTTCATCCGGGCCGTCGCGCGATATTGTAATCGATACGGACCTTTATCGGGCGGAAATCAGCACGCGCGGTGGCCGCGTCGAGAGCTTTCTGCTCAAGAACTATCGTGCGACCAGCGCCGCCGACAGTCCGCCCTACCAGATGGTCCCTCCAGCCGATCGCCTGCCGCTCGGCCTGACCTTGGAGCGCTCCGGCGTTTCGCTTGACGATTCTGACGTGGTCTATACAAGCGACGCTCCGGGCCATTTGTCCGCGGCGGCGAGCGCCGACGTCAAACTTACGCTCGTCGGCGTCACTCCCGACGGCTTGACGCTCCGCAAGACCTTTGATTTCCGCAACGGCAGCTATGTCTTCGACCTCGACGCGAGCGCGACCGCCGCATCCGGCGCGAAAATCGCGAGCATCGGCCTTGCGATGAGCCGTCCGCTCACCGAGGGCGCCGGCTATCGCGATATTCCGGAGATTCAAGCCGATATCGCGAATAAATCGGTCACCGAGATGCAAAAGGCGCTGCAAAAAGGCGTCGCGCCGATTAGCGGGCGGATTATCTACGCCGGTTTCGGCGATCGCTACTTTTTAGCCGTCATGATGCCGGTAAAACCGACCGACGGCACGCTCGCGATGGATTACGCCGGCGCCGAGGGCGACGCGAATATCGTTTTCCCCGGGAGCTCAAACGTCTCCGCGCGCGTCTATTTCGGCCCCAAGGACCTGCAAATCCTCGAAGCCGCGAATCCGGCCCTGCGCAAGGCGATCGACTTCGGATGGTCGGGGATTATCGCGCTGCCATTTTTGCAACTGTTGGAGTTATTTCATCATTTTACGCCCAACTACGGCATTGCTATCATCGTATTGACCGTCATCGTGCGGATGGCGACCTTGCCGATGTCGATCAAGGGCCAACGCTCGATGATGAAAATGCAGCGGCTGCAACCGCAGATCGAGCGGCTTCGCGAAAAATTAAAGGACGACCAGGAGCGATTGAACCGCGAAATGGTCGATCTTTACAAACGCAATCACGTCAATCCGCTCGGCGGATGCCTGCCGATGGCGGTGCAGTTGCCGGTATTTATCGCGTTGTACGAGGCGCTGCTCAACGCGATTCAACTCCGGCATGCGCCGTTCTTTGGCTGGATCAAGGACCTGTCGGCGCCGGATTGCCTGCCGGTTTCGTGGATGCCGCGGTTGCCGTATCTGGATTGTCACGGCGTTCCGGTGCTGGTCGGATTGCTGGTGGTTACCGGCTTTCTGCAACAATGGATGGCGCCGAAGCAGCCCGATCCCGGCCAGCAAAAGATGATGATGTATATGCCGATCGTGTTCAGCCTGATTTTCGTCAACTTGCCGGCTGGACTCACGCTCTATTACCTTGCCTCGAACGTGCTGGGTATTGCCCAGCAGTTCGTGCTCAATCGCGAATTTCAACAATTGCCGCCGACCACATGAGCTCCAGCGACTCCATCGAAGTTACCGCCTCGACCATCGACGAGGCGATTAGTCAGGCTCTGGCGCAGCTAGGCGCCGAACAGGACGACGTGGCGATCGAGGTGCTGAGCGCGCCGCGTTCGGGCGTGCTCGGACTCGGCGCGCGGCCCGCGCGCGTGCGCGTGACCCGTCATGCTCCTGCCGTCGCCCGCAGCGGCGTGATGTCGCCGCCGCCGGCGCCGCCGCTCAGGCCAAAGCCGCCGCAATCCATCCAGCGACCGGCGCCGCGTCAGGCGCCGCCGCAACGTCCGGCCGCGCCTCTGCCGCCGGTCGAGGCGGATGAAGTTCGCGCCGGCGAGGAAGCGCCGCCCGCGGATTCAGGCGCGGCGCGCGAAGCCCGCCGCGAGGATCGGCGGGAGCCGCGCCGCCGCGACCGGCGCGAAGCTCCCGAGCGCGGCGAGCGCGAACGGCCGGCGGCTCAGCCGCGCCCGCCGCGCGTCCGCGAGCACGACGACCTCGAAGTGACGCAGCCCGGCGAACTCGACTATGTACGCGAGCCGGACGTCGCCGACGCCGACGCCGAAGCGGCGGCCGGATTGCGCGAGCAAGCGCGCGCCGCCCGCGAAATGCTTGCGGAACTGCTGCGGATGATGGGCGAGAACGCGGAAATCGAACTGGCGGAATCCGACGATCCCGATATGCTCGAGCTGAATATCCGCGGCGACGGTTCGGGATTGCTCATTGGCCGCCACGGCCAGACGCTCGACGCGATCGAATATCTGGTCAATCGGATGCTGGCGCGGCGGATCAAGGACGCCGCGCCAATTTCGGTCGATACCGAATCCTACCGCGCGCGCCGGCGCCGCCAGTTGCAGCGGATAGCGCTGGCTAAGGGCGAGCAGGCCAAACGCGAGCACGTCGCCGTGACGCT
This sequence comes from Deltaproteobacteria bacterium, assembly GCA_021780225.1. Taxonomy (GTDB): domain Bacteria; phylum Desulfobacterota; class Binatia; order Binatales; family Binataceae; genus JADMIL01. The sequence goes on along the minus strand of JAJXZF010000062.1, from coordinate 39,081 downwards.
CGAGCCGATGCCGCCGCGCGATCGGCGCATCGTCCATCTCGCGCTCAAGGACGATCCGATGATCGCCACACGCTCATCAGGCGAAGGCTTCATGCGCGCGGTGGAAATTGTGCCGGTGGACGCGCGCCGCGGGACGCCACCGGGCGATGGTCCGCACCGCGACCGGCGCGGCGATGGCGAGCGTGAACCGCTCGGCCAGCAGGGCGGCTTCAAACACGGCCAGAAAAAGATCGTCTAAAGCTGGCGCTTAAACCGTGTGGTTCTTCCAAAAAGCCAAACCGAAAACAGCCGCAGATCATGCCGAAACAGGCATGGCGACGGAATCAAATCGGGAAAAGCCGACGCCTCCGCCCATGAAAATCATTGAACAGGGCATCAAGATACCCTTTTTCAAGCCCTACGATCCGGAACGCGACGACGATTCCCAATCCTGATTAAACCCGCCTTCGGCGAACGACCGCAAGCGGTCGCCAATCCGGCGCGCGCCGACGGACGTTACAGCGTCGATGATCGATATGACGACGAAAGGCGATGCGCGGACGCGGCGTCGAGGCGCGCGCGTCCGCGCGGAGATTTCGTTGCGGGCGGCGCTTCAGCTTTCGGTCCAGCCCCACTTGGCCTTGTTGGCCGCAATCTGCTCGGGCGTGGGATGCTCCTTCTGCTGGAAGGTCTTGACCTTGAACTGATCGGAAAGCTCGGTGGTTTTGTGGTTCAGATCGATATCGCTCTTGAAGACGTCGGGCACCGCCGGCTCTTCAAAGATCGCCTGCCACGGACATTCCGGCTCGCAGGCGCCGCAATCGATACATTCGTCGGGATTGATATAGAGCTGATTTGGAAAGGTCGCGCGGTCCTCGCCGACGTATTCATAAATGCAATCGACCGGACATACGCTCACGCATCCGGTGTCCAGGCAGTCGATGCAAAGGCGGGTAATCGTCCACGGCATGGGTGCTTGTCATCTCCTCGGAAAATTACGCTTGGGCGGCCCGGTCCGATCCGGGCGGTTTAGAAAAGCGCACGGCCGGATTCAAGTCAACCATCCACAGTTATGACGCTTTGCGCGCTTCGGCGCCATAGCGCCGGCGCTTTTCCAAAGCGCGCCGAAGTCTCGATCCGCCGCGCCGCAACGACTAGGATCCTCAAGGTTTGGGACCGCGAATCACGGAGTTCAAAGCGATGAAAGACGGCGCAGGCGTAAGAAAAGAAACCGACAGCATGGGCGCGATCGAGGTGCCCGCCAACCATTACTGGGGCGCCCAGACCGAGCGCTCGCTGCTGCATTTCGCGATCGGCCACGACCTCATGCCGCGTTCGGTGATTCGCGCGTTCGGGGTATTGAAAAAAGCCGCCGCGGAGGTCAACCGCGACCTCGGCACGCTCGCGCCGAACCTGGCCGACCTGATCGTGCGCGCCGCCGACGAAGTGATCGAAGGCAAGCTCGACGCCGAATTTCCGCTGCGTATCTGGCAGACCGGCAGCGGCACCCAGACCAACATGAACGCCAACGAGGTCATCTCCAACCGTGCGATCGAAATGGCGGGCGGCGAGATGGGCTCGAAGAGGCCGATCCATCCGAACGACCACGTCAATATGGCGCAATCCTCGAACGACACTTTTCCGACCGCGATGCATATCGCGGCGGCCGAGGAGCTGACCCAGCGGCTCTTGCCGGCGCTCGGAAAGCTGATCGATTCGCTCAAGCGCAAGCAGGCCGAGATCAACGATATCGTCAAAATCGGCCGCACCCATCTGATGGATGCGGTGCCGCTCACGCTCGGCCAGGAATTTTCCGGCTATATCGCGCAGCTTGAGCAGGATGTCGCCCGCCTCAAAGCGATCATGCCCGATGTCCTCGATCTTGCAATCGGCGGCACCGCGGTCGGCACCGGACTCAACACCCATCCGGAATTCGCCGAGCGCTGCGCCGCGCGCATCGCCAGGCTGACCGGACTGCCCTTCAAGTCGGCGCCGAACAAGTTCGCCGCGCTGGCCGGCCATGACGCGCTGGTGATGGCGAGCGGAGCGCTCAAGACGCTGGCCTGTTCGCTGATGAAAATCGCCAACGATATTCGCTGGATGGGGTCCGGGCCGCGCTGCGGACTCGCCGAATTGCAGTTGCCGGAGAACGAGCCTGGCTCGTCGATCATGCCCGGCAAGGTCAATCCAACCCAATCCGAAGCGATGACGATGGTCTGCGTGCAGGTGCTGGGCAATGACGCCGCGATCGGCATCGCCGGCTCGCAGGGCAATTTCGAGCTCAACGTCTTCAAGCCGGTTCTCATCCATAATCTGCTGCACTCAATCACGCTGCTCGCCGACTCCTGCGTGCTGTTCGCGAAATACTGCGTGGACGGTATTCAGGCGAACCGCTCGAAGATCGAGCACTACCTCGAAAGTTCGCTGATGCTGGTGACGGCGCTGAGTCCGCATATCGGCTACGACAAGGCCGCCAAGGTCGCGAAGCACGCCCACGAAAAAGGGAGCACGCTGCGCCACGCCTGCATCGAGCTGGGCTTCCTTTCGGGCGAGGAATTCGACCGCTTCGTCGTGCCGCAAAAAATGATCGGGCCGGAGGCCTGATCGCGGCGAACGGCAAGGCGCGGATCGCCGCAGGTCGGCGGCCGAGGGAGAAACCGCGATGGCGCAACTTGGCATCGGGCTGGTGCTGCCGCAGCGCGCGATCTTGTTTGGCGCGGCTGGATGGCCGGATCTGATCGATCTGGCGCGCGCGGCCGATCGCGACCAGCGCTTCAATTCGGTATGGGTCGGCGACAGCATCATGGCCAAGGCGCGGCCCGACCCGATCGCCACGCTCGGCGCGCTCGCCGCCGCGACCGCGCGCGTGCGGCTGGGAGTGGGATGCATGGCGAGCTTTCCGCTGCGCGATCCGGTGGTCTTCGCCGCGCAGTGGGCGTCGCTGGATTCGCTCTCGGGCGGGCGGATGCAACTCGCGGTCTGCACCGGAATCGGACTGGGCGGGACCAGCGCGCGCGAGGGCGCCGTCTGGGGTGTGCCGGATCGCGAACGCGGAGCGCGGATGGCCGAAAACATGGAAATCTGCCGCCGCCTCTGGAGCGAAGACGACGTGAGCTTCGCCGGCCGCTTCCGCGCCTTCGAGCACGCGACCATCCGGCCGCGGCCGGAACAGCGGCCGTGCCCGATTTGGATCGCCGCCAATCCGCAGCCCGCGATAGCCGCAAAGCCGTTGCGCCGCGTCGCGAAAACCGCCGACGGTTTTATGCTCGCCGAGGTGCGGCCGGGGCTGTTCGCGTCGCTCTGGCCCAAACTCGCGCGTTGTCTTGAGGACGAAAATCGAAACCCGGCGGAGTTTCCGAATACCGTCTATCTGAACGTCAATATCGCGCGCGACCGCCAGGCCGCGCTCGAAGAGACCGGCCGCTTTCTCAACGAATATTACGGACCGGTTTTCACGCCCGAGATGGCCGCGGCCTGGACGGCGGCGGGAACGCCGCGCGAGTGCGCCGATCATCTGCGCAGGTTCGCCGACGCCGGGGCCAAAGCGGTCGCGCTGCGGATCACGGGATGGGACCCGCGCGCTCAGTTCGATCGGCTGTGCAACGAAGTCCTGCCGCTGCTCGACGATCTGTCGAATTGATTACGGCTTCAGGTCGTAGAATCGCATCGCGCCGGCGGCCAGCACCTTGCCGAGCGTCGTCTCGGGCAGACCCATCGATTTGATCATCCGCGGCGCGCCGGTAAAGCCGTCGAAGTGCGGATAATCGGTGGCCCAGAGGATATTCTCCGCGCCGATATAATCGGCCAGCAGCGCCAGCGACTTTTCGACCGGCTCGAACGAAACGAAGCACTGACGGCGGAAAATCTCGCTCGGCCGCGCATGCAAACCGGTGTCGTTCATTCCGAGATCGTCGAAATGGCGATCCATGCGGTCGAGCCAGCCCGCCATCCAGCCGCCGCCCGATTCCAAAAAGCCAACGCGCAGTTCAGGAAAACGATCGCACGGTCCGCACATGATCATGCTCGCCGCCGCCGTCATCATCTCCAGCGTATGCGCGACGCAATGACGCACCGCGCGGCGATGGCCCTCGAAACGGTCCATCGCGAGGGTCGGCTGGCCGCTTTCCGCGCCGCTGTGAATCCCGATCGCCAGGTTCAACTCGGCCGCCGCGCGCCAGAGCGCGTCGTTGGCCGGATCGTGCAGCACCCGCCCGTTGTACGGATTCGGCCGGACGAACGCGGCGCGAAAGCCCAGCTCGCGCGCGGCGAAGCGCATCTCGGCGACGGCCAGCTCCAGCGCTTGCATCGGCAGCATCGCGACGCCGAACAGCCGATCCGGATACGGCGCGCAATAGTCGGCCAGCCAGCGGTTGTAGGCGCGGCATACGGCGGCCGAAAGTTCGGCGTCGTCGATCGCGCCGAGGAACAGGCCGAGGCTCGGATAGAGAAACGCCGCATCGATGCCTTCGCCGTTCATGTCCGGGATGCGCTGGTGAGGGTCGAAGCCGCCGGGCTTGCCTTCGGCGTATTTTCCCCACACGGAGACCCTGCCTTCGCGCGCGCCGATCGCGCCGGTCGCGCCGATTTTAACGCGCCGGCGGCCCGGACCGTTATCGGTCATTTCGCGATCGCCGAGCGCCATGATCTCCGCGCCCTCGTCATTGACGATAATGCGCGGCGCGCGGTCGCGGAATTTCGCTTCGATATATTCCAGCCACATATTCGCCGGTTCGAGCACATGCCCGTCGGCGTCGATTACCGCATACGAACGCGCCATCGCGACTCCTTGAAATTGCGAGGTTGCGCCGCGGATCAAACCATCGCGCGATCCGCGGCACAAGCGCCGGAATTCAGGCGCGCGGCTGCATCATCCGCCACATCCGCACGCCAATCGGCGCGAACTCGCCGATCACGCGATAGCCGCATCGCGTGTAGTAGGCGACGTTGGCTTCGGTCGCGGTTTCCAGATAGACGCCGGCCAGATCGGGCCGTTTGCGGGTCTGCTCGCGCAGAAAGTCGAGCATCGCGATTCCAAAATGGCGGCGCTGGAACGGCGGATCGACGCCCAGCACGTTGAGGTAGAGATGCGGCTCGGGCGGCCGGTTCTTGAGCAGCGTGTCGAGCGCGGCGATCGCCCGGCGCAGCCCGTCGAAGCCGAGCGCGCTCATCAGCGCCGGCAACTGCGTGATTCCGCTCAGGATGGTTCCGATGCTGCTCGATGCGTGCGCGACTTGTTCAATAATCGCGGCGACGGCGACGCGACCGTCATCGAGCACGCCCACCGTCGGCTGGCCATGATGGCGCTGGTCGGCCAGCATCACGCCGAACAATCCGGTCATCCGGCGGATTCGATCCTGCTCGGGCGCGCCGGCGCCGACGATCGCCGCGACCAGCGGATCGTTGACGAAAGCGCGGGCCAGCACGGCCGCCGCCTCGCGATCCTGGCCGGGAAAAAACAACGCCACTTCGGGCCGGCCCGCTTGATTTTCCATCGGTGTGTCCTCACATCCGAAAGACGCCGAAGCCCGCTGGCGCGGGAATTCCGGCGTTGAGCGACGCCGCGATTCCGAGCGCGAGCGCGGCCCGCGTCTCCAGCGGATCGATCACGCCGTCGTCCCACAGGCGCGCGCTGGCGTAATAGCAGCTCGACTCGTATTCGTATTTTTCGAGCGTCGGACGCATGAACTCGGCCTGCTCCTCGGACGACATCGACCCGCCCTCGCGCGCAAGCTGATCGAGCTTGACCGTCAGCAGGGTATTCGCGGCCTGTTCGCCGCCCATCACCGAGATGCGCGCGTTCGGCCACATGAACATCAGGCGCGGCGAATAGGCCCGTCCGCACATCCCGTAATTGCCCGCGCCGTTCGATGCGCCGATCACCACCGTGAACTTCGGCACCTGCGCGTTCGCGACCGCGTTGACCATCTTGGCGCCGTCTTTCGCGATTCCGCCCTGCTCGTAGCGCTTGCCGACGATGAACCCGGTGATGTTCTGCAGGAAAATCAGCGGGACGCGGCGCGCGCAACACAGCTCGATAAAATGCGCCGCCTTCAGCGCGGACTCGCTGAACAGCACGCCGTTATTGGCGATTATCCCGACCGGGTAGCCGTGAATCCGCGCGAAGCCGCACACCAGGGTCGCGCCGTAGCGCGCCTTGAACTCCTGCATCCGGCTGCCATCGACAATCCGCGCGATCACCTCGCGCACCTCGTAGGGCTTGCGCGGATCGGGCGAAATGACGCCGTAAAGTTCGGCAGGATCGTAGTAGGGATCTTCGGGTTCCGCCGGCGGCAGCAAATCGGATGCGGCGCGCGGCCCGAGATTCTCGAAAATCGATCGCACGATCTCCAGCGCGTGCTCGTCGTTGTCCGCCAGATGGTCGCTCACGCCGGAGAGCCGGGTATGCACGTCGCCGCCGCCCAGATCCTCGGCGGTGACGATCTCGCCGGTCGCGGCGCGCACCAGCGGCGGACCGCCGAGAAAAATCGTCCCCTGCCCGCGCACGATTATGTTCTCGTCGGCCATCGCGGGAACATAGGCGCCGCCCGCCGTGCACGAACCCATCACGGCGGCGACCTGCGCGACTCCGGCCGCCGACATCCGCGCCATATTGTAGAAGATTCTTCCGAAATGCTCGCGATCAGGAAACACTTCCGATTGCAGCGGCAAAAACGCGCCTCCCGAATCGACCAGATAAACGCACGGCAGCCGGTTCTCGATCGCGATTTCCTGCGCCCTGAGATGTTTTTTCACGGTGATCGGATAATAGGTCCCGCCCTTGACCGTCGCGTCGTTGGCGACGATCACCGTCTCGCGCCCCTGGATTCGGCCGATTCCGGTCACGATACTCGCGGCGGGCGCGTCGTTGCCGTACATCCCAAAGGCGGCGAGTGCGGACAGTTCGAGAAAGGGACTGCCGCGATCGAGCAGCCGCGCGATCCGGTCGCGCACCAGCAGTTTTCCCCGCTCGACATGGCGGCGGCGCGCCGCTTCGGGACCGCCCTGCCGGATTCGCTCGATCTCCGCCCGCAGCCGATCGCATTGCGCCGTCATCGCCTCGCGATTACGCCGGAAGTCCGCGCTATTGAGATCGATCCGCGATTCGATTCGTTCCATTCCTGCTCACCTCGCGCGGCCGGCGCGCATCGCGCCCCGCGCCGCGTCTATTTTTACAGGCTCGCGGCCGTTTCCGGCAAAGCCGCGCGCAAACCGCCGATTGCGATCCGCGCGCGCCGCGCGCATGGTTTTTACGATGCGTGAACGCGACTTGAAAGCGCTGGAATTCGACAAGGTGATCGCGCTGGTCCGCGGCTTCGCGGCCTCCGAACCGGGCCGGCGCGCGCTCGATGCGCTGCGGCCGTCCGGCAATCCCGGCGCCGTGCGCGATCGGCTGCGCGCGACCGCCGAGCTGCTCGACTTGCGCGGCCGCTCCGGCTCCGTGCCGATCGACGAATTCGACGACCAGCGGCCGCATCTGCTGGGCGCGGCGCCCGAAGACGCGGTGCTCAACGGCGCCTCGCTCGTGCGCATCCGCGATTTCGTAATCGCCGCACGCACCGCCGAAGCCTTTCTGCGCTCCCGGGTCGAGACCCGGCCCCGCCTCGCCCGCTCGCTCACGGCGGCCGGGATGGAGCCGATCGTCTCCGACCATATTGTGACCGTGCGCAACCGGCGTTTCGTGCTGCCGCTCAAGCTGAATTACTCCGAACGGCTCGAAGGCATCGTGCAGGACCGTTCGGTTTCGGGCGAAACTCTTTTCGTCGAACCGATCTGGGCAGTCGAACTGAACAACCGCCTGATGATGCTCGAGCGGGAGGCCGAGGCCGAAGAATACCGGCTGCTGATGCGGCTCACCGCGATGGTGCGCGGGTATCTTGCCGAGCTGGAAATGACCTATCACGCGCTGGTCGAGCTCGACGCGCTCAACGCGCGCGCGATTTTCGCGGAACGCTTCGGCGGCGCCGAACCGGAAATCGCCGCCGACGGCGGCGTCGAATTCACCGCCGCGCGCCATCCGCTGCTGCTCGCCGCCGGCCGTGAAGTCGTGCCGATCGATCTGCGCATCGCGCCCGGCCAGCACGGCATCGTGATTTCCGGCCCCAACACCGGCGGCAAAACCGTCGCGCTCAAGACGCTCGGATTGTTCGCCCTGATGGCGCAGGCGGGCCTGTTGCCGCCGATCGCGGCGGGCGGGCGCATCGCGGTGTTTCGCGGCGTCTTCGCCGATATCGGCGACGAACAATCGATCGCCGCGAGCCTCTCCAGCTTCGCCGCCCATATCGCCAATCTTTCCGAAATTATCGGGGCGCTGCACGCTCCTTCGCTGATAATTCTCGACGAACCCGGAGGCGGCACCGACCCGGTCGAGGGCGCGGCGCTGGCGATCGCCCTGATGGACTATCTGGCGGCGCGCAACTGTCTGGTCGCGGTCGCCACTCATTCGACCGCGGTCAAGCTCCATGCCTACTCGCGCGCCGGTTTCGACGCCGCGGCGGTCGATTTCGACGCCGAGCGGCTGGCGCCGCTCTATCGCCTCAAGCCGCATACCATCGGCCAGAGCTACGGCCTTGCGATCGCGCGCCGGCTCGGCCTGCCCGCCGCGATCGTCGACTCCGCCGAAGCGGCGCTGCCGGCCGGAAGCGCCGAACTGGCCGAAGCGTTGCGCCGGCTCGAAGCGGAACGCGCCCGCCTGCATGAACAGAACCAGCGCCTCGCCGCGCGCGAACGCGAACTGGCTGAAAGCGAAAGCCGGGCACGCGACGCCGCCGAACGGATGCGCGCCGGCGCGCGCCGCGAGCGCGACCGCCTCCGCGCCGAAGGCGCCGGAGTAATCGAAGATTTGCGGCGCGAAGGCGCCGCGATTCTCGCCGAAATCAAAGCCGGAGCGAAGACGCGGCGCGACCTTGGACGCGCGATCGCGGCTGCCGCCGAGAAGATCGAAACGCTCGCCCCGGCGCCCGCCGCGCCGGCCGGCGTCGCCGGCGAAGCCCCGCTCAAGGTTGGCGATCAGGTTGAACTGGGCGAGATTCGCGGCGAGTTGCTCGCCCTCGACGAGCAGCGCGCGATCGTCGGCCGCGGCGGCCTGCGCATCGAAGTCGCGCGCGAACGGCTGCGCCGCGCCCGGCCCGCGCCCGCCGCGCCGCGCGAACCGCGCATCACGGTCAGCGCGTCAGAGTCCGAACGCGGCGAATTGAATCTGCTCGGGATGCGCACGGGCGAGGCGCTGCGCCGGCTCGAAGAGTTTTTGGATCAGGCTTATCTCGCCAATCGCGCCGAAGTCCGCGTCGTTCACGGCATCGGTTCCGGCGCCTTGAAGAAAGCGGTGCACGATTATCTAAGCGGCTCGCCTTATTGCGCCGCATTCCGTCAGGCCGATCCGCGCGACGGCGGCGCGGGCGCGACGATCGTGCGGATCGGCGGATGACCGCGCCGCCGCGCCCCGCTCAGTGAAACAGGCTCTTGAACGGATTCGAGCTCCCGCCGCCTGAACCTCCGCCAAACAGGCCGCCGAGGCCCTTTTTATTCAGCAATTTACCCAGCCCGCCTTGCACCGCATGCGCCGCCGCCCGCTGCGCCAGAATACCGACGTCGGGCACGACCGCGGGCTTCGGCAGCCGGCCGCTGATTTGGAGCGGTATTTCAATCTGGCCGCTGCTGGTCGCCAGATAGCTGACGTTCCGCTTCGCGGCGATCGTTTCGCGGCTGAACGCCGGCGACATCAGGATTTTCGCCTTCATGTCGATCTGCTGGTCGAGATCGAACCAGCCGCTTCCAAATACGGTGTAATCGGCCGAATCGACGCGCAAATCGCTGGTCGTGAGCCGCGGCCCGTTAATCGTGAAACTCAGGCTCGCCTGCCGCAAATCGGTGTTCGGCGATTTGAACAGCTCGGGATGGTTCGCGACGACCGACATCGGCAAGAGCGCGCCGATACCCGGCACGTTGTCCACCTTGTCCAACGCCTGCGCCACAACGTTCACGCCAACCAACTCGCCCTGTTCGACCCGCGCCGCTCCGGCGCCCATCATGGTCGGCTTGATCGCGTCGAAGTTCTTGCCGCGCCCGCGTACTTTGACGCTCGCGGTCAACAAACCGCGGACCTTGTCGGCGGCCTTCGATTTCGCGGCCGTCAGCATCTGCCGCAGATCGACGTTCCGCGTCGCGACTTGCATGTCGAAGGCCGGAACCGCGCCGATCGTCGCCACGCCCGAAGCCTGAAGCGCGCCCGAGAAGGCGTTGAGCTTGAGCGAATTGATATTCGCGCGCTGGTCCGCGTATGCGGCGTCGATCGCGAAATTGGTGAAATTCACATTCGCGACCATCCCGGAGGCCGCCGTCGCCCGCACCGTGCCTTGCGGCGCGCCGCCGGCTATCCGCACCGTGCCCGCGGCGGCGAGTCCGGCAATCTGCCCGGCCCCGAATTTCGCGCGGCTCGGATCGATTTCCGCGATATTGAGCCGGTCGATATTGAGCTGATAGGTCGTATCCAGCGGTTGAAGCGTTTTCGCCGCCGCCAGCAATCGTCCACGACCGGCCGAGCCGACCGTGAAATCGAGCGGCCCTACGGTGGCGCCTTGGCCGGCAAATTTAATCGTACCGCCAAGATTACCGACCGGCGGCGTCTTGCCGCCGGTCGGACTGACGTTCACTCCACTCAGCAATATGGAGCCGTCGAGCGACGGCTGGCCGTTCGCGTAGACAACCGCACTATGAATCTCGGCGGCGCCGCTCGGATTGTATTTCGCCGCCGCCGGCGCGAGCTTCGCCAGCGGCGCGAGATCAAATCGGTTCGAATCCACCCGTGCGCCGATCGCGCCCGGCTTTACGGAGATATTGCTGAGCTTGGCCTGAAGATCGGCAAGCGCAAGGTTCGCCGTGGCAATTTGCAGGTGGCCGTCCTGTAATCCGCCGTCGAGCGCGGCCTTGAGCGCGACTCCGGCCGGCTTGTCGAATTTCGGCGGAAAAGCAATTTCGTTCGCGGTCAGATCCGCAAGCGCGTTGATTCGCGGCGCGCCGGCCGTGCCGCCGATCATCGCGGTCGCGGCGACCGGGCCGCTTACGTCAAGCGCCGGCGGCAGCGCCTTGGCCAACTGCGGAATCGTCCGCAGTTGCGCGAGGGTCAGCGGTCCCAACCGCGCCTTGAGTGCGAGCGCCGCCGCTTTCGGGTCAAGCCGCGCGTCGCGCGCGAGCGGCCCGGCGGTTCCGCTGACCGTCAGATTCTGCCGATCGCCGAGCGCGGCCAGCGCCAGCGTGACAGCGAACGGCTGGTCGAAGCGAAAATCGCGAACTTTCAGATCGACGTTGCGGACCTTGAGCGGCGCGCCGCCCGCGGCCAGGTCCTGATAAACGACCGTACCCTGATCGATCGTAAAGGCGTTCACCGCGAGCGCGTTCAATCTCTCTTCGCCGCCCGCTTTGGGCCTTGGTGCGGCTTGCACAGGCGATTCCGGCCCCGCGTTGACGGGCGGCGCGGCCGGCCGATTTTGCGGAACGCCGGCCGTCCCGGTTTGCGCCGGCATCGAACCTTTTTTGCCGATCGTGCCGACATTCAGCGCGCCGGCGCGGTCGCGGATAATCCGCACCGCAGGTTGCTCAAGGATCAATTCCGAAACGTGCAGATGTTTCGCCAGCAGCGGAAGCAGATCGACTTTCAGATCGACGTTGTCCGCCTGCACAAACGGCTCGGGCGAAAAAGCTGGATCGTCGGCGATTTTGACCGCTTTCAGATCGATCGCGACGCCCCATCCCAGGCTTGCGGTGATTGAACCCACATCGACTTCACGGCCCAATGCGTCGCTGGCGCTCGCCAGGATTCGCCCGCGTTGAGCCGCGATTATCGAATTGAGGTTCAGGACGGCGTAACCAAAGACCGCCGCGATGATCAGAACCAGCACGCCGATCAGCGCGCCGACGATTTTGAGGCTTTTGTGCATCAGGTGCTCCCTCGTCGGTTCGGGGATTTTGCGCTCGATCAATCAAACGCGCCGGACGCCGTGCAGGTCAAGCCGCGCCCGCGCGAAGTTGCTCCAGCGCCGCGGCGAATTCGGCGCGCATCAGCGCCGCGAGCCGGCGCTCGTAATCGTCCAACGAAGCGATTCCAACCCGGCGCATCCCGGCGATATTGATCGTCGATGGATGCATCAGCGGAATCACCCGCACGCCCGCCGCCGCACGAATCGGGCGCGCGTGCGCGTCGGCAAGCTTGAGCGGATAGCCGAGCACGGCTAGGGCCGCCCGCGCGCCGAACGCCAGCACCAACCGCGGCTGGACCAGCTTCAGTTCGGCCCCCAGATGACGGCTCACGCAGCGCGCGTTCTCGGCCGTGGTCGGCGAGCGATTCGCGCCGCTGACCGACGACGGCCAGCATTTGACCGTATCGCTGAAATAGACAAGCGCTTCCGGCTCGATTTCGAGCGGCGCGACGGCGCGGGCGAAAGCGCGGCGAATCATCAAATTGCGCGGATTCGAGAACGGCCGTCCGTTTTCGAGCGAGACGCGGCCGGGCGCCTCGCCCAGAATCATCAGGCCATATCGCGCCGTGCCGCGCCGCCCGAGCGGAAATTTGCGCCACGGCAAAATCGTTGCGCATTCGCGGCAACTATCGACGCCGCGCCAGAAGCGCAGTACGCGGCGATCGAGCGAGTCGGGTCGGATCATGCGAACGCCTCGAAGGAGCGAACAGCCTGCCGGGCAACCTCATCGATGTGCTAAAACTGTCGATAACCATGACGTTTCCCGGCGGACAAGCGTAGCCTGCGCTACGCCCTGTCGTCATGATTGAGCTTAGCCCGAACGACAGCGCGGCTCACAGCCTCTTTCGCGTATATGGCAAAAAAAGCGAAATCGAAGCCCGCCCGCGAAGAGCGCCGGCCCGAACCGGCGAAGCCGGTGTTCGCTTCGCCGTTCAAGGATCTCGGCAAGCTCGTCGCGGGTCGCGCGGCCGCGCGACCCGAACCTGCGCCGCCCGCGAAAATCGCGGCTAAACCGGCGCCACGGCCCGCGACCGCGCCATCAGCGCCGATCGTCCCGAAGCCGGAAGACGACGAGCTGCTGTTACGCGAGGCGCTCGCTGGCGTCAAACCGTTGGGCGCCGGCCGCGCCGAGCGGATGACGCCGAGGCCCGCGTTCAAACGGGAAATCGTCAGTGAAGACGCTGAGGTTCTGGCCGAATTATCGGATTTGGTCTCGGGCCAGGGCGCGTTTTCGCTCACCGAGACCGACGAATACGTTGAAGGCGCGCGGGTCGGCTTGGATCCGCGTTTGCTCTCTCAGTTGCGGCGCGGCGAATTCTCGACGCAGGCGCATCTGGATTTGCACGGGATGATCCAGCCGGACGCGCGCGAAGCGCTGACCGCCTTTATCGTCGAATCCGTGCGCAAAGGGCGGCGGGCGGTGCTGGTGGTGCATGGCCGCGGCTTGCGATCGCCGGGCGGCCAGGCTGTTCTCAAACATGCGACCGCGCAATGGCTGTCGCACGGCGTCGCAGGTGGATACGTGCTGGCGTTCGCGACGGCGCGCCCGAGCGACGGCGGGGCTGGCGCGGTTTACGTATTGCTGAGGCGGGAGCGGCGGCGGGCGCCGTTCGACGTGCTGGAAGGCGCCAGGCGGCGCCTCTGAGCGGCTGAGGCGGAAACGGCCAAAAATCAAAACGGGGCCTCTCGCGAAGCCCCGTTTTACTACTCTCGATTCGCTTTTCTTACATCTTGCCGAGCAAGAAAAACGACATGACCAGCGAATACAGGGTCAGCGATTCGACGAACGCCAGACCGATAATCATCGGCACAAAAAGCTGATTCGTGCTGTTCGGATTGCGCCCGATCGATTCCATCGCCGACGCCGCCAGCTTGCCTTGGCCCATGCCACATCCGAAAGCGGCCAGACCAAGACCCAAACCGATGCCGAGACCGATTAGGCCGACGCCCGCGGCATGACCACCGCCAGCGGCGCTTTCCTGCGCCATCGCGCAGATCGGAGACGCCAGCAGCATCCCGGCCGCAACTATCAAAAACATCCAACTCCTGCGAAGCATTTTCGCTCCTCCTTGATTACCGCGCCTGCTCTCCGGCCCTAAGCTATTTAACTCCGCCTTCTATCATCTACCACCGCTTCGGCCGAACCGGACTCCGGTCGCGGAATAAAATCGAATTCGAGCAATCAACCTGATTGGTACGTCAAAAAATGCCGCCTGCAACCAGGATAAACGCTCAATGCTCGGCGCTCGCCATCCGCACGTAGCTGACGGCAAGAATCGTGAAAACCAGCGCCTGCACGATACAGACGATCATGCCCAACGCATAAAAAGCCAGCGGAAAGACCAGATAGGTCAGGCTGGTGAACAGGCCCAGCACCTGATGGTCGGCAAACATGTTGGCGAAAAGTCGGATGCCGAGCGAAAACGGTCGAAACAGGTTATCGGCCACTTCGATCGGCAACATCAGCGGCGTCAGCACCAGCATCGGACCAAGGAAGCTCTTCAGATAGTGCGCACCCTGCGATTTGAAGCCCTGATAAAGGTAATAGACAAAGCAAATTGCGCCGAGCGCGAACGTAAGATTGGTATCGTTGGTCGGCGGTTCCATCCCAGGGATCAGGCCGAGAAAATTCGCGGTCAAAATAAAGATGAAAATCGCCCCGAAGAAAGGCACGAAGCGCCGCGAGCCGTGCAGTTCCGACACATTGGCGACGAAGCCGTCGAGCCATTCCGTGATTACTTCGCCGACCGCGCGCAAAGAAATGCCTGCGTCGGGCGTCGCGGGATCGTCTACGGCGTTGAGCGCCCGCCGCGCCAGCAGCGCGAAGACGATCAGAATCGCCATCACGAGCCATGTGCCGACCAGCACCGGCGGCAGGCCGCCCAGATGGTCGCCAATCATTTCGATGAAGTTAACCGGTTTCAAGCCTGCTGGTCCTCCGGCCGCACGAATACGCCGCGCGCGGCAGCGCGCCAAGTTTCAATAAAGATCGCAACGAACTGAGTCAAGGCTCCGGCCATGAATCCGGCCGGAGCCAGATGCGTCGTGGTTACCAATACATAAACCAGCGCAACAAAGACAAACATCTTGAGCGGCGCGAGCATCACGCCGATTTTGCCGGCGCCGCCGCCTTGCGCGAGCGCCACGATCGCGCGACCGATGATCGTCAGCACGAACAGATTGCCGATCATCAGCGCACCGCCCACCAGACATCCCAAGGCCGCCGCGCGCGAGTCCGCAACTAGCATCAGGATTGCGAATGCGACCGTCAGGAAAGCGGTCGTTCGCTGGATTGCGCTGATCGACGGCGCGCGCCAGTTCATTCAATCACCGCGTTGAAAGTTTTTGAGCTCGACCACCAGCCGGTACATCCCGAGGAACGTGCCCAAGAGCACGCCCGAGACCGCCAGCGCCGGCGCGGTGCGAAAATAGTCGTCAAGGTAATAGCCAAGAATCGCGCCGCCCAAGATCGGCGAGAAAAACTCCGCCGCGATCGCGGCGAAGCGCCACATGCGGGCGGGCGGATTTCCGTTCGCGGCCATGCTCATCGCGGCGCGGCGCAAAGGCGGCGGCGTCAACCGGCCGCGAGCGCGCCGCGGGCCGCCTCAACGGTCGCGTCGAGATCGGCGTCGCTATGGGCCAGCGAGACGAACATCGCCTCGAATTGCGAAGGCGGCAGATTGACGCCCCGGTCGAACATTCCATGAAAAAATCGGGCGAAGGCCGCCACGTCGGCGCGACGGGCGCTTTCGCCGTCGAAAACTCTATCAGTTCCGAGGAACATCGTTAACAAGGAGCCGGCGCGATTGATACACCCGAGGCGGCCGGACGCCGCCAGTGCGGCCCGCAGACCGGACTCCAGCCGCGCGCCCGCCTGCTCTAGCCGTTCGTAAACGCCAGGCCGGTCGAGCAGCTTGAGCGTTTCGATTCCGGCGCGCACCGACAACGGATTGCCCGACAACGTGCCGGCTTGATAGACGGGTCCCGCCGGCGCCAGCAGATCCATCAGTTCAGCGCGGCCGGCGACGGCGCCCATCGGCATTCCGCCACCGATGATCTTTCCGAGCATGATCAGATCCGGTTGGACCTCGAACAGCTCGCAGGCGGCGCCATAACGCAGGCGAAAACCGCTGATCACCTCGTCGCAGATGAGCAGCGCGCCGTGCCGATGAACCAGCTCACTGAGCCGCTTGAGAAACCCCGCGGCGGGCGGCACGACGCCCATGTTCGCCGCGAGCGGTTCGACAATTACGGCGGCGATACCCTTGGGGTCGGCGGCGAAATAACGCTCGACCGCGTCGAGCGCATTGTAGGGCGCGACCCGCGTCAGCGCGGCCAGCGCCTCGGGCACGCCGGCGCAATCCGGCACGCCGAGCGTCATCGCGCCCGAGCCGGCGCGCACCAGCAGCGCATCGCTATGCCCGTGATAGCAGCCGTCGAATTTGATAATGCCGGAGCGGCCGGTGGCGGCGCGCGCAATCCTGAGCGCGGTCATGCCGGCTTCCGTACCGGAACTCACCAGTCGCACTTTTTCGGCCGCGGGAATCGCCTCCGCGATGCGTTCGGCCAACTCTACTTCCAGTTCGGTCGGCGCGCCGAATGAAAAGCCCTGCGCCGCCTGTTCGGCCACCGCCGCGACGACCTCGGGATGCGCATGGCCGAGAATCGCCGGGCCATACGAACCCACATAATCGATCAGGCGGTTGTCGTCGGCGTCCAAAAGCCATGCCCCTTCGGCTTTTTTGACGAAGACTGGCGCGCCGCCGACCGCGCGCCATGCGCGCACGGGAGAATTCACCGCGCCGGGAATCCGGACGCGCGCGCGCTCAAACAGGGCCTGCGAGTTTTTTGTGGATAACATCATCTGGTTTCGCCTTAGCGGGTCGAAAATCGGCCCCGGCAATCGTAATGAAGACGATTTATCAAAGCGCGCGCATGATCAAGCGGCGGATCGGCGGTATCAGCGTGATTTAGGAAATTGGCTCCTGGAGCCAGTTTGCGTTCAGGAAGAAATTCCACCAGAACGCAATACATTTTCAATTTTTTTTTGGCTGAGAATTTTTCGTGAAAATTCGGAGGTTTTCCACATCCTGGTGACAGTCGCTTGAATGGCCAGCGAAAAGAATTTACACACTTGTCTTCGCCGCCAAACTGGTACAGGCGCCAAGGGGCGTGTTTTGGACCGAATTGAGCGGCGATCGTAATCGTGGCCATCAGTCGCGAGCGTATTTTCCAGTCGTTTTTGTTCAAAAGATTGCAGGGAGGGGCGCGGTGGTTCAACCGGCGAGTTGATAGCCAGAGGGGCGTTTTTTCCCAACGACTTGAACACATAGGAGAATCTCTCGTTATCAACAGATGTGGATGGAACTGTGAGTAATTCGCGAACGAAACTTGGCGATCAATCCGCCGTCGTGGGGAACGGCGCAAATATTCCTGGAGGGGGCGAAGCATGAACGAGGTCTGGCAAAGAGCCGCGGACAGGATTCGCGAAACGTTGGGCCAGGTCAGTTACGAAACCTGGATCCAGCCGCTCAATTTTGTTGCGATGCGCGAGCAAACCGTTACGATCGAAGCGCCCAACCGATTCTTTTGCGAATGGGTGAGCGATCGCTATCACGACGTTTTGCGCGAATCGCTTTCCGCCGAAGCCGGCGGCCCGGTGACAATCAAGCTAACGTTTGACGCTGAAGCGCAACCGGCGCGCCCACGCCCGGCCGCGCCGGTCAAAACGGCGCCGGCGCGCGCCGCCGAGCCGGCGTCGGCGGAACTCCATCCCGGCTTGCCGCAGCGTTACACTTTCAACGAATTTGTGGTCGGATCGAGCAATCAGTTCGCCCATGCGGCGGCGCTGGCGGCGGCGCATCAGCCCGGCGATAAATACAACCCGCTCTTCATTTATGGCGGCGTCGGTCTGGGCAAAACTCATCTGGCGACCGCTATCGGCCATCATATCTGGGCGGCCGGCAACGGCCGGTGCAAAGTCCTGTTCATGCCGGCGGAAGTCTTCATGAATGAGTTGATCAACTCGATCCGGCGCGATCGCATGGGCGATTTCAAAGAGAAATTCCGCCGGGTTGATGCGCTGATTCTCGACGACGTGCAATTCCTGGCCGGCCGCGAACGCACGCAGGAGGAATTCTTCCATACTTTCAACTCGCTGCATTCCGAACGGCATCAAATTGTCTTGACCTCGGACAAGACGCCCAAGGAGATCAACGGCCTTGAGGATCGCCTGCGCAATCGCTTCGAATCGGGGCTGATTGCCGATATCGCTCCGCCCGATCTCGAAACGCGCGTCGCGATAATTCAAAAAAAGGCGGCGCTCGAAAATCTGCCGTTGCCGGCCGAAGTGGCGCTTTATATAGCGCAGAATGTCTCAGCCAACGTGCGCGAGCTGGAAGGATGCCTGACCCGGATCGCCGCGCTCGCCTCGATGGACAAATCGCCGATCACGACCGAATTCGCGCGCCAGGCGCTGCGCGACCTGATTCGCACGCGCGAACCCAAGCCGGATATCGAGGCGATTCAAAAGGTCGTGGCGGATTTTTTCCATATCCGGCTGCTCGATCTGAAGTCGAAAAAGCGCACCCAGCACATCGCGTTCTGCCGCCAGGTCGCGATGTACCTTTGCCGGAAGCTGACGGACGCGTCGTTTCCGGCGATCGGCGAATCGTTCGGCCGCGACCATTCAACCGTGATTCACGCGCATAATCTGATCGCGCGGCGGATCGCGAATGATTCGGCGTTTCGGTTTTCGATCGAGAAGATCGAACGCGAGTTGAAAACCACCCAGGCGAACGCCGCCTGAATGGCTGAAAGTTGGGAAAACCTGTTGAGAACGGTTGAACAAGATCGCGGCTATGCACAAGGCAGGCCTGACCGCTGCGCTCAAGGGGTTTTCGCCGACTTTCCATCCACAGATTATACTCAGGGAAAAGCCTTTTATTTGCTTGATTTTTCTCCTGTTATGCACAAATCAACAGGCGCTACTAGCCTTACTGATCTTTTTCCAAGAAATATATGATCAGGATCAGAAGTCAGGCCGGAGCGCGGGTGATAAATGGAACTGGTCATTGATCGCGTTTCGCTTTTGAATGGGCTCGGGATGGTTCAAGGCATCGTCGAGCGCCGCAACACTGTGCCAATTCTCGGGCATGTCCTGCTCGAGCCTGAAGAAAACCGGCTCCGGCTTTCCGCGACCGATTTGGAAGTCGGCATCCGCACCGAGATCGCTTGTTCGCACGCGGAAAAGGGAGGACTCACGCTCAACGCGCGCAAACTTTTTGAAGTCGTGCGCGAAGCCGAGGGCGAGGAGGTGACGCTCAAGTCGCTTGAAGGCGACTGGTTCGAACTGCGATGCGGTCGCGCGCGGTTCAAAATGATGGGTCTCGATCCGCGGAGCTTTCCGGCGATGCCGGCGCAGGCGTCGAAACAGGAGCCGCTCGGCGGACGCAAGGCCATCAAAGGCGAATTGACAATTGCTTGCGAAGCGCTTGCCGCGATGATCGATCGGACGATTTTTGCGGTCAGTCCCGATGAGGCGCGCTACAACCTGAGCGGCGTCTATATCGAAGCCGCGGACGGCAACGGCGTGCGGATGGTCGCGACGGACGGCCATCGCTTGGCGATGGTCGATCGGGAAGTTGCCGGATTCAACTTGCAGGGCGGCGCGATCATCCCGCGCAAGGGACTGGCCGAATTGCGCAAGCTGCTCGACCAGGCCGGAGAAGGCGAGGTCAAGCTCGCCATCGACGGCCAGCTCGCCTGGCTCAAGCGCGGTTCGTCGGAAGTCTCGATGCGATTGGTCGAGGGCGAATTTCCCGATTACCGGGGCGTGGTTCCCAAGGAATCCCGATATCAGATTCCGGTTGGGCGCGAAGCGCTGCTGCGCGCAATCAAGCGCGCGATGATCTTTTCGAACGAGCGCTATCACGGCGTTAAACTCGCGTTTTCGGCGGGCAGCCTTACGGTTTCATCCGCAAGTCCCGAGGTGGGCGAAGCCAGCGAAACGCTCGATATCGAATTCGGCGGCGCGGACTTCTCGATCGGCTTCAACGCCGCGTATTTGCAGCAGGCGCTGGGCGTGATTCCTGCCGAGGCCGAAGCGGTTCTGGGTTTGAGCGACGAGGTCAGCCCCGGCGTGATTAAAACGCCGACAGATTCTCAATTCACGTATGTTGTGATGCCGATGCGGCTGTAGGCGTCAATCGCTCGGATAAGGAATTTCCAGCAGGCGTGCGAGGCCGGGAGTCGCGGGCGATGCGGCGAGGGAATTCCAGTCGCTTTGCTGAACGATTTTTCCCCGTTCGATCGCCGCGACGCGCGGGCAAAGGGGGGTGAGGACCTCGGCGCGATGGTCAACCGCGATCAGGATAAAGCCCAGCCGGCGCCGCCATTCGTCGAGCGCGCCGGTCAGATCGCGAATCAGCGGACGATCAAGCGCGACA
Organism: Deltaproteobacteria bacterium; assembly: GCA_021780225.1. Taxonomy (GTDB): domain Bacteria; phylum Desulfobacterota; class Binatia; order Binatales; family Binataceae; genus JADMIL01. The sequence continues at coordinate 18,683 of JAJXZF010000062.1, read as the reverse complement.
AACGGTTCGTCGAGCAGGACCAGAGGCGGCCGCCGCGCAAGCATCCGGGCTAAAGCGACCCGGCGCGACTCGCCGCCGGAGATTTTAGCCGCGCGATTATTCCAGATCGCTTCAAGGCCGAGCCGCTCGCGCAGCTCGCCGATCCAGCGTGCGCTTTCGGCGCCGCCGCCGTTGGCAAGTCCGAAGGTGATATTTTCGCCGGCGCTAAGATGTGGAAAGAGCAGATCTTTTTGCGTCAGGTAGGCGAGGGGACGGCGATGCAGCGGCAGCGGCGGCGGGAATAACTTCGTGCCGCCCAACCGAATCTCGCCGGAGTCGGGATTTTCGATTCCGGCGATACATCCGAGAACGGTGCTTTTGCCCGCGCCCGAAGCGCCGAAGATCGCGAGGCGATCGCCCGCGTCGAGCCGGATATGGACGTCGACCGTGAAACCGGCCCGCGCTTTTATAATTCGCGCGTCAAGCATCGCGGGATTGCGCCAACAGGTGAATCAGCCAGGGCAGCGGCAGGGCGGTGAGCAAAAATACGATCAGCAGCGGCATCACCGCGGGCATCCCGGCAGTCTGCAAATTTACCCAGATTTGCACTGGAATTCCGGCCGGATAATAGGCGGTGACGATCACCGCGCCAAATTCGCCGAGCGCCCGGACCCATGCGATGCTAACCGCGGCGGCAAGGCCCAGCCGCGCAAGCGGAAACGTTACCCGGCGAAAGACCGCGCCCGGCGCGACGCCCAACAAAGCGGCGGTTTGTTCGAGTTCGTGCGGCACCGACGCGATCGCGGCGCGCGCCGCGACAATATAGTAACCGGCGCTGGCGTAAACCTGAGTGGCGACAAACGCCGTGGCGCTGTTGCTGGTCGGAACGCCAATCCGAAGCAGGAATCCGCCGAGGCTGGTCGCGGGACCATACGCGAGCGAGAGCAACAGGCCGAGCGCCAGCGGCGGCATCAGGACCGAGATCAACACCGCCGCGTCCCAGATGACGCGGTCGCGGCCAGCGCCGCGCGCGAGATACCAGGCGACCGGCGTGCCGATTGCGATCACAATCGCCATCGCGATTGCGGTCAGAAAAATCGAAACCCGCACCGCGCCGGCGGTCGAGCCGGGAATGCCGCCGTCCCAGTTCCAGGACCCAACCTGAGCGCCAAGGCCGATCAGGGGATAAAGCAACGCGAGCGCGAACGCCGCCATCCCCAGCAATTTGAACCATCGAGCGGTCATATAATGTCAGGGCATAAGCGGTTTGGCGTCGCCCGGACCGTCGTAATGATAGCGTGCGAAGAACGCGCGCGCGTCGCTGCCGCCGAGCCATCGGACGAACCGTGCGGCCAGTTTGGGATGGGGCGCGTCGGCGAGCGCGGCGGCATAAAAAACCAGCGGCGATGGATGGTGAACCTTGCCGTCAAGCGTAACCGCGGCCTGGCGATAGCGGTCGGTCATCGCGGCGTCGCCGAGATTAATCTCCGCAGGCAAATCGATAAACGGCAACCCGTAAGCCTTGGGCTGCGTGCGATACGCGGAACTTGCGTCGAGCTGGCCGGCCTGCAGACGCGCCATCACCTCGGGTTCCTGGAAAATCTGGCTTTGATTGATCGTGGCGCCAAGGATGCGTTCCGGCAGCTCCGCCTGATGATAAAAAGCGGCCGCCAACTGGATCGCGAATATGATGCTGAGGCCTTGCGGATCGATGCGCGGATCGGTGCGGCCAAAACGAAATCCGGGAGTTTCGAGCACTCGCCACCACGGCGTTCCGCCCGCGGTAGTCGCGTGAGCCAATTTTTCGGCGAAGCGGCCGCGCGGACTGTAGGCAATCACGACCGCCGTGGCGGCTACCGGAATCGCTTCGGCGGCTTTATGCGCGGCGAGAATCGTTCGCATCGGTCCGGGCGTGACGGCGATAAAGACGTCCGGCCGGATACTGCCCGCGACGATCAGGTTGGCGAGCCCGGTCGAGCCTTGCGCGCGGCCGCGAAATTCGGCGCCGAGCGCGCGCGCGGCCGCGGGCCGGATGCCGCGTTCCATCAGGGCGCCCATCGATCCGGCGTAGGCGACTTCCAGCGGCGTCGGCGATGCGGCGAACGCCTGCGCGGCAAACGTGATCAGCGCGACGCAGGCGGTGAAGCCATACGCGAAACGCGCGCAGAAGCTCCCAATCCTTGGCTTTTTCATAAGACGCGGGTTATGCCACTATACCTGACAAATGACAAGTAATAAGGCGAAAAGCGGAGAAGCCGTCAAGCGCGCCCGCGAAGCGCGCGGGATGACGCAACTCGAGCTTGCCCGGCGCACCGGAATTTCGCGACAGGCGCTTGGCGCGATCGAATCCGGCGCCTATCAGCCGGGAGTGATGGCGGCGATCGCAATCGCGCACGCACTGGGCGAAACCGTCGAGAACCTGTTTGGACTGGATGGCGGCGATCCGGGCCGGCGGGTGCGCGCGGAATTGATCGGCGCGGACAAAGCCGCGCCGCATCGGGTCGCGCTGGCGCGCGTCAGCGGACGGATTATCGCGATCGCCCAGCCCGCGGTGCGCGTCGCGCTGACTCCCGCGGCGGGCGTCGTCGACCGGTCGGGAAAGCGGCGGACGGAAGTCGCAACAACGCGGTCCGACGAAGAGATCGACGCCACACTGCTGATCGCCGGATGCGATCCGGCGGCCGTCATTTTAAGCGAATGGCTGGCGCGGCATCGTGCGCCTTTCGCCGCCGCCGCGCTGCCGTGTTCGAGCATGCGCGCGCTCGAGGCCGTGCGCGAAGGCCGCGCCCATGCGGCGGGGTTGCATCTGCGCGACCCGCGCAGTGGCGAATACAATCTGGCCGCGATGCGCCGGGCGTTGGGCGCACGGCGCGCGGCGGTGGTTACCTTCGCGCGATGGGAGCTGGGCCTTGCGATCGCGCCGGGCCGTGCCCGCTCGATTCACGGCGTGGCCGATCTGGCGCGGCCGGAGGTGCGAATCGTGAACCGCGAGCAGGGGTCTGGCGCGCGCGCCGCGCTTGACGAAGCGCTTGCCGAGGCCGGCATCGCCGGCGCATCGGTCGGCGGTTATGGCTTCGAAGTGGGGGGCCATCTGGAGGTCGCGGCGGCGATCGCGGCGGGTCAGGCCGACGCCGGTTTTACGATCCGGCTTGCGGCGGAGGCGTTCGGCCTCGACTTTATTTCGATCCGGGAAGAGCGGTATGATTTCGTTATACCTGAGACGGAGATGGATGCGTCGCCGGTGCGCGCGCTGCTCGAGGCGCTCAATTCGCGCCGCTTCGCGCGCGAAATCAGCCAGCTCTGCCATTACGACACGAGCGAGATGGGCAGAATGATCGCATCGGCGGCGGCCTCCGCGCCGGTACGGAATTGAGCGAGGAAACTGATTGGCAAGGAGTCACGAAAATGGCGGCAGCAGTTGCGCCAGCGGTTGAACGGGCCGCGGCGGGAATTAAAAACCAAGCGGTGCTCGATTTCCTGCGCAAACCGAAAATGCTTCTGATTGGCGGTAAATGGACGCCCGCCAAGTCCGGCAAGACTTTTGAAACGATTAATCCGGCCAACGAGGAAGTGCTTGCGTTGGTCGCCGAGGGCGGCAAGGCGGACGTCGATGAGGCGGTCAAAGCGGCGCGCAAAGCGTTTGAAGAGAGCCGCTGGCCGCGCCTGAACCCGCATCAGCGTGCCCGGATGCTTTACAAAATCGCGGAGTTAATTGAACAGCATGCCGACGAACTCGCCGAAATCGAAACGCTCGACAACGGCAAAGCGGTTACACAGGCGCGGGCAATCGATGTCGCGGGCGCGGCCGAGACCTTCCGTTACTACGCGGGCTGGTGCTCGAAGATTTACGGCGAGACGAATCCGTCCGATCCGTCGATGTTCAACTACACGCTGCGGGAACCGGTCGGCGTTTGCGGGCAGATCATTCCGTGGAACTTTCCGTTGCTGATGGCGTGCTGGAAGATCGCGCCCGCGCTCGCTTGCGGCAACACGGTGATTCTCAAGCCGGCCGAGCAGACGCCGCTTTCGGCGTTGCGCCTGGGCGAATTGGCGCAGGAGGCCGGCCTGCCTGACGGCGTGCTGAATATTATTACCGGCTTCGGGCCGGGAGCGGGCAGCTCGATCGCCGAACATCCGGAGATCGACAAGGTCGCGTTCACCGGCTCGACCGAAGTCGGCCGGCTGATTCTGCAAGCATCGACGGGCAATCTGAAACGGGTTTCGCTCGAACTTGGCGGAAAATCGCCGAATATTATTTTCACCGACGCCGATTTGGGATCGGCCGTGCCGACCGCGATGATGGGCGTGTTTTACAACACCGGCCAGGTCTGCGCGGCCGGCACGAGGATTTTCGTGCAGCAGGGCAAATACGACGAGTTCGTCGACCAGCTCACGAAATTCAGCGCCGGGATGACGGTGGGCAATCCGCTCGACCCGGCCACCAAGATGGGCCCGGTGGTGTCGAAGGAGCAATTCGATCGCGTCCGCAACTACGTTGAGATCGGCAAGCGCGAAGGCGCCAAGCTCACGACCGGAGGCGAAGCCGCCGCCGATCGCGGTTACTTCATCAAGCCGACGATCTTCGCCGACGTGAACAACAACATGAGAATCGCGCAGGAAGAGATCTTCGGTCCCGTCGCCGCGGCGATTCCATTCAAGGATGAAAACGACGCGGTGCTGCAAGGCAACGACACGACCTACGGATTAGCGGCGGCCGTGTGGACGCGCGATATAGCCCGCGCCCATAAAGTGGCGCGCGCCCTCAAAGCCGGTACGGTGTGGATTAACACCTACGGCGCGATCGATCCGATTTCGCCGTTCGGCGGCTACAAACAATCCGGTTTCGGGCGCGAATTGGGCAAGCACTCGATCGAGCTCTACACGCAGATCAAATCGGTTTACGTCAAGCTGTAGCTGTTTCAAGCGGGCCATTTGTGGCGGTGATGCGAACGGCGGGCGCGCGGCAGGCGCGTCCGCCGTTTTTTTCCTTTTCAGCGCGCGTCGAACCGCGCGGCGGGCGGCGCTAGACTCGGTTCGTACTGGCAGCATCCGGAGCGGTATCGTTCCGCGTCAAGGAGTCGAACATGGCGCCGTCGCAAAAATCCGTGGCCGAAACGCCCGCATGGCAGGCGCTGGCGAAACATTTCGAGCAGGTCCGCGGCATCCATCTGCGCGAACTTTTCGCGGCGGACAACACGCGCGGCGAGCGGATGACCGCGGAAGCGGCGGGGCTTTATTTTGACTACTCGAAGCATCGCGTCACCGACGAAACGATGAAGCTGCTGCTCGCGCTGGCCGAGGCGCGCGGCCTGCGCGAGCGAATCGACGCGATGTTTCGCGGCGACAAAATCAATGCGACCGAAAAGCGCGCCGTGCTGCATACCGCGTTGCGCGCGCCGCGCGGCGCTTCGGTCGTCGTCGATGGCCAAAACGTCGTGCCCGAGGTGCATGCGACGCTCGATCGGATGGCCGAATTTTCGCGCCGCGTCCGCGACGGCGAATGGAAAGGCCATACCGGCAGGCGGATTCGCGCCGTCATCAATATCGGCATCGGCGGTTCGGACCTCGGACCGGTGATGGCGTACGAGGCGCTGCACCATTACAGCATGCGCGATTTGACGGTGCGTTTCGTCTCGAACGTCGATGGAACCGATTTCGCCGAGGCGACGCGCGATCTGGATGCGGCCGAGACGCTCTTTATCATTTCGTCGAAAACCTTCACCACGCTCGAGACCATGACCAACGCGCATTCCGCGCGCGACTGGAGCGTGCGCGCGCTGGGCGATGAAAAAGCGGTCGCGCGCCATTTCGTCGCGGTCTCGACCAATGCGGCGGAAGTCGTGAAGTTCGGCATCGACACCGCCAACATGTTCGGCTTCTGGGACTGGGTCGGCGGTCGCTATTCGATGGACTCGGCGATCGGCCTGTCAACGATGATCGCGATCGGGCCGGAAAATTTCACCGCGATGCTCGAAGGGTTTCGCGCGCTCGACGAGCATTTTCGCGCGGCTCCGTTCGAGCGCAACCTGCCCGTGCTGATGGGCCTGCTGGCGGTCTGGTACAACAATTTCTTCGGCGCCGAAACCGTCGCGGTGCTGCCTTACGAGCAGTATCTAAAGCGCTTTCCCGCCTATCTGCAGCAGCTCACGATGGAATCCAACGGCAAGCACGTGACGCTCGATGGCGCCGTTGTTAACTATCAGACCGGACCGATTTTCTGGGGCGAGCCGGGAACCAACGGCCAGCACTCGTTCTACCAGATGATTCATCAGGGCACGAAGCTGATTCCGTGCGACTTTATCGCCTTCGACGAGCCGCTGAATCCGCTCGGCCGCCATCACGACCTGCTCATCGCCAACGTTATCGCGCAAGGCGAGGCGCTCGCTTTCGGCAAAACGGCCGAGCAGGTAAAGGCCGAAGGCGCGCCCGACTGGCTCGCGCCGCATCGCACGTTCGAGGGCAACCGGCCCTCAACGACGATCATGGCGCGGCGGCTTTCGCCGGCGACGCTTGGCGCGCTGGTCGCGCTCTACGAGCACAGCGTCTTCACGCAGGGTTCGATCTGGGGCGTCAATTCATTCGATCAATGGGGCGTGGAACTGGGCAAGGCGCTCGCGCAGAAGATTATTCCGGAGCTTGAAGCCGCGAACGAACCTGCGCTCAATCACGACAGCTCGACGGCCGCGCTGATCCGGCGCTATCGCAAGGCGCGCCGCAAAGCTTAACGGACGAGCCGCGCGGCTATTCGATATTCGACGACGCCGGCGCCGAAGACGGATTGACGCCTGAATCATTGGGCGGGACGACCCGCACCGACGCGATTCGATCGTCGGGGCCATAGGACACGTAGTAGAGCGTCAATTTCTTTTCCGTGTGCGCCAGCCGCAATTGCCGCACGGCAATCGAAGCGCCGCCGGTGAAGACGCCGAGGGCGATATTGCGCGGCCGGATCGTCGGATTTACGAATTTAGCGCCGTCGGGATAGAACGCATAGACGTCTTCGACTGCGCCGTTGTCCCCCGTTTCCGTGCCGTTCGGATCGCCCAGCCTGGCGTGAACTTCGCTTCGCGCCACGCCCGGCGCCAAGACCGCGGGATCGTAATGGACGGAGGTGTTTTTCAGCGTGACGCTTTGCAGCTCGCCGGTCGGCGTGTAATCGGTGGCCGGAGTCATCGGCTGGAACCGGGCGCATCCGCCGATCGTGGCCAGAGCGAAGAACGTAGCAATGATCGATTTTTTCATAGATTTTCTATCCGCGGCCGGACCGTGACGTATCCACTTTGACCAGCGCAATCGCATAAGGCCAGACGGTATTCCAGGGTGCGCAAAACAACATGTTTTTGACGGTCTTTGCAATTCCTGTCGCGCTTTCGCCCGAACCTCGAACCGTCTTCGGCGCGCCTTGCGCGCGACGGCGGTAAATTGCTTTATTGACCGTTGACGATCCTCCCACGGAGAACGCACCGATGCATGATTTGGCGATACGCGGCGGACGCGTGGTCGACGGCACGGGCCGGCCGGCTTTTACGGGCGATATCGCGATCGACGGGCGCACAATCACGAGCGTCGGCGGCAAAGCCGGTTCGGCGCGCCGCGAGATCGACGCCGCCGGCTTGCTGGTCGCGCCGGGCTTCGTCGATATCCATACGCATTACGACGGGCAGGTGACCTGGGACCCGTATCTCACGCCGTCGAGCTGGCATGGCGTGACCACGATCGTGATGGGCAATTGTGGCGTCGGTTTTGCGCCGGTGGAACGCGGCCGGGAAGATTTTCTGATCGGCCTGATGGAGGGCGTCGAGGATATTCCCGGAACCGCGCTCGCCGAAGGCATCAAGTGGGGTTGGGAGAGCTTTGCCGGCTATCTCGACGCGGTCGCCGCGATGCCGCGGGCGATCGATGTCGGCGCGCAAGTGCCGCACGGCTCGGTGCGGGTGTACGTGATGGGCGAGCGCGGAGCGCATAACGAAGCCGCGACGCCCGACGATATCGCGCGGATGGCGGCGGTGGTGCGCGACGGTTTGCGCGCCGGCGCGCTCGGCTTTACCACGTCGCGCACGATGCTGCATCGGGCGAAAAACAAGGAAGTCGTGCCCGGCACCTTCGCGGGCGAGGACGAATTGCTCGGTATCGGGCGCGCGCTGGCGGCCGCCGGCCATGGCGTGTTCGAAATGGCTTCCGACCTTGTCGGCCCCGACGAGACCATGGAATGGATGGTCAAGCTTTCGACCGAGACCGGATTGCCGATTACCTTCGCGCTCGCGCAAATCGACAAAGATCCGAGCGGCGCGCGGCGCATCATCGACAAGGTGCGCGAGTTCAACGCCAACGGCGCGCATCTGTATCCGCAAATTTCCGCGCGGCCGACCGGGATGCTGATGGGGCTGGAAAGCTCGCTGCATCCGTTCATCACGCATCGCACCTACAAATCGATCGCGCATCTGCCGCTCGCCGAGCGCGTCGCGAGGATGCGCGAGCCGGCGCTGCGCGCGCGAATCCTGGCCGAGGGGCCAAGCGTGCGCGAACGGGCGACGCGCCATTTCGTGACCAACTTCTCGAAATTCTTCCCGCTCGGCGATCCGCCCGACTACGAGCCGGTGCGCGAGGCCAATGTCGCGGCGCGCGCCGCGCGCGAGGGCAAAACGCCCGAGGAACTCACGTACGAGTTGATGCTCGAGCGCGAAGGACGCGCGCTGCTCTACGTGCCGCTCGCCAACTATGCGGAATATAATCTCGACGCACTGCGCGAGATGATTCTCGATCCAGTCACCACGATGGGCCTGTCGGACGGCGGCGCCCATTGCGGACTGATCTGCGACGCCAGCATGCCGACCTTCATGCTGACCCATTGGGTGCGCGATCGCAGCCGCGGCGAACGCCTCCCGCTCGAACTAGCGGTCAAACGCCAAACCCGCGACACCGCGCGCTTCTACGGTTTGAACGATCGCGGGGCGCTGCGGCCCGGCATGAAGGCCGACGTCAACGTGATCGATTTCGACGCGCTCAAGCTGCACGCGCCGCGGATGGTCTTCGATCTTCCGGCGGGCGGACGGCGGCTGATCCAGAAAGCCGAAGGCTACAAATATACGGTGGCGAGCGGCGCAGTGATTTACGAAAACGCCGAGCCGACAGGCGCGCTGCCGGGCCGGCTGGTCCGCGGCCCGCAAGCCGAACCCGCGGCCTGAGAACGAATTGCGGCGATCGCCGCGCAGCCTCCGCACGGCGTCCGAAGATGCGGCGTGCGGAGGCTTTTTTATTCGAGTATCGCGCGCGCTTCCGTCCAGATACGGCGCAGCAGCTCCGCGGCCGGAATCGCTTGCGCGAGCGCCGCGGATTGCCCCGCCCACGCCTGCATCCGCCGCAAGTCGTTCCGTCGCACCGCGTCCGCGCGCATCGCGGCGGTCAATCCGCGCTGGACCGGATAAGGCGCCGGCGCCGGCGCATCCGGCGTGACCGCGGCGCGGACATATTCCGTCGCGATACCGCGGCCGGCGCGTCCGCTGAACGCCCGCGTGACGAGCGTGTCTTCCGGAGCCGTCCGCGCGAGCGCCGCGGCCCAGGCTTGAGGAATTTTCGCTTCCGGGCAGCGCAGAAGACCGGTGCCGATTAGTGCGGCGCTCGCTCCCAGCGCAAGCGCGGCGACGACTCCGCGCGCGTCCGCGATTCCGCCCGCGGCGAGCACGGGAATCCTGACCGCGCCGGCCACGGCCGACAGCAGCGAGAATAATCCGACCATCCGCGCTTCGGCGTTTTGCGCCTCGAACGAGCCGCGATGTCCGCCCGCCTCCATGCCTTGCGCGACGACGGCGTCGGCGCCGGCCGCCTCTGCGGCGCGCGCTTCCGCCAGCGTCGTGACAGTCGCGAACCACTGGATTCCACGCCGTTTCAATTCTCCGACGAATCCGGCTGGATAGAGTCCCATCACGGACGACACGACCGGCGGCTTGATGTCGAGGAGCGCCCGGCACTGATCGGCGAAATCCGGCGGCGTGGCGTTTCCGGCCTCGGCCGTCACTTCGGGACCCCATCGCGCGAGAAACGCGCGCACGCGCGCCTCATGATCGGCGTCGCGCCGCGGCGGCGGATCCGGAATCCACAAATTCAGCTGAAAATTGCCGTTGCTGTTGGCGCGCACCTCGCCGGCCCACGCGTGGATTTCCTCGGGTTTCATCATCAGCGCGCCGCACGCGCCCATCCCGCCCGCATTGGCGGCCGCGATCGAAAGCGCCGGCGCGCTCGCGCCCGCCATCGGCGCCAGCAGGATCGGCATCTCGAGGCCATTACGCCGGCGGAACGCGTCGGCCCGGCGGAGCAGTTCTTTCATTATGAACCTCCACGCCGCGCAACGGCTGTTTTGACCATCGCGCACTGCCGATGTTACCCTCCGCTCGCATCTGAAATCATCCGGGGTTTCACACGGGAGGCGGCGATGGAATTTGGCGTCGGCTTCGACACGCACGTCGATAAATGGGAGCTCGCCCGCTACGCCGAGGAGTTGGGCTTCGATAGTTGCTGGGTTCCCGACGCGCAGATGATCTGGTCGGATTGTTACGCGGTGCTGGCGCTCGCCGCCGCCAACACCAGCCGGATTCGGCTCGGCACGGGCGTCGCGATTGCGGGCACGCGCATCGCGCCGGTCACGGCCCACTCGATCGCCAGCATCAACCAGATCGCTCCCGGCCGCGTCTTTTTGGGTATTGGCACGGGGCATACCGCGATGCGTGTGATGGGGCAGAGCCCGATGCCGATCGAGGAATTCCGCGACTATCTGCGGGTGGTGCGGGCGTTGCTGCATGGCGAGGCGGTTGACTATACCTATCGCGGGCGCCCGCGCGAGATTCAGTTCCTCCATCGCGACCGCCGCTTTATCAACCTCGACGATCCGATTCCGATTTACGTCGCGGCCAATGGACCGCGCGCGGCGCGCGTGGCGGGCGAATTTGGCGACGGCTGGGTCACCGCCGGCGGCATCAACGCGAAAATCGAAGGGCGGCTCAGCCAGATTCGCGAAGGCGCGGCCGGAGCCGGCCGATCGTTGCCCGGCAATTTTCATATCGTGGCGCTGACCAGCACCTGCGTCCTGCGGGCGGGCGAAGCGCTCACCTCGGAGCGGGTGATTAACGAGACCGGGGCGCAGGTCACGAGCGCGCTGCACTTCGTTTACGAAACCTGGAAGGCGCGCGGCCGGCGCGACGAGGCCATTCCGCCATTTTTCCGCAACGTATGGGACGATTACCTGGAACGGGTGAAACATTTCAGCCTGCCCGAAAACGCGCGCTTCCGGCAGATCCACGAGGGGCACGGAACGTTCATGCAGCCCGCCGAGCGCAAATACGTCACGCCGGAGGCGATTCGCGGAACCTGTCTGGCCGGCGAGCCGGACGAGATTATCGAGCGCATTCGCGCGATGGAGCGCGCGGGCATCAATGAACTCATGATTCTGCCGCCGGCGGATACGCAGCGCCAGGTCTTTCGCGACCTCGCCGAATACGTGACGCCCGCGTTCCGCTAGTGTGGCGTCCCCTGAATAAGTTTGCACACTGCGTCGATCTTGCGCTCTGCCTGGATGCCCGGATCAAGTCCGGGCATGACAATCTCTGTTTGTCATTGCCGGGCCCAGACCCGGCAATCCATTCCTGGTCACCCCGCGGTGGGCGACCTGCACGCCAAGCTGACAAGGCGTCAGGTGGAAGTTATTTGCGGGACGCCACCCTAGCCAGGCGGGCGTTTCCGGCACAAGCGCGGGCGGGCGGCGATTTCCGAAAAATTGGGGCTTTGCATGGGACCGCACTTTGGGCAAAAATCCAACGGTCGCATTTCCGCGGCAAGGAAGTTTACCGGCTGCCTCCACGCCCTCCGGCCGGCGCCCGGCTGAAATGGGTTCAGTTGTAAAATTCAATCGCAGGCGTCCGCCGCGGCGCAACGCCCGAACCGCGGCCGACCACTCGGCGCGCGAAGCCGAATCGAATAAATCGTTGATCGGATTCATCGCCGCATTTTCGTTCGCGGCGCTGGCCATGACCGCAGCGGTGGTGATTAGCGCGTCGGATAGCTGGGCGGACGCGCTGCCGCTGCTGGCCTGCATTTTCGTGATCGCGCTGGCGAAGATTTTTCTTGCCGACGCGCTCTTTTACGTGATGATCCGGGCCGATCGGGAGGCCGAGGCGCGCGCCGCCGCGCGCATCGATCGGCGCGCCGGATTGGTTATACGCCGCGCCCCGCGGCCACGCGGCGGCGGGCCGCGCCGATCGCGGAATGTGGTCGCGGGCGGACATGTCCGGGCGATCGCGCTGGCGCCGCCGGCCGGGAGCCGTCCCGACCCGAAGCGCCGCTAGGGAAATTCCGCGCCAGCCAGTTTGTCATTCTGAGCGCAGCGACGAATCCCTGATCCTGAAAAAATTCACAAACTCTGAACGGAGCGCGGCGGAGTGAAGCCCGCCCTGAGTCTCGCGAAGGGAATTCCAAGATTCTTCGCTGCGCTCAGAATGACATAAAAAGCGATTCGCGGGACGTCGCGCCGCCCGCGCCGCCGATCAGCCGCAGAGCACGTCGTTGGCGTGCATCGTGTCGAGATACTCGCGCGCTTCCTGAATCTTGCCGTTCCTGACCACGAACAGAAAATGATACTTGTTCTGGTAGGTCTTGCCGTTTTTCATTTTGGCGTAGGATTCAGCCTCGACCGCGACGCGATCGCCCTCGGCGGTGATTCCGGTCGGCGTGACGCGCAAGCCGCCGTCGATATTAGGCCCGAGCGCGCCCAGGAGTTCCGCGAATTGGGCCTTGGTCTTGGTTCCCGACAGCGGAAAATTCCCCAGCACCCACCACGTCGCGCTGTCCGCGAGCGCGCCCAATACCTTGTCGCCGCGTCCCGCGCTCAGATCTTCGAGGAATCCGATTATCATTCGCTTGTTGTCTTCCGCGCTCATTTTTGCGTCCTCCGCGATTTGACGTATTCCGGCGCCGGCGTCCGGCGTTATCTCATTACTTCACTCAGTCCGTTTGGAGAAGAGTATTTCTGGATATCGTCATACTCCGGCGGGACCTGCGAATTGATATAGACGGTATGGCCGCTCGCGTCGAAGCTCGAATCGCAGGTGCTGTGATGGTTGAGCAGGTCCCAGAACTGTTCCGAGAACGAGCCGGCGTTGCTGACCTTGCCGACTCCCGGAACCTCCATCGCCTGCGGCGACAAGTGCGCCACTTTCCACAGCCGCATGTTCATGTCGTACAGATCGAGCCAGAGCGCGGAATAGAATTGCTTGTCAATATACATCACGCGCCGTCCGTAACAATAACCCTCGGCTTGCGACGGAATTTTGCGCACGTCGATTACGTATGCGTCGCGCACTTCCCATTTGCCCCAGTCGGGTTTCGGGAATCCCAGCGGCATATCATAGCTGGCGGGAAAAGCTCCGACCGGCGCGGCGTAATCGAGCAACGCCAGGATTTTCCGCTCGCCCAGCAATTGCGCGGAAAAGTTCGGGATGCTGCCGGCGAAGCCGTACCGATAGTCGTCCGCGGTCATGTCGCCGCCGCCCGTCGGCTGGCAGCGCGCGCCCGCCGACAGCTGCATCACGCGCCGCTTCGCCGGCGTGAAGATGTATGACGCCGGCAGCCGCGTCAGGTCGTCGAAAAAGATCGAAAGGGTCGCCGTGTACTTGCGCTGTTCCGGCTCGATCACCATGCCGAAGCGCGTCTCGAACCGTCCGTCCGCGGCCGGATCGGTCAGCGGCGCGCCGGGATCCGTGACGTGGCTGAGCCAGCGATCCACGTACATCTCCTGCTCGCAGGAAATGTTGCCGTAGCCGTCCTGGACGCATTCGGTAATCGGATGCTCCGGCGCCGAAACCGTCAGATGCGGCGCGTAGCGGAACCAGTTGTCGGCGAGTATTTCCCATCCCGCATCAGGGCCGCTCGGATTCGGAAATGGCGCGCCCGCGACGTAGCCCGCAAGATTGTGTCCGCCGCCGGCCAGCGTTTCCATCCGCACCTGCGAAGAATATTTTTCGGTCGCTTCGACGTAGTCCTTCGGCAGCGGCCGGACCACCGTCGGACCAACGTCCATTTCAACGGTGTCCGGCATTTTCCATGCGCGGCCGCCTTCAAACAGCGCGACCATGCCGTCGGGCATGAATTGCCGATATTGGCGCCAGTTCGCGGTCGTGATTTTCGTGCCCGGCGGAATCGCCGGGTCGCCCGCCGCGCCGGCGCGCGTGGCGCACAACACGATCAAACCAATCAGCAACGCCTGACCGATTGCAAAGCGAAGCCCACTCGACATCTTCCACCTGCCTGACCGCGGGAACTGCCGCCCGCATTCGTCCGGACGCGCAAACGCTTGCGCGCGCGAATAACCCGATGGGTTCGTCGCCGGTGTGGAGATTTTCCACTTCACGCCGCGCGCCCGTCCATCTTCTCCCCGGCGCGCGGCGGCGAACTCTGACCACGGCCACCTTCCTACAAATCGGCGCTCTTCATCAACGGAAATCGACGTCGCGCGAGCGGCCGCGCGGATCGGGCGGGCGCCGCGGGCGTAACTCAGATGTCGAAAAAAACAGTTTCCCGTGCGCCTTGCAGAAAGATATCGAAGCGGTATGAATCGAGCGCGCCGGCCGGATCGCGCGTCGCGATCAACGTCGCGCGGCGATCGGCGGGGACCGCGTTCAGCGCCTCATCCGTCTCATTCAGCGGCACGCCGGGAAAATAGATTCGCGTAACCACGCGATTCAGCAATCCGCGCGCGAAAATCGACAGATTGAGATGCGGCGCCTGAAGCGTAGTCCGCGGCCCGGGCGCCGCGCCCGGTTCGATCGTCACGATACGAAAGCGGCCGTTCGCATCCGTGCCGAACCGGCCGAAGCCGTGGAAATTCGGATCGAGCAGTTTTTCCTGATGATCCTCCGGATGGTCGTAGCGGCCCTCGGCGTTCGCCTGCCACACTTCGATCATCGCGTCGGGCACGTCGGCGCCGTCGCCGTCGCAAATCTGGCCGGTAATAGTGATTCTGGTTCCCCGCGTTTCCGCCACAACCATTTGTTCCAGTTCGCGGCGGACGAGCGCGGGACCAAAAAACGGCCCCACCGTTTGCACAGGCGTAAGCCGCGGCGGCGCCATCGGTCAGTTCACCGCCGGAGTCGCGGCGCGCCCGCGCAGCACGATATCGAACCGATAGCCCAGCGCACGGCCCGGTTCAGTCAGTTCGATATCGAAGGCGGCGACCAGCCGGTCGCGCGCCGCGGCGTCGGGCACGCTATTGAAAATTGGATCGAGCGCCAGCAGCGGATCGCCCGGAAAATACATTTGAGTGATCAGCCGCGTCGCGAAGGCCGGACCGAAAACGCTCAGATGAATATGCTGCGGACGCCAGGCGTTATGATGATTGCCCCACGGATAGGCGCCCGGCTTGATCGTCATGAACCGATACGCGCCGTTGGCCTCGCTCATTATCCGGCCGACGCCCGAGAAATGCGGATCGAGCGGAGCGTC
Source organism: Deltaproteobacteria bacterium (assembly GCA_021780225.1). GTDB lineage: Bacteria > Desulfobacterota > Binatia > Binatales > Binataceae > JADMIL01. Next base: position 3,218 of record JAJXZF010000062.1, on the reverse strand, counting down.
ATGGCGATCGTTGTCGTGGCGGTAGCGTCCCGCGGCGTTCGCTTGCCAGATTTCGATTAACGTTCGCGGGACGCCGCGGCCGTCTTCGTCAAGCACGCAGCCCGCGACGATGATCCGTTCGCCCATCGCCGCGCCGCCGTCCCATCGCGTCAGATCCGCTTCGCCGGGCGCGACGCTTTCGCACGGCCGCGGTCCGGTGATTTCGCTCAGGCTCTGCCCGATCCGCACGGGAGCGTGGCGCGGCGCACGCTTGGCCGTGCTCGCGTATGCGGGCGAATCGAGCCGCGGATGCGTTCCGATCGGCTCCCGGCGATAGCGCGCGTCTCCTTCCATCGATCATGACCTTCGCGGTCAAACGCTAGTCCAGCGCGATGGGAAGCGCCAGAGCGCCGCGGCGAGCCTATTCGCCGGCTCCGGCGGCCGGCTTGATTCCGGCGGCCCGGTCGGCGCGAAGTTTCGCCACCGCGAAGCCGGCGGCCCATGCGTATTTGCTCGGAGATTTCACGGCTTCGTCGCGCATCCGGCGTTCGCGCGCCAGCACTTCCTCGATATTTTCCGCGTTGGCGGCGATTCCGCTTTCCTCGACCGCGCGCGCGTCGCCGGTGCAAGCGGCGGTCGGCGTCCCCAGCATCCGCCGCAGCATCTGAAAGCCCGCGTCCGCCTTGAAATGGATTACCTGCAAATACAGTTCGTCGCGCGGCGCCATCGGATTGTACGCCGCATAATCGACAAACGGCGCCGTGGCCGCGAGCGCCCGTTTGAAGTTTTCGAAATCGTCCCAGGCGCCGGTCTGGCGGATCAATTCAAGTTCGTATTCGCTCATCGGCGGCGCGAACAGGATCAACTCGACATGATGCGCGCGAATCTTCGCGACGGTCTGGCGAAAGCCCGCGAGCATCGCGGGCGAAAACCGGTAGGGATCGTACAGGCGGATTATCTCGCCAAGCTGCAGCGCCACCAATTTCGCCGGCGTCAGATCGAGGCCGTCGTTGCGATCGATAACGTATTCGCGGCAGATGAGCGGCATCGGCCATGGCGCCGGCGCGGCCATCGTCGGCGCCAGCCGGCCGTGGCCCCGCATCGCCCGCTTCAGCAGATCGAACCCGTCGCCGAGTGCATCCAGACTGAGCAGCGTGTCCTCGATTCGGGCGCCAAGTCGGTCTTCGATACGCGCGTTGAAATTCGGGTCGTTCGCGTTCCAGGTGGAATTGAAGGCGAAAAAATCCACGCCCCATACGATTCGTTTGAGCCGCGGATTCATCAGCGCGACGTCGATTATTTTTTCCAGTTGCGCGAGCGTCGCGCCCTGAATCGCCGCGTTCATCACGCCCGTGCGTTCGCCCTGTTCGATCCGCATCCCCATCTGCACGCGCGAGCTGCCGACCAGCAGCGTTTCGGGCCGCGCCTCACGCAGCAGGAAGGGCGTGCCGAGACGGTCGTATTTGATTTTGCGGAAGATCGGATTGATGAGCCGGCTCGAAGTGGCGCCGTACGGATTCAGCAACCACGCCAAGGCGCCGCCGGCGGCGATCATCGCCAGCGTCAGGCCCGCCATCAGGAGCAGCCGTCGCGCCGCGGTCATCGCAGCGCACCTCCGCGCTCCGCCGCGTTGTTCCGCGCCGGCGCCGGCTGGCGTCGCAAGCAAATCCGCCTACGCACGAGTCCGAGTCGGGGCGATGGAATCGGCGCCGCGCCCGATGCGGCGATCGGCCGGCGCGTGCGGATGGGAAAATTCTCGCGGGCGCATCCGGCAAAGTATCGCGTCATGCGCCGCCCGCTTCAAGCTCACGCGGCCCTCGCCTAAATCCTGAAACGGAATGCGATCGCCGCGACCGCCGCAACGTATGCGAGCGGAACCGCCCAGCGCGAAACCTGGCGAAGCCGCGCCGCGTGATGCTCACGGCCGCCGCGCAATGAGACGTGCACAATCATCAATTCGAGCATCGCGGCAAACACGAACACGTACGAGGTCAGAAAAAACGCATCGAGAAACGTCAGGTAAGCGATTCGCGGCAGCGTGAACGAAAGCGCCAGCCCAAACGCGATTATCGTCAGGATGGTCGTGACCGCGATCTGCACCTGGTTGCCCAAATCGCGCGGGTCCACCCAGAACACCGACCACGACAGGCAGACCATCAGGAGCAGCGGCAAACAGAGCTTCCACAAATAAAATTGCCATCGCCGGCGCAGCCGGATCGTGAAGCGCATTTCGGAGATTTCGCCGCCGCGCGGGCCGGGCGCCTGGCCCAACTTTGCGCCGAGACCGGTCAGCCGCCACGACGCCAGCGCCGAATAGGTCTCGAACTCCGCCGCCATCCAGGTTGCGTCCGGCGATTCGGCGAATACCACGCGGCCGAGGTTCACGCGATTCGGATGAATGATCGTTTCCAGCGTCTGCGTGTCGAACGGGAATTTGCGCAGATTGAAGTTCGCAGACAGCGCGACGTCCATCCGTGCGGAATAACTCACGGCGCCGTCGGGCCGCGCTGAAATTCCGATATCGTAGAATCGCGGCCGATTTACCGCGTTCACCACCACCAGCGCCGGCGTCCAGAGGTCTTCCGGATGGTAGCGGCGGCGGTGGTCCGACGGATCGACCGGCGTCCACGCGAGCCGTTGGTCGGTCCAGCTCGCCAGAACATACGCGCTCAACGTGAATTGCTGCGCGACCTCGTCGATCGACGCGAGATTGATCACATGCAGAGCCAGCGCGACCCGCACCGGACGGCCGCCGGCGATCGGCGGAAACAATCGCGGATCGTCGGGAACGCCGGTCAGCCGCGGCGCGCGTGCGCCGCCGGTCGAATCATTCGTTAGCCTCGAGCGAACCGTGGCTACCTTGAATTTGGCTCCCGATGCGCACGCCGGCGGCGCGGCCGCGGTCAGGCCCAGCGCGATCGCCAGCGCGGCGGCGATCAACGCGGGAACTTCGCGCCTGACTCGATCGGAAGATCGGCCCGCCACGCGATTGACGCGGCTTTCGCCCCGGATTTTGGATGCGGCGCTTCGAATCGGATCGGCCTCGTAATCGCGCTTCGCGCAATCCGACTACTGGCTACCGAACCGCCGCCTGACAGTCGAGCCGGTACAATTCCCTAGCAGGCTGTTGATAAACGCCTGAATTTCGTTTCGGTATAGTTCGTCGAAATGAGTAATCCAGTCGGCGGAGGAACGGGCGCATGCGCGGCGAGGAGCGGCGGCAGCGGGCGATGCTGATG
>JAJXZF010000058.1 GCA_021780225.1 Deltaproteobacteria bacterium | reverse complement strand
CGCCGCTATCTCTCCTATTTTCAGGGACGGCTCGAGCGATGGGAGGCCGCCGACCAGCGGCTGCTGCGCGGCTTGATCCCGGAAAACCGGCTGCGCATCTATGAAGTCCGCTCGGTGATCGAAACGCTCGCGGACGCCGGCTCGGTGCTCGAAATCCGGCGCGGCTTCGGCCTTGGGATGATCACGGCGCTGGCGCGTATCGAAGGCCGTCCGGTCGGCATCGTCGCCAACAATCCGACCCATCTGGCCGGCGCGATCGATTCGGCGGCGGCGGACAAAGCCTCCCGCTTCATGCAGCTATGCGACGCGCATGACATCCCGCTGATCTTCCTGTGCGATACGCCCGGCATCATGGTCGGTCCCGAAGTCGAAAAGACCGCGCTGGTGCGTCATGCGTCGCGGATGTTCGTCACGGGCGCGAATCTGACCGTGCCGAACTGCACGATTATCCTGCGCAAAGGCTACGGCTTGGGCGCGCAGGCGATGGCCGCGGGCAGCTTCAAAGCGCCGGCCTTCACCGTCGCATGGCCGACCGGAGAATTCGGCGGGATGGGCCTCGAAGGCGCGGTCAAGCTCGGCTATCGCAACGAACTCGCGGCGGAGAACGATCCGGATAAGCGCAAGAAGCTGTTTGATGAGATGGTCGCGCGGATGTATCAGCACGGCAAGGCCGTCAATATCTCATCCGCTTTTGAAATCGACGACGTGATCGATCCGGCCGACTCGCGCAAATGGATCATGGCGATGCTCAAGTCGGCCCCGGACCCGCTTCCGCGCGAGGGCAAAAAACGCCCCAACATCGACACCTGGTAGGCCGGCAGGAGCTGCCATCTACGTAACGTCAAAATGGGTTCCAGCCCAAAGCCGGGAAAATGTCGTCATAAAATATCTCGACCAGGCCCAGTGCGGAGAATTGATCTCCCTTTGGCGCCGCGCCGTTGACGGCGATCTGAACGCCGACGCTCAATTCGCAATAGTCGCCCATGTACGCGACGCCCGGAGTCAGACGAAAATCGGGAATCGTGTTCAACTGCGATGAGATTAGCGATTGCGCGTAGTTGAACTGTACGAACGGAACCAGTTGCACCCATGGCTTGGCGAGTTCTATCGGTTCGACGAACCGGTTGAGATACGCGAGCGAATACTCAACTTCGAGGTTGGCAAGCAGATCGCTGTTGGCGGGTCCCTCAATTCTTCCCGCGTAACCGGCTTCAGCCTGAAGTGCGAAGGGCCGCAAATACTTCAACCAATCGTTCTCGGGCAAATCGCCGAATCCTTTGCCCGCGAGCAACTCTCCGCCCAGATGCGCGTAACCCTGGTCGGCAAGTCGCCGGTCGCCGGTCGGCGTAATCACGAACGGACTGATGGTTAATTGAAACTCATGCGATACCGAGGTGATCGCAATCCGGCGATAGTATAAATACAGATCGCCGAATCCCTCGGCTTTTCGCCGTCCCGCGCGCGGCTGAACAATTTGCCATTCATTCGTTAAAAGGATGCTTGAATTGTCGCTGAGCTGCTTTTCGAATTCCGGCAGCAGGCCGAATTGATAATTGCTGCGGCTCGCGGTCACGCTCATCGCATTATCGGGAAAAGCGTCATTACCGACGATCGGGCTCAAAAAGACGCGGTCGCCCACCACTCCATGCGCGTAAGACGCCGCCGGCGTGAGAACCGCAGCGAGCGTTATAGCAAACATCATCGCCGGCCAAGGGCCAATCCCGCGCGCCGCAGGCGACGGGTCGAGGTTGAATCTGAACATCTCTCCGATCTCCAAATAAATCGTTTCCGGAAGCGTCAAACGCTCCGAAACCAATTCGGCCGCATCCATCCGCTTGTACGGATCGATACGTCGAAGCGGCGACCGCGAGGCCGCCGCCGCATCAAATGGAGAGGTTGTTCAGATCAACAAATCAGAATGGCTGTTAACTGCGCGGGTCGAATGCCGTATTCGGGAGGTTCCCAAGCCGGGATATTCGCTTCGGAAGGCAAATTCCCAGCCACTGTGTAGCGAAGTTCGTTCAAAGTTTGCGCAATCGCCGATCCGCGCTTTGCGTCTATTCGCTGAGCCGATGCGGTCAACCGGATGTCTCTGCTTCCCTGCGGACAGCCGTCGCGCGGGCGTGGCGCAACGGGGGGCTTTTGTCCGCTCGAGCGCTCGCAGCTTGCAATCAGCGGCATCTCAAAATGGTAATGATGATGGGGTCCGAAGCATACGACCTCGCCCGGCGGCGTCACAAATCCGCCGACGAAAAGAAAAAACGAAATTGCGCACAAAACCGCGTTGTGGAATGATATTCTCGCACCTCCGCCGAGACGAAATCGACCTCGCATTGGATTTCGCTCTAATCGCCGACCCGAGACTTTGTATATCCGAGTCGCGCCAGAGTCGCTATCGCCAATTTATCGCAAAGATTCCTCCATCATTTCGTCGGTTCGGAGGCGACGTCGATTTCGCCGGTGACGAACAGGAACATCGTCCACAGGCTGCGCGACCACGGCATGATCGCGATTCCGCCGAACGGCGTGGTCGATATCGCCGTCGCCGACGAAGCCGAGGCGGTAGCGGTCGCCCGCCGCTATCTCTCCTATTTTCAGGGACGGCTCGAGCGATGGGAGGCCGCCGACCAGCGGCTGCTGCGCGGCTTGATCCCGGAAAACCGGCTGCGCATCTATGAAGTCCGCTCGGTGATCGAAACGCGCGCGGACGCCGGCCCGCTTCCGCGCGAGGGCAAAAAACGCCCCAACATCGACACCTGGTAAACGGCGCGCGATAATCATTTCAGAAAGACCAACGGCCAGCGCAACGGGAGGCGATTACCGGACCGATTCAAACTGACTTGCTACTTCTGTTTGCCAAACTACTGCGGTCGATGCGAAGCTGTTTCGCCGGTAAAATGGAAATCCCCGCTAAAGTTTCGGAAAGGATTGCGCGGTAACAGAGGCGAACACGCACGGCCGAGTCAATGAACTCGGGGAGGTGGACGACATGAGCCTTTCTCGGCGTCTGGCGGCTGAATTTATAGGCACATTCTGGCTGGTGCTCGGAGGATGCGGCACGGCGGTATTGGCCGCAGGCTTCCCGCATACAGGAGTAGGCTTTGTCGGGGTGGCGCTGGCGTTCGGGCTGACTTTACTCACCATGGCATACGCTATCGGGCACATCAGCGGATGTCATATCAATCCGGCCGTTACGGTCGGACTCTGCACGGGGGCTCGTTTTCCCGCGAGTGAAGTCATCCCATATATCGTTGTGCAAGTGTTGGGCGGGATTCTCGCTGCGGCGGTCCTTTACGTCATCGCCAGCGGAGCGGAAGGGTTCAGCCTGAGCGCGGGGTTCGCGGCCAACGGCTACGGCGCGCACTCACCTGGCGGGTATTCGCTGTTGTCCTGCCTGGTTTGCGAAGTGGTGATGACGCTCATCTTTCTATTCGTGATTATGGGCGCGACGGACAAGCGCGTCCCGGCCGGATTCGCACCGATTCCAATCGGCCTTGTGCTCACGCTAATTCACCTGATCAGCATTCCGGTTACAAACACCTCGGTCAACCCGGCGCGCAGCACCGGACCCGCCTTGCTGGTTGGCGGCTGGGCGCTCGGACAGTTGTGGTTGTTCTGGCTGGCCCCAATTACGGGTGGCGCGCTCGGCGGATTGCTATATCGGGGGCTCTCGTCCGAAGGCGAAAAAGTCTGAATACGCAGCGCCTTGTTTCCGCTGGTTGGTATAGATCGCGTAAAAGTCGAAATTTTACGTGGAAGAGATCGACTGGCGGATTGGGCGCGGATGGATTTCAACGCTTGGTTTGAATCAACCGGCCTGGGCGACGTGTTTGAAGCATATCGTAAAATAGTTGTCCGGGTACGAAGTGAGAGTTGATATAGCGATGCGGCTAAAGCCGCGTCCACACGTCGCACAAGCGATCATTTCGTCGGTTCGGAGGCCACGTCGATTTCGCCAGTGACGAACAGGAACATCGTCCACAGGCTGCGCGACCACGGCATGATCGCGATTCCGCCAAACGCCGCGATCGCGCCCGTTACCGCGAGTTGCGCCGCCACCGAATAGCTGAAATAGACCAGAATGGCCCACGTGTAGAGCGACGCCCCCAGCGCGAAGATGAAATCGATCAGCATCGGCCCGGTCCATTCGCCCTCGTTCTTCCAGAACACCGCGCCGCATCCCGAGCAACTTTGATTCATGTGGAAATAGCCGCGCAAAACGTCGCCGCGGCCGCAAATCGGACACTTGCGGCGCAGCGCGCGCCAGAACAACACGCCCGCCGACGGCCGCTCGACCGCACGCGCCTTGGGCCGTTCGTGGCGATTGCCGTAGTCCTGCCACGCCATCCCGATCATCAGATAAACCGAAATCAGCGTTAGCAGTCCCACCACCGTGATGGTCAAAAAAATCGTTATGCCGAGCGTTTGGTCCGTTGTCATAATATTTGAATTTATAATATCACAAATTCATTAATTGGTTCGATTCTAATGCACCCGCGCCTGACAATGAAGGCGCGCGAGGCGTCCGCTCAGGCCAGATGGCGCCCGCCATCGACGCGGATACACTCGCCCGTGACGAAATCGGTTTCGATCAAAAATAGCGCCGCCTTCGCGATCTCTTCGGCCCCGCCCCAGCGCCGGAGCGGCGTCGCTTCCAGCACCTCGGCGTTTTCCTCGGCGGTCAGATCGGGCGGCGCCAGAATCGGCCCGGGCGCGATCGCGTTGACCAGAATCTCCGGCGCGAATTCCAGCGCCATGCTTTCAGTCAGTCCAATCACCGCGGCTTTGGAGCTGTAATAGGGAATATAGCCCTTGTAGAGCGGACGGCCGCTGGCGGGCAGCCAGTCCGCGACGTTGATAATCCTGCCCGCGTTCGCGGCTTTCATAATCGGCGCGGCGTGGCGCGCGAACAAAAAAGCGCTGCGCGCGTTCGCGTCGAACGCCGCGGCCCAATCCGAAGCGCCGGGATTCGGCGTTCGCATATACGACGACGCCATGTTGATCAGAATGTCCAGCCGGCCAAGCCGATCAGCAATTTCCGCGACCGCCGCGCGCACCTGCGCCTCGTCCGCGGCGTCGGCCTGAACCGCGGCCGCGGCGACGCCGGACGCGCGCGCCGATGCGGCCGTCGCTTCGGCTTCCGCCCGCGACGCGCGCCAGGTCACGCCGATCGCGCATCCGCGCGCCGCCAGCGCCTGCGCCACCGTATGGCCGATACGGGCTCCGCCCGTGATCAACGCCGCCTTGTTTTTCAAGTCCACCTGTTTTCCCCGTCCGATTAGTGGATTATGCTCGCGCTCGCCGATGCGTTCGACGCGCTCCTATCCTCGCATTTCGCCCGTCCCCGCGCCTCCTGACAAGCCCGCCGGGTCCGCTCGCGTTGCGGAACCTCGCGGCGCGGCGGCGGGGCTGAAATTGCCGCGATCGTTTTACGCGCGGCCGGTGTTGCAAGTCGCGCGCGATTGCATCGGCAAAATTCTGGTCCATCGCACCGCCGAAGGCGAAACCGCCGGACGCATCGTCGAGGCTGAAGCGTATCGCGGGCCGCTCGATCGGGCGGCCCATAGTTCGCGCGGCCGAACGGCGCGCACCGCGGCGATGTTCGGTCCGCCCGGTCATGCCTACGTCTATTTTCTCTACGGGGTCTGTTGGGCGTTCAATATCGTCGTCGCCGGCGAAGGCGAACCGCATGCGGTTTTGATTCGCGCGCTCGAACCGGTGCGCGGCGACAGCCTGATGGCGGCGCGGCGGCGGAAAGCCGCGCGCGATCGCGAGCTTGCGAACGGTCCGGGAAAGCTGACGCAGGCGATGGCGATCACCGGCGCCGACTACGGGCGCGACCTCTGCGGCGATTCGCTCTATCTCGAGACGGCGGCGATTCCGGCCGGGCGAATCAGCCGCTCGCCGCGTATCAATGTCGCATACGCCGGCCGATGGGCCGAGCGGCCGTGGCGATTTTACGAGCGCGGCAATCGGTACGTATCCGTCGCGCCGCGCGATTGAACGGATCGAATCATCGCGCCGGCGGATGCGTTCGGCAATATCGACGCGAGCCGAGCCGCTGGGTAAAATTTTGTTCCGAAGATCCACTTGCGACGCGACCGGCGCTGAATGCGAACGCCGGCGCCGCTTGCCGGACGAAAGGAAGCCGGGATTGGCTGCCGCAGTCAACGAAACCCTTCTGGTAATCGGTTACGGATCGCTTCTGAGCGGCTACGGGATTCTGGCCGAGCGCCGCGGCGGCAAAAGCCGCCTGCTGGCGCGCGACGCCTTCCCCGTGCGCCTCGATAATGCCCGGCGCGGGCTGGCGAAACCCTCCAGCCACGGACATTACCTCGCGATGGATCTCGAGCCGGTCGATCCCGCCGCGCCGATCGCCGCGCGGCCCGCCAACGGACATCGCGGTGCGGGAATTGGCGCCCTCGGACTGGTATTCGATCGCCAGTGGGCGCCCTTGATTTCACGTCGCGAAGAGTACGACGAAACCCAATTCCTGCGCCTGCTCGAATTCGCCGACCGCGCCGCTCAGCCGCTCGGAGAATTTCTGCTCGCGATCGCCCGCCGTACCAATTGGAATTTGCTCGACTACCGCCAGGCGCTCTATGAACTGCTCGGCTATACCTCCGAGGGCTACATCTTTCATCCCGTGCCTTTCGCCGATGGCCGCGTGGGGATCGCGGCGATCGGCTCGGGCTTCGAGGGCAGCGGCGACTCGTCCGTTCGCTCGAAGCGCAACGAATACGGCATGGACCGGCTGCTGACGCTGGCCGAAGCGATGCGCGTGGACAGCTTTGACCTCGACCGCGACGGGCAAGTGGGATATTTCGTCGAATGTCTGCTCGGCGGATGGCACGGGCTGGATATCCACGATTTGACCGCCGGTCTCGAAGCCGGTCTCCGCGATGCGTTGAAGGCGCGGATGGCCGCGATCGCGCCGGGCGAGAACGAACGTTTTTTGCAAGCAACGTCGCTGGATGACTCGCGTTACCGCGCCGTTTTCACCCCTCAACCACATCCGGCGCTCGCCGCCATCCTGCCCGCTTCGGCGCGCTGACGGTCCCTTTGATGAAACCGCAATTTTCGATTCACGTAGCCAAGGAGAACCTGAAATTCTCCGCCGCGCACTTTATCGCTTATCCCGGCTTTCGCGAGCCTTTGCATGGCCATAATTATCAGATCGGGGTGCGCGTCGAAGGGCGGCTTGCCGCGACCGGTTATGTGCTCGATTTCGGATTAATCAAACGCCTGACCAAGGAAATTGCCGATCGCCTCGACGAACGGATGATCGTCCCGGCGCTGAGCGATTGTCTGAAAATCGATCGCCACGGCGGACAGGTCCAAATCCGTTACGAAAACGACTCGTTTTCAATTCCGGAAGGCGACGCCGCGATCCTGCCGATCACGCATAGTTCGGCCGAGGAGCTTGCCCGCTATATTTGGAACGAATTGTACAAAGCGTTAGATGATCGAAATGCGCTCGCCGACGTTATCTCGCTTGAGATATCGGTGGCCGAAGGGCCCGGTCAATCGGCGGTTTATCGAAGCGATATCGAAGTTAAATAGCACCGTTCATCTTTGTTTCGTCATTATTTTTATTCTCATCTAATTTTGGCTATTCGATAAATTAGCGAGTTATTTTAACCATTATCCGCTAATTTCGCGGACGCTTGCTGATCGTCTGATTTTTCTGCTTGTTTCCTACAGTAGGAATATGTCAATATCCGGACGTGTCCAGAAGCGCAAATTTTGCTCTTCCACCACCGCTCAATTTATCCCCAAAAGGAGACGCCTGACCCATGGCTTCGGGACCGAGACTGTCAGACGCCGCCTTTCGTTCAGCGGCGGAAAGAGCTCTAGTCGGCGAACATCAGACGATCGTCAAAATGCGCGCGCTGCTCGAGCGGGTCGCCGCGACCGACGCCACCGTGCTCATCACCGGCGAAAGCGGCAGCGGCAAAGAGGTCGTCGCCCGCGCGATACATACCCTGTCGGCGCGGTCGAACCGATCATTCGTTCCGGTCAATTGCGCCGCGATTCCGCAAGATCTGCTTGAATCCGAGATGTTCGGTCACGAGCGCGGCGCGTTTACCGGCGCCGCCGGCTCGCGTCACGGGCTTTTCAGCGCCGCCGACGGCGGCACCATCTTCCTCGACGAAATCGGCGAAATGCCGCTCAAGCTGCAAGCCAAGCTGCTGCGCGTGCTCGAAGACGGCGTCGTCCGTCCCGTTGGCTCCGACCGCGCCACGCGCGTCGATGCGCGGATAATCGCGGCCAGCAACGCCGACCTGATCATGGCGGTGCGCAAGGGCGGTTTCCGCGAAGATCTCTTCTATCGGCTCCAGGTCGTGCCGATTCATATTCCGCCGCTACGCGAACGCCGCTCCGATATCCCGTTGCTGGTCGAGTATTTTCTCGATCGGATGCGGCAGCGGCTGCCCGGCCGCGATTGGACGGTTTCGCGCGAGGCGATGGTGCATCTGTGGTCCTACGATTGGCCCGGCAACGTGCGCGAACTCGAAAACATGGTCGAGCGGCTCGTCATCATGTGCGAGGATTCCGTGATCGACACTCCCCTGCTGCCGCCCAATCTGGTAATGGCGGGACGGATGGCCGACACGCAAATCGCGCCGGCCCTGGGCGAAAAAGGGGTGAATCTTACAGCGATGGTCCGTGAACTGGAAGGCCGCATGATCAACGAAGCGCTCAAGCAAACCGGCGGGAACAAGCAGGCCGCCGCCCGCCTGCTCGGTCTCAAGCGCACGACCTTCTCGGCCAAACTCAGGCGCTGCGGCGTGATCGCGCCCGGTTCGGCCGACGAGCGCGACGAGGCGTGAGGCGACTATGGACGAAATGAACAGAACGCCGCATATCATGGTGGTGGACGACGATCCGGACACGGTCTCGATTCTCGCCCGCCATCTGCAGCGCGAGGGCTTTGTCGCGATCGAGGCGGTATCGGGCGCGGAATGTTTGAGGCTCGCCCGCCAACATCCGGTTGACGTGATCCTGCTCGATCTGATGATGCCGGAGATGGACGGCTTCGAGGTTTGCCGCGCGCTCAAACAGGATCCCGACACCGCCGGCATCCCGGTGATCATGATCACCGCACGCGACGATCTTGACGCGCGCGCGGAGGGCATGCGGCTTGGCGTGAGCGACTTCCTGGCCAAGCCGGTTTTCCGCCGCCAACTCGCCAACCGGATTCGCGCGCAACTGGATATCCTGGCCACCGGCCGCGCCGCCGACGCCACCCTCGGCTCGCTCAACCACGTCGCGAAAAAATAATCCGGCGCATCTGGCGCGGCGCAATCGAGGCGCGCCGTCAAGGCGGCTTGCCACGCCGGCGTCTTGCGCGGAATGATCCGCATCATGGATTTCGCCATCCGCCCTGCGGACAAAAGCGACGAAGCGCATCTCTGGCGGATGCTCTATTACGCCGCGCACATGGACGAAGACGGCGTCGCGCCGGAAACGGCGATGAGCAATCCCGATCTGGCGCCATACGTCGAGAACTGGCGCCGCCGCGCCGGAGATTTGGGATTTATCGCCGTGAGCGAGGAGCGCGAGTTGGCGGGCGCGGCGTGGATTCGCGTGATGCCGACGGAGAGTCCGTTGTATCGATGGGCGCCGGCGCGGACTCCCGAACTCGCGATCGCGGTCGCGCCGGCGTTTGTCGGGATGGGCGCCGGAACCAAGCTGCTGCGGTATTTGATCCCGGCGGCGCGTGCGATCTGCCCGGCGATCGTGCTCAGCGTGCGCGCGAACAACCCCGCCAAACGGCTCTACGAGCGCTTCGGCTTCGCGACGATCGCGCGCATCGCCAACCGCGTCGGCTCGGAATCGTTCGTGATGCTGCGCCAGTTCAGATGAAGAACAAACCTCTTGTCGCTCTCGGATTGAGCATGATGACTGCTCGATGTAGATTTGCTAGCTGAATGTTGTGCTACTGCGTATTTCTGGCACAGATACGGCTGAATTTATAATGAATATTGAAGAAATTCTCTCGTGTTTGGCTGAGAAACGGCCAGTGTTTCATTCAGAAGCGGATTTTCAGCATGCGCTCGCCTGGCAATTCATCTCCTTCGACCTTGCGCTCAAATACGACTAGAAGTGCCAATGGAGGGGATGCGTGTCGATCTCCGAATTCGCGACGGCGCTGAGACTTTCGCACTGGAACTGAAATACAAAACGCGTAACGCGGAAATCCGTCACGACAATGAGACGTTCGTCCTACAAAATCATGCGGCACAGGACATTGGCCGCTACGATTTCCTCAAGGATGTCACGCGGCTCGAAACGCTCGCAGGCCGCGGAAAAATGCACGTGGGCTACGCAATTATGCTGACGAACGATCAAAGGTATTGGAACAAAGGCCGGAGTGGGACGGTTGATGAAGCCTTTAAACTTCATGACGGTCGCGAAATTACAGGCAGGTTAGGGTGGGGCGCGGCCGCTGGAGACGGTACAATTAAAGGCCGCGAATCGCCGCTGGAGATTCAAAAGAATTACTTGTTGGAATGGCGTGATTACTCAGCGGTCGTCAACCCACCATTCAAATATCTGGCGATTTCGGTAGGCGATTCATCCGCTATTGCCGCAGCATAAGACATCGGCACCGTGCAGAATGCGGTGCGCTCCTCCAATCGGCAAAGCGGAGGACGCCAATTATCCTCCTCGCGCCGCTTCCCGGATTCGGAATTCTCGTAAGCCTCGCGTCAACTAGTGTGGCGTCCCGCAAATAAGTTTGCACTCCGCGTCGATCTTGCGCTCCGGTGTGGATGCCCGGATCAAGTCCGGGCATGACCAACGCTGTTCGTCATTGCCGGGCCCAGACCCGGCAATCCATCCCTGGTCGCCTCGCGGTGAGCGGCCTGCGCGCCGAGCTGACAAGGCATCAGATGGAAGTTATTTGCGGGACACCACACTAGCATTCCGGCTTTCGTCACCCCAGCGCTGAACGATCGAGTTGCCGCGAACCGGGCGCGGGCCGAAGTTAATCGGATATCTTCAGCGCGTGCGACGGACACGCGGCGACGGCCGCGCGGACTTTTTCGTCCGCCGCGGCGGACGGTTCGATCACGAATTTTCCATTTTCAACCTTGAAGACCTGCGGCAGCGATTTCACGCAGTTTCCGGAATGGATGCAGACGTCCTTGTCCCATGTGACTTTGAGCGCCATCGTTTGCGACCTCCGAGTTGGCGTCGATCGCGCTCCGGCGATGCGGCGCGGAATCGACGCGCGACCAACTTGCGACTTTTCCGCCAGGGGCGCAACCCTGCGCCGCCGCGCTCCGGCGGGGTCGTGGTTTCGACGGCGCGAGCTGAAGCCTCGCAAACCCTCGCGCGCAAACGATTGCCGTGGCGCTGCGCGTCTGGTTGACTTACGTTTTATCCGCAAGCCGCCGGCGTCCGGACCTCCCGGCGCGCCCGCGCCGCCGCAACCTGAAGGAGGATTAAATCATGGACGGAGAAACGCCCAAGCCGCAGAGCAGGCCAATCGCGGCTCTGACTTATTTGCTGGGCTTCGTTACCGGAGTGATCTTCCTGTATCTCGAACCCTATGACAAAGACGATTTCGTGCGCTTCCATGCGCGCCAGTCGATCGTCTATTCCGTCTTTATTTTCGTGGTGAATATCGTCATCAGCGTGTTCGTCGCGGTGCTGCCCGGACCGCTCGGCGGAATCATCCGGTTCATCCAGAGCCTGATCAATCTGGGGTTCGCGATCTTGTGGGTTTACTTGATGTATCAAGCCTACAAGGGCGAGAAGTATCGCATCCCCGAGCTGGCCGACTGGGCCGACAGCATGGGTTTCTAGTATGGCGTCCCCTGAATAAGTTCGCGCTCCGCGTCGATCTTGCGCTCGGCGTGGATGCCCGGATCAAGTCCGGGCATGACCAGCTCGGTTCGTCATTGCCGGGCCCCGACCCGACAATTTCCAGAACGCTTGGACACGACCGCCGAAATAGTAGGAACTCTGTTCGTCATTGCCGGACCCGGACCCGGCAATCCATCCCGGGTCGCCCCGCGGCGGGCGACCCGCACGCCGAGCTGACAAGGCATCAGATGGAAGTTATTTGCGGGACGCCACGCTAGCCGATTTCGAGATTTTCGATTCGCACGCCCGACGGATCGAAGCGTATCGTCGCCTGTACGCCCTCCGCGCTAATCGTGAGCGCGTAGGCGCCCGGACCGCGCGCAATGGCGGCGACCGCTTCGAGCGTGCGGCCGGCCAGCGGCGCGAGCGCGGCGTTGAGCGCGCCGATCGACGCCGAAATTTCGCGGCCGCGCGGGGTCTTCTGAAAGAGCGACCAGAGCGCGAGTTCCGCGCCCGGCCCGTGCGCGGCGCGGGCGCGGCCGCTGGTGAGCGCGAGCTCGAGGATCGCGCCGAGCCGCGCTGAAAGCTCCGCCGGAACCTCCCGATCGGCCACGGCCGCGCGCAACGCTTCATAGGGCGCACGCGCCGTCGGATCGCCGACCGCGCTCAGAAAGGCGTCAAGCTGCGGCAGCAGTGCGGCGCGCTGCGTCGCGTCCAGCGCAAGCGCCGGCTCAGCCGCGATATTCGCGCCGGTGGACATCGCGGTCAGCCGGCCCGATGGACGCCGTTGTGATGATTTCCCAGCAGCGCCGCAAGCTCGTGTTCGAAGCCGCCGGTTTCGATCGAGCAGTGCATCCCGCACTCTTTGGGCGCGCCCGTCTCCCACCACCATCGGCCCGAGCGCGGATCGGCTCCGGGCGCCACCGGCCGCGTGCATGGCGCGCATCCGATCGACGGAAAGCCCTTGTCGTATAGCTCGTTGTACGGAATGTCGTTGGCGCGGATGTAATCCCAAACCTCGTCCTCGGTCCAATCGGCCAGCGGAGCGATTTTCACAATTCCGCCGTGGTCGTGATCGATTTCGATTTTGCGGATATTGGAGCGGGTCGCCCACTGATCGCGCCGCAGCCCCGTCACCCATCCGTCGAAATGCATCAGCGCGCGGCGCAGCGGCAGCACCTTGCGCACCTGGCAGCAGAGCAGGCGCAGGTTGAGGTCGCGATAAAACAGGTTCGCGCCGTGCTTCGACACCATCTGCTCGACCATCCGCGTCTCGGGCATGAAGACTTCGGTGCGGATGCCGTATTTTTCGCGGAAGCGTTCGATCAGCCGCTGCGTCTCCTCGGGCTGGCGGCCGGTGTCGATCGTAAAGACGCGCACGCCCGGATCGATTCGCCAGGCCATCTCGATCAGCGCGCATCCCTCGGCCTGAAAGCTGGAGCAGATGCCCAGCCGGCGGCCGAATTTTTCGATCGCCCAGGCTAATACTTCCTGCGGCTCCTTGTCGTCGAGTTCGACCGCGGCCTCGCCGGCCTCCAATTCATCCATCAGCAGGCGTTCGCTTTGCGCTTCCATGATTCGGTTACCTCTCGATGCGCTGGCGTTGGCTGGGTGGTCAGGCTCCCGCGGCCGCGGCGGCCGGAGAATCGGCGGCGGCCGCGATCAGTTCCGCGTCGGGAGTGCGGATGCAAAATTTGGCGAAGGTTTCGCCCGGCGTGCGGCGTTCGAGCCATGCCGCGACCAGCCGCGCGACCGTATCTTCGATTCGCGCCGACGGCACGCGGCGCAACAACGGCTTGCCGATCGCCGCGTCGCGGCCGAGACCGCCGCGCAGAATCACGTCGAAGGCTTCAAGCGGCTCGCCGTTGGGGCCGCGCCCGGTGGTGCCTTGCAAGCCGACGTCGCCGGTCCAATGCTGCGCGCAGGCGTGCGGGCATCCGTCGAGATTCACTTTCAGATCGCCGACCGCGTCGCCGAATTGGCTGGCCAGCCGGTCGATCAGGGTCGATAATTTTTCCTTGGTCGGCGTGACGGCGTAGTTGCAGTGCGGATCGCCGATACATCCGATCGACGACGCGTACAGCCCGTTGACGCCGAGCGGAAAGCCGAGTTCGCCGACCCGCGCGACAATCTCGTCAACGCGCGCCTCCGGGATGCCGGTCAGGATGAAATTCTGGCGGCGCGTGAGCCGGATATCGCCGCCGATTTCCGCCGCAAGCGCCGCGACCGCGCGCATCGCCGCGCCGGTCATCAGCCCCAGCCGCACCGGGAAGCCGACGTAAAAGAGACCCGCGCGCTGCTGCTCGTGCACGCCCATGTGATCGCTCTCCGCATCGGGCAGCGGCAGTTCGTCGAGGCGCTCCAGCGGATAGCCGAGGCGGGCTTCGACGAGCTCGCGGAAGGCGTCCACGCCGTAGTCGTCGATCATGAACTTGAGCCGCGCCTTGACGCGGGAGATGCGGTATTCGGTGGTGGAGCGCCACACGTCCAGAATCGCGCGCAGAGTCGCGAGCGTATGTTCGCGCGGTATGAAAACGCCCAGATGGCGCGAGAGGCGCGGCGTCGAGGATTGGCCGCCGCCGACCCGCACTGCGAAACCGGCGCGGCCCTCGCGCAGCGCGCCGACCATCGCGATGCAATTGATCTCGGGCGCGTTGCATTGAAAGCGGCACGCGGCGATCGAAATTTTGTGCTTGCGCGGCAGATCGGAATATTCGCGATTGCCGTAGAAAAAATCCGCCGCCTCGCCGATCAGGCCGGTGGCGTCGAACAGCTCGTCATGGTCGATTCCCGCCACCGGACATCCGGTGATATTGCGCACGCAATCGCCGCATCCGCCCATCGTCGAAAGCCCGACCGCCCGGAAGCGGTCGAAAATCTCCGGCGCTTTGTCCAGCGTGATGTAATGAAGTTGGATGTTCTGGCGCGTCGTGAGTTCGCCCTGACCGCGTCCGTATTGCTCGCAGACCTGGCCGATCGCGTCGAGCCCCGCCGGCGTGAGAATCCCGCTCGGAATCTTCACCCGCATCATGAAGGTCCCGATTTTCGGCTTGTCGTGGTACATCCCGAACCATTGCAAGCGCACGATGTCTTCTTCGGGCAGCTTTTCGTACGGCGTATCGGTGAGCCGCGACCATTGGTTGGCCAGTTCGGTCGGAAACAGCTCGCGCTTGAGGCGCTCAACCGAATTGCGCTTGAGAACAGTCTCCCAAGATGGCGCTTCACGCTTCGGCACAGGCTTTGGCAAATCTCCTAAACAACGTCGCGAGCAGAAAGATAACTAACACGACCATTTTAGTCAACTAAATATATGAGTAAATTAGTCAGCTATTCTTTTTTGTTCCAAACCCTGCTATTTTTAACGCGGGGAAAACGATGAAATTCGGCGTGGGTGTCGATTACTGCCTGAAAGCCCTGATCATGCTGGCCGAGCGCTATCCGGGCGCGCCGCCGCAGCGGGTCGAAGAGATCGCCGCGGCGCAGGCGATACCGGAGAACTATTTGCGCCGCCTATTGATTGAGCTGAAACGCGGAGGTTTGGTCGCCAGCCAAAAGGGGCCGAGCGGCGGCTATCTGCTGGCGCGTCATCCGGCGAAAATCACGATGCTCGACGTGGTGCAGATAATCGAAGGCGACTACGCTCCCGTCGAATGCCTTGAGGAGGCCGGCAATTCGCCCTGCAGCCGCGGCGAAACCTGCGCGATGCGCGGGGTTTGGTGCGAAGTGCGCGACAGCGTCACGGCGATTCTTCAACGCACCACTCTGCAGGCGCTGACGGAACGCCGGCGCACCGCGCTTCACTTTCAAATCTGACCCAGAGCCGCATCCGGCTCGCCGCGATTGCGTCGCCAAGCCGGCGCGGCTTAACTGAAACAACGGACGCCCGTTAACGTCTTACAACTATAGATGAGACGGCGGCGCGCGATCCGGCGTGCGGATTTCACACAAGCAACGATCGCTTGCCGCCGCGTCATTCAAATAGGAAGATCGATCAGGTTGGCCGCCATCGCGCGGCCGAGGCCATCAAGTCCATGACGTTATCGCAACATTGCTCGCACTCGTTCGTGCGGCCGCTGCTGAACGCGATCGCGGGATTTTTTCTTATCGTCTGCGCGGCTGCATCGGCTAACGCCCAGCAGGGACAGGTTTTTCCGCCGCCAAGCTCCACGATTCCGCAAAGCCAGAACCAGGGCGGGGCCTCGGTGCTGGAGCTGCCTGCGATGCCGGGCGGACAGGGCGGCGGCGGCGCGACCGCGACCTTGCCGCGGCTTGCGCCGCAACCCGGGGCCGACACGGCGACGCTGCCGCGCCTCGCGCCGCAGCCCGGCGCGCAATCCCTGACCGTGCCGTCGCGCGAATTGCGCTCGCAGCAGGGCTACAAGCAGGTCACGGTCACCGTCACGGATCAGAATGGCCGCTATATCACCGACCTGCGCGAAAACGATTTCAAATTGCTGGTGGACGGCCAGCCGCGGCGGATCGCGTTTTTCCGCCAGGACATGAATACTCCCGTCTCGGTCGGAATCGTGGTCGATACCTCCGGCAGCATGCAGCCGAAGCTGGCGCAGGCGCGCGCCGCGATCACCGAATTCGTGCGCAATCTGAATGCGCAGGACGACGTTTTTCTGTTCGCATTTTCGAGCC
The DNA here is from genome assembly GCA_021780225.1 of Deltaproteobacteria bacterium. Classification (GTDB taxonomy): domain Bacteria; phylum Desulfobacterota; class Binatia; order Binatales; family Binataceae; genus JADMIL01. The sequence goes on along the minus strand of JAJXZF010000058.1, from coordinate 47,456 downwards.
GCCCGTTCCTGCTGCAACCGTTCACCACCAATCACTACCTGATTCTCAGCCGGCTGGAACTGCTCCACGCCTACGGACAGACCGCTCTCTTTGACACGATTCTGGACGGCCTGCTGATGGTTCAGCATGGGCGCTACGACAAAAAAGCGCTGCTGGTGATCACCGACGGCATGGACAACACCAGCGAGGCGACGCTCGGACAAGTGGTCGCGCAGGCGCGCCGGATGGGCGTGCTGATCTATTCGATCGGCATCGGCGATCCCAACGTGGGCGCTCCCTCGGGCGGCATCGCGGGATTGTTCGGCGCGGGCGATATCGACGAAGTGGATACGCGCACGCTGGACCTGCTTTCGACCGAAACCGGCGCCAAAACTTACGTCATCCGCGAAGTCGGCGACGGTCTGGCGCTGCGCAATGCGTGCGCGTCGATCAGCCGCGAGTTGCGCGAGCAGTACACGATCGGATTCGTCGCGCCCGACGCGTCGCGCGCCGGCTATCGCACCGTCCACATCGACGTGCCGTCGCGCCCGGGCGACCGCGTCCGCGTGCGCAAGGGCGTCGAAGTCGGACCCGGAACGGAATCAGCCTCGTCGACCTATCCGTGAGTCCGCGGCGCCGCGCGATCGAAGCGTCGGACCGGCGGCGCGCCGCTCAGGACGCGCTTTAAGCCTGCGGCGGTTTTTTGATCGGAAACGGCGCGACAAAGGCGCGGCCCGGATCGGGCAGCAGATTCAGAAATTTCACTTCGGCGAAATCGCCCGCGACCTGAATCGCCGACAGCGTCGCGTTATCGACGCGAATCCGATGGAAGTAGGTCAGATCGAGCCCCATGAAATGACATAGCACCGTCCGCACGATGTCGCCGTGAGAGACGAAGAGCACGCGCTTGCCGGAATGAGCCGTCAGCGCGCGCATCACCGCGGCCACTCCGCGCGCCTGCACCTGCCGGATCGTTTCGCCGCCCGGAGTGGGATTTTCGGTCGGCGATTTGCGGTACGTCTTATAGTGCGGGTCTTCGATCAGTTCGTGATAGCTCATCCCCTCCCAGCGGCCGTAAAGCACCTCGGCGATATCCGGCTCCTCGACAATTTCAAGGCCGCCCAAGCCTTCGGCCATGATTTCCGCCGACTGGCGTGCGCGCACCAGCGGGCTGGTGACGATCAACTCCGGACCGACCGTATGGGCGAAGCGAGCCGTGGCCACGACCTGCGCCCTGCCGTTTTCATTGAGCTCCACCGGATGGCGGCCCATCACGCGCCCCTCGCGGTTCCATCCCGTCTCGCCATGCCGCATCAGGATGGCGACGCCGCGCGCGCCGTTGGTTTCGAGCAGTTTCTGCGCCACGTAAAAAGGCCCCAGCGCCATTGTGATCTTCGCCCGCCGGAATTTTCAACGAAAAGGCGGCGGCCGCTTTGAAAGCGTCCGCCGCCCGTTATCATTCAGACTTCCAATCTCTCCGCGGCGCCGCCGGCGCTCAGCGTCCCGCCGCCGCGGCCGCATGATCGGCGCCGTTCGCGGCCGGCGCCAGTCCGCAAAACGCTTCGTAATCGATAAGGCCGGTCTGCGTCGGATGGTCGCTGCATACCGGGCAATCCGGATTGCGCCGGATCTTGAGCACCCGCACATAGTCCGACGAAAGCGTGTCGAAATAGACCATCTTGCCCATCAGCGGCTTGCCCGCGCCCAAAATCAGCTTGATCGCCTCGAGCGCTTCGATCGAGCCGATCAGTCCGGGCAGCGCGCCCAGCACGCCCGCTTCCGCGCACGAGGGCGCCATGTCGGGCGGGGCCGGCTCCGGATAGAGGCATCGGTAGCAGGGTCCGCCGGCGGCGGGATGGAAGACCGTGGCGTTGCCCTCGAAGCGGAAAATCGCGCCGTCCACCAGCGGCTTTTTCGCGATCACGCAGGCGTCGTTGATCAAATAGCGGGTCGGAAAATTATCGCCGCAATTCACCACCACGTCGTAGCCCGCGATTATATCCATCACGTTTTCCGAGCTCAGGCGCAGGTCGTGCCGGTTCACCTTGATGCCGGGATTGAGCGCGTTGATCTGCTTCTGCGCCGATTCGGTCTTGGGAATCCCGACCCGGTCGGTCGTATGGATAATCTGACGCTGCAGGTTCGAGAGATCGACCACGTCGAAATCGACCAGGCCGATCGTGCCGACGCCCGCCGCCGCGAGATAGAGCGAAGTCGGCGAGCCGAGCGCGCCCGCGCCCAAAATCAGCACCTTCGAATCGAGCAGCTTCGCCTGCCCCTTCTCACCGACTTCGGGAATCACGAAATGGCGCGAGTAGCGCGTGATCTCGTCCTGCGTGAAGGCGCGATCGGCGACCCACGGCAGGCCGCGATCCTTCCAGGCGTTGAAGCCGCCGGTCAGATTGTAAAGGTTCTCGTAACCAAGTTCCTTGAGCGCGCGCGCCGCCAGCAGCGAGCGCGTGCCCGACGCGCACTGCAAAATGATCGGCGCCTTGTGATCGGGGACCTTTTCCTCGATTCGCAGTTCCAGGAAACCGCGCGGAATCCCGACCGCCTGCGGAATATGGCCCTGGCGCCATTCGTCGCTTTCGCGGACGTCGATCAGCACTACACCCGCCTTGTCGAGCATCCGCCGCGCTTCATCGCTATCGATCGCCTTAATCGAGGCCCGCGCCTCGTCGATAATGTTCTTCGAGCTTTTAGCCATTCGCCTGTTCCTTCGAGTTCGCGTTCCGCGGGCGCCGCGAACTCCGGCCGCCTGAAATCGGTCTTATGATGCAACCATTATAATTACGGCCGCGCCGCCGCGCATCCCGGCTTCAGCCGCCGATCATCCGATGCGATTCGACCAGCGCCTGCACGAAATTAAGCACGCGCTGGGCGTGGCCGCGGGGAGCGACGTCGTGGAATGCGCGCGCGATCCGGCCGTCGCGGCCGATCACGAAGGTCGCGCGCAGCGGCCGGCCCTCGCGCAGAACGCCGAAAGTCCCGGCCAGCTCGCCGTGCTCGTCGGCCAACAGCGTGAACGGAAAGCCGTGTTTGTCGGCGAACGCGCGATGCGACGCGACGGTGTCGGCGCTCACGCCCACGACCGCGCATCCGAGCGCGCGGAACTGCTCGTGCAGATTGCGGAACTCGCGCCCCTCCACGGTGCATCCGGGCGTATCGTCCTTGGGATAGAAATAGAGCGCTACGATTTCGCCGGCGTAGTCGGCCAGCCGGCGGGTGCGGCCGAACTGGTCGAGCAGCGCGATTTCGCGAAACGCCGGCGCGTCCGCCCCGCGAATCTCATCGACCCGCGGCGGCATGGGTTTCCACCTGTTCCAGCGCCCGCTTGCGCGTGAATTTGATCGCGGCGTTGTCGATATTGATCGAACAGAGCGAGCCGCACATGCTGCAGACGTTCGATCCGGCCGCCTCGCTCTCTTCCTTGTAGCGGCGCGCTTTGTCCGGATCCATCGCCATCGCGTACATCCCTTCCCAATTGAGCGCCTTGCGGTAGCGCGACATCTGGTCGTTCCAGACCTTGGCGGCGCGCACGCCTTTGACCAGATCGCCCGAATGGGCCGCGATCCGCGTGGCGATAACGCCTTCGCGCACATCCTCGATATCGGGGAGCCGCAAATGCTCCGCGGGAGTGACGTAGCAGAGAAAATCGGTGCCGGCGGCCGAGGCGATCGCGCCGCCGATCGCGCCGGTAATATGGTCGTAGCCGGGCGCGACATCGCAGGTCAGCGGACCCAGCACGTAAAACGGCGCGCCGCCGCAAACCCGCTTTTCGAGCTTGACGTTGGCTTCGATCTGATCGAGCGGCACATGGCCCGGTCCTTCGATCATCACCTGCACGCCGAGCGCGCGCGCCCGTTCGGTAAGTTCTCCGAGCACCAGCAGCTCCGCGAGCTGGCCGCGATCGGTCGCGTCGCCGGTGGCGCCCGGACGCAGGCCGTCGCCCAGCGAAATCGTAACGTCGTGCTCGCGCAAAATCGCGCAAACTTCGTCGAAATGCTCGTAAAGCGGATTCTCGTTCCCGGTGCGTTCGATCCACGCCGCCAGCAGCGCGCCGCCGCGCGAGACGATTCCCTCGATCCGGCCGTGGCCGCGCAGCTTGCGGACCGTTTCGCGCGTGACGCCGCAATGCAGCGTCATGTAATCGACCCCTTGGCGCGCCTGACGCTCGATCACGTCGAGAAAATTCGGCGCCTCCAGCTCCATGATCGAACGCTCCGACGCGACCTGGTAAATCGGCACCGTGCCGAGAATCACAGGGCTGCGCGACAGCACTTCCATCCGAATCTGATCGAGGTCGGTGCCGGTCGACAGGTCCATCACGGAATCCGCGCCAAACCGCACGGCCGTGTAAAGCTTTTCGATCTCTTCTTCGACCAACTGATGGAAATTCGAGGCGCCGATGTTGGCGTTGACTTTGGTCCGAAGCCGTTTGCCGATGCCGATCGCGCGGAATTCATGATGATGATTGCGTGGAATCACCACTTCGCCGCTGGCGACCAGAGCGCGGATCTCTTCGGGCCGCAGCCCTTCGTCCTCGGCGACTTCCGTCATCTGCCGGGTAATCAAGCCTTTGCGGGCCGCTTCAAGTTGCGTCATTGCGATACCTCTACCAATTGCCGTCGAATCGCGCCGCCCGTAACGCCGCGGGACCTTCTATATACACCCGCCGGTAGCGCACGTCACGGTTTACGCGAATTCTTTTCCCAACCCTGATTTCGATCGGCTGCTTCCGGTGCGTAACGGGCGGCGGACAATTTCAGCGCAATTACGATCGCCGTGATCTGCCGGCCGGGAACCGATCTATATTCCCGACTCTTTAAGGCCACTATTCCGCCAACAACGGATGCGGTCAAGGTCGAAGCAGACAGCCGCGCTTATCGAAGAATCCTTCCGGGATGCTTCAGTCATGGCGAAGTGTTCCAACTGGATGAATTTTGCGTTATTTAACGTCCATCGTACTGGAGCTGCGATTTATATCATTATTTTCGCGCGGTTCATCTGATTTCGTGCGATTGCAGCAGATATCTGGCTTGGTTGCGTGAAGATACTGTACGTCACGCCATTCTTTTCGCCCGCCGCCTATTATGGCGAGGCGGTCGAAAATGCCTACCGTCTCAGCCTTGGATGCGCCCGTTTGGGATGTGAGGTGCGGGTGCTTTCCACTGACGCGGACGGCCCGCGCCGAACCGCGCCGGTCGAGTTGGGCAAGCCAATTCTTATCGATGCGGGTTTCGAAGCGATTTACGCTCATCGCTTTTTGATTGGCGCGTTGGCGCCAAGCTTGCCGATGCGCCTGATGATGGAGATGCGCAATGCCGAAGTCGTGCATCTTTTTGGACTGAACATCGCGACGGCGCTGCCAACGCTCGTCGCCTGCAGAATATTCGATCGGCCGCTCGTATGGTCGCCTGGAGGAGCGCTCAACCCTTGGCGCGGCGATAGCGGAGGCATGGGCGGTCCGACCCGGCTGGAGCGGATACTGGCGCCGCGGCGGCTTGTGATGCATGCCGCCTCGGCCGCCGAAAAGGAAGCGTGCGCAGCCCGGATTCCCGCCGTCGCGATCGCGACCGTCCCGTACGGCGTGCGCGTTCCGCCGGAATCCGTCCGGACGCCGATGGAGGACCGGCTTAGAATCGGCTACGCGGGCCGCATCGAACCCCGTCAGGCGTTGGAAAACCTAATCGGCGCGGCAGCGCTGCTGCGCGACTCGGGAACCGCCGTCGGGGTAACGATCGCGGGCGAGGGCGGGCGCCGTTATTTGCGCTATTTGCGCAAGCAGATCCAACGCCTCGGTCTCAGCAGCGAAGTGAACCTGGTTGAAGCGTCGCTGCGCGGCTCCGCGCGCCGCCATTTTTTCGAGCAGATCGATCTCTTCGTTATGCCATCCCATCAAGAACATTCGGCGGCGAGCGTCGCCGAGGCGCTCGCCCGCGGCGTGCCCGTAATCGCCGGCGAGGGCACGCCGTGGAAGGCGCTTAGCGAACATGGATGCGGCCTTTGGGTCAAGAATGATCCCAACTCGCTGGCGGGCGCGATTCAGCAGCTCGCGGCAATGCCCTTGGCCGAGATGGGCGCGCGCGGACGCCAGTGGATCAAGCAGGATTTCGATTGGAAATTATCCGCTCGTAAAATGTGCGACCTGTACGCCGCGCTAATTTTTCAGCGGCCGTTGCCGGATTTCGCCACCGCCGCTCCCGAAGTGCGACCCGAACACGCCTTCGCGCCCGCTCGCTGACGGCGCCCCGGAGCCGTTCTGCGTCTTGCTCAACAGGCTAAGCGCGCGGATCGGGCAGCGGCAGGCCGTGCATCCGCAGGAACGTCAGCTTGTCCCAATAACCACGCTGAAAGACAATCAAATCTTCAATTACGTTAAAGAATCCGCATCCGCGCAGCCCGAGCGGATCGCGCCACTCCAGAATCGCCCAAGCGCCGTCTTCGAATAGATTTTCGACTATGCAGCGCATCGGAGCGCGGGCGAACTCCTTGGCGAACTTCGCGCGGATCGCCGCTTTTCCGTGAATCGGTTGTTCAGGCGTTTGATGGTTAATCGCATCGTCGCGGTAAAGCGCGGCCAAACCGTCCACGTCCGCCCGATTGAAGCGATCGACCCATTGCTTCACGATTTCAGCGGGATGCATCGTGCTCGCCTCCATGATTCGACGGTTCGACGTGATTCCAGCGGCTTTATGGACGCGTCGGCCTTTGAATCGTGACGGACGCAGCTTGCGCAGGTCAATCTGCGGCTGACGGCAATTGGAGGTCGGCTTTTGGTCTGACCCGCCAGCTAGATGCTGAGTTATTAGTTATTGACAGTTAAAGCAAAATTAAGTTTAATATAGATAGATTTTTATCGATGGAATCCAAAATGACGCTTGCTTCACTCGAAATGCGAGCGCAAAGTGAACGCCGGCCAGCCTGCGGAGGTGAGGGGACGCCGGTTGTCCAGCCGGTGGCGCTATGTTCATCGTCATAAGTCCGCCGCTGCGTCCATTGGTGGCGACGCTGGTCGCCATGTTGTTGACGATAGTGACAACGCCGCCGCTCAAGCGGATGGCCCTGCGGCTCGGAGTGACGGCCCCGCCCAGCGACGACGGACGCCATCACGAGGCTACGCCGCTGTTGGGCGGCGTTGCGATCGTAATATCGATTCTGATTGCGCTCGCCGCGGTGCATTCGCTGAGCTTGGGGATGCTCGCGGGTTCGATTGGTCTGCTCGCAGTCGGCGTGATCGACGACGCCGTAGCCTTTCGGGCGCTGCCCAAACTGCTGTCGCAGATTGCGATCGTCGCAATTGTGCTCGGGGTCGAAGGGCCGTTGCATCTGGCGCCGTGGCATTGGCTCAACGCGCTTTTGACCGGATTTTTTCTGCTCGCGACCATCAACGCGTTCAATTTGATCGACGGTCTCGACGGTCTGGCGACCGGCATCGGCATCGTTATCGCCGTCGCTTGCGGCGTGATCGCGCTGGTCAACAATCAGACGGCGCTGGGCTGCCGCGCGCTCGCCATCGCGGGCGCCTTGTGCGGATTCTTGCTGTACAACGCCACCCCCGCATCGATTTTCATGGGCGACAGCGGCGCCCTGCCGCTCGGCTTGATTCTGGGTCTGCTCGCCTTGCATGCCGGCGACCTTTCGGGAAATTCGCGCTTGTCGCGGTACGTGGCGCCGATGCTGCTGATGCTCGTGCCGCTGCTCGACACGGCGATCGTGAGCGTCAGCCGGATGGCCACCGGAAAGCCGATTTCGCGCCGCGGGCTCGACCATTCGCATCACAAGCTGCTCGCGCTGGGCGTCGCCGAGCCGACCGCGGTCGGCCTGTTCTGGATCGTTACAGCGGCCACTTCGGCGCTCGCGGTCGCGGTCGTGATGATTCCGCATCCGCTGCTCTTGTCGACGCTGCCGATGGTCGCGGGACTGTTCGGCGCAATCGCTCTCTTCATGGTCGATCTTACCTTCGATCGGACATCGCCCGGCGCCGCGATCGCTGAGCTGCGCGGGCTGGCGCACGCGATTCTGACTTTCAGCTACAAGCGGCGGCTGGCGGAAGCGTTGCTCGATCTTGCCCTGATTCCCGCGGCCTATTTCGGCGCATTTTTGATTCGGCTCGATTTTCGGATCAACGACGCCCTGATGAACAGCTTGCTGCTGTGCGTGCCCTGGGTTCTTGCCACGACCTACGCCGCATTCATGATGTCCGGCGTTTACCGGGGAATCTGGCGCTATGCGAGCGTTTCGGACCTGTTGCGGCTTACGATCGGCGCGGTGCTGGCCGGCGCGTTCCTGGTTTTGATCTCGATGATCGTCCGGATCGAACTGTCCGGATCGATCGCTGTGCTTTACGTGATTTTGCTTGCGAATTTTCTCGTCGCCAGCCGTTTTTCGTTTCGCGCCCTGCGCCGCGGAATCGCGTTGCTCGCGGTCGCCGATCGGCGGGTGCTGATCGTCGGCGCCGACGAACTGGCGGAAGCCGCCGCGCGTTATCTGGCGGTCGCCCGCGGCGCCCGCACCAAAATCGTCGGCTTTGTCGACAATGACGCCATGAAACTCGGCAAGCTGGTGCACGGACGGCAGGTGATGGGTTCGCTCGAAGATCTTGAGCAAATTTTGCTCGCGACGAATTTCAACGAGCTACTGGTCGCGGTGGATTCCCTGCCGCGCGAAATGACTCTATTGCTGTGGGAATTTGCTAATCGTCATCATCTTTCCGTTCGCAGGTTTTCTATTCGGCTCAATGATATGGGCCCGGCCGGCGAAAGCGACCTCGTGCCAGCTCCCGGCGCGAATCGCGGCGCCGCCGGCGGACAAGTAGTCGCATAATCTCCGCCAACTGGCTACATTTTCAGTAATCCGACCGCGCTCCTGCGATCCGATAGTCCAGCCGCAAAGAGGGAAAATTATGTCTCGATCGCGCGAACCAGTGAAAATCGTTCCGAAGGGCTGGGGCCGCGAAGTATGGATTGCGAACAACGATCTCTATTGCGGAAAAATTCTTGAAATCCGCAAGGGGAAGATGTGCTCGCTCCATTTTCACAAGATCAAGACGGAATCCTTTTTCCTGCGCTCCGGAAAATTGAAAGTGCGGGTGAAGGATTCGGCCGATTCGCCGGCGATCGAGGAGTTCGTGCTCGAAGCCGGCCAATGCATGGATATTCCGATCGGTCTCGTTCATCAGATGGAAGCGATCGAAGACGCCGAGCTGTACGAATTTTCGACCCAGCATTTCGAAAGCGATTCCTTCCGGCTCGTCAAAGGAGATTGACGAACGCTCGCCCGCGCCCGCGTCTTGCGGCATGATATGACGAATCGCGCGGCGCGCCGGTGGCGCCGAAATATCCGCGCCGAAAAGATCATTTGATGCCGAAAGTCGCGTTGATAACCGGAGTCACCGGCCAGGACGGTTCGTATCTGGCCGAACTCTTGCTCGAAAAAGGTTACGAGGTCCACGGCGTCGTGCGGCGCAGTTCCAGCTTCGCCACCGGCCGCATCGATCATCTTCATCATGGCGTCGCCGGCGACAAATCGCCGCTGCAACTCCATTACGGCGACCTCGGCGACGGCACCGGCCTGCGCCGTATCATCGAGCAGGTGCTGCCCGACGAAGTTTACAATCTGGCGGCGCAATCGCACGTGCGCATTTCGTTCGACCAGCCTGAATATACCGCCGATGTCGTCGGGCTCGGGACGCTGCGCTTGCTCGAGGCGGTCCGCGACCATAATCAGCGTCACGGCCGCAACGTCCGCTTTTATCAGGCCGGATCGTCCGAGATGTTCGGCGAAGTCGCGGAGATTCCGCAGCGCGAAACCACGCCGTTCCATCCGCGCAGCCCCTACGCCTGCGCCAAATGCTACGCGCACTGGCAGACGGTCAATTATCGCGAGGCTTACGGCCTGTTCGCCTGCAACGGCATCCTCTTCAATCACGAATCGCCGCGGCGCGGGGAGAATTTCGTCACCCGCAAAATCACGCGCAGCGCGACGCGAATCAAGCTCGGCCTTCAGGACAAGCTCACGCTCGGCAATCTCGACGCGCGGCGCGACTGGGGCTTCGCGGGAGATTACGTCGAGGCGATGTGGCGGATGCTGCAGCAGGAGCGGCCCGACGATTTCGTGATTTCGACCGGCGAAACCCATGCGGTGCGCGAATTCCTCGATCTCACCTTCGCCCGGCTCGGCCTCGACCCAGCGAAGTATGTGGAGTTCGATCCGCGTTTCATGCGGCCCGCCGAAGTGGACATTCTGATCGGCGACAGCGGCAAGGCGAACCGCATCCTCGGATGGGAGCCGAAGATCCGCTTCCGGCAATTGGTCGAGATGATGGTTGACGCGGATCTTGAGCTGGCCGAACGCGAAAAACGCAGCCTCGGCTGACTGGTGTGCCGTCTCACAAATAAGTGCATCGAAATGGCTGCTGTCCGGGATTCTTCGCTCCGGCAGCCTCCGCACAGAATGACCATCAAAAGGCGCACTCCGGTCATTCTGAGCGAAGCGAAGAATCCCGATCTTTCGCATCTTTCGCAGCCAACCTATGAAATTACTTTCGAGACGGGACGCCAGCGGGTCTTATTCCGGCCGTTCGCAACCGTTCGCTTGAGAGATCGCTCAGCGGCGCAGGCCCATCGCGTCGAGCTTGCGCACCAGCCAGTTCATTCGGTCATAACCCCAGAACAGTTCGCCGCCGATTACGAAGATCGGCACGCCGAAGACGTGATCGCGATCGGCCTCGGCGAAACAGGCTTTAAGACGCGGCTTGGCTTCCAATTCCTCGTTGCCGACGTACCGTTCGAATGGCGCCGGATCCGCGCCGGCCTCGCGCAAAATCCCTCCCAGCGCCGCCGGATTTTCGACCTCGAGTTCGCGCTTCCAGAAGCGCTCGAACACGCGCTCGGAATAGGGATGGAACAGTCCCTGATCCTCCGCGACCATCCCGCCGTAAAAGGCGAAACGCGCGCTATAGATTTTTTTCGGCGGCAGAATAGTCAATCCGCGTTCGACGGCGAAACGCCGCACGTCAAGATAAAGATAACGGACTTTCAATTGGTCGCGTTCGGTGCGCTCGGCCGTATCTCCGTACACGCGCCGGATATTCACTCCATGCGGAATAAAGCGCAGGCGCACGCGATGACTCCGTTCGAGCGCGCGCGCCGGCGCGTACGCCAGATAGGTGAACGGACTGGTGTAGGCGAAATAGAATTTCAGTTCGACCGGATTATCCATTACAAATTCGCGGCCCTGTGCGGCGTTCCGCAAGCAAGCTTCCTTGGTGGCGGCGGTCGGGATTCCCTTCGTCGGACTCAGGGCAGGCTTTCGCCGCGCTCAAAATGACCATGCGGGCGCTGCCGCTGATGCGGATATTTTTGAGACGCGGCACTAGCCGGAATATTTCTTCGCCAGCGCCTCGTAAGCGGGCACGCCCAGCAATTCGATCAGCTCGCCGAACAGATGGCCGGTGATCGGCAGATCGAGCGACCCGGTCCGCTTCAGCTCGCGCATCGCTTCGCGAAAGCCGACGAACGCGGCCATCAGGGCGCCTGTATGAATCGTCGCCTTGAAGCCGAATTTCGCCAGTTCGGGAACCGGCAACAGGCCGCCGTTGTAGAGCAGCGGCAGGTCGCCGAGTTCCGCGGCATAGCGCTTGATATCTTCGACGGTGCGGATGCCATCGACGAAAATCAGGTCGGCGCCGGCCGCGCGGTAAGCGCGGGCGCGGCGCGCCACGTCTTCCCATCCGTTGACCGCCAACGCGTCGGTGCGGGCAATAATGACGAAATTGGGATCGCGGCGCGCGTCGCAGGCGGCGCGCACCTTCGGAACCATCTGGTCCATCGGGATTACCTGCTTGCCCGCCAGGAAACCGCATCGCTTGGGCCAGACCTGATCCTCGATATGCAGCGCGGCGGCGCCCGCCTCTTCATACTCGCGCACCGTCCGCCAGACATTCACGGGATTGCCGTAGCCGGTGTCGGCGTCGCAGATCAGCGGAACAGTGACGGCATGGGCGATCGCGCGGACGTTCTGGACCATGTCGGACATCGTGAGCAAGCCGAGGTCGGGCAATCCGCGCGCGGCGGCCGTGCCGAATCCGGTCATGTAAACCGCGTCGAAGCCGGCCTGTTCGGCGATTTTCGCCTGCAGACCGTCATAGACGAACGGCGCCACGAGCATCGCGGGGCCGGATAAAAGCTGGCGCAGACGGGCGGTCGTTTCGGTGCTCATCGCAGCGGCCTTCCCATTTGAATTGGCAAGCGGCGCGCAGGCGCGAGCCGATCGCGCAAGCACGGTAGGTCGCCCGCGCCGGAGCTGTCAAATAATCTTCCGGCGCGAAGCGTCGCCGCGCCGGATTGCGCTACCTGGATTTCGCCGTGACGCCGCCGGGCGCTTGATCGGCATCGGCCGGCGCCGAGGCGGGCGCGGCGTTATCGGCGGGCGCGGTGCGCGCGGCGAGGAACTCCAGCGCCTGGCCAAGATCGAGCTCGGCGTATTTCGGATTTGAGTAGAGCGCGTCGAGCTGCTTGACGGCCGCATCGGAAGTCAGGCCGCCGCCGGAAAGCTCGCGATCGATCTGGCCCAGGATTTTGTTGGCGCCGCGCCAGTGAAAAAGATCCGCGGCAATTTTCAGATCGTCGAGCTTGCCCACGCTGACGTTCATCGCGTCGCGATAGCCCGCGACATAACTGTCTTTGGCCGGAGCGCTCAGTTGCCGCCAAAAAGTTCCGTTGTGTTCCGCCGCAGTCGCCGCCAGCCCAACCCCGCCGATCGCGAGCGCGCCCGCGACCACCCCCGCTATAAATTGCTTCATCTGATGCGCCCCTCCGAGGCGGCATCGTTGCCAAGCTGCTTTTCTATCAAAATCGGGAATACGGCGAAATATGCCTGAAATAGCGACGCTAATACCCAGCGCGGCGCCGCTGGCGCAACCCGGCCGCAAACGCGATAAACTGGGCAAACATCGCGACCGGTCATGTCGATTTACGAACAAGTACTCGGATTTATCGAATCGCCCGGCGCCGAATCGTTCGAAGCGCTCGCTCTGGACGTGTTTCGCTTTCAATTCGCCAATGTCCCGGTTTACCGCGCCTATTGCCAAAGCCGCAACGCCAATCCGGAGAACGTTCGCAGGCTCGCCAACATTCCATACGCGAGCACGCTCGCCTTCAAATATGCGGACGTTGCGAACATATCCGATGACGCCGCCGCGGGCCTGACCTTCCTGACGAGCGGAACGACCAAAGGTTTCGCCGAACGCGGCCGTCATCGCGTGCCCAAACCCGAAATCTACCGCGCCGCCGCCATCGCCCATCTGCGACGGATGCTCTTTCCGGACGACGCACGCATCGCGATGCTCGCGATGCATCCCACGGCGGATCGGATGCCGGAATCTTCGCTTTCGCGAATGATCGGCTGGTGTATCGAGGAATTCGGAGCGGGCGCGGTCGAATGCGTCGCATCGCGGCAGGGGGTTGACGCCGCTCGCGCCGCGGTATTTTTGGCCGAAACGGCCGCGCGGGACGAACCAGTCTGCATCCTCGGCACGACGGCGTCCTTCGCTGCGCTGTTCGAGCATCTGCGCGCCAACGGGCCGCGGATTCGCCTGGCGGCCGGATCGCGCATCATGGACACGGGCGGCGCGAAGGGTCAGATAATTCCGCTTGGCGCCGAGGCGGTCGTCGCATCGGCGGGCCAATTGCTAGGCGTGGCGCCGGCGCTCGCGATCAACGAATACGGAATGACGGAACTGTGCTCGCAGCTTTACGACGCGACGCCCTTCAATTGCGCCGGCGCGGCTGGAACGCCCGGCGCGCGGATGAAACTCGCGCCGCCGTGGATGCGGCCGGTCGCGCTCGATCCGGCCATAATGTCGCCGGCGGCGCCGGGCGCGGCCGGGATGCTGGCGTTTTTCGATCTGGCCAATGCCGGTTCGATTTCGGCGCTCATGACCGAAGATTTCGGGATCGTCCAGGGCGATGCGGTCGCGATTCTGGGACGCGCCGCGGCGAGCGGGGCGCGCGGTTGCGCGCTCGCGATCGATGAGTTCGCCGAACGGGAACTCGCGCGGGTGGCGGCGGATCGGCGATGAACGGCGCTGAAGAAACCGCGCCATCGGTTCGGAGCGACGCGCAGCTTGACGAACGGATGATCGAGGCGCGGGCTGCGGAACTGCGCGGCGTGCTGGAATCGCCGCTCGATTCGACGCGCATCGTCCGCGCGCTCACGGCGACGCTCGGCGGATGGCGCGAGCGGAAATTCGCGCCGCGCCGCCGGATTATCGCCGCGCTCGTCCAGGCGTGGGGATGGAGCGAAGCGCTGCTCGAAGAGTCATTCGACGCGCTGTTCGCGCCCTTTGATGCGGAGTCTATCCGCGACTTCGCGCGGGCCGCGACCGTCGCCAATGAATTAATCGGCGTGGTGATGCCGGGCAATGTTCCCGGCGCCGGAATGCATGAAATCGTCGCGGCGCTGCTTTCCGGACGCGGCTTGATTCTGAAAACCGCGAGCCCGGAACCGTTGACGTTCGCGGCGTTCGCGCAATCTTTGCGCGCGGCCGACGCCGCAGTCGGCGAACGGCTCGCGGTGATGAACTGGAGCCGCGAAAATCGTGCGGCCACCGCGGCGTTCAGACGCGCTTGCGATTGGATCGCCGCTTTCGGCGACGATTTGACGCTGGCCGATCTGAACCGGCTGCCGGCCGGCGACGGATCGAGCCGTGCTCTGGTCGGCTTCGGCGCCCGCTACAGCGGCGTAGTCGTCGCCGGATTCGATCGGATAAGCGACGGCGACGCCGCGGCGTTGGCTGCCGCGATTGCGCGCGACCTAGCACTGTTTGAACAGCAAGGATGCCTGTCGCCTCATCAGGCGATGATCGAAACGCAGGACGCGGGCGCGGCGCGGGATTTTGCGCGGCGGCTCGCGGCGGCGATCGAACGCCGGTCGGCGCGGACGCCTCCGCCCTCGCGGTTTGATTTGGAGGCCGCTGCCGCAATCAGGCGGATGCGCGAGAGCGCGCGTTGGCGGATGCTGGGCGGCGACGCCGGCGTCGAATTGCTGGAGGGCGGCGGATGGGGCGAGCCGTATCGATGGACCGTCGTCTTCGACGATCGCGCGGAGTTCACAATCTCGCCCGGCGGTCGCGCGCTTACGGTCGCACGCTTTGCCGGCGATAACGAATTGTATGACCGTTTAAGCCGATTCGCCGGCCGCTTTGAGGCCTTCGCGCTCGCGGCGCCGCCGACCCGTTGGGCCGATCTGCACAAGATCCTCGAGCGGATTGAAGTCGCGTACATTTGCAAACCGGGCGCGATGCAATCGCCGCCGCTGAATTGGCGTCATGGCGGCGGCATTTTTCTCGAACGGCTGAAAACTTCGCCATGAGCCGAGCGCGCGACGCCTTTGTGCGCCATCTGGCGCAAACCTCCGACGCGCCGATCGGTCTGGAAATCGAACGGGCCGAGGGATGCTGGCTGTACTGCGCCGACGGCCGCCGCTATCTCGATCTGATCGCGGGAATCGGCGTGAGCGCGCTCGGGCATGGAAATCCCGCCGTGCTCGCCGCGATCGAGCGGCAATCGCGCCGCCATCTGCATGCGATGGTTTACGGCGAGTATGTAATCGCGGCGCAAGCGGAATATGCGGCGCGGCTTGCCGAGGCGCTGCCCGGCAACTTATCCCGCGTTTATTTCACCAACAGCGGCGCGGAAGCGATCGAGGGCGCGCTGAAGACCGCGCGCAAATTCACCGGCCGCACGACCTTCGTTGCGTTCGACGGCGCTTATCACGGCGACACGATGGCGGCGTTGGCGCTGATGGGCAACGCCGCGTTTCGCGCGCCTTTTGAACCGCTGCCCGGGCCGGTGCGGCGTCTGCCATTCGACGACGGCGCCGTCCTCGAAGCGATCGACGAAAGCGTCGCGGCCGTGGTGATCGAACCAATCCAGGCGGAGGGCGGCGTCAGAATTCCGTCGCGCGACTTCATGCTCGCGCTGCGCGAACGCTGCTCGCAAATCGGCGCGCTGCTGATTTTCGACGAGGTGCTGACCGGTTTCGGACGCACCGGGCGGCTGTTCGCGCTGGAGCATTTTGACGTCCGGCCCGACCTGATCGTGCTGGCCAAGGCGCTTGGCGGCGGGATGCCGCTCGGAGCGTTTTGCGGAAGCGACGAGATTTTAGGCCGGTTGGCCCACGATCCGCCGCTGGGCCACATCACTACCTTCGGCGGCCATCCAGTCTCTTGCGCCGCCGGCCGCGCCGCCTTCGATCAGATTTTGTCGAATCGATTATGGGAAACCGCCGCGCGGTCCGGAGCGGCGTTCCGCGCCCAGCTTGGGAAGCTGGTCGGACGTCAAATCCTGGCGGTCCGCGGCCTTGGGTTATTGATTGGAATCGAGTTCGCGCAGGCCGGCGTGGCGCATCGTTTTGTCGCCGAGACGATCGCCCGGGGCGTCGTGATCAACTGGACGTTGAATGCTGACCGCGTGGTCAGACTCGCGCCGCCGTTAACGATATCCACAGCGGAATTGGATTTCGCGCTCGCCGCGATGAAGCATGCACTTGAAGCAATAGCGGCGGGCGGGTAGGGATAAACATCGTGGGGGCGGCCGCTTCAGCTCGGAGGGCGTTTTATCGTCCGCGCAAGGTTGCAAACAAACCGGTCGCGCCGGTGCGCCCCAAACAGGTCTCGCCGCAACAGATCGAAGCGGAATTCGACGACAATCTTGAAGCGGTAGATATTCTAAAGAAGTCCGGCCCGGTCGGAATCTTCTTCGTCATCGCGTACATCGCGATCGACGCGCGCGCGCATCTCGCCGGAAAATCGGCGCTGGCGCTCGATTACCACTGGACCGCCCTGGCCGTCGTGCTCCTGTTCTTCGGCCTGACCTGGCTGCCGGGGTTCCGTGCCCATTGGCGTTTCTGGTCATTGATGACCTGTCTCGTGATGATCTCGCTGATCATCCGAATCAGCGGACTCACGCACGAAAGCACGACCCGATATATCACGATTATTCTTTGCCCGTTCGCGACGGCCGCATTCGTGATCTGGGGCTGGCGATGGCAACTGCTGCTCATCGTTTCCTGTTTTCTGCTCTATTTGATCGGCGAACTTTTTATTCCGATCGGGCCGCGCTTCGATATCCATCGCCTGCTCGGATTGCTCGCCGCGCTTACGCTTTCGCAATTCACGGCCGTCTTTCTTGATCGTTATCGGCGCAGGCTGCGCCGGCAGTTGATCCAATTGGCCGAGGCGGCGGCGTTCCGCGAAACCCAGATCGCGACCATGACCCACGATATTCGCAATCCGCTGGCCACGCTGGTCGGGTTGGTCACCTTGCTGGTCGAGGATGATCTGGAGGAAAAAGATCGCAGCAATCTGCTCGCCCGCGTCTGGTCGACCACCACCTCGATGGACCTGCTGGTCAAAAACGTGCTCGACCTCTATCTCCTGGAAGAACAGCGCCTGCGGCCGAATTGGCGGCCGATCGACGCGAATGGCGTTGTCGCGGAAACGGCCGAGCATTGCGCTATCGAAGCGCGGCTCAAGGGCTTGCGCCTGCGGGTCGATCTCGGCGGATTGCCGAAGGCGAGCCTCGATCCGCTGCATCTTGAACGGATCGTCGCCAACCTCGTGACCAGCGCCGTGCGGCGCACGCCGGCCGGCGAGGTGCGGCTCCAAACTTCGCAGTTCGGCGATTGGATTGTGGTCGAAGTTAGCGACACCGGTCCGGAGGCGACGCCGCACGAAATCGAGCACGTTTTCGACCGGCCGAACTTGGCGGTCGATGGCGCGCGGTCGTCCGCGCTCGGACGATATATCGCGCACGCGCTGGTCGAGGCCGACGGCGGCAAAATTCAGGCCCGGGTCGAGGAGGGATGGGGCCTCAACCTGATTGTGCAATTGCCGATCGAGCCGCCAATCCGCTGATTGACATCCCCGATTCCCTGAAGAATATCGATAGCGGTTTCGAACGCGGTAAACGCGCGCGCGGCGCCGGCGGCGTTGCGCTATAGTGCAAGCGCTAAAAACGGCGCCCGGGCAAACGCGAGGATTAGAGACTATGGAATCGGCAAAGAAGTCAAAATCGGCGGCGATTCGCGAACGGCTGAACCATCCGATTATCGATTCTGACGGCCATCAGATGGAGCTTGCGCCCGTCTTTCAGGAATATCTGCGTGAAATCGGCGGGGCGGGCGTTCTGGAACGGTTCAAATCCGTCTTTTTCGACACCTTCTCCGATCCGCGATGGCGCAATTTCTCGCCCGCCGAGCGCCATCAACGCCGCGCAATCAGACCGACCTGGTGGGCCTGCCCGGCGCGAAACACGCGCGATCTGGCGACGGCGCTGATGCCGCGGCTGTTCCATGAGCGGATGGACGAGATGGGGCTGGACGTTTCGATCGTCTATCCGACGCTCGGGCTGCTCGCGATGGAAATGGAAGACGACGAAGTGCGGCGCGCCGCCGCGCGCGCTCTCAATCGGATGAAGGCCGACATGTTCGCGGGTCTGACGGATCGGCTGATTCCGGTCGCGACGATTCCGATGCATACGCCGGCGGAAGCGATCGCGGAGCTTGAATACGCGGTGGGCGAGTTGGGCTTGCGCGCGGTCATGATGGCGAGCTACGTGCGGCGGCCGATCGAATTCGCGAGAAAAATCTCGCCCGAAGCCGCCCGCTTCGCGCTCTGGATGGACACCTACGGGCTGGACAGCGAATACGACTACGATCCGGTCTGGGCGAAGTGCCTCGAACTCGGAGTTTCGCCGACGTTTCATTCGGTGGGCTACGGATGGGGCAGCCGGGCCACGCCGTCGAATTACGTGCACAACCATCTGGGAAACTTCGCCGCCAGCGCCGACGCGATTTGCCGCGGCCTGGTCATGGGCGGCGTGCCGATGCGCTTTCCGGCGTTGCGTTTCGCCTTCATGGAGGGCGGCGCGGCGTGGGCGCGAAATCTTTACTGCGATTTGATCTCGCACTGGCATAAGCGCAATCGCGCGGCCATGGAAAACTACAACCCCGCCAATATCGACGATGCCGTCTTCGTCGATCTGACCCGCCGGTACGGAAGCGGCGGCAGCGCCGCCCGCGCGGAGGAATTGCTGAAGGCTTTTCGCGGCTTCATGCAACGCGGCGAAGATCCAGAACTGCTCGACGAATGGAAGCAAAGCGGCATCCAGCGGCCCGAAGATATTCGCGACATCTTCAGCGAGCGTTTTTATTTCGGCTGCGAGGGCGATGACCCGATGAACCTGCTCGCCTACGACGCGAAGGGGTCTCCGTTCGGCGCGCGCCTGCGCGCGCTCTACGGCTCCGACCTCGGCCATTGGGACGTGCCGGAGATGGTTGAGGCGGCGGAGGAGGCCTACGAGCTGGTCGAAGACGGACTGCTGGGCGAGGCGGATTTCCGCGCGCTGGTGTTCGGCGACGCGGTGAAATTCTGGACCGCGGCGAATCCGGATTTCTTTGCCGGCACGATCGTTGCGGACGCCGCGCGCCGCGCGTCCGCACGCTGACGCGCGGCGCCGCACGGGGAGAAAAATCTTGCGTTACGGCTTCGTAATCGACCACAACCGGTGCATCGGATGCCACGCCTGCACGGTCGCATGCAAGGAAGAAAACGACGTTCCGGTCGGGGTCTTCCGGACCTGGGTCAAATACATCGAGAAGGGCGATTTTCCCAACTCGAGCCGCCATTTCGGGGTGATGCGCTGCAATCACTGCGAGGCCGCCCCGTGCGTGGAAATTTGTCCGACGCAGGCGCTGTTTCATCGTCCGGACGGCATCGTCGATTTCGACAACAGCCGCTGCATCGGCTGCAAGTCGTGCATGCAGGCGTGTCCCTACGACGCGCTTTATCTCGATCCGCGCACCCATACGGCGGCCAAATGCAATTTTTGCGCGCATCGCATCGAGCGCAACCTTGAGCCCGCGTGCGTAATCGTATGTCCGACGCAGGCGATCATCGCCGGCGATATCGACAATCCCGACTCGCAGGCGGGCCGGATGGTCGCGAGCGGCAAGCTTGCCGTCCGCAAGCCGCACAAGGGCGCTCAGCCCAAGCTGTTCTACGCGGGGATCGAGGGCGATTTCCTGGATCCCTCGATGATGACGCCGCAGGCGAGCTATCTCTGGTCCGAGCGCCCGCCCGATGGAAATCCCTACGCCGTGCCGCCGGCCCATGCGGACTCCAAGCCCGCGCCGGGCGCGGCGCGCGTCGTTTACGACGTGGCGCATCAGCGGCCCTGGGGTTTGATTCCGGTCTTCTATTTGTGGACCAAGGCGATCGCGGCGGGACTGATAATCGTCGCCGCGTTCGTGATCGGTCTGGACCCGGAACTCGCCGCCGCGCACGCGCCGCTGCTCAACGAATTCGCGCCGCTCGCCGCGATAGTTTTTCTGGCGATAACGATGGCCCTGCTGATCGCCGATCTCGACCGTCCCGAACGCTTCTATTTCATTCTGCTCAAACCCAACCCGCGCTCGTGGCTGGTGCGCGGCGCGTGGATACTGATGCTGTTCGGCGCGCTCGCCACGGTCTGGTTTGGATGGGCGTTGCTGTTTCGCGCGCCTCCGCCCGCGGCGCTGCGCTGCGCGGCGGCGGCGGCCGGGGCCGCGTCCGCCTGCTACTCGGCGTTTCTGTTCGCGCAGGGGCGCGGCCGCGATCTCTGGCAGAATTCCTCCTTTCTGTGGATTCTGCTGGCGCAAGCGGTCGTCGCGGGCGCCGCGGCGATGATTCTGCTCGCAATCTTCGCCGGTTCGCTCTCGATGCGGCAGGCCGGCGCGATGGCGATCCCGAGCTTCATCCGGACCATGGACGTCGTGATGCTGATTGGCGTGACGTTCAACGCCGCGATTGCGATCGGCATCGTGATGCTGCCGCAATATACCGCCGACGCGCGCAAAGCGATCGAACTGATCCGCAGCGGGCGGCTGCGCTCGAGTTTCTGGTACGGCGTGATCGTCGCGGGCAACCTGATGCCCGCGCTGCTCGCGGCGTTTCTGGTCTGGCATGGCGCTTCCGGGCGCGGGCTGGATCGATTGACGGCGATGCTGGCGCTGCTCGGCGTGCTGGTGTTCGACGAAATCTGGATTCTGGCCGGCCAGGCCACGCCGCTGAGCTGAGGAGCAGCAAATTGAGCGAAGAACCGAAACCGCTTAATCCCGCGGCGATTGGATTGGAAGCGCCCGCGGGCGGCCTCGACAGTTTTCCGCCGGCGGCGCAGTGGGACGACTGGCGCGAATACGATCCGGCTCAATGGCCGCGCAAAGTCGAACGCCAATACCGGCTGATCCCGACCGTCTGCTTCAACTGCGAAGCGGGATGCGGCCTGCTGGCCTATGTCGACAAGGCGAGCGGAAAAATCCGCAAGTTCGAGGGCAATCCGCTCCATCCGGGGAGCCGCGGACGCAACTGCGCGAAGGGTCCCGCCACGCTCGGCCAGGTTTACGACCCGGAGCGCATCCGCCATCCGCTGCGGCGCGTGGGCAAGCGCGGCGAAGGCAAATGGGAGCGGGTGTCGTGGGACGAAGCTCTGGACGACCTCGCGGGCCGGATTCGCAAAGCGCTTCTTGAAGGCCGGCGCGACCAGGTGCTCTACCACGTCGGCCGTCCCGGACACGAATTGATATACAACCAGCGCGTGCTGCACGCGTGGGGAATCGACGGCCACAACAGCCACACCAACATCTGCTCGGCGGGCGCGCGCACCGGCTACGCATTCTGGCACGGGATCGATCGGCCGTCGCCCGATTACGCCAACGCGCGCTTCATCCTGCTGCTCAGCTCGCATCTCGAAGCCGGGCATTATTTCAATCCGCATGCGCAGCGCATCATCGACGGCAAAGCGCGCGGCGCGAAAATCTGCGTAATCGATCCGCGGCTGTCCAACACCGCGGCGCGCGCCGACTACTGGCTGCCGGCCTGGCCGGGCAGCGAGGCGGCGATGCTGCTGGCGATGTGCAAAGTGCTGCTGGACGAGGATTTGTACGACCGCGAATTCGTGCGGCGCTGGGTCAATTGGGAGGACTATCTCCGCGCGGCCCGTCCGGATCTGGAGCCGAACTTCGACAACTTCATCGCGGCGCTGAAACAGGCCTATGCGCAATTCACGCCGGAGTTCGCCGCCCATGAATCGGGCGCGCCGGCGGCGACGATCGCCGAGGTCGCGCGCGAAATCGGCCGCGCCGGCCACGCGGTCGCGACGCAAGTTTGGCGCGGCGCGGCGGCGGGCAATCTGGGCGGATGGCAGGTGGCGCGCGCGCTGGAATTTCTGGCCGTGCTGGTTGGCGCGGTCGCCACGCCGGGCGGAACCGCGCCGGCCGCTTTTAACAAATTCATTCCAGCGCCGCCGCTGATGCCGCCCGCGCCGAACGTCTGGAACGAGCTGACCTGGCCGCGCGAATTTCCCCTCGCATTTTTCGAAATGAGTTTTCTGATGCCGCACTTTCTCAAAGAAGGGCGCGGCAAACTCGCAACCTACTTCACCCGCGTTTACAATCCGGTCTGGACCAATCCGGACGGCATGACCTGGATCGAGGCGCTGCGCGACGAAACCCTGGTCGAACGGCACGCCTGCCTGACGCCGGTATGGAGCGAGACGGCGTGGTTCGCCGATTACGTGCTGCCGATGGGTCACGCCTCCGAACGGCACGATCTGATGAGCCAGGAGACGCACGCCGCGCGCTGGATCGGATTCCGCCAGCCGGTTATCCGGGTCGCGCTCGAACGCGCGGGCAAAAGCTTCGCCACGACCCTGGAAGCGCATCGCGAAGCCGGCCTCGGCGAAATTTGGGAGGAAGACGAGTTCTGGATTGAATTGTCGTGGCGAATCGATCCCGACGGCTCGATGGGTATCCGGAAATACTTCGAGTCGCCGTACCGTCCGGGCGAAAAACTGACTCTCGACGAATATTACCGGTGGATTTTCGAGAATAGCGTTCCAGGACTGCCGGCCGCGGCGGCGCGCGAAAACCTTTCGCCGCTTGCCTACATGCGCAAGTACGGCGCCTTTCTGATTGAAGAAAGTCCCTACGGCCTGCATGAAAAACCGCTTGCTGCGGCGCAGCTTGAAGGCGCCAGCGTGGATGGCGCGGCGCGGGTGGTTAGACGCGGCGGCGCCGCGATCGGCGTCGAAATAGACGGCGTCGCGCGGACGGGCTTTCCTACGCCATCGCGCAAGCTGGAATTTTTTTCGCCCACGCTAGCGCAATGGAAGTGGCCGGAAATGGCGATTCCTTCATACGTGCGCAGCCACGTTCATCCGGATTCGATCGATCGCGCAAAGGGCGAGATGCTGCTGCTGCCGACTTTTCGCCTGCCGACGCTGGTGCATACCCGCTCCGGAAACGCGAAATGGCTCTACGAAATATCGCATCGCAATCCGCTCTGGCTGCATCCCGAAGACGCCGCAAGATTCAAAGTCGGGACCGGCGACTTGCTCAAAGTCGTGACCGAAATCGGCTATTTCATCGACCGCGTCTGGGTGACGGACGGAATCCGGCCGGGCGTCGTCGCCTGCTCGCATCATCTTGGCAGATGGCGGCTGAACGATGAGCAGGGCGGCGAACGATGGTCCACCGCGCTCGTGGATTTGCGCGAGACCGCGCCCGGGAAATGGTTCATGCGGCAGGTGCATGGCGTGCGTCCGTTTGCGAGTCCGGACGCCGACTCAGGCCGGGTCTGGTGGGAAGACGCCGGCGTGCATCAGAACCTGACCTTCCCGGTGCAGCCCGATCCAATCAGCGGCGCCCATTGCTGGCATCAGAAGGTTCGGATGGAAAATCCCGGACCACAAGAGCGCTACGGCGACATCTTCGTCGACACCAACGCCGCGCACGAGGTGTACCGCCGCTGGATCGCGATGGCGCGGCCGGCGCCGGGACCCGACGGACTGCGGCGTCCACTGTGGCTCGCGCGCGCCTATCGGCCCGCCGACGAAGCGTTTTACATCAAGTCGTAACGCCGCCTCGGCCGTCGAATTTAGTCTTTATAGGATGTTATAGACTAAGATTGAATAGCAATTCCGCTCGAATTGCGCGCATGATCGGTTTTCAACTTCACAATCGCGCAAGTCTGGCTACAATATCGAAACCCGACGGAGTTTGGCGCGGGAGTGGGAGCCTATGGAAGCGGCGCCGTTGGTTGGAA
The DNA here is from genome assembly GCA_021780225.1 of Deltaproteobacteria bacterium. Classification (GTDB taxonomy): domain Bacteria; phylum Desulfobacterota; class Binatia; order Binatales; family Binataceae; genus JADMIL01. The sequence goes on along the minus strand of JAJXZF010000058.1, from coordinate 23,332 downwards.
AACTGCCTCACGCTGAGACGCACAACCAGCACAAATGGCTAATCGCACTGGCCGTGATGCTGGGAACGACGCTTGAGGTTCTCGACAGCTCGATCGTCAACGTTTCGCTGCCGCATATGCAGGGCACCTTCTCCGCGAGCGTCGACGAAATAGCCTGGGTGCTGACCAGTTATCTGGTCGCCAACGGAATCATGATTCCGATGACCGGCTGGATTTCGTCGCGCTTCGGGCGCAAGCGCTATTTTCTTACCTCCGTATTCACGTTCGTGGCCGCATCGGGTCTTTGCGGCGCCGCCGGTTCGCTCACCCAAATCGTTCTGTTCCGGTTGATCCAGGGCGCGGCCGGCGCGGCGATGCTGCCGTCGTCACAGGCGATCCTGATGGAAACCTTCCCGCCGGAGGAGCAGCAGCTCGCGATGGCGACCTGGGGCGTCGGGCTGATGTGCGCGCCGATCCTCGGCCCGACTCTCGGCGGATGGATTACGGATAACTGGAACTGGCGCTGGAATTTCTACATCAACCTGCCGATCGGCGCGATCGCTTTCCTGATGGTCACGGCGTTCGTGCATGACCCGCCCTATTTGCGCAATCGCACGACCGGACGGCGCATCGATTATCTCGGCATCGTTTTCCTCGCGGCTTCGCTCGGCCTGTTGCAAATCGTGCTCGACCGGGGGCAGCGCGCCGACTGGTTCAACTCGCCGTGGGTGGTGTGGGCGTCGATCGCGTCGGCGGCGGCGTTTCTGGGGCTGGGCCTGCGCGAGCTTCATTTCGGCGATCCGATCATCGATTTGCGGATGCTCAAAATCCGCCTGTTCAGCGTCGCGGTATTGCTGGTCACCGTGCTTAGTTTCGTGCTGTTCGGCACCGGCATGCTCAATCCAATCTTTTTGCAGGAATTCATGGGCTACACCGCGTGGAAGGCGGGCATCGTGATGGCGCCGAGGGCGGTCGCCGCAATGGCCGCGATGCTAATCGCCGGACAGGTTGCGCGCGCCGGTTACGACAACAAGCGCCTAATCGGCATGAGTTTCGCCCTGATGGCGGTGGGCCTGTGGTACATGGCGCATTGGAATCTGGAAGTCGGGATGTGGCAGGTCGTATGGCCGGGCATCATCCTTGGCGCCGGCCTTGGCCTGTGCTTTCCGATTCTTTCCGCCGCCGCGCTCTCATGCGTCGCGCGCGAACGGATGGGCTTCGCCGCAAGCCTGTACAACATGATGCGCAACACCGGCGCGGCTATCGGCATCGCCTACATGACCAATTCGCTGATCCGCAATCAGCAAATCCATCAATCGTACCTGGTGCAGCACTTTTCCGTATTCGACGCCTGGCGGCTTTCCAAGATGCCGATGAACGCGCCCGGCGCGCCGTCCTTCGCCTATCTGCCTCAAATCGTCAGCGGCCAGAAACAGGGCCTCGGCCTCGTCTATGAAATGATTCTTGGGCAGGCGTCGATCCTCGCGTTCAGCGACATCTACATGATTCTCACCATAATGACCGTGCTGATGATTCCGTCGTTTCTGCTCTTTCGCGGCGCGCGCACGGACAGTCGCGAGAGCGCCGCGATGCATTGACCGGCGGACGAAATCTCGCGTCGCGCCCGCTCAGGATCGCGTTCGTGGCTCCATGTTATTCAAGGTCCGCGCGAAAATATCGCGCGCCTTTTCATCGAACAGCACGAATTCGATTCGCTCCACCGAAGTAGGTCCGCCCAGATGGTCCCGCGTCTCCGCGAGCATCACTTCGGCGCATCGCTCGAGCGGAAAGCCGGCGATTCCGGTTCCGACGGCCGGAAACGCGATCGTCTTCAGTCCGTTTTTCGCGGCGAGACGGAGCGAGTTGCGGGTCGCATCGCGCAGCCCGCGCTCGGACGTGCGCTCGCCCAGCCGCATGCTGGCGGCATGAATCACGTGACGCGCGGGCAGCCGCCCCGCTCCGGTGATGGCCGCCTCGCCGATGCGAATCGGACCGATTTTATCGCACTCGGCCTGAATCGACGGTCCGCCCTTGCCGCGGATCGCCCCGGCGACCCCTCCGCCCAGCATCAAGTCATTGTTCGCGGCGTTGACGATCGCATCCACGCGCGCTTCGGTAAGATCGCCCTGTCGAATCACGATCCGCGTGCGCCAGTCTGTGCTCATGGTGACGGCTCCCTTTCGCGAACGAACCTTTTTGGCGCGATCAAGCGGCCCGGCAAAGCCACCGCCGTTCGCTTTTGCTATTATTCGTTCCGGCGCGGGCTTACCCAAGGATAGGGCGTGGAAAGCGGTGAGGACGGAGCGGCGATTTTTTCGGACCGGCGCGGTCGCGGCGATTTCGCTGGCCGCAATCCTTGTCGCCGGATGCGCTAAAACCAAGCCGCAAACGCCGGCTGGTTATCTGCAGATCGACATCAACACCTCGCCCGCGAATCTCGATCCCCGGGTCGCCACCGACGCGATTTCGGCGCGAATCGGAGAACTGGCCTATCAATCGCTGGTCCGAGTCGGCCGCGACGGCGCCTTTGTCGGCGAACTTGCCGAAAAAATCGAGCGGCCCGCGCCCGACGCGATCGTCTTTCATCTGCGCCATGGCGTCCGCTTCAGCGACGGCCGGCCGCTCGATGCGCGCGACGTTCTTTACACTTACGCTTCGCTGCTGGATCCGGAAAATCATTCGGTCAAACGCGCCGGACTGGCCGAAATGGCGTCTTTAGAAGCAATCGACAATTACACGCTGCGGATGACCACGCGGCGACCCTACGCCGCCGCGCTCGAGATGGCGTTGCTGGGAATCGTGCCGCGCGGAACGCCGCTCGCCGCGCGCGACGCAATCGCCGCTCCGCCCGGCAGCGGCCCGTTCAAGGTTGTCGCCTTCGAGCGCGACGAAGCGTTGACGCTGACGCGCAATCCTTACTATCCGGCGCCGTCCGGCGCGCTCGGCGGCATCGTGATGAAAGTGGCGCCCGACGCCACCGTCCGCGCGCTCGAATTGACGGAAGGAATTTGCCAATTCGCGGAAAACGACGCGATCCAGCCTGAACTGATCGCCTATCTCTCGCGCCAGCCCAAGCTCCGCCTAATCCGCTCGAACGGAACGACCTATCAATATCTGATTTTCAATTTCCGCGATGCGCGCCTGCGCGATCCGCGCGTCCGCCGCGCAATTGCCTATGGAATCGATCGGCAGGCAATCGTCACGGCGCTGCTGCGCGGCAACGCACGATTGGCGACCGGAATGCTGGCTCCGGAAAACTGGGCTTACAACGGCGGCGTGCTGAATTATGCGTATGACCCGGCCAGGGCGCGCGCGCTGCTCGAGGCCGCGGGCTATTCGCGCACGCGCCCGCTGCGCCTGACTTACAAGACCACGACCGAAGGCCGGCGGCTCGCCGAGGCGATTCAAGCGATGCTGCGCCGCGTGGGCGTCGCAATCACGATTCGCACCAGCGAGTTTGCGACCTTTTACAGCGATCTGCGCGCGGGCAATTTCGATCTCGCCGCCAGCCAGTGGGTCGGCGTCTCCGACCCGCATCAGTACTCTCTCATTTTCGACTCGCGGATGACTCCGCAGGGCGGCGGCAACAATCGCGGCGATTACGCCAATCCTGAGATGGATCGTCTGCTGCGGGCCGGAGACGCCGAACTCGATCCGGCCGCGCGCCGTGCGATTTATGCGCGGGTCCAGCAAATCGCCGCCGCCGACCTGCCCTACGTGTCGCTTTGGTGGATCGACAACGTCGCGGCCTACGATCGCCGCCTCGACGGATTCGAACCGTTTCCCAACGGCAGTTTGCTTTCGCTCGCCGCCGCCCGCTGGTTTCCGTCAGCGGCCGCCGCCGGCGCCGCACGCCCGTGATTCGCTACTTCGTTCGCCGTTTGACGGCGCTGATTCCGGTGGCGCTTGGCGTGGTCACGCTCACTTTCGCGCTGATCCATCTGGTCCCCGGCGATCCCGTGGTCGCGATGCTGGGCGATTACGCCGCTCCCGCCGACGTTCAGGAGATGCGCCACGCGCTCGGCCTTGACCGTCCCCTATGGCGACAATATGTCGCATTTCTCTACGGCTTGACGCATGGCGATCTGGGCGAATCGATATCGCAACGCGAACCGGTGTCGCGGCTTATTCGCGAACGCTATCCGGCGACCGTCGAATTGGCGGTTGCAGGACTGGCCGCCGCAATTCTGATCGCATTTCCGCTCGGACTCGTCGCCGGCGCCGATCCGGGCGGTCCCGGCGACGTCGGCGCGATGGGCTTTGCGATTTTGGGCATCTCCGTGCCCCATCTTTATCTCGGCCCGCTGCTGATGATCGTATTTTCGCTCGACCTCGGATGGCTCCCGCTGACCGGACGCGGCGGCTTTTCCCATCTCATTCTGCCGGCGCTTACTCTCGGCGCGGCGCTGGCCGCGATTCTGGCGCGGATGCTGCGGCAGAGCCTGGTCGAAGTCTCGGATGCGGATTACATGCGCACGGCCCGCGCCAAAGGTCTCAGCCGGCCGCGCGCGCTGATCAGCCATGGGCTGCGCAACGCGCTCACTCCCGTGGTCACGCTGCTCGGTCTTGAAGCCGGCGCGCTGCTCACCGGTTCGATCGTCACGGAAATCATATTTTCGTGGCCGGGGCTGGGCCGTCTGATGATCGCGGCGATCAACAACCGCGATTATCCGCTGGTGCAGGGATGCGTGCTCGTCTTTGCGCTCAGTTACGTCGCGGTGAATCTCGCGACCGATCTGCTCTACAGCGCAATCGACCCGCGGGTGCGGCTCTCGCGATGACGCGGCGGCGCAATCCTTCGCTGATCGCCGGCGGCGCGATCGTCGCGGCGCTTACGGCGGTCGCGCTGTTCGGGCCGATCCTGAATCGGACCGATCCGCTGGCGATTAATCTTGCGTTGGCGCTCGCCGGACCCGGCGCGGGCCATCCGCTCGGATGCGATTCGCTCGGCCGCGATATACTCGCACGCATCCTGGCCGGAGCGCGCGTGTCGCTGGGCGTTTCGATCGTGGTCGTGGCGCTTTCGCTGGCGATCGGCGCGATCGTCGGCGGCGCCGCGGCCTTGGCCGGCGGGCGCGTCGATGGCGCCGTGATGCGGACGGTCGATATCGTGCTCGCCTTTCCCGGCATCCTGCTTGCGATTGCGCTTGCGGCGATCCTTGGTCCCGGCCTGGTCGATCTTGTAATCGCGCTCGGCGCGATTGGATGGACCGGCTATGCGCGGCTCGTGCGCGGCGAGGTTTTGTCTCTGCGCGAACGCGAATATGTCGAGGCCGCGCGCGCGCTCGGCGCGCGTCCGGGCCGCTTGCTGTTTCGCCATCTGTTGCCCGGCGTCGCCGGGCCGCTTGCGGTTCAGGCGACGTTTGGCGTGGGCGGACTGATTATCGCGGAGGCGGCGCTTTCATTCCTTGGGCTGGGCGTGCCGCCGCCCGCGCCGAGCTGGGGCAACATGCTCGATACCGGCCGCGCGTTCATCCTCGTCGCGCCGCATCTCACAACCGCGCCGGGCGTCGCGATAGGCCTGTCGGTGCTGGGCTTCAACCTCCTGGGCGACGGGCTTGCCCAGCGCTTCGGCCGGCGGCGCTAGCGTGGCGTCCCGCAAATAACTTCCATCTGATGCCTTGTCAGCTCGGCGCGCAGGCCGCCCACCGCGGGGCGACCAAGGGTGGATTGCCGGTCTGGGCCCGGCAATGACGCATAGAGCTTGTCATGCCCGGACTCGATCCGGGCATCCAGGCGGAGCGCAAGATAGACGCGGAGTATAAACTTATTTGCGGGACGCCACGCTAGGGGCTATGTGTCCTGCTTGAGCCGGGCGAGACTTTTCGCGTAGGGCGGACGCGCGACGCCGCGTTCCGTGATTATCGCCGTCACCAGATCGGCCGGGGTCACATCGAAGGCCGGATTGAACACGCCGACGCCCTTGGGCGTCACCGCTTTGCCCGCGAACTCGGCGATCTCCAGCGGCGAACGTTCCTCGATCGGTATGTTTTCGCCGCTGGCGCAGGCCAGGTCGATCGAAGAAAGCGGCGCGGCCACGTAAAACGGCACGTTATGGCGCCGCGCCAGAACGGCAAGCGGATAGGTGCCGATTTTGTTCGCAACGTCGCCATTGGCCGCGGTCCGGTCCGTACCGACAATCACGCAATCGATTCGGCCGCTGCGCAGCACCGTGCCCGCCATGTTGTCGGCGATAACCGTGACCGGAATCCGATCCTTGCGCAATTCCCACGCGGTCAGCCGCGCGCCTTGAAGAAACGGCCGGGTTTCGTCGGCATAGACGGCGATGCGCTTGCCCGCTGCGCGCGCCGCTCGCACCACGCCGAGCGCGGTTCCATATCCCGCCGTCGCCAGCGCTCCGGCATTGCAATGGGTCAGGACCGTGGTCTCGACGCCCAGCAGTTCCGCGCCAAATTTCCCCAACGCGCGGTTCGCCGCGAGATCCGCCGCATGGATTGCCCGGGCCTCATCGCGCAGCCGGCGGAAAAGGCGCGGCGCATCCAGCGCCAGATTCTCGCGCAGCGCGCGTTCCATTCGCTCGAGCGCCCACGCCAGATTCACAGCGGTGGGCCGCGTGGCGCGCAGCGTTTTCGCCACCTGCGCAAAGCGGGCTTCAGCACGCTTGCCGGCATAGCCCTTCATACCCAGCGCCGCGCCCATCGCCGCCGCCACTCCGATCGCCGGCGCGCCGCGAATCACCATCGCGCGAATCGCCTCCGCGACGCCGCGATAATCATCGTACGCGCGGACGATTTCTTTGCCGGGCAAAAGCCGCTGATCGATCATGAAGACGCGGTCGCCGCGCCATTCAATAGTCTTTACCGCCAATGGAATCGAAGCTCTCTAAAATCGATTGGGAATGAATAACGATCGCCGCGCGCGCCGGGCGGCGTCAATGAATATGCGACGAGCGGCGCGGAAAGTGACTGCCCGCGCCGCTCCATATCGGCTCGCATCGCTCAAGCGGCGACTGACTGAATTATCGAAATCAGACGCGCTCGTATAGTCCGCGATCTTTGCGCTTGACCATGCCGGCGTCGATCCATCGCGTGATCGCCGCGAAAATTTCCGACGGCCGTTTCTCTTTCAGCCCGCGGATTTCTCTGATTTGCGCGGCTTTGAATTGTTTGGGAAGCTGCTCGAGAATCACGCGCCAGTCAATTCGGCCACGGCCCGCGCCGCCCCGGCGCGATACTCGGCCGGCCACCGCGCCCTGCGCCGGAGCGCTTCCGGTCAGACGGCTGAGACTCACCTCTTCGTTCTTCAGACGTTCCAGTTCCGCCTCTTTCGCGCGGATTTCCTTTCTAAGGTTCGAGAGCAGGCTCCGCGCCTGATCCTGAACCTGGCGAAACGCTGAAGCGACTCCGTCTGCATTTTTTCGTCCGGGCATCAAGTAATCTCCTTAATCTCTTGCGAGAAATGATAGAACTAATCATCCACGCTACCCACATAGCTCCGCAAAGACAAGTATCTTCGGACAAGCTTATCATTGGCGGCGTGCGGTTCAGCGCGGCGCTTCCGCCTCAATGGATATACGCCCTCGCTCTACCACAATGCTTTCATCCTGTCTCCGGACGGGCCTGGTGGAGTTGCTCAAAACAGAATAGCGGACGATCCGTACTCGCGAATTGAGCTTGCGATCGTCATGATCGCGAACGCGCGATAATAGCGAATCCCGCGATCCGCGATGAGAAGTTGTGTTGCGGAAATTCAACCGCGCACGAACCGATTTGATTCTGCTTCGCTCGATAACGTCATCCTATCTATAAAGCCGCGACCTCGAGAGCCATAGCCAGAGCAGATGGCTGGTCGATGAACCCGGAGATGTCGAGTGCCGATGAAAATCCAAGTTGTGGCGTTTTGGAACACACCCAACTGGCGAGTAGTATTTATGAAACGGCGGATTTATGGCTATCTGGAGCAACTTGATGAAACTTGACGCAGTTGAACACAATGCAGACTCGCCAATCCCGCCGCTCGGCGAATCGCATAACCGAACCGCTCGAAGCAAAAGCAACCTGCTGAGTGAGCTGGCGCGGCTATTGCCGGCCAGTCTAATCGGAGCGGAAAGGTTTAGCTCCGACCAGGCGGTTAGGTCTCGCCACTCGAATGCAAACCGGTTTTGGATACCCCACGCCATCCGACGCGTACGCGATCGGAGCCGAGAATTCCGAATAGGACCAGGCGGATAGTGGTTGTTGTTACATGAAGCCTAATATTCCAGCGCTATGTTTCCGTTATCAGCGATGCTATAAGAAAGACAAGTTGAGGTTCGATGCCTATAGCGGATCGGTGCGCGTGCAGGAGCCGGAGCTTGACGGACGAGCGGCCGGTATTTGCGACGAAACGAGGCGCGATTCGGGGCGTTAGCAACCTTCAGGGAGAGGTTCATGGGCCGTAGACTGTATGTTGGAAATCTCGCTTGGACGGTAACCGACCAAGACCTGCACGACGTGTTTTCCGAGGCCGGCAAGGTCGAGAACTCCCAGGTAATAATGGACCGGGCGACGAATCGATCGCGTGGCTTCGGCTTCGTCGAGATGGCGAATGACGAGGATGCCGACAACGCGATTAAAAAGCTCAACGGACGGGACGTCAAAGGCCGCGCGATAAAGGTCAACGAAGCTCAGGCCCGCACCGGCGGCGGCGGCGCGCCGCACGGACGCGATCGCTAAACGCCAATCCTCAAAACCACCCGCGCCTGGCAAAGCAGATTAAGCAACGCCGCCGAGCGTTCAGTCGCTACGGTGTGGATTAATTTGCGGCCCGCTTGGACTGTCACTATTGGTCTTCTATAAGCGGTGGCGATCGATTTCAATTTCTGCTTCCGACGAAACACCCGCAGTTCAAACCACTCCAAAAAAAGGGCCGAACGAATCGCTCCGTCCGACCCTCCGCCAACCGGGAAAAGGGGGGGCAAACCCCGGCTAGCGAAGCTAATTGTATTGTAGTTTAGATTAGTTGCAAGTCACTTTGTGATGAAAAACAACGAAAATCGCCATGCATCCCATCTATTATAACCAATTACGACATCCAAATGTTAATCAGAGCAACTTAATTTATCTATAGTTTGCTTATCTATCCAGCAGCGGTCGCCTGCTCCTCGACCGTGAAGCTTCGAAGCTCAAGCAGCCTCCGCAGCAAACGTGGCGGCGACATCGGCAATTCCAACATCCGGATTCCAACCGCCTGGTAAATCGCGTTCGCGACCGCCGCCATCGGCGGCACGATTCCAACCTCGCCGACTCCGCGCACGCCGAGCGGATGATTTGGATTCGCCACCTCGACCAGGACCGCGTCGATCATCGGCAAATCGAGACAGGTCGGCATGCGGTAATCCAGCAGACCAAAATTTCTTAAAACGCCCCTCTGATCGTAAAAATATTCTTCGTTCAGCGCCCATCCGACGCCTTGCGCCAAAGCGCCTTGAAGCTGGCCTTCGACATAGCCGGGATGCAAAGCGCGGCCCACGTCTTGCGCGATCGTAGCGCGGAGAATGCGGACTTTGCCGAGCTCGCGATCGACTTCGACATCGACGCAAACTGTTGCGAATGCGTTGCCGACCGCGCCCACTTCGCCGGCGTTGACCGTCGCCCGGCCCACCACCGGTCCGCCGGTGCGAGCGAGGCGTCCGGCGAGCTGCCGCAACGTAATGATTTGCCCGTCATCGGTCGGCGATCGGAACGCGCCGTGGTCAAAGGTTACTTCGTTCGGCTTTTTGTCCCACAATTTCGCCGCCCGCGCGGTCAATTGAGCGATTGCGTCGTGCGCCGCCTCGTAGACCGCCATGCCGGTCGCAAGCGCGGTACGGCTGCCGCCAGTTACATCGGTTTGCCCAATCGAATCCGTGTCGCCCACCACCGGCCTGACGTCCTCGACCGCCACTCCGAGCGCTTCCGCGACGATCATCGCTTGCGCCGCGCGCGTTCCGCCGATATCGACCGAACCGGTCACGACGCTGACGCTCCCATCGCTATGGATGTTCACGGTCGCTGAGGATTGCAGACCGCCGTTGAACCAGAAGCCCGAGGCGACGCCCCGTCCCCGATATGGGCCGCCGAGCGGCGCGCGATAATGGTCGCTCTGGCGTATCGCTTCGAGCGTCTCGACAAAGCCAATCTTTTTGAACGGCGGACCGGCGGGCATCGCCGTGCCCTCGCGCGCCGCGTTGCGCATCCGAAACTCGATCGGCTCGATCCGGCATTGCTCGGCAAGCTCGTCGAGCACGCACTCGCAGGCGAAGGCCGACGCCGGCGAACCCGGCGCGCGATAGGCCGCGACCTTCGGCCGATTCACTACGACGTCGAACGAGTCGATCCGCAGGTTTTCGATCTCGTATGGCGCCAGCGTGCACATCGCGCCCGGCGCGAACGGCGAGCCCGGAAATGCGCCCGCTTCATACGCCAACCATACCTCGGCCGCGGCGATCTTTCCGTCGCGTTTCGCGCCTATCTTTACCTTGGCTTTGATTCCCGAGGTTGGACCGGTCGCCCGCAGCACCTCCGCGCGGTTCATCACCATCTTCACCGGCCGGCCCGAAATCTTCGCCAGCAGCGCCGCGACCGGCTCAAGATAAATCGTCGTCTTGCCGCCGAAGCCGCCGCCTATTTCAGCGGGAACGACGCGGATCTTGCCCTCAGGCATCGCCAGCACGCTCGCGGTCAGGGTGCGGACGTTGAAGGCGCCCTGCGTCGAGCAATAGATCGTCAAATGGCCGTCGGCGGAATAGACGGCCAATGCATTCTGCGGCTCGATATAACCTTGATGGACCGCGGCGGTCGTGAATTCGCGCTCGACCACGAAGTCGGCGGCGGCGAATCCCGCCGCCAGATCCCCGCGCTCGAATCGTATATGGCCGGGAACATTGCTGGGGCGGTCGGGACCTTCGAGCGATCCGGGGTCGGTGCGATGCGCCATCAGGCGCGTGCGCAATTCGTCGAGCAGAACCGGCGCGTCCGGGCGCATCGCCTCTTCGGCTGTCATCACCGGCGGCAGCGGTTCGTAATCGACTTCGATCAGCTCCAACGCTTCCTCGGCGACATGCTTGCTGACGGCGGCGACCGCGGCGACGGCATGTCCGTCGTAAAGCGCCTTTCCGCGCGCCATCACGTTGAGCGAAAGATAGTGCGTGTTGACGATCAGTTCGCCGACCTGCGCCATCACCCCCTTGACCTCGGGAAAATCAGCGCCGGTCACTACCGCTTTGACGCCCGGCAGCCGGCGCGCCCGCTCGACGTCGATCGATTTGATCCGCGCATGTGCGTGCGGACTGCGCAGCACTTTGCCATGCAGCATGCCGGGCAGGGCGTAATCGGCGCCGTACTTCGCGCGCCCGGTGACTTTCTCGACGCCGTCGGGACGGATCGGGCGCGTGCCAATAATCTTGAATTCCCGGGATTGATCAGACGCCATCAGCGGGACCTCCCTCAGTTCAAGCGCAACCGGCCTCATGCGGCCAGTTCTTTCTTTCGCGAATTATCAATTAATAGCGCCGGACGCGAAGCATCCGCCAGCGCAACGCGGCAAAGCAGCGCCGGATCAGCCGCCGCCGATCGCGGGGATAAAGAAAATCTCGCTGTTCTCGCGAACCGGTTCGAGCACGCCAGCCGTGGCCATCTCGCCGTCGATCGACACCGCGACCGACGGTTTTAGCTCGTCGTCCTCGATCAGATGCTCACGCAGACCGGGAAATCGCCGTTCAAGATCCGCGACCACCTGACCGATATTGCGGCCCGTGGCGGTCACTCGATCCTGTCCGTTGGTCAGCTTGCGCAGCAGAGCGGGAATAACCACCGTCGCCATAAGAACAACGGGCCGGACTCGGAATGAGTCCGGCCCGCCTCGTGCGTTATTAAGACGTCACTCCTCAGTCGGCCGCGGCGGCTTGAGCCTCGCCCGCCGCGCGCTTTTTCAAAATCGCCTTCAGCAAGCGCGGCGGCGACATCGGCAGTTCCGTCATTCTGACGCCAACGGCATGATAAATGGCGTTGGCCAGCGCGGCCGGCGGCGCCACGATCGAGACCTCGCCCACGCCGCGGATGCCCAGCGGATGGCCGGGCGTCGGCACCTCGACGATCGCCGTTTCGATCTCCGGCAGGTCGAGACAAGTCGGCATGCGGTAATCGAGCAAGCCTGTGTTACGCAAGATGCCGCGATCGTCGTAGAAGTACTCTTCGTTGAGGCCCCATCCGAGACCCTGCGCCATCCCGCCCTGCATCTGCCCCTCGACGTATGACGGATGGATCGCTTTGCCGGCGTCCTGCGCGATCGTCGCGCGCAGGATTTGGGTCTTGCCGGTGTCGGGATCGACCTCCACATCGACGCAAACCGAGGCGAACGCCGGTCCGACGCTGCGCGCGTTCACCGTGGCGCGGCCCACGATCGGACCGCCGGTGCGCGCCAGGCGCGGCGCGATCTGCTTGATCGACATCGGTTTGATATCGCCGCCCGGCTGCGCCGGACTGAGCGTTCCGTTCTCGAAGACGATCTCGTCGGGCTTCTTCTCCCACTGCCTGGCGGCGCGCTCCTTGAGCTGGCGCACGCAGTCCTGCGCGGCTTCGTAAACCGCCCATCCCGTCGCGAAACAGGTGCGGCTGCCGGCGGTCACGTCGGTATGGCCGATCGAGTCCGTGTCCGCGATCGTCGGCCGCACGTCGTTGATATCCACGCCGAGCACTTCCGCGGCGATCATCGCCTGCGCCGCGCGCGTGCCGCCGATATCGACCGAACCAATCACGACGCTCACGGTGCCGTCGGTATGAAGATTCACCATCGCCGACGATTGCAGACCCACGTTGAACCAGAAGCCCGACGCCACGCCGCGGCCGCGGTTCGCGCCCGTCAACCTGGATTGGTAATGCGGGCTGTTTTTGATCGCCTCGAGCGTTTCCTTGAAGCCAATCCGCTTGAATGGAGGTCCGACGATCTGCGGTGTGCCCTCTTCCACGCCGTTCAACAGGCGCATATCGAGCGGATCGATTCCGCACTTCTCCGCCAACTCGTCGACCACCGTCTCCGACGCCATCGCGGCGTTGCTCGCGCCCGGCGCCCGATAGGCCGCCGTCTTCGGCCGGTTGACGACGACGTCATAGGCGTCAACGAGAACATTCGGGATATTGTACGGCGCGAGGATCGTCATCGCGCCCGAACCCACCGGCGAACCCGGAAACGCGCCCGCTTCGTATGCCAGCCAGCACTGCGCCGCGACGATCTTGCCGTCCTTGGTCGCGCCCATCTTGCAACGAATCGTCGAACCCGAAGTCGGCCCGGTCGCGCGCAGCACTTCCGCGCGCGTCATCGTCATCTTCACCGGATGGCCGGTCTTCATGGACAACAGCACGGAAAGCGGCTCGAGATAAATCGGGATCTTGCCGCCGAAGCCGCCGCCGATTTCCGCCGGCACCACCTTGATTTTGCCTTCCGAAATTCCGAGCACCACCGCGCTCAGCCCGCGCACCACGAAGCTGCCTTGGGTCGAGCAGTAGATCGTCGCATGGCCGTCGGCGTTGTAGATGCCGACCGCGTTGTGCGGCTCGATATAGCCCTGATGGACCATCGCGGTCTTGAATTCCCGCTCGATCACATAGTCCGCCTGCTTGAAACCTTCGGCGACGTCGCCGCGTTTGAACTGGATATGGGCCGCGACGTTGGTCTCCTTGTCGGCGCCGTCTTCCTTGTTGCGCAGCGACGGAAGGAGGATCGTCGCACCCGGCTTCATCGCGTCCTCGACCGTCATCACCGGCGGCAGCACTTCGTATTCGACCTCGATCAGCCTGAGCGCCTCATCGGCGATATGCGGGCTGGTCGCGGCGACGGCCGCGATCGGATGGCCGTCATAAAGCGCTTTGCCGCGCGCCAGGATATTCATCGAAAGATGATTCAGGTTGACCGCCTGCTCGCCCGCCGCTTCCATCTTGTCCGGCAATTCCGGCAGATCGGCTGCGGTCACGATCGCCTTTACGCCGGGCAGCGCCAGCGCCTTGTCAACTTTGATCGATTTGATTCTGGCGTGCGGATGCGGGCTGCGGAGCACTTTGCCGTGCAGCATCCCGGGAAAAGCGTAATCGGCGCCGTACTTCGCCCGGCCGGTCACCTTGTCAACGCCGTCGTGCCGAATCGGCCGCGTGCCGATAACCCTGAAACCGTTGGTGGATGAAGCCGCCATTTACTTAACCTCTCCCTTCGCCAGCATCTCGCCGGCCATGCCCGAAGCGGTTTCGGACGGAACGGTTCCATGCGCCGGACGTCCGCGCCCCGCCATCGCCGCCGCCGCATCCGTGACCGCGCGCACGATCTTGTCGTAGCCCGTGCAGCGGCACAGATTCCCGGCCAGCGAGTAGCGGATTTCCGCTTCGGTCGGATTAGGATTGCGGTCGAGCAGCGCCTTGGCCGACATCAGAAAGCCCGGCGTGCAAATGCCGCATTGCAGGCTCGCGTTTTCCAGGAACTTCTGTTGCAGCACATGCAGCGACGCTCCCGCGGCGAGGCCTTCGATCGTGGTGATTTTCTTGCCCGTCGCCTCCACTCCCAGCATCAGACAGGAGCAGACCGGACGGCCGTCGATTACGACCGTGCAGGCGCCGCAATCGCCGGTCAGGCATCCCTCCTTGCTGCCGGTCAGTTCCAGCACGTCGCGCAGAACTTCGAGCAGGCTCTGGCGCGGCTCGCACAGCAATTCGACAGGATCGCCGTTGATATTGGTTTCGACAATGACTTTGTTCGCCATGATTGATGCCGATCTCTTATTTGGTTAGCCAGCCGCGGGAGCCCTGGTCAAGCTGGCTCCGGGTCAGCGCTGATTCGCCGCGCGCGCCCGCTCGGCCGCGATCGCGAGCGTCCGCCGGGTCAATACGCCCACCACGTGGCGGCGGAATTCCGCCGTGCCGCGCATGTCGTCGATCGGCGTCGCCGCCGCGACCGCGAGCTTCGCCGCGCGCTCGATCGCCGCCGCGTCGAGCGTCTTCCCGATCAGCGATTTCGACGCCTCGGCCGCGAAAATCGGCGTCGGACCGACCGCGCCAAGCCCGATTCGCGCTTCGACCACCCGGTCGTCGGAAACGTCGAGCGACAGCGCCGCGCCCACGCCGACCACCGCGATATCCATCTCGTTGCGCGGGATGAAGCGCAGGTAGGCGTCCGACGCATGGCGTTCCGGAGCGGGGATTTGAAGCTCCACCAGCAATTCGCCGGGTTGCAATACGGTGCGGCCGGGCGCGAGACAGAAGCCGTCGACCGGCACAATCCGTTCGCCCTTCGGTCCGGCCAGGCGCGCTTGCGCGCCGAGCGCGACCAGCGCCGGCGTGGTGTCGGCGGCGGGCGAACCGTTGCACAAATTGCCGCCGACCGTGGCGCGGCTCTGAATCTGCAGCGAGCCGATCAGATGCGCCGCCTCGGTCAGGCCGGGATAGTATTTGCGCATGTCACCGTTTTCGTGAATCGCAATACAGGGCACGGCCGCGCCCAGCTTGAGTCCGTGTTGCAGGCTGAACGAGATTCGCGCCAGTTCGGGAATTTCCTTGATATCGACAACAAATTCAGGACGCCGCGTGCCGGCGCGCAATTGGATCAACAGGTCGGTGCCGCCGCTCAGCGGCCGCGCTTTTTCGCCGTGAGCGGCCAGCAGTTTGACCGCCTCGTCGAGGGATTTGGGTGCTTCGTAGTTGATGGCGTGCAAGGCCGCAGACCTCCATGGATCGGACGGCCAGTTCCGTCCGATCGTTTCAAACGAGCAGTGTAGCGCAAAGCGAACGCCGAAGGCCAATCCGCAACGTCTCCGGCGCCGGTTCGATCGAAGCGATTCGCGCGGCGGCGGCAGGCGCGAAACTCCGCGCCCGCGCGCGAAAATATCGCCTTCGCGCAGCCCCGGCTAGTGCGGCGTCTCCTGAATAAGCTTACACTCCGCGTCGATCTTGCGCTCCGCGTGGATGCCCGGATCAAGTCCGGGCATGACCAGCTCTGTTCGTCATTGCCGGGACCAGACCCGGCAATCCATCGCAGGTCGCCCCGCGCTGGGCGGCCTGCGTGCTGAGTTGATAAGGCATCAGGCGCAAGTTATTTGCGGGACGCCACGCTAGCTCCGGAAACCGAGCCGCGCCGCCACCCGCGCCGCCGCCCGCGCCAGGATCGGCGGATGCGTACCCATCCGCTCGAAGCGCGGATCCGTGGTCTGGCCGCGGACGAAGCGGACGTAAATTTGCTGCAGCACAGTCGCGGTCTTCCAATGCGCCCAGGCGCGATAGAAATCGATCGACGAAAGGTCGCGCCCGCTGCGCCGCGCGTAGCGTTCGGTCAGTTCGTCGCGTGTCAGGAAGCCGGACCGCGCGGTGTGCGCATAGCCATCGCTCATCTCCAGCATCTCTTCCGGATCGGACGCCTCGCGCCAATAGTTCAAGCTGGTGCCGACGTCGATCATCGGATCGCCAAGCGTGGACATCTCCCAGTCGAAAACGCCGACCACTTTTCCGGAATTGTCCGGCGCGAACATCACGTTGTGCAGAAAGAAGTCGTTGTGCAGCACCGTGGGCGGCTGCGGCGCCGGCATATTTTCCAGAAACCACGCGCCCAACTGGTTCATCAGCGGTACTTCAGCGGTTTTCGCCTTCTCCCAGCGGTCCATCCAGCCGGTAATCTGGCGGCGCACGAAACCGTCGGGCCGACCGAGGCCGCCCAATCCGAGTTTTTCGTATTCGACCGCATGGAGATCCGCGAGCGCGTCGATAAAACCCTCCGACATCGCGCGGAACGTTTCGGGCGTCTGCGTGATTCCGGGCGGCAGCGGCCGGCGATTCGGAATCACGAAACCGGTGCGGCGCTGCATCACGAAAAACGGCGCGCCGATAATCGACGGATCCTCGCAGAGCAGAATCGCGCGGGGCGCCGGCTCGTAGCCTTCCCAGATGCGCGACAGCACCCGGTACTCGCGCGCCATATCGTGGGCCGCCGGCGGCAGCGGTCCGAACGGCGGCCGGCGCACGACCCATTCCCGATCGCCGAAGCGCAGCAGATAGGTGAGGTTGGAATGGCCACCGCGGAATTGCAGCACTTCGAGCGGCGCGTCGCCCGCGCCCGGCGCCTGGCGATCGCGGAGGTAGGCGACCAGCTTCGGCCAGTCGAGCTGTTCCTCGTCGCGCACCTCGCCGTATTCGGGCAGCGGTTGGTCTTTGTCTTCGAGTTCTTCAGCCATCGCACGACCCGGAAATAGCGGCCGGCGCGCAACGCGCCGGCCGCGGTTGGGATATTCCCGTCTATAGCAGAATTCGGCCCGGTCCGCGCATCCCGCTACTGTTTCCAGCGGCGGCATTCGCGCCGCGCGATCGTCATGCGATGGACCTCGTCCGGCCCGTCCACGATCCGCATCGAGCGGTTTTCGCGCCAGAAGCGTGCAATCGGGGTGTCATCGCTCATGCCGAGCGCGCCATGCAACTGAATCGCGCGGTCCAGCACCTCCATCACCATGTTGGCCGCCAGCACCTTGATCATCGCGACTTCCTGGCGCGCCTGCGCCTTGCCGGCCGTGTCGATCTTCCACGCCGCCTGCATGACCATCAGGCGCGTCGCGTCGATCGCGATGCGCGAGTCGGCGATCCACTGCTGCACGTTGGCCTTGTCGGCCAGCAGGCTGCCGTGCGTCCAGCGGGTGTTGGCCCGCTTGCACATCAGTTCGAGCGCGCGCTCGGCCACGCCGATATTGCGCATGCAGTGATGGATGCGGCCGGGACCGAGACGGGCCTGCGCGATTTTGAAGCCGTCGCCCTCGTTGCCGAGCACGTTGGTCACCGGCACGCGGCAATCCTTGTAGAGGATTTCGCAATGGCCGCCGCCGCCCGTATGGCCCATCACCGGCACCGCGCGCACCATGTTGAAGCCGGGTGTGTCGGTCGGAACGATTATCATGCTGGCGCGCCGATGCGGCTCGGCGTTCGGATCGGTCACCACCATCGCGATCGCGAAGCTAGATCCAATCCCGTTGGACGTGAACCACTTGTGGCCGTTGATCACGTAGTAGTCGCCGTCGCGCGCCGCCCGCGTCGCCAGTTGGGTCGGATCGGAGCCGGGCGTTTCCGGCTCGGTCATCGAAAAGCAGGTGCGCATCTCGCCTTCGAGACAGGGCTCAAGCCAGTTCTTTTTCTGCTCGGGCGTCGCGAAATCCGTCAGGATCTCCATGTTGCCGGTGTCCGGCGCCATACAGTTGAACGTCCGCGCGCCGATCGGACTGCGGCCCATGATTTCGCAGAGCGGGGCGTATTCGGCCACTTTGAGCCCCTTGCCATGCTCGTCGTCCGGCAAAAACAGATTCCAGAGGCCGGCCGCTTTGGCCTGCTTGCGAACATCCTTGAGCACCTGCGGCTCGACGTGTTCCTTGCCGGGCGCGTGCATTTCCAGCTCCACCTGATGCTCGATCGGGTAGACGTGCTCGTTCATGAAAGCGGAGACTTTTTTCTGCAGCTCCTGGACCTTGGGGGGAAGCGAAAAATCCATCTGGCTCCTCGCGGGCTTGAATGCAATTCCAGTCTTATCCGTTACCGATTGGACATTCCAGATTCGGCCGCAGGAGCGGCGCCGCTCACGTTTGCGGCCGGCGCCATCCTAATCCTGTATTCTCACGCCGCATTTTGCTAAGTCACGCTGGCGAACGCGCGCGGCGATTGCCGCCGGAGGCGAATGTTATGGAATTGGCCAAGCAAACCATCGACATCGGCATCTTCACCAATCGGCTCGAAGCGATGCAGGAATTTTACGGCAAGAAACTCGGACTGCAGTTTGAATCGGTGCTGCCGGTGGGCGGCGGCTTCAAACAGCATCGTTACCTGGCGAACGGCTCGGTTATCAAATTGATGCATACCGAAGCGCCGCTGCGCCGGCGGCGGCCCGGCGGCTACGAAACCATCATGCTGGCGGCGCCCTCGGCGATTCGCGCCGAACCGCTGCCCGATCCCGACGACAACACGATTCTGCTGGTGCCGCCCGGCCGCGACGACGTGACGCAAATCGAACTGCGCGTCGGCGTGGTCGACCCCGACGTTCACGTGGAATTCTACCTCAAGGCGCTGGGCGCGGCCGACTTCAAGGGCAACCGGGTCAAGCTCGGCGAATCGATCGTCGCCTTCTATCACGAGCCGGTGGTCAAAAAGGCGTCCAGCCAACCGTTCGCCAATCCGATGGAAGTGATTCAGGCAATGGCCGAGCTGGGCATCCAGTACATCACGCTCGGCGTCAAGGATTGCAACGCGGCCTTCGCCGAGGCGATCGCGGCGGGCGGCGGCGAGGCGGTCAAACCGGCGAATTTCGGCACGGTCGCGCGCATCGCGTTCGTGCGCGACCCTGACGGCAACTTTATCGAGTTGGCGCAGCGTCCCGCGCCGGCGGCCTGATTCCGATGCGGCGGACGCCTCCCGGCGTCCGCCACTCAACGAGAAACGCAATCGGGGCGGACGGCTCCCGCCGTCCGCCCCGTCTCTGATTCAAAGCCTGTCGTCAGGGGCAACCGCGCCCGGCGACCGAGATTGGTAATCGCTTAATAGAAAAGTATTGAGCGTCAGCCCCAGCGGGAGCGGGCGCGGCGGCGCGGCGCCCGCTGCGCGCCCGAGCGGAACAACTTGACCGGCTTTGGCGCCGTGACCTGCGGCTGATCGAAGCCCTCGACATACTCGCGCTCGAACGTGATTCCGAGCGCCCGTTCGATCCGTCCGAGGTTCACGCGGTCCTCCGGCGTCACCAGGCTGATCGCGCATCCCTCGCGGCCCATCCGGGCGGTCCGGCCGATTCGATGGATATAGTTTTCGGGTTCCTCGGGCAGGTCGAAATTGATTACGTGGGATACGCCCTGAATATCCAGTCCGCGCGCGGCCACGTCGGTCGCGACCATCACGCGATAGCTGCCGCGCCTGAATCCGGCGAGCGCCGCGTTGCGCTGGCCCTGCGAGCGTTCGCCGTGAATCGGAATCGCGCGGACTCCCGCCCGCGTCAGCATCCGCGCCACGCGATCGGTGCGATCGCGCGTGCGGGTGAAAACGATCGCGCTTTCGACCTCGGGCCGGTTCAGCAACGCCAGCAGCACCTCGCCTTTCTGGGCGTTGGTCACGGGACAGACGGACTGAATAATCGAAGCGGGCGGAAGCGCCTTTTCGCCCACGCTGACGCGCTCGGGATTCCGCAGGAACTCGCGCGCCATGCGGTTCGCCGCCGACTCCATGGTCGCCGAAAACATCAAGGTCTGACGATCCGCCGGCGCCATCCGCATGATCCGCCTGAGCTGCGGCATGAAGCCCATGTCGAGCAGGCGGTCGGCCTCATCGATGACGACGACCTTCAAATTATCGAGCGTGGTCACACCGCGCTCCAGATGGTCGATCAGGCGGCCGGGGCAGGCGATCAGGACGTCAACGCCCTTTTCCAGATCGTGAATCTGACGGCGCATCGATTCGCCGCCGACGACCAGCGCGGCGCGAATCCCGGTATGACGCGCCAGCAAGATGAATTCGCGTTCGACCTGCGCCGCCAGCTCCCGGGTCGGCTCGATAATCAGCGCCGACGGCCGTTGCGGGCGTTCGCGATGGATCCGGTCGAGCAGCGGAATCAGAAACGCCGCAGTTTTGCCGCTGCCGGTCTCGGCAGTGGCCACGATATCGCGTCCGGCAAGCACCACCGGAATCGCCGAGGATTGAATCGGCGTCGGTTGATGATGCCCGCGGTCGCGAATCGAACGATGGATTTCTGGGGTGAGTTCTAGTGCGGAAAAAGACAATTTTTACCTTTGGTGGGACTGGGCGCGGAAATTTGGCTTGTTTAATTCCAAACCGCGCTTGAAGTGTAATCCGCGTGGGAACATTCCCAAACGCATCGAGCCCATAATTTATTCTTATGATAAAGAGTACCGATACTGAGGCGCGAAGGCAATCATGCCCCTAAGCAGGATGGGTGCGGCTGCCGGTCTTGAGCGTCGCCGCCATCGCGTCCGCAAAATCTTCCGCCTCATACGGCGCCAACGCGGCGATCGTCACGCGGATCGCGGGTGAGGTCGCGATTCGATAGCGTTCGCCCGGCGCGACGCCCCATCCCGCGCCGACCAGCGCCTGCGCCGTCGCGCCCTCTTCCGCCACCGGAATCCAGACGTTCATGCCCGACCGGCCCATCGCGCCAATCCCGCGTCGCGCAAGCGCGTCAATCAAAGCCCTCCTGCGTTCGGAGTACGCGCGCTCGGCGGCGCTCACGAGCGTCAAGGTATCGGCGTCGCGCAGCAATTCCGCTACCAGCCGCTGCAGGATCGTGCTGACCCATCCGGGACCGAGGCGTTGGCGTCCCGCGATCCGGCCGATCGTGGTCTCGTCGCCCGCCATCACCGCCACTCGCAGGTCGGGACCGAGCGATTTCGAGACCGACCGCACCACCGCCCATCGCGGACGGTCGAGACCGGCCAGCGACAGCGCGGGCGCGCCCGCGATCGGGCCGGCGTGGTCGTCTTCGATCAGCAGCGTTTCAGGATAACGCACCAGAATCCGCCGCAACTCGCCGGCGCGCTCGGCATCCAGAGCAGCGCCGGTCGGATTTTGCGCCCGCGGCGTGATTACGATCGCGGCGGCGCCGCCGCGCAGTGCGCGCTCGAGTTCGTCCGGAACGGGGCCACGCTCATCGACGCGCATCGGCCGGATGCGCAGTCCCAACGCATGCGCCAGGTCAGCTATGTTGGGATATCCCGGGTCTTCCAGCGCGATTACATCCCCCGCCCGCAGCCACGCCGCAAGCGCGCGCTCGACGCCGTCGCACGCGCCGCTGACCACCGCCAGATGCTCGGCTGGAATCTCGCACGCCGCGAACATCGCGGCCGCAAGCGCCGCCAAGTGCCCGTCAATCTGGCGGTCGCCATAAATTCGCCGAATCGGGCCAAGCCGCGCGAGGACGCGCGACAGATCCGGAATGAACACCGGGTCGGGATTGCCCAGCGCCAGATTGCGTACGCCCGCCGGAATCGCGACCGGCGCCCGCGTAATCAGCGGCGGCCGGGGCAGTACCGCCGTGCCGTGCCGTCCGTCGCCCGCGATCAATCCGCGCACCCGCAAGTCCCGGAACGCCGCCGCAATCGTCGTGGGACTAAGCCCAAGATCGCCGGCCAAAGCACGCACGGTCGGCAGTCTGGTTCCGGGCGCGATTTCGCCGGATGCGATCGCACGCTCGACGCTGGCCGAGATTTCGCTTGCGGTCTGTCCGTGGATCGAATATCGTTGCATTACGAAATCTTTTTTGTACTGTAACAAAAATGAATAATTCGAGCAAGCAGACCCAGACCGCATCCGGCCAATTCGTCCCGACCGACCATACCCGCGTGCGACGCTATCCGGCGCGCGCCAAATATGACCGCGCCACGGTCGAAGCGATTCTCGACGACGCGATGGTCTGCCATGTCGGATTCGTCCATGACGGCCATCCGTTCGTCATTCCCACGATGTACGTGCGCGACGGCGAGCGCATCCTGATTCACGGCTCGCCGCTCAGCCGGATGCTGACCGAAGCGGCCGGCGGCGTTGCGCTCTGCGTCACGGTTACGCTGCTCGACGGCGTGGTGCTGGCGCGCGCGGCGTTCCATCATTCGATGAACTACCGCTCGGTCGCGATCGTCGGCCGCGCCCACGAGGTTCTCGAACCCGCCGCGAAATTGGCGGCGATGCGCGCGCTGGTCGAGCGGCTCATTCCGGGCCGGTGGGATGAAGTTCGTCAACCGACGCCGGGCGAGATCGCGGGCACGCGAGTGCTGGAAATTCCGCTGGTCGAGGCGTCGGCCAAAGTCCGGACGGGAGGGCCGGTCGATTTGGCGGAGGACGAATCGTTTCCGGTCTGGGCCGGCGTGGCGCCGCTGGCGCTTATGCCGGGCGCGCCGATTCCGGACCCCGGGCTTGCGCCCGGAATCGAACTGCCGGACTACGTTCGCCGCTGGAGACAGGCCAAGAATCCGGCGCGATAAGGCGGCGGCTTTATTTTGTCGGCACGAACTCGCTGATAAAGGTGTCCCAATTGGCGTCGGGCGCGCGCGTGCGACCGCAAGTCGGATCGCTGGCGTAAATCGCCGGGCTGCAGGCGCTGCCGATAAACTCGGCGCCCATCCAGATTTGATTGCCGACCGCGGTCGCCGCCGTGTAATCGCCCCAGCGCCCGACGTCGCCGCCAGTGCTATTGACGTTGGGATAACCGGTGAAGCCGTCATCCGGCCCGGCGCCCGCGGCGGCGAAATTGATTAATGGCCTGCCCGTCCGATAAAGCGGAACCCAGGCCGCGCTTGGGTAGAAATCGGCTCCAGACATCGAGAACGCCATCACCGCGCGTCCGTCCCTGGTCACGCCGATCGACGGATAGTAAACGTCGG
>JAJXZF010000042.1 GCA_021780225.1 Deltaproteobacteria bacterium | reverse complement strand
CTTGCCCTTCGCGCTCCAGACCATCGATGCAAACGTCCGCTGATTACCCATCACCCCACCTCCCCATCTAACAATCGACCGTTTCCTTTGTACACGAATCGATCGGCCTGTGCAGAGCTTCCCTAGGCGGTCAGCCCTTTGACCACCGCTCCGATTCCCGGTTCGTCCCTGGCGAATTCAAGTTTCCCTGATCCCATGTAGTCATTTGCGAATTGCGCGCGATGCTCCGGCGTACCGTCGCAATAAACCTCAAGCTGATGACCGTCGGGATCGCGAAAATAGATACTCAGGCTGACGCCGTGGTCAACCGTTGAGATAATCGGCACGCCCAGCCGCTTCAGCTCCGCGTGAGCGGCGCGGAGATGGTTTTCGTCGCGCAGCCGAAAGGCGACATGAACCAGGCCGATTTCGCCTTTTTGCGGTCCCGGAGCGTTGGCGCCGGCTTCGACGCAGGCCAACTCGTGGTGGTCGCGGGCGTTGCTGGCGAAGAACGCCATCTTGACCTCCGGAATCTCCATCATCTGCGTAAGCCCGAGCACTTCGGTGTAGAATTTTTTCGATCGTTCGAGGTCGCGGACCTTGATCACCACGTGCCCGATTCGGTCTGGAACAATCATCGGAACAGCCCTCCTCGCGATTCTGCAAGTCTTCTCGAAAACGAACGCGCCAAATCATCGCTATTTTTCGCGCGTCGTCAATAGAGCCTTGGACCGATAAAAACTCCGTCTATGAAATGTTTCGTGGCCGTCGCAGCCTTGCGCGGCAGCTTCATGAGTTGGTCCGCGAGTCGCCGGGACGCATCCAGCAAGTCGGCGCGGGCGACGACCCGATGGATCATTCCGAGATCGTAAAGTTCGCGCGCGCTGTAATGCCGGCACATCACCATCGCCTCTTTGGCGCGCCACGGCCCCAACGCCGCGGCCATCGCCAGCGCGGGACCGCCGGTGAAGGCGGCGCCCAATTCGACCTCGGGCACCCAGAATTGGGCCTCTTCCGCCGCGACGACAAAATCGAATGCGACCGCGAGCGCCCAGCCGCCGCCCACCGCTTGACCGTTCACCGCGGCGATCGTGTGACAGTCGAGCCGCGCGACCTGATCGAAAATCCGGCCGACCATCCGGGCCACGCCCTGATTATGCTCGCGAAAAAGCCTGGCGCGTTCGCGCGCGTCGCTGACGCCTTTGGCCGCCGACATGTCGGCGCCGGCCGAGAAGGCGGAGCCGGCCCCGGTCACAATCAGCGCGCGCGTCTCGCCATCGCCGCGGACGGAGCGGACCAAATCCTCCAGTTCCGTCATTACCGGGCGGTTCATGCAATTGCGGCGCTCGGGCTGATTGAAGGTAATCGTCGCAACCGGGCCGTTGCGCTCGAAGAGAAAATACTCGGCCATCGCTTCTCGCTCGACTCTGTGATTATGCGGAAAATACCGGCCGTTCTAGTCGAGTGTGAATCCGTTCAGATTCGCCTTCGCCTGCAGCACCGCCTGACGTTTGCGCGCCGCCATGTAGCGCGCGATTTCCTGGGCCTCCGGCATCAATCGATCCGCTTTGACGACCCGATTCAGCAGGCCCCATTGCAGCAACTCCTCCGCGCGAAACCGCCGGCACATCAGAACGATCTCTTTCGCGCGCGCCATCCCGACATCGAGGGCCAAACGATGCTCAAGCTCCCGCGGTCCCGGCGCGCCAAGTTCGATCTCGGGCAGCCAGAATTGCGCCCCTTCGACGGCCACCCGGAAGTCGCAGCAAAGCGCGATAAACCATCCGCCGCCGACCGCGTAACCGTTGACCGCCGCGATCGTCGGGATATCGTAATCGGTCAGCAGGCTGAAAACCCGCCGCAAGATTCGCATCCGCTTGGGCGAGACGTTGCCGAACAGCTTCTCGCGCTCGGCCGGGTCGGTGACGCCCTTCATGTGGGTCAAGTCGGCGCCCGCCGAAAAGGTGTTTCCGGCCCCGGTCAGAATCAGCGCGCGAACGTCATCGTCGTTGCGAATCGCGAGCAGGTTCTCGAACATCTCGCTCACGCTGCGTTCGTTGAGCGGATTGCGTTTCACCGGAAAATTGAAGGTCAGCACGCCGACGTTATCAGCCTTCTCGAATTTGAAATACTCGCCCATCGATTTCCGCCTCCCGCGGTTTGGTCCCGCCGCGACGGTTGGCGTTTAAGCCCGGATCAATATTTTGCGATTACTTCGCGGCCGAACTCCTCGATCATTTCGCGGCCGTGATTCACCACTTGAATCGCGATCTGTTTCAATCCTGCCGCTTCGAGCGCTTTGAGCCGCGCGATTATTTCATCCGGCCGGCCCGTTAGCGTCATCGAGCGCACGAGCGTTTCGTCGATATATTTTTCTTCGCCGGGCCGCATATAAATCAGATGCCCTTCATGCATTTCGAGATATCGCCGGTCGGCGGGAGTTTTGCTTTTCGAGACGTACTCGTCGCGATAGCGTTTCCACAAATCGAGCAACGGCGCGGGCAAGCCGTCGCTCACGGCCGATTGTTCCCAAAGCGCGTGCAGGAAAACGACGGCGAACGGCCCGACCCGCTCGATCACGCGCGGCGCCGCGGCCGATTCTCCTTCGCGCAGAACGCATCCGGCCGTCAGCATCGCCGCCGGCATGCCGTCCGCCGAGCGTCCGGCCCGCGCCGCGCCGCGTTTTACCGCCGCGAACTTTTCCTTGAAGCGCGGCGCGTCGGCCAGCACGGTCATCCAGCCGTCGCCGATTTCGCCTGCGAGTTCGAGCGCCTTCGGTCCGTCCGCCGCGATATGAATCGGAATCGGATCCTGCAGGTTGATATAGCCGCGATCCTGATGAAGGAATCTGATCCAGCGCTCCCGTCCGTCATCGCGATACAGCACTTCTTCGCCGCGGAGCAGCTTGCGCACGGTCTCGACGTATTCGCGCAGCCGTTTCAGCGGCACCGGCGGCAGGCCCATCGTATTGCGCCCGGTGAAGCCCGTGCCGATCCCGAGCGCCGCGCGTCCCGGCGCAATCTGATTGATCGTGGCGATCGAATGCGCCGTGACCGGTTCGATCCGGTTGGACGGTATCGCAACGCCCGTCGCGAGCTTCATTCGCCTGGTGCGCTCCGCCGCCATCGCCATGCAGACGTAAACGTCGCTGTAGAGCATCTGCGAATCGTAAAACCACGTCTGCGTGAAGCCGTTCTCTTCGGCGATTACGAGATCTTTCCACGCGTCAGGTTTGGCCGGATATGCAAGTCCGAATTCCATCAGCGAGTCCGATCCGGCGGCCGCGTCTCCGCCGCGTCAATTGCTAGTGCAGGTTGTAGTAACGCTTCGCGCCGCCCGCCAGCACTTTGCGCAGAGTTTCCGCCGGCAAGCCCATCGCTTTGATCATTTGCGGCGCGTTCGGAAAACCGTCGAGATGCGGATAATCGGTGGCCCACAAAATATTGTCCGCGCCGATATAATCCGCCAGCAGCGCCAGCGATTTTTCCACGGGCTCGAATGAAATAAAGCACTGGCGGCGGAAAATCTCGCTCGGCCGCGCGCGCAAGCCGGTATCGTTCATGCCTTTGTCGTCGAAATGCCGGTCCATCCGATCGAGCCATCCCGCCATCCAGCCGCCGCCCGATTCGAGAAACGCGATCTTCAGCCGCGGATGGCGGTCGCAAACGCCGCACATGATGAAGCTGGTCGCGGCCGCCATCATCTCGAACGTATGCGCCACGCAATGACGCACCGCGCCGCCGCGGGTGAAGCGATCCATCCCGAGCGTCACTTGACCGCTTTCGGATCCGCCATGGATTCCGATCGAATAGTCCAGCGCCTCGGCCGTCTCCCACAGCGGCTCGAACGCCGGGTCGTGCAGCGCGCGTCCGTTGTAGGGATTCGGCCGGATGAATCCCGCCCGGAAACCCAACTCCTCCGCCGCGAACCGCATCTCGCGCACCGCGCCCTCGACCGATTGCATCGGCAGCATCGCCGCGCCGAACAGCCGCTCGGGATACGGCTTGCAATAATCGGAGAGCCAGCGGTTGTAGGCCCGGCACGCCGCCGCTGAGAAGTCGGGATCCTTCATCGAGCCCAAGAACAGCCCCAGGCTGGGATAGAGGAACGCGGCGTCGATTCCCTCCGCGTCCATGTCGGGAATTCGCGCGTGCGGATCGAACCCGCCCTTGCGGCCTTCGCTGTAAGGAATTTTCGGCGAAACCGCGCCGTCGCGCGCGCCGAACGCGCCCACCGCGCCAAAACTTACGCGCTTTTTGCCGCGCCCCAGATCGACCGCGTCGTCACGTTCGACCCTGAAAATTTCGCCGCCGTCCGGCAGCGTCACCAGCTTCGGGCAGCCCTCGCGATATTTCGGCTCGATGTATTTTTCCCACAAGTCGATCGGTTCAAGAATATGCCCATCGGCGTCGATGACGTTGTATTCCATGACGTTCACCCCGCGCTCTGTTATGCTGAGGCGAAGCCTAGCCGATCCACGCCGATTTGCAATGAAAGCCGGTTTCCGCCGATGCGCCCGATGCTGAAGATCGCTTGTCCGCAATGACGCCCGCCGCGCCCAATCTGCTAATCAGCGCGCCGGCGCCGGGCGCCGGCAAGACCATGGTTGGTTGCGCGCTCGCATTCGCGCTCAAAGTCCGCGGGATGCGCGTCGGCGTGATGAAGCCGGTCGCCGTCGGCTGCGCCGGGCGCGACGGCATGACGGCGGCCGACGACGCATCCGCGCTGCTCGCTTCCGCCTCGTCCGATCTCGGGCCCGGCGCGGTCTCGCCGTATCGATATCGATCTTCCGCCGCGCCGCTTGACGCCGCCCGCGCCGACGGCGCGCCACCGCCGGATTTTGAGGCGATCTCGGCCGCGCTCGGCGAAATTCAGCGCGCGCATGACGCCGTCATCGTCGAAGACGCATGGCGATTGGACGCGCGAATCGATGCCGCGCACGATTTCGCCGATCTTGCGCGCCGCCACGGCCTGGCGCTCGTGATGGTCACGCCCGCCGACCCGGATTCGTTCGCGACCGCCGCGGCGCTAATCGATTTTGCCCGCCGCCGTCAGCTTCAGATCCGCGGCGTCATCGTCAACGCGATGGCGTCCGCGGGATGCGCCGCGCTGAACGACGCCGCCCACGCATTCGCCGAAGCCAACGCCGCGCCGCTGCTCGGCGTCGTTCGTTACAAGGAGCCGCTCGCGCTCGCGATCGTCGAGCGCCTGCTCGAAGCTGCGCAGCACGACTCCGATTGACATCCGGCGACCCTCCGGATTATCGACCAGAGTGGCGCCGCGCGTCATGACCCGCGGATGGCCGGGAGGCGTTCAATGGCCGATTCTTCGACCGCATCGCGGATTATCGAAACCGCGGAGATTCCGTGGAGCGAGATGCGCCCGGGCATCCACGCCAAACCGCTCTGGGCCGACGAGCCTACCAAGCGGCGCGTGCAACTGACCCGCTTCGATCCCGGCGCCAGCCTGCCGCGCCATCGCCATGACGGCGACGAAATTCTTTTCGTCATCGAAGGCGTCCTGACCGACGACTTCGGTACGGTTACCGCGGGCAACGTCGGCTATCGGCCCAACGGATGCGTCCATTCGGTTACGACGAAGAACGGCGCCACCGTCCTCGCCTGCATCACCGGCGGCGTCACTGGCGCGGGCGCGGGAGACAGCGGGCCGGCGTCGCGGACCATCCGGCTCAACGATATCGCGTGGGTCGAGGCGCTGCCTGGCGTTCGGCAGAAGCCGATTCTGCACGACGAAGCCGCTCATCGCCGCGTCAGCCTCGTCCGCTTCGAGCCGGGCGCGCGCCTGAAACCGCATCGGCATAACGGCGACGAGCTGGTTTACATGATTGAAGGCTCCAACGCGGACGAATCGGGCGAGCTGGTCGCGGGCAATCTGAGCTATCGGCCCAACGGATGCACGCACAGCGTATGGAGCGTCAACGGCGCGACGGCGATCGCGATTGTGACCGGCGGCGTCACGCCCGTCTGAAATCTGCACCGGCGCGCCCGACGGGCGCGCAGCGTGGCGCACGATGGTCAATCCGGCTTTCGGCATCTTCGATCACCTCGAGCGGCGCGACGAGCCGCTCGATCGCATTTACGCGGAGCGGCTCGAACTGATCGCCGAGTACGATCGCGCCGGTTTTTTCTGCTACCACCTCGCCGAGCATCACGCGACCCCGCTCGGGATGGCGCCGTCGCCGGGCATTTTTCTTTCGGCCGTCGCCCAGCGCACGCGCACGATGCGCTTCGGCCCGCTGGTCTATCTGCTGCCGTTGTACAATCCGATGCGGCTCGCGCAGGAAATCTGCATGCTCGACAATCTGAGCGGCGGACGTTTCGAGATCGGCGTCGGCCGCGGCGTCTCGCCGTTCGAGCTCGCCTACTATCGCATCCCGTTCATGGAATCGCGCGAGATGTTCGAGGAGGCGCTCGGCGCGATCGCCGGCGCGCTCCGCAACGGCCGCGTCGCCTGTCGCGGCAACTACTATCGTTTCGATTCCGCGCCACTCGAGATGGCGCCGATGCAAAAGCCGAATCCGCCCTTCTGGTACGGCGCGGCGACGCCTGAAAGCGTGGCGTTCGCGGCGCGGCGCGGGATGCATATGGTGGGCAACGGCCCCAACGCCGCGCTCAGGAAGTTCACCGCCGCCTATATGGAAGAGCTGGCGAAGCATAAAGGCGGACCCGACGATCTGAATCCGCAAGTCGCCGGGACCCGGCGCGGGGCGATCCGCCATATCTACGTCGCCGCCGACGAGCGCGAAGTCGATCGCGTCGCGCGGCCGGCCTACAAGGCGTACTACAACAATATCGTCAAGCTATGGCGCGACTTCCGCACGCTGCCCGCCTACGGCTTCACCGACGATCTCGATTTGGCGTGCGCCAACGACGTCGCGATCGCGGGAACGGCGAATGAGGTGCGCGACAAGGTCGCGAGCTTCTTCGCGGACAGCGGATGCGACTATCTGGTGCTGTCGTTCGCATTCGGCAATCTGGCGCATACGGATTCGCGCCGCTCGCTGGAGCGCTTCGTCACGCGCGTGATGCCGGACTTTTCCGCGGCGGGCCTCCGCTCCGCCGACTGATTGGCGTGACGCCGACGGCGCTCGGCGCGTCACGATAATTGCGACAAAAATCGCAACTATCGCGCCGCGCCTCCGCGTATAGGTTTACGTCAGCGCGACGCCAAATCGGGATTCTTCGCTGCGTCCTTCGCTTCGCTCAGGACAAGCTCAGAATGACAAAAACAGGCTTGACGCTTGAAGTATTTTGGCCGGCTAACGTCATGAAAACGTCCGCGCCACAAAAGATTCACAAGCTCTCAGAATGACATAACGAGGCGTTGTTGTTGTCATTCTGAGCGCAGGCTGCCGCAGCGAAGAATCCCGGATCAACTAAACGGGCTTTACGGTGATTGAGGGAGAGCAAGCTATCGCGCCGCGTCCACGTTCCGATCTATTCCGGCGCGACGAAATTCCCCGCTTCCAAGCGGATGATTGAATCGCCGCCGTCGCGCCGGACGCCCATCGGATCGCCGCCCGCCGCGACGGTCTCGACCTGACGCCGCATCACGCGGCGCAGCATCGCCACTCCCCGATCGCTCGACGCCAGATGTTCCTCGGAATGAAGCGTGATCGGTCCCTGGCCGACTTGCGCTTCGAAATCGCCGGGCATCCGATGATGCTCCTCTTCGGTGAGATCGAACCACGTCTTGCCGCCGAAGCGCGATCGCTGCCGGCCAAGCTCGCCCGGTTCGCGCACGCGGCCGGCGGTATAGACGCGAAAGCTGATGTCGTCGATTGGCAGCACCCATCCGATCGAAGAGGCGCGTCCGAGATGGTCAAGGCGCGGGGCGGGCACGACGCGGAGCGTCGGCAACACGACTTCGGTGATCCGGTCAAGCCGCCGGCCGCCGTCGAGCGGACGCATTTGCAACGAGCGCACCCCGCGTGCGGTTTCGGCGAACGTCACCTCCGGCATTCTGCCCATCGCCGCCACGAACTGCGCGCCGCTGAACGATCCATGCAGAATCGGCACGTGCAGCGGGTCCATCACGTTCTCGTAATGCTGCATCCAGTTGCACGGCACGATCACCGGGCCGCCGCTGCCGATACTGCTGTCGTCGGACTCGATCCGTTCGCCGTCGTCGAGTTGCTCGAGAATGTCGTAGCGGGGCAGGGCGGGCTTGCGTTCGGGCGGCCCCATGTAGGCGAAAATCAGGCCGTAGCGCTCTTCGACCGGATACCATGGCTGGCGCACGGCGTGGCGATGTTTCGCGCCGTGCTCCGGTTCGCACGGCTGGTCGAGGCAATGGCCTTCGACGTCGAAGAGCCATCCGTGGTAGCAGCAGCGGATTCCGTCCGGCTCGACGCGGCCGTAGTAGAGGGTGGTCCCGCGATGGGCGCATCGGGCGTGCACGAGACCCGGCCGTCCGGCTCCGTCGCGGAAGAGAATCAGGTCTTCGCCGAGAGCGCGGACCTTGCGCGGCCGGTCGGAGGCGTCGGCGCTGAGTCCAATCGGATGCCAGTACCGCCGCAGATACTCCCCACACCCCGTCCCCCTCCCAACAAGGGTGATTTCCTCGATAAACCCGGCGTCCCGGCTCCCGTAGGCATTACCCCCATGAAGAAGAGCGTTCCTACCTTCATCGCTATCTGTTGCCATGTCCGAAAGTCCAAAGGATCATATCGATCTTGCGAGGTGTCCATTCGTGCGTGCCGAAGATATCATTCAGCTCCTGTGCTTTCTCCCTCATGATGGAAATCATTATTATTCCATCATCGGTGGTAATATTCTGAGGATTAATCCTCATTAGACGCTTGTGTTCCAAGAAGGAATTTATCGCACAAAGTGCGCGAACGTTGAATTGGTCTACCGTCCCAAAATAGTGCGGAAAGAGTATGGATAAGAGTCCAGAGGCTCCTGCGATTCCCAAGCCGTGTATCTGTCTAGCAATTTGTAGCCCAAGTTGAATATTGTTAAGATCAAAATTAGACAGATTTTCCTTGATATTCTTTAACTGATTTAAACGATCTCGACAATATCGCCTGAGCTGTCGTCTTGTTGTCTCTAAGCGATTACAAGCGGTGTATTTCCACAGAAAATATTTATTGTAAAGGAAACGATAAAATTCGTGAACATTGAGATTAAGAATTTGGTTAGGATCGAGTGTAGAGAGACAGCGTTCGATTTCGATATTTTGACGCACAGAGGGCATCTGCCAATAATCAGCCTAGGCCAAGTGCCATGTCATTGGATCGTTGGAATACCAAATATCGTTGATTGTCATCGTCTGGATCTCCGATAAGGTGTCCGCTGGCAAGAGCTCAGACTTTCGAGCAAAATTTAATTTGTCGATCTAGGAATCCTGTATCATAGATGGCTCTTCTGACAAAATGAAAAATTAGACGTGCAATCTGTCGGCGAGGCGGCTGAAGCGGCGGCGCTCGTCCTCGTTGCGCACCGCCTGGCGCATCGCGACCCGCGTTCCCACCAACACGCATACCCGTTCCGCCCGCGCGATTGCGGTATAAAGAAGGTTCCGGCGGAGCATCAGATAGTGGCTCTGATGGATCGGCACGATCACCGCCGGATACTGGCTGCCCTGGCTCTTATGAATCGATATCGCGTAGGCGAGTCCGACTTCGTCAAGCTCGGCCAGATCGTATTCGGCGTGGCCTTCGTCGAAATTGACTCCGACCCGGCCGCGTTGCGTATCGATCGCGGCGATTCGCCCGATCGCGCCGTTGAAGATTAACTTGTCGTAGTTGTTGCGCAACTGGATAACGCGATCGCCTTCGCGAAAGCGCCGCTCGCCCGCGCGCAATTCCCGGCCTCTGGGATTCAGCAGTTCCTGCAATTCGCGATTCAGAGCCTGCGCGCCGAGCGGTCCGCGATTCATCGGGGTGAGCACCTGAATCTCGCGCGGATCGTTGATTCCGAACCGGCCGACCAGCCGGTTGGAGACCAACTGCTTGATGGTCGCGGCCACGTCGTCGGGCGAATTGCGCTCGAAGAAAAAGAAGTCGCCCTCCGCGCCGTTCGACGTGTCGGGCATCTCGCCGTGGTTTATCCGATGGGCGTTGGCGACGATCAGGCTGGATGCGGCCTGGCGATGGACCTCGCGCAGTTCGGCGACCGGCACGAGTCCGGAGGCGATAACGTCGCGCAGGACGCTGCCCGGCCCGACCGACGGCAATTGATCGCGGTCGCCGACCAGCAACAACGCCGCCGACGGCAGCAACGCTTCGGTCACGCTCGCCGCCAGCTCGATATCCATCATCGAGGCTTCGTCGATAACCAGATAGTTGGCGCGCAGCGGGAATTTCTCGGAGCGCAGGAAATCTCCGGTCTCGGGCGAATATTCGAGCAGCCGATGGATGGTCTTGGCCTCGCGCCCGGTCGCTTCGGCCAGCCGCCGGGCGGCCCGTCCGGTCGGAGCCGCGAGGGTCGGTTTGAAGCCGGCCGCGTCGAGGACATTGAGAAGAGCGCGCAGCAGCGTGGTTTTGCCGGTTCCGGGACCGCCGGTGATTACGGCGACCTTGGCGCGCAGCGCGATTTGCAGGGCGCGGTTCTGCTCGTCGGACAAAGTGACGCCGCCGGAATGTTTCGCCGCCGCGATCGCTTTTTCCGCCGCCGCGTGGCTCATCGCACGCCCGCCGGCCAGCATTTGGATACGTTCGACAACGGTGGTCTCGGCGTCATAGAGCCGTTTCAGATAGACAGCCTCGCCGTCGCCGACGCGGGCCGACACGATCTCGCCCTCGGACGCGAGTTCGTCCACGGCGCGCCGCGCCAAATCGGAATCCAGTTCGAGTCCGCTGGTGAATTGCAGTTCGAGATATTCGAACGGCGCGAAGACGTGCCCCTCCTCGGCCATCCGTTCCAGCAGATGGATAATCGCGGCGCGCGCCCGCTGAATCGAGTTGCGCGGGACGCCGAGCTTTTCTGCTATCGCGTCGGCGGTGCGAAAGCCGATGCCGGGAATCGTGCGGGCCAGCAGATAGGGATCGTCGCGGACCGCCTGAAGCGAATCGCGGCCGTACTTTTCATGGATTCGGCGGGCATGGGAGGCGCCGATTCCATGACCGCGCAGGAAGACCGTCAGCTCGCGCATCCCGCTCGCGTCGCGCCATGCGACCGCGATCCGCTGAGCGACCGCATGCGGCAATCCGCGGACCTCGTGAAGCCGCTCGGGGGCGCCATCGAGCACGCCGGGCAGCGCTTCGCCGAAACGCTCGACGATCCGGCGGGCGAGCGCGGGGCCGACGCCTTTGATTTCCGAAGCAAGGTAGCGTTCGAGAGCGTTTACGCCAGCCGGCCGGATCGTCTCGAGATCATCGACGCGGAACTGTTCGCCATAGCGCGGATGGCGCTCGAAATGGCCGGTTAAGCGCAATCCAGAGCCGATTTCGATGCCGTCGAGACTGCCGACCGCCGTGATTCGCTGGCGCAATCCGTCGTCGCCGGTCCGCTCGACGATTGCGACGGCGTAGCCCGTCGTTTCGTTCACATAGAGAAGCTGGTCGAGCGTGCCTTCGATTTGCTCGGGATGGCCTTTGACGTCGTCCACTGAAGGTCAGGATGCGCGATGCGGCGGCGAAAGCAAACCGACCGCATCGAGGTTAATGCACAACCATTTTACTTAAGTGTTACTAATTTTTGATCGGCAGACACGCGCAAGCGGTTTATCATTTTCGATTTGCCTTCGTTTCGCACATCGCGAATGGAGATGATGGGGCAAATTACGAGAAGTCAATGAATTCGGGCAATTGTTGATGGCACGAGACATGCTTAAGTTACCGCCAAGAGCAGGGAGGCTCTGAATATGGTGACTCCAAGTATTTCGACGCTGCTGGTCTCTGGCGCTCTGCTGTTAATCGCTCTGGCGGCGAATTGGTATCTGTGGGGCCGGGCGTATGCGGCCGACTCCCGGATACCGCGTCCGGTTCGCCCGATCGGCGCCGCAGACCTTTTGGATCGCTTCCTCGGACGCGCGGTCGCGACCAATCAGGCGGCGCTGCCGGCCGAAATTATCGAATCGGTCAACGCGGCTACCGCAAAGGCTCAAGCCAAGACCAGGGAACATGCCCGTCACGGCTTTCGCGACGTTGCGTGATCGATCATGTATCCGGCGGTCCACAAAATTAGCGCCAACGCCAATTCCGGCTTAACCCGCGTTATCGCGACTCCGAACGGCTCGGCGCCGTTGCAAGGCGCCCGGGCCGTTCGGGCGCGTCGCGGCAAACGCCAGCTTCGCACCGTTCTTTAGGCTCTTTTCGGCATTCAGTCCGAACCAAGTCTCGAAAATTTTGACCACCCGCGCGCTCCGATGGCCGCGGCTCTAACCCTTCGGCCATGATCGATGCTAGATCATATAGCCGCATCGGCGCCGCTCGCGCACGCGATTTTCGCGGAGCGCGGATGGCGCGCAATCGTTCCATGGACGCGGAGGCTATCCGATGAACACGCAGAAGCGCGAGGTGCGTAATCCAAGGCTCAACCGGGTTTTCGACGATCTCGTCGAGACGTTGCGCGATTTTATCCGCAAGCACAATCTGACTTACGCGGAGTACCATCGCGCGATCGCTTTTCTCGCGGAGGCGGGCGAAAAGGGCGAAATTCCCTTGTTGATGGACGTGTTTTTGGAAGTTGCCGTGGACGACGTGGACCATCGCGGATGGGCCGGTACGGAAACGACCGTCGAGGGGCCATATTACGTCCCGAACGCGCCCGCGATGGCCTCGCCGGCCGTTTTGCCGCATCGTGCGAATGAACCGGGCGAGCCGCTGATTTTTTCCGGCACGATTCGCTCGAGCGACGGCGATCCGTTGGCCGGCGCGGTGATCGATTTCTGGCAATCCGACGCCGAAGGCCGCTATTCGCATTTTAATATTCCCGAGGCCGAGGCTCCATTTAATCTGCGGGCGCGCGTCACAGCCGGCCAGAACGGTCGTTACGAATTGCAAACCTGGGTTCCAGCCGCCTACGAAATTCCGAAAGCCGGGCCGACCGGAGCGATAATCAAGGCGTTGGGTGGCCATCCGTGGCGCCCCGCGCATCTGCACGTTCGCTTGACTCATCCGGGACACGCGACGCTGACCACGCAGGTTTTCCTCAAGGACGATCCGTGGATCGAATCGGACGTTGTTGGAGCGGTGAAATCCTCGCTGATTCGCGGCACGACCCGGGTGACCGATGCGGCGGAAATCAAGCGTCGTGGATTCGCGGGACCGTTCCATACGCTCGAATACGATTTCGTGCTGCCGCGGCAGTTGGCCAAGGCGGCCTGAGACGTTTCGAGCTAGCTGCGGCGCGTTTCAGGATGGTCCCGAGGCGGCCGCGGCATCGGCATGATGCGAAACGTCGCATTTGATTTGATGGCGGGTTTGGATGAGCGATATGGGGCTTCGGTTCGGGGTTGGCGGCGGATTGCGCTATGCGTTGGTGGTCGGATTTGCGGCGATTCTGGCGGCATTTTCAGGATGTGGCCTGATCGGGCACAAGCCCGCTCCGGATACGATCACGATCGAGTCTGAGCCGCCCGGCGCCACGGCGGTCGCGATGGGCCAGACGATTATCACGCCGGCGACCGTCATCGTTCCCGCCGACAAGCCGCTTTCCGTATGCGTTTCGGCGCCCGGATTCGCCGCGCAGACCGCATACGACGACACGATGGCGCACTGGAAGTACCGGCACGATTGCTATCCGGGCGAGGAAGATTGCACCAGCACCGGAGAGGTCGTGCCGACGACTACGCACGTATTATCGACTGTAAACGTCAGGCTCCATCGATGTCTCGCAGGCGCCGCGGCCTGCCCGCAATGTCCCTGACCGTCCGCACTCCGCCCCTCGCGCAGATTCTTCTAGCGGTATGTCCGGCGCGGGGGACGATGGGGCGCGCGGCGGCTGAATTTGGCGTTTGGCATCCGCAGGCGGCTGTGCGACGCTGGGCGGCGATTGCCGATGGAAAGCTTGGGCTGGGTCGTTCTTCGTTTTCAGGCCGGCGACCGACGCGAGACCAATTTAGCCGGGATGGGGACACGTAAATGTCGCGCGATTCACAAGCAGCGGGAGTCCACTTCAGAGCCAGAGGCCGCATGGCCATCAACACCATCTGGGACTTCATCACCCGCCCGATCGCCAGAACGATCGACGACGTTCCATGGTGCGCGGAAGCTATCTCGCCCGAATGGCTCACGGCGGTTCTTTGCGGCGACGTCAAGGATGCGCAGGTGGTCGCGGTGGGGATTCGCGGCGGCGACCAGGGATCGAGCGTCCGCCGGCAACTCAAGGCGGAGTACAATCACAAGGGCCGCGATGCGGGCCTGCCGGAAAATCTGTTCTGCAAGACCACTCCGACCGTCCTGACCCGGCTCGCGACCGGTCTTTCCGCCGCGGGCGAAGCGC
Source organism: Deltaproteobacteria bacterium (assembly GCA_021780225.1). Classification (GTDB taxonomy): domain Bacteria; phylum Desulfobacterota; class Binatia; order Binatales; family Binataceae; genus JADMIL01. The sequence goes on along the minus strand of JAJXZF010000042.1, from coordinate 2,268 downwards.
GTTTCTACCGCCAGATGCGCCCGGAGCTGAAGATCGAAGCGCCGATTTGTTATCACTCCGGATGGGATCGAAAAACCGGGCGCTCGGTTCATCTTTTCGACGATCTGATTACCAACAAGGCGGCTAAATTCTGCCGCTGGAATTCGACTATCTCCCGTCCGCAGGCCGAACAGATAATCGACACTCTGGCCGAAGTGCATGGCCACTATTACGGCACGCCGCGCTTCGGTTCAGACCTGAAATGGATACTCACTTTTGAAGATTTCTTCCGCGCGGGCGAAAGAGTGGGGCTCCATCAATGCCACGAGCAGGCGATGGTCAAGGCCGAAGCGGCAATACCGGCGGACATCACCCGCCGCCGCGCCGAAATCTGGCCGGCGACGATGAAAGCGCTGGCGGTGCATAACAAGACGACGCCCACCTTGATTCATTCCGACGTGCATCTCGGCAACTGGTACGTGACCGGCGAGGGCCGGATGGGCTTGTGCGACTGGCAATGTATCGGCACGGGGCATTGGGCGCGCGACGTTTCGTATGCGCTGTCGGCCGCGGTCGCGATCGAAGACCGGCGCGCGTGGGAACGCGATCTGCTCGCGCGCTATCTCGAACGGATGCGCGAAAAGTGCGGTCTCGACATATCGTTCGGCGAAGCCTGGAATTTGTACCGGCAGCAGACTTTTCTCGCGCTGATGATGTGGACGCCGACGCTGGTGCATACCCGCACCACGCCCGATATGCAGCCGGAAGAGATGTCGCTTGAAATGATCAAGCGCATCACCGCGGCGATGTCCGATCTGGAGAGCCTCGACAGCTTTTCCTGAGTGGAAGGTTGACAGCGCCAACGGGACAACGGTTTTAACGCGCGGTTTGAATATCATGAACGACAAAAACACGATCGGCACGGAAGCTCCGCAGGAAACCTCACTGGACAAGTGGGGCAAGCAGTTGATGGAGAATATCCTGCTCACGGCCGCGGAAGCGCTGAGCGAGGGCAAGGAGGCGTCCGGCTCGGCCGAAGTGACGCTGACTTTCCGCCTGACCCCGATTGTCGCACGCGACGAGCTCCAGGTAAGCGTGGATTTCAAGCGCGATCCGACCTTGATTACCTATTTGCCGCGATAAATATATTACGCTTCGCGGATTTGGAGGCAACGTTGTTCCGACGCACGCCCGGTCTTAAGTAAGTCATGCCCGGACTTGATCCGGGCATTCATTCATTTGGATTCGCGGGTCAAGCCCGCGAATGACTGAAGTGCGATTGCACCCCCTATGGTTAGTTCAATTCCAACTCACGGCGGCGGAAGCGTTGCGCGAGGGCAAGGAGGCGTCCGACTCGGCCGAGGTGACGCTAACCTTCCGCCTGACCCCGATGGTCGCGCCACCCGATCCACTGCCGCCACCTTAATCCGCCCGCCATCAGGCGAGCTTAGCAGATAATCGTTACTGCTATTTACGAGGCGTTACATTAGGTCAAGCCATGAATCTGCTCGTGTCGTTGTGCTCGCCCTGGCTGGCTGTTTCTGTCTAAGGCGCTTGTTTTAATCCCTGCTGGCGCTAATCTCGCTCACCTAAAGATGCGGAACATTCAACAAGCGGTTGGCATACTCTCCGGGCCTTAGGTCAGCGCCGGGTCGGGGCGTCTTAGTCGAACCTTATCCGCGTTGTCAGGGGCCCCAAACGATCACCGAGGTCGTAGCAGCGAGATGCACCTTGATTCCCCGTGCTCGTGCAGGCCCCTAAGAATACTCCGTTTTGCAGTCGAGCAATCATAAATCATGTAATTCCTTCCTCAGAACTTTCCATTACTTTCTAATCATTATTTCAGCCTTGATCTGACTACGCTCGCTTACGAGTATAAATAGCGCTGGCATTTATTTTGCGTAAACAGGAAGAACTTTGTCGAGAGAGAGTTCTAACCGTGTATAAAATCGGCCGCTTGGCAGAAAGTAATTCTCAAGTAAGGAGAATCGAGGCTACCTCCGGTTTTGCGTTGACTCTCTTTTTGTTTTTCCTATGCTCTGCAACGCCTACGCCACAATTTATTATGTTGATGATAGCGCCACAGGATGCGGAGGATCAGGTTGCTCAGATTCCAATAACGGAACTTCTGTAGCTACGGCTTTTAAGACACTCGGTCATCTAAGCGGCCTGACATTCAACAGCGGCGACACAATAAATCTTTGCAACGGGCGACTCTGGCGCGAAGCCTTTACGCCTTCCACGCTGAGCGGCGTGACGCTCACAGGTTATTCATGCGATGGCAACGTG
>JAJXZF010000027.1 GCA_021780225.1 Deltaproteobacteria bacterium | reverse complement strand
CTCCACATCCCCGCCGCGCTCGCCGCGGCGGGCGAACACCGCTGAACCCGGCAACTGAGCCGCCCATCATCACCACAGCGGCGATCAAACTGAGTATTCAAACCCCTTCCTCAACAGCCTGCTAGTGAACGAAGTTTTGCAGGCCGCCGTTGGGAACCACTTTCGAGACAAGCTTCAGAGCATGCCGGCAATCAGCTTCATCGAGACCCGCCAGCAGATTCAGGAAGAGGCGCTCGCTCATATGAGAGCGAAGCTCGAAGAGTATCAGGTCGAGACCAAGGGCGTTTACATTCAGGACGTAGTATTGCCAAAGGAGTTGGTCGGCGTCCTGACGGAGCGCGAAATTGCGCATCAAGAACGCGAAACGTTCGCCCAGCAACAACTCGCGCAGGTCGCGCGAGTGCAACTCGAAGCGGAACGCGGACGAGCCGATATGCAGCACGAACTTGCCGGGTCCGAGGTGGGAAAGGAAATCGCCGAAAATCGCGCGGGCGCGCGGAAATCCGAAGCCGATGGCGAGGCGGCTTTTATCAGCGAGACGGGAGCGGCGAAGGGCGCCAAAGTCCGGGCGATAGGGTTGGCGCGCGCGGAGGGCTTCGAGGCCCAGCGCCGCGCGCTCGGCGAGACCGCAACGGCGATCATAAATTCGATCGACGGTCTCGCCCGCGGCCAACGATTTGTGCCCGATATCCTGGTAACCGGCGGCGCTAATCCATTCGACTCCATCGCGGCCGGGTTCTTGCGCGTCGTCAACGGTCACGGATCTGCCGCAGCCGCAAATGGCGAAGGCAAAACCCCCGTTTCCGAAACCGGTCGCGCGGAATCCGGCAAAGATGCTGGCGAACGCGAATAGATCGTGCGGATAATTCGCTCGCATGATCTTCCATATGGTTGAGCGGGCGGAGTGGGAGAGGGCGGTCGCCGCCGGAGAATATGCGCCGGAGTCGCTGCGCGACGAAGGGTTCATCCATTGCTCGACGCTTTCGCAATTGCTCGCGACAGCCAATGGATGGTTCCGCGGCCGGCGCGGCCTCGTGGTTGTTTGTATCGACGAATCGCGGTTGGACGCGCCGCCGCGGTTCGAATCTCCGCTTGCCGCGAGCGATCCGCGCGCACGCCAATTGTTTCCGCATATTTACGGCGCGTTGAAACCGGACGCGGTGGTTGAAGTCGTCGATTTAGCGTGCGATTCCAGCGGCGAATTCAAGATGCCGGACGAACTGCGCCGCTACTGATGACTCGGCGGCGGTTGGCGTTCTCGCGGGCGCTCGCCTACGATCCGTCCATCAATTGATCTGGCTGGAGAAAAGAGCGGAAATGGAGACGCGGCGGCTCGGCAAAACCGAAATGATCGTGAGCGTGATCGGATTCGGCGCGTCCGAAATCGGTTATCAGAATGTCGCTCCCCGCACGGTCGAAAAGCTGCTCAACGCCGCTCTCGATGCGGGACTGAACGTAATCGACACCGCCGCCTGTTACGACGTCAGCGAAGAATTGATCGGCAAAACCGTCGGCCATCGGCGGCTCGAATATTATCTGTTTACAAAGTGCGGCCATGCGAAGGGCCTGAACGCCGCGGAATGGACGCCCGGGATCGTCGAATTGAGCCTCGCGCGCAGCCTCAAGCGGATGCGCGCCGATTACGTCGATTTGCTCCAGTTCCATTCGTGCGACGCCGACACGCTGCGCAACGAGGAATTGGTCGCGGCGTTGGTGCGGATGCGGGAAAAAGGCCTGACGCGCGCGATCGGTTACAGCGGCGACGGCGGCGACGCGCTTGCCGCAATCGAGCTCGGCGTGTTCGATACGCTGCAGATCTCCGTCAATATCGCCGATCAGGAAGCGCTCGATCGGGTGCTGCCGGCCGCCGCCGCGCGCGGCATGGGAGTGATCGCCAAGCGGCCGATCGCGAATGCGGCGTGGCTCAAAACTCGCTGGAGTGTCCCTGAATACGAAAAACCCTATTGGCGGCGGCTGCGCAAGCTCGACTATCCGTTCCTGCGCAAGAAGGCGGCCGGAGACGCCGTGAGCGCGGCCCTGCGCTTCACGCTCGCGGCTTCCGGCGTGCACACCGCGATTATCGGCACCACGCGGCCGTCGCGATGGGCTGAGAATGCGAAGCTGCTCGACGCCGGACCGCTGCGCGCCGCGGAATTTGAAATGATTCGCGCCCGCTGGCGCGAGGTCGCCGAACCCGGCTGGATCGGGATGCGTTAAGGCGCCGTATCTCCGTTTGCCGGAACGCGCGCATCGCGGCTAACGTCGGACCAGTTCATACGTTCGGAGGATTTCACGATGAAGTGCAGAGCGATCGTCGTCGCCAGGACCGGCGGGCCGGAAGTGCTCGAAATCAACGACGCCGAAATCAAGGGTCCGGGCGCCGGCGAAGCGCTCGTGCGCCATCGCGCGATCGGTCTGAATTTCGTCGATATCTATTTTCGCAAGGGCGTCTATCCCGCTCCGTCGATGCCGTTCACGCCGGGCAACGAGGGCGCCGGAGTGGTCGAGGCGGTCGCTCCGGACGTGACCGAGGTCAAACCCGGCGACCGCGTGGCCTACGCCGGCGGTCCTCTCGGCTCGTACGCCGAGGCGCGCGTGATGCCCGCGCGCTTTCTGGTGAAGCTGCCCGACACGATCGACGACAAGACCGCGGCGGCGGCGATGCTCAAAGGGATGACGGCGCATTTTCTGATTCATTCCACGCGGCCGCTCCGGCGGGGCGAGACGATTCTGGCGCATGCGGCCGCTGGCGGAGTCGGGTTGATTCTTTGCCAATGGGCGGCGCATTTGGGCGCGACCGTTATCGGCACGGTCGGCACGGACGAAAAGGCGCGGCTGGCGGCCGCCAACGGCTGCGCCCATACGATCGTTTACAGCCGCGAGGATTTCGTCGCGCGGGTCAAGGAGATAACTGCGGGCGCGATGGTTCCGGTGGTGTACGATTCGGTCGGCGAAGCGACGTTTATGAAATCGCTCGACTGCCTGAGTCCGCGCGGCATGATGGTGAGTTACGGACAGGCCTCGGGAACGGTCTCGCCGTTCAGCATCAACGTGCTCAGCGCCAAGGGCTCCCTGTACCTCACGCGGCCGACGCTGTGGTCGTACACCGCGCGGCGCGAGGAACTGGTCGAACGTGCGAAGGCGTTGTTCGACGCGATCGAGCGCGGCGTGATCAAGCTGGCGCCGCCGCGCGAATTTCCGCTCGCCGGCGCCGCCGCGGCCCATCGCGCGCTCGGCGAACGCCGGACCACCGGTTCGAGCGTGCTGATACCGTGACTTCGCGCGGCGATTAGCCTCCGCATCCGCGACAGGTTAGCGTATTCAGAGCGCGACCCCGGCAAGTCGCGCGCGCCCGATGCGAATCCTGGTATTCAACTGCGGCAGCTCCTCGCTCAAGTTCGAGATGCTCGAAATCGCGAGCGGCGAACGGCGGCGCTTGGCGCGCGGCGTATTTCAGGAAATCGGTCCCGACGCGCGCGCTTCGATGGCCGCGGCGGACGGTCCCAGGTTCGACGCCGCGATCGCCGTCGGAACTCATCGTGAGGCCGCGCTGCGCGCGCTCGATTGGCTGCGCGATGCGGGCGCGCCGTCTCCCGACGCGATCGCGCATCGAATCGTCCATGGCGGCGAATCCGTGCAAGGGCCGGCGCTCGCCGACGACGGCGTGATCGCGGCGCTTGAAGCGGCGTCGCGTTTCGCGCCGCTGCATAATCCGCCGGCGATCGACACGCTGAAGGCGGTGCGCGCCAGATTTCCGCAGGCGCCGTCGATCGTCGTCGCCGATACGTCGTTCCACGGCACGATTCCGGCGCACGCGCGCAGCTACGCGATTCCGCGCGCCTTGGCGGAGCGTCATCAAATTCGCCGCTACGGATTCCACGGCGTCGGCCATTCGTGGATGCGCGATCGGTACGCGGAAATCATCGGGAAATCGCCGCACGATCTCGATTTGATCACCTTGCAACTCGGCGCCGGATGCTCGATCGCCGCGATTAAGGCGGGACGTTCCGTCGATACGTCGATGGGCCTGACGCCGCTGGAAGGCCTGATGATGGCGACGCGTTCCGGAGATCTGGATCCCGCGATCGTGAGCTATCTCGCCGGTGCGGAAAAAAATTCGGCGGCCGAAGTCGAACGAATCCTGAATCACGACTCGGGGTTGCGCGGCGTCTCCGGATTGAGCGGCGACATGCGCGAACTCGAGCGCGAAGCCGCGTCGAATGCGGACGCCGCACTGGCGATCGGGATGTTTTGCTATCGCGCGCGCAAATATATCGGCGCCTATCTCGCCGCGCTCGGCCGCGCCGACGCGATTATTTTCGGCGGTGGCATCGGCGAAAATTCGGCCGCCGTCCGTGAACGAATCTGCGCGGGCCTTGGCGCTCTCGGCGTCGTTTTTGACGCCCCGCGCAATGCGGCGGCGAACGGCCGCGAAGCGCGCTTCGGCGCGAACGGAGGCGCCGTGGATTTGTGGGTCATACCGCTGGACGAGGAATTTCAAATCGCCCGCGCCGTCGAACGGCTGTTGCGCATCGCAACCTGAGCTGGGCGACGGCGGTCCGTAGTGGTCAATCGCGCTGGCGCGGTTGATGGAACGCGGATTCGGATTTATCGTGATGCGAAGCGGCGCCACTTCCGTCTCGCCCCCGTGACTAAATGACGCATCTGATTGCAGCCCGTTCTCAGATGGCGATGTCGCTCGCCTTCCATATCGTTTTCGCCTGCGTGGGTATCGCGATGCCGCTGATGATGGTCGTGGCCGAATGGCGTTATCTGCGAACGGGCGACGAAGTGGATTTGCTGTTGGCGCGAAGATGGTCGATCGGCGCCGCAATCATGTTCGCGGTCGGCGCGGTTTCCGGAACGGTTCTCTCCTTCGAGCTGGGTCTGCTCTGGCCGAATTTCATGCGCTGGGCGGGCGCGATTATCGGCATGCCGTTTTCGCTGGAAGGATTCGCTTTTTTCACCGAAGCGATTTTCCTCGGCATCTACATGTACGGATGGGATCGCGTTTCGCCGCGAGCCCATCTGGCGGCGGGCGCGATCGTCGCCGCCTCCGGCGTTATCTCCGGCGTCTTTGTCGTGATCGTGAACTCCTGGATGAACACGCCGGTCGGTTTCCGGCTCGTCAATGGCCGTCCGGAGGAGATTAATCCGATCGCCACGCTGACCAATCCCGCCGCGCTGCACGAGACCGTTCACATGACGATAGCGGCGTATTGCGCCACCGGCTTCGTCGTCGCCGGGATACATGCCGCGATGTGGCTGCGCGATCGCGATAATCTTTTCCATCGCCGCGCGATCGCGATCGCATTTACGATCGGCGCGATCGCCGCATTGTTGCAGCCGATCAGCGGCGATGCGTCGGCGCGTGCCGTCGCGCGCCTCCAACCGGTCAAGATCGCCGCGTTCGAAGGATTGTTCCAAACCGGGCCGCATGCTCCGCTCGCGATCGGCGGCATCCCCGACCTCAAAGCGCGGCGGCTGCGCTACGCGATCGAGCTGCCCTCGATGCTGAGCGTCATGACCTACCATAATCCGGACGCGGTGATGCGCGGGCTGGATTCGTTTCCTGAAAAGAACTGGCCGCGTCCGCTGATCGCCGTGCATCTCGCCTTTCAAATCATGGTGGGCGCGGGCTTCGCGATGGCCGGGATCGCGCTCTGGGGTTTCTGGCTGTGGTTGCGCGGGCGCGGAATTTTCGCCTCGCCATGGTTTATGCGAACGCTCATGCTCGCGACGCCGCTCGGCCTTATCGCCGTCGAAGCGGGCTGGGTGGTAACGGAAGTCGGCCGCCAGCCGTGGATTATTTATGGCGTGATGCGGACGGCGGATGCGGTCACGCCGATGCCCGGCCTCGATATCACGTTCGCGCTCTACTCCCTGCTCTATCTGTTTCTTGGCGTGACGGTGGCGTTCCTGATGTGGCGGCAGGTGCTCGAAAGTCCTACCAGCGAAGAGATAGTAGCGCTGATGGCGAGCGGAGGGTGACGATGCATCTCGCGTTATGGCTCGTCGCCGGAGCGCTGCTGGCGAATCTGACATTGTATGTGCTGACGGGCGGCGCGGATTATGGCAGCGGCGTCTGGGACCTCTTCGCGATCGGAACGCGGGCCGACGCGCAGCGCGAATTGCTCACCCATGCGATCGGCCCGGTGTGGGAGGCCGATCACGTCTGGCTGATCCTGGCCGTGGTGATTCTCTTCAACGGCTTTCCCGCCGCTTTCGCCCGGATCATGACCGCGATGCACGTGCCGGTCACGCTGATGCTGATCGGCGTGGTGATGCGCGGCTCGGCCTTCAGTTTCCGCGGCTACGGATTGGGCGACGATCGTGCGCGCCGGCGCTGGGGCCGGATGTTCGCGATTGCGTCGCTGATCACGCCATTGCTGCTCGGCGTGATTATTGGCGCAATCGCGGCGGGCCGGACGCCGGCGAATCCTGCTCGCCTGAGCGATTTTATAACGCCATGGATGACGCCTTTCTGCTTCGGCGTCGGTCTCCTCGCGCTCGCGATGTTCGCCTATTTGGCCGCGGTATACGCGGCGGCGGAAGCGGCGGACCCGGCGCTCGCGGCGGACTTCCGCATCCGCGCGATGGTTTCGTCGATAATCGTCGGACTGATCGCCGGCGCGATTCTCCTTCTCTCGATCAACGGCGCGCCGCTCATCTGGAACGGCTTGACCCGTCGCGTCTGGACTTGGCCGATCTTCTGGCTGACCACCGTCGCCGCGCTGGCCGCGCTTTGGGCGTTATGGATGCGCCGCTTTGCGCTCGCGCGAATCTGCGCGGCGGCGCAGGTCGCTTTGATTCTCTGGGGATGGGCGCTGGCGCAATATCCCTACCTGCTCGCACCCGACCTGACTATTTTCAACGCCGCGGCGCCGCCGCGCACGCTCGCGATCCTCGCCTCGGCGCTCGCCGCCGGCGCTGTGATCCTTCTCCCGTCATACGGATACCTGCTAAGGGTTTTCAAACGTCATCAGCGCGCCGATCGGATCGTCATGGCGGCGCGCCGCGAGCCGGAGACGAGATGATTTTCCCGCCGAAGAATCTAAAGTAATGGATGAACTTGAATCGCTGCAGCGTCTCCTCGATCGCAGCGCCGCGACCGCGACGCCCGCCGTCGGCGACTCGGTAGGCTATCCCCCGCGCCAGATGACGGCCGCGGAATTCGTCGAGTTCTGGCGCGGCGTAAAGCTGGTCGCGATGGCGACCGTCGGCGCGGCCGGGCAGCCCCATCTTGCGCCGGTCCACGCCACGCTCTCCGGGACGACGCTCAGGCTGGTCGTTTACGACAATACCGTGCGGCGCGCCGACCTCGCGCGAAATCCGCGCGTGGCGTTTACCGCCTGGAGCGCCGACGGCGCCGCGGCGATCGTTTACGGCCGCGCCCGCGAAGTCCCGAACAGCCTGCGTCCGGCCCGGCCGGGCCGCAGCGGCAGGCCACGGCAGGTCGTCGAAATCGAAGTTGCGTTGACGCGGATCTACGCGATGCGCCCGCCGCCAGCCTGACCGCGCGCCGCCTGCCTGCTTTTGCGCCGCGCGCAGGGCCGGTAATTTGATGCTCGCGCGAGGCCGGCGCCCGTCCGCTTACGGCTCGGGACGACTTTTCCCGCCTGCCCGCACGGAGGGACGTTTCGATGGCAAATACCACGGGCGGAAAATGGATTTATCTGGCGGTTGCGCTGGTTGGCGGATTGATCGGCGGCGCGATCAGCGGCCGATTCGCCGCGCCGCGCCTCGCGCTCGCCGCGGATGCGCCGCCCAAGTCCGTCGCCGCCCAGGAGATTCTGCTGGTCGACGCGCACGGCCGTACTCACGCCGCGTTGCGGCTCGATCATGACATGATGCCGATCTTTCAGATGTACGACGACTTCGGCAAAACCCGCGCCGCGATCGGTTTCGGCAAGGAACAGAATCTCGGCCTGCTCCTCGCCGACGACGCCGGCGCCACGCGCGTGATTATCGGCGTCACCAGCGACAATATTCCCTCGGTGCGCCTCTTCGATTCGCACGGCCGCCAGCGCACGCTCCTCGGCGTCGACAGCTCCGGCGATTCCGCCCTCGATTTTTACGACAGCAACGGCCATCTGCTGCGCGAATTGCCCTGACCGGGCGGCGCGCCGCGCGCGGTTTTCCCGTCTGGCCGGCAAAGGCTATTCTGGTGATTCGGCGGACGCCGCGCGCCAGCGACAATTGGATTTTTAATCGGAAACGGTCGAATCAGATGAGCAAAGATACTTTCAGCACCCGCGCAACTCTCAACGCCGGCTCGAAGAGCCACGTTATCCACTCGCTCGAAGCGCTCGCGAAGCGCGGCTTCGATTTGTCTCGTCTGCCGTTTTCGATCAAAGTCCTGCTCGAAAACGTGCTCCGCCGCGAGGACGGCGCCAACGTCACCGCCGAGCATGTCGAGGCGCTCGCGCGATGGAACGGCGCGCGCGGCGGCGATCGCGAATTTTCCTTCATGCCCGCCCGCGTTCTCTTGCAGGATTTCACCGGCGTGCCGGTCGTCGCCGACCTTGCCGTGATGCGCGACGCGATTCGCCGCCTCGGCGGCGATCCCGCCCGCATCAACCCGCTGCAACCCGCCGATCTCGTGATCGACCATTCCGTGCAGGTCGATTCCTACGGCCTGCCCGCTTCCTTCGCCCGCAACGCCGAACTCGAATTCGAGCGCAATCAAGAGCGCTACCAGTTCCTGCGCTGGGGCCAGCGCGCGTTCGACAATTTCCGCGTCGTGCCGCCCGACACCGGCATCGTCCATCAGGTGAATCTCGAATATCTCGCCCCCGTCGTCTTCGTCTCCGCCGCCGGCGAAGCCTATCCCGACAGCGTCTTCGGCACCGACTCGCATACCACGATGGTCAACGGACTCGGCGTCGTCGGATGGGGCGTCGGCGGGATCGAGGCCGAGGTCGCGATGCTCGGCCGCTCCAGCCCGATGCTGATTCCGCAGGTCGTCGGGATGCGCCTGACGGGCGCGCTGCGTCCCGGCGCCACCGCCACCGACCTCGTCCTGACCGTCACCCAGATGCTGCGCAAGCAGGGCGTGGTCAACAAGTTCGTCGAGTTTTACGGCGACGGAATCGCCCATCTGAGCGTCGCCGACCGCGCCACGATCGGCAACATGTCGCCCGAATACGGCGCCACGATCGGCTTCTTCCCGGTCGATGATCAGACTCTGGCCTACCTGCGCCTGACCGGACGCTCGGAGGAGCAGGTTGGCCTGGTCGAAGCCTATTGCAAGGCGCAGGGACTGTTCCGCACCGCCGCATCGCCAGAACCGATTTTCACCGACACGCTCGAACTGAATCTGCGCGACGTCGAGCCGAGCCTGGCCGGCCCGCGCCGGCCGCAGGATCGGATCGCGCTCGCCGGCTCGAAGCGCGTTTTCCGGTCCGATCTGGCGAAAGAGGTCGCCAATCACGATTCCGTCGATAAAAAGGTGATCGAGCGCTGGGTCGCCGAGGGCGGAAATCCGCAGGTCGCTCCGCACGAGCGCGTGGCGCCGCCCGAAACCGGGCCGATCGCGACGCGGGTCGAAGTCGCGATGGAGGGCGAAAAATTTCCGCTCGGCCACGGCGCGATCGTAATCGCCGCGATCACCAGTTGCACCAACACTTCAAATCCGTCCGTGCTGATCGGCGCAGGCCTGCTCGCGAAGAAAGCGGTCGAGCGCGGCCTGACCGTCAAGCCGTGGGTCAAGACCAGCCTCGCGCCCGGCTCGAAGGTCGTCACCGCCTATCTCAAGCGCGCCGGCCTGATGGACTACCTCGAAAAGCTGCGCTTCAACCTGGTGGGCTACGGATGCACCACCTGTATCGGCAACAGCGGTCCGGTCGCCGAGCCGATCGCCGGCGCGGTCAAGCAGGGTAATCTGGTCGCCGCCGCGATCCTGAGCGGAAATCGCAATTTTGAAGGGCGCATCAACCCGGTCGTCCGTTTCAACTATCTCGCTTCGCCGCCGCTGGTGGTCGCCTACGCGATCGCCGGCACGATCGACTTCGATCCCAACGTCGAGCCGCTGGCGCGCGATTCCAGGGGAAACCCGGTTTATCTGCGCGAGATCTGGCCGGCCGCCGAAGAAATCGACGCCGCCATCGCGGCCTCCGTCGATTCCGCGATGTTCCGCGCGGAGTACGGTCAGGTCTTCGACGGCGACGAGCGCTGGCGCGGCCTCAAGATTCCCGACGGCGACCTGTTCAAATGGTCCGACGATTCGTCATACGTGAAAGCGCCGCCGTTCTTCGACGGCGTCGGCCCAACGCCCGCGCCGCTCGGCGATCTCGCCGGCGCCCGCGCGCTCGCGGTGCTCGGCGACAGCGTCACCACCGACCACATCTCGCCCGCCGGCTCGATCGCGACCGACAGCCCCGCCGGCCGCTATCTGGTCGCCAACGGCGTGCAGCCCAAAGACTTTAATTCCTACGGCGCGCGCCGCGGCAATCATGAGGTGATGGTGCGCGGAACCTTCGCCAATATCCGGCTTAAAAACCTGCTCGTGCCGGGCGTCGAGGGCGGCGTCACGGCGCATCTGCCGGACGGCGCGAAAACGACCATCTACGAAGCCGCCGAACAGTATCAGAAAGAGGGCGTGCCGCTCGTGATTATCGCCGGGAAGGAATACGGCTCCGGCTCGTCGCGTGACTGGGCGGCGAAGGGCACGCAACTACTGGGCGTGCGCGCCGTAATCGCCGAGAGCTTCGAGCGCATCCATCGCAGCAACCTGGTCGGGATGGGCGTGCTGGCGCTTGAGTTCGTCAACGGACAGAATCGCGCAAGCCTTGGCCTGACCGGCCGCGAGGTCTATTCGATCGCGGGTTTGAAGGGCGGTCTCAAGCCGAAACAGACGCTCACGGTGCGCGCCGAAGAGAACGGCAAGGTGAAGGAATTCGAGGTTCTCGCGCGCGTCGATACGCCGGAAGACGTCGAATATATCCGCCACGGCGGCGTGCTGCCCTACGTCCTGCGCGAACTGCTCCGCGCTTGACGTTACCGGTCGCGCGGCGCGAATACGCAGGACTGCCGGCCGCGAATCGAAGCGGGGCGCTAACTGAAGGCTGTGGATGGCCAGGTTCAGCCCGGCCATGACACGCTGATGATCAGCGTCGGTCAGACCTTCCGCATATCGCGCGACCGTCCGTAACCAAGACGAAGGACCTGCCGGTCTTCGGGAGGGACCTGCTGGCTTCAAGAAGGACTTGCCGGCCTTGGTTTCGGTCACGCTCTTTTTCCGTCATGACCGGCCCGTGACGGTCGCCACATCTACCAAGGGTTCAGCCGTCGTTTCGGTCACGACCTTGTTCCGTCATGGCCGGGCTTGACCCGGCCATCCACGCTTCGCTACCTCGGTCGAAGCGATGAGAGGCGGATGGGTCTACATCATGACGAACCGACCCAACGGGACGCTGTACGTCGGCGTGACTTCCAATCTCGTCCGCCGCGTATGCGAGCATCGTGAAGGGCTGGCCGAGGGTTTCACCAAACGCTACGGCCTGAAACGCCTAGTCCACGCCGAATGGTACGACGGCATCCGAGACGCCATCCAGCGCGAGAGGAACCTCAAGCACTGGCCGCGCGCATGGAAGGTGGCGCTGATCGTCCGCGATAATCCGTCCTGGGATGACCTTTGCCCCCCAGCTTGGCATAAGCCTGTGGATTCTCGGGTCAAGCCCGAGAATGACGGAATGCGCGGCGGGTCTGATGAAAGGCCGATCGACTGAGACGAAGGACCTGCCGGTCTTCGGGAAGGGCCTGCCGGTTTCAAGAAGGACTTGCCGGCCTTGGTTTCGGTCACGCTCTTTTTCCGTCATGACCGGCCCGTGACGGTCGCCACATCTACCAAGGGTTCAGCCGTCGTCTCGGTCACGGCTTTTTTCCCGTCATGGCCGGGCTTGACCCGGCCATCCATACCGATGGACCCTCGGGTCAAGCCCGAGGGTGACGTTCTCCGCATCATCCGTTATCCGTCAGGCCATTCTCAGTTCGATCATCCACCGTGCGCGGCGAGCATCCGCGCCGGTTTCGGCTGCTCGTGCCCGAGCACCGGATGCGGCCGGTAGGGTGTCTCCAGCGCCGCTATTTCCTCGGCCGTCAACTTGATCTCGGTTGACGCGATAATTTCCTTCAGATGATGCGCCTTGGTCGCGCCGATAATCGGCGCGGTCACGCCCGGCGCGTGCAAGATCCACGCGCACGCGACTTGCGCGGGCGTTACGCCGCGCGCCTTCGCGACGTTCTCGGTCGCTTCGGCGATATCGTAATCATGCTCCTGATAGTAGAGGCCGCGCGCGAATTCGTCGGTCCGGGCGCGCACCGTCGATGCGTCTCCGCCCTCGCGCCGCCGATTCCCGGCCAGAAAGCCGCGCGCCAGCGGACTCCACGGAATCACGCCGACGCCCTGCTCGATGCACAGCGGAATCATCTCGCGCTCTTCTTCGCGATAGACCAGGTTGTAATGATTCTGCATCGAGACGAATCGATGCCATCCGTGCTCGCGCGCGGTGTAGAGCGCCTTCGAGAACTGCCACGCCGCCATGCTGCTCGCGCCGAGATAGCGCACCTTGCCCTGGCGCACGAGCGTATCGAGCGCGTCGAGCGTCTCTTCGATCGGCGTGGAATAGTCCCATCGATGGATCTGATACAGGTCGATGTAATCCATCTTGAGCCGGCGCAGCGAGTGCTCGCACGCCTCCATGATATGTTTGCGGCTGAGGCCGCGCCGGTTCGGCCCTTTCGCCATCGCGCCATGCACTTTGGTCGCGAGCACGATATCGTCGCGCGACGCCATCTCGTTCAGCCAGCGGCCGGTGATCTCCTCGCTGACGCCGGCCGAATAGACGTCGGCGGTGTCGAAAAAGGTGATTCCCGCTTCAAGCGCGATTTTGAAATGCTCGCGCGCGTCGTCGGCCCCGACCGTCCATTCGCGCCATTTTTTATCGCCGTAACTCATGCATCCGAGACAGATGCGCGAGACGGTCATGCCGGTATTGCCGAGCCTGGTGTACTGCATCGTCGCTCCTCGCTTAACGCCGCCCGCCCGATTGGAGCCGGACGCTTTGTGCATGGTTCAATGGATCGTCAAAACTTCGCGCCGCCGCCGCATCGTGTCAAGCGACGGTGAAATTTCTGCCATGTCAGTAACGCGAGTACCAGTGCGCAAATAGAGCAAGGAAACCTGTCGAAGCTCCTATTAGTCCAGTCAAAGAGCCTATAAGCATAAACCGAAATTCCCAACGCCTCTTTCGCTTCTCGTATAAGCGCTCTTCGATTAAATCAGTTCCTGCGGTAGTGAGATGATGCGCCCCAGTGAACGGATCATTCTCCCAATATTTTGAATCATCGACCTCGGGTGTGGGGATACGGTTTCTATTGGCTGTGTTAAGCCAATAGATAGTTCTCAAGCGTTCGACCGCATGTGCTTCGGGTTCTCTCACGGATTGCCACTCGCCGTATAAATCATTTGCTTCGGTTCGATTTTTTGATTTCTCCGCGTCTGCGATTAGCCGCGAGTATAAGCGATCCGTCGATCGAAGATCATGATTGGCCCTTCGCCAATCGGATGCAAAGTGTTTCCAGAGAAACTTTTCGATCTTTCGCATCCAATCTTTCATAAACCCTCCGGATAGTAGAGTTTGCGTCGCTATCAAGATTCAACTCGCAAACGTACTATCAATTCGGAGAGTTAATTTCTAGGTCAAACTAATACCTGCAAGTCGCTTTTGCGCGACCGCTTAGACCACGTCTTCGAATGACACTACCAATTGAAATAATGCCGCGACAATAGTTGATAACATTTGTGCTAGAACGATTCGAGCGAACATCATTCGCGTCTCGCAACCCTCGGATGGGCGTTATGCGTGGACGGGTTTGCTCTCGTCAACGTCCTTCAAAAACGCCAGCAGATGATCGAAGTACGCTTCCTGTTCGCCGTACATCGCCAGATGGCTGCCGTTTTCGAACATTGCGGTCCGGCTGTTCGGAATCGGCGGTCCCATCTTTTTGATATCGCTTGCCGCCATCGCGCCGGCAATAACCGCTGCGTCGGTGCCGAGAAAGGCGCGCCGTTCGATTGAATGTTGGATTATTCCAGAAAATTGTTCTCATCTGCGGTGTTGTCAGCATTGCTGCGATGGATGGTCTGGTCACCCTTGAGCGTGACCTGCGGGTTCACAGGCGCCGCATCGACGCCCGTGACTTGTTCGGTGCGGACGTGCGCCGTATGCTCGCCGACGATGCGACCGAGTCCGTGAGTCCGTACAGTGGCTGACTGGGAACCTGAGCTTTATCATCGGTTTCGGCGCTATCGCGCCGAGCCGGTCGATTTAATCTTCAGCCGGATGCGTTTCGCGCGCGGCGCTGGAGAGCGAATCGTCGATCTCGGATGCGGCACGGGCGAGCACACGATCGAACTCGCCCGCCGTTCGGGCGGGCGAGCGCGCGGGATCGATTCCTCGCCCGCGATGATCGAAAAGGCCGATGAACTTCGCGCCCAGCTCGACCCGGAGCTCCGTGCGCGCGTCGAATTTGTTCGCGTGGATATCCGTGATTTTTCCGCGAGCGGTGAGTACATGGCGATTTTCTCGAACGCCGCGCTGCAATGGCTCGGCGACCATCGCGGAATCTTCGCGGCCTGTTTCAAGGCGCTCGCGGCGGGCGGCGAAATCGCGATCCAGATGCCGGCCAACGAACGCGAAACGGCGCAGGCGACGATCGCCGCGATGGCCGCCGATGCGCCGTGGCGCGATCGTCTCGGCGGCGCCGCGACGCCGTCGCGCGAGAACGTCGCGCCGCCCGAAACGTATCGCGAAATTTTGGCCGGCCTCGGCTTCGCCGAGATCGATTGCTTCTACTATACGTTCGCCCATCCAATGGGCTCGCCGGCCGAGGTCGTCGAATGGTCGCGCGCGACGGCGCTCCGTCCATTCCTGAATCGTTTGCCAAGCGAAGCGCACGACGAGTTTGTAAATGACCTGACGCGGCGGCTCGAAACCGCCTACGGCGCCTCCGGCCCGCTGACCTTCAATTTCCGCCGCCTGTTTATTTTCGCGCGGCGGCCTGCCATCTGAAGTACATGGAAAATTCGCCGATCGGCCCCGCGATGATCGTGCATGGCGGCGCGGGCGGACGCGCCCTGCCGGCCGACCGTCCCGCCCGGCGGCGCGGATTGCTCGCCGCAGTTACGCGCGGCGCGGAAATTTTGCGCGGCGGCGGCGCGGCGCTCGATGCCGTAATCGCGGCGGTGGGCGTGCTCGAAGACGATCTCTATTTCAACGCCGGTTACGGCTCGTTGCTCACCACCGACGGGCGGGTGGAGATGGACGCGGCGGTGATGTGCGCCGAGCGATCTCCGGCGGCGCGCAAAACGGCGATTCGCGCCGGCGGCGTGGTGTTGATTACGCGCGTGCGCAATCCGATTCGGTTGGCGCGCGCCGTGATGGACCTGACGCCTCATCTGCTGATGGCCGGAGCGGGTGCGGAGCGAATCGCGCGGCGGGCCGGAATTCCGCTTTGCCGCCCCAGCGAGCTGATTAGCCAGCGGGCGCGCGAGCGCTGGATTCAGACGCGCGAAGCGATCGGCAATGCCTCGCCGGAGACGCCGCCCGGTCCCGCGCACGAGCATGGCACGGTCGGCGCGGTCGCGCGCGATCGTTACGGCAACCTCGCGGCCGCGACCTCAACCGGCGGCGTGCCGGGCAAGCTGCCGGGCCGGATCGGCGATTCGGCGATAATCGGCGCCGGATTGTTCGCGGCGGCGCGCGGCGCCGCGTCTGCCACCGGCTCGGGCGAGGCGATCATGCGGGCGGGGTTGTGCCGTATCGCGGTCGCGGCGATGGCGCGGCGCGACCCGTCGCGCGCGGCGGAATTCGCGTTGCAGGCGCTCGAAGGCGCCGAAGCCGGCCTGATTCTGATTGACGCGAAGGGCAGGATTGGTTTCGCCCACAATGCGCCGGCGATGGAGATCGCGATTTTTACTCCAGCCGCCGGGGCGCGCCATCTGGCGCCGCCGTCGATGCTGGCCGTCGCCGATTAGCATAAGCTGAAAATTTGATGGAGCAGGGCAGGGCGGAACGGGCGGATACATCCGCGGCCTCGGATGGCGCCGCCGGACCGGCTGGTACGCCAAATGGCGCCGCGGGCGCGGCCGGGCGGCGGATTGCGCGTATGCTCGCGGCCTTCACGCTCGCGCTCGCGCTGCTGACGCCGGGGATGCGCGCGCCCTTCGACAAGGACGCCGAAACTCAATCGGCGCAATGGATCGTCGATATCGTCAAGCACGGCAACTGGCTGCTTCCGGTCGATTACTACGGCTATGTCGAGCGCAAGCCGCCGATGTTTTACTGGCTCGGATCGATCTGGCCATGGCTGCGCGGCGGGCCGATTACCCAGACCGAGGCGCGGCTGCCGTCGCTGGTCGCGGGCGCCGGCGTCGTCGCGATGGCGACGGATTGGGCGGCGGCGGATTTCGCGGATTGCGGCGCGGCCGGCGGATGGCTCGCGTTGTTTTTTCTTGTCGGCAGCTATGGCTTCGCGGCGCGCGCAAACGTCGCCCTGACCGACATGGTGATGACGCTGCTGCTGCTCGGCGCGTGGCGGGCGATGCGCGGTCCGTTAAATGGCGCCGCGGGACGGGCTGGGCCGCTTGCGGCGGGCGTTTTGCTCGGTCTTGGGATGCTCGCCAAGGGGCCTGTCGTGATTGTCCTGGCGGGCTTTGCGGCGCTTATCTATATCGTGCTGGAACGGGAAAATCCGTTCAGGTTCGCGCGGCGCGGATGGCCATACGGGATGTTTGCGATCGCGCTCGCGATCGGCGCCGCGTGGTACGTCCCGGCGTTTATCGCCGGCCGCTCGCAAGATTGGGGCGGCGTCTTTTTCGACGAAAATTTCGGCCATTTCATGCCTGCCGCGATGGGCGGCACGGGCGAGGCGGCGCGTCCGGTTTATTACATCGTCGCGCGATTGTTGGGCGCGATGATGCCGCTCAGCCTGCTCGCGGCGCCGCTGCTGCTGGCGGCGGTCGCGGGCGGTTTCGACGAATCGAAACGCGGCGCGATACGTTATCAGGCCGCGCTCGCCTTGGCCGTCGTAATCCTGTTTTCGCTCGGCAGCGCCAAACGCGACGACTATATCCTGCCGGCGATTTCGCCGCTCGCGATGCTCTACGCGGGGTTGTTCGCGGGCGCGCTCCGGAGCGATGCGGCCGCCGCGCGCCTCCGCGACGCGATCGCGTGGACGATCGCGCTCGCCGCGCCGGTCGCGATGATCGCGCTGGTTGGCGTGATGCGCGCGGGCGTCCATCTGGCGCCGCTCGACGCCCGTTTGCAGTCCAGCGACGCCTCCTACGCGCACATCTTTCTGGGCGGCGTCGAGGCGTTGAGGATTCCCTTCGCGCTATTTATCGCCGCGACGATCGCCGGCGGACTGATCGCGATACGCGGGTTGCGACGCCGGGCGACATCCGTCGCGGGCGTCGGAATCGGCCTTATCAGTCTGGCCGGCAGCGTCCTGTTCGCAGGCGCAATCAGGCCGATCGAGGCCGGCACGAGATGCCTGGGGCCGTTCGTGAATCGCGTCGAGGCGCGAGTCGGCGGCGCTCCGTTGTACGTGGCCTTCAACGACGAAGAGCTTGCCTGGTACCATCGCGGCGCGATACCGCATCTGTCGGCCGGGCTTGCCCATTCCGGCCCGGCGGTCGGCCGTCCGACATATCTAATCGCCCGGCCGACCGAATTGGTCCGGCTCGCTCCGCCGGTACGCCGTGCGCTGGTCGTCGTGATGCATTCGGGCGCGCTGGGCGGGAATCAGCCGACGCTCTATCTGATGCGTGCGCCGGTCGCGGCGGCGCCCGCTGAAGCGACGCCGGATTGAAGGCGCCGGCCGGGTCGGTTAAATAGAGGACGATCGCGACGCATCTGTCTGAAGCCGTGGTCGCGAATGAGGTTCGGATGGCGAACGAAGGGTCGAGCAAGGCGGAACGCGCGGTTAGCTTCGTGATGCGGTTGATCGTCTCGCTGCTGCTGCCCGGATGGGGCGTCGTGATGATGATTCTTGGGTTTATCGACGGTTCCGTGTGGTGGGTGATAACCGGCCTGACGGTATTGGCGATCGGGGTCGTCTTGTTCGCGGGAAGTTCGCTGGTTTCACCTTATCTGGGCGGCCGCCGCTTTTCCTGACGCAAACGCGTTGCTTCCGATCGAGTGGACGCCGGCGATGCGAAAGCCGTGGGTTCCGGCGGCTTGCCGGAGAGACTCAATTGCCGCTGGAAGTGCGCTCGATTATCCTTGAATTGCGATGCCAATCTTTGAGTATGAATGCGCCGGCTGCGGCCGTATCTCCGCGCACGTGATGCTGGGATCGCGGCGCGCCGCGCGTCCGCCATGCCCGCATTGCGCGAGCGCGCGGACCCGGCGCGTGATGTCGTCGTTCGCAGTGGTCGCAAGCGAAGCGTCGCGCATCGCGAACCTGGATACGTCGCGGCGGCCGGACGAATCGTTCTACGGCGACTCGCGCAACGTCGGACTGTGGGCGAAAAAGCGGGCGCGGGAAATGGGCGTCGATCTCGGCTCGAAGTTTGACGAGACCGTCGAAAAGGCGCGCACCGGCAAGCTAATCAAGGATATCGAGTGAGCGCGGTGGCGGCGGACCGTCATAGAGTCCGGCCGCCGGCGAGGGAATAATGAGCAACGACGAAAAAGATCGTTTCGGTCAAAAACTGCATGATGTGGAAGCCGCGCGCGAAAACGAATGGGCGCGCAAACGCGATCAGGAACTGCTCGAAAAGCTGCGCGCGCAAAAAAACGCCGCCACCTGCCCGGAATGCGAGCAAAAGCTCGTTCCCGACGCCGAGCACGGCACGGGAGGGCTGGTTTGCCCGGAACGGCACGGCGCCTGGCTTAGCTGGGATACGATCATGAAAATGCTCGACCGGCTCTCCCGTCCTGAGCGCAAATAAAGAACGAAGCTTTCGTCTTGAGGCCGATCCTTTTTGGGTCGGCCTTTTTCTTTTTGATGATCCGACAGCCGACGTCGCCGGGCCGGCTGGAATAGGCGCCCTCCGCCCGCGCTTCAAAGCGAGCGGTTATTGATGCACCGCCGTGCCCTGAATCACGCATGCGGGCTTGGCCGGATCGATCGCCGTGAAGCTTACATATTTCGCAACGCCGAGGACGATCATGCCATACGCGGCGTCGAAGGTGATTCCATTCAACTTAAATGTGGTCGCCGTTGTCGAGTACGGGGCGACGCCACTGAAGGATTGCGGCGCCATCGTTTCATTGGGACCGCTGAGACCCGGAACGATCAGGATAGACCCTTTGCCTCCGGTAGCGCTCAGCGAAACCATCCCGGTTTTGGGAGTGAAGGTCGCGGTCGCGGTGGAAACCGAGATTTTGCCATCATCGACTGTCGTAATGCTCGCGACGAACGGCTGCGACGAAGTGCTGTCAGTGTCCGTGCCGTTAGCGATATCGAGCGTGACCTGGCAAAACTCGTTGTAAGTCATCGCGTAGGTCCCCGAAAGCTTGGGCACGAGGGCCATCGCCCGTATCGGCATCAAAAGCGCAACTCCGGCCAGAAGAAGAGCTTTTTTCATTATTTTTCGCTCCGATCTTATAGAAAACACGAGTTTTCTTCTCTTTTCCACACATATCATTTCTAATTGAATTATCCCAGATGCTATTGAATAAAAATAATTTCAATGAGTTGAGAATGATCGAAAACAGTCTGTAAAGAGAATTATTGCTATCTATATTTATCCATATCAATTACCGGGAAATTTGTCAGGCGACCGCGATTTCGACGGGAAATGCGCGGCGAGCGGTTTATTGCGCAAGCGCGGCCTTGGAATGCGTTTCCAATTTGGACGCCTGACAGACTATCCTTCGGGTTTTGCGGCCCTGACCGATTCGGCGGGGATTAACCTGGGGAGATTTTTTCATCATGGGCAAGCTCGACAACAAAATCGCTCTGATCACGGGCGGCGGCTCGGGAATCGGACGCGCCACCGCGCTGCTGTTCGCGCAGGAAGGCGCGAGCGTCGCCGTCGTCGATTGGAAGGAAGAAGATGCGCGGAAGGTCGTCGGCGAAATCACGCACGCGGGCGGCAAGGCGGTCGCGCTCAAGGCCGACGTTTCCAAGGCCGCCGACGCCGAGCGGATGGTCGCCGAGACCGTCAAGCATTTCGGCCGCCTCGACATCATCTACAACAACGCCGGAATCGGATTCGCCCGCCCGCTCCACAAGATGACCGAAGAGGAATGGGATCGCGTGGTCGACGTCGATCTGAAAGGCGTCTTTCTCGGCTGCAAATACGCGATTCCCGAACTGCTCAAAACCCGCGGCGTGATTCTCAGCACCGCGTCGGTCGCGGGCATCGAGGGTATCCGGCGGATGGGGCATTATTGCGCGGCCAAGGCCGGCGTGATTTTGCTGACCAAATCGATGGCGATGGATTACTCGGAGCAGGGAATCCGCGTGAATTGCGTCTGTCCCGGAGTGATCACCACGCCGCTTTCGGAAACCGGCTACGACAAGCTCACGCCGGAAAAGCGCGAGCGCGCCCGCCAGGGCGCCGCGTCGATGCATCTGTTGCAGCGCACCGGCCAGCCCGAGGAGATCGCGAGCGCGGCGCTGTTTTTGTGTTCCGACGACGCCTCGTTTATCACCGGACAAGCGGTGGTCGTGGACGGCGGATGGACCGCCGGCCATCGGATGGGCGGCCAGCACTGACGAGCGCCGGCGGATGGCCGCATGCGGCGGCCGCGGCGATGAATATCGCACGGCGCGCGTCGTCGAACCGATGGCGCTGTGCGCCGTTCGCGGCGATGGCAAAAGCGCGCCGACGGGATTATTGAGCATCGAGGGAGAATCACGATGGCAAAAAACATCGAGCAACTGGTGGCCGAACTCGCCGATCGCGAGAGTATCCGCGAGCTGCCGCAGCGTTACTGCGATTGCGTGTGGCAGGGCGACGTCGAGGGCATCGTCAATCTGTTCGCCGAGGACGGATCATTCACGATCCTCGGCCACAATTCGGAGAGCAACAGCGCCGGCCGCGCCAATCTTTTGAAGATGTACAAGGACGGCCTCGCGAATCTGACGCCCCGGCCGTACATCCATAATCATGTGATCGATTTGAAGGGCGGCGGCAAGGCGTCGGGGCGCTGCTATGTCGAATTGCGCGACGCGAGCAACGACCTGGCCTGGATCGGCACCGGCTACTACAACGACGAGTACGTGAAGCAGGGCGAACAGTGGAAATTCCAGTCGCGCCGCTTCAAGGCGTTGCGCCTGGAGCCGCGCCAGCCGCATAAAGGCTGAGCGGGCGGCCGATGGCGGTGGCGGACGATCGCGCCGCGGGCGCGCTGTATGTGGTCGCCACGCCGATCGGAAATCCGGAAGATTTGAGTTCGCGCGCGCGCCGGATCCTTGCCGAGGCCGATTTGATCGCCTGCGAGGATACGCGGCGCGCGGCGCGGATGCTGGCGGCGTTTGCAATCCGCACGCCGGCCGTCAGCTATTTCGAGCATAATGAACGCCGGCGCACGCCCGAACTGATCGAGCGGATGCGCGCGGGAGCGACGATCGCGCTGATCAGCGACGCCGGCACGCCGGTGATCTCTGATCCCGGTTTCCGGCTGGTGCGCGCGGCGCTCGACGCGGGAATTCGGGTCGCGGCCGTGCCGGGGCCGTCGGCGGCGATCGCGGCGCTGTCGGTCTCGGGCCTGCCGACCGATCGCTTCGTCTTCGAGGGGTTTCTGGCGGCGCGCGAGAGCGCGCGGCGCGGCGCGCTTAAGGCGCTGGCGCGCGAAACACGAACGATCATCCTGTACGAGTCGCCGCGCCGGCTGAGCGCGACGCTGGCCGAGATGGCTTCGGCATTTGGTGAAGACCGGCCGGCCGCCGTGGTTCGCGAGATTACGAAGACTTACGAAGAGACGCTGCGCGGCGCGCTCGGAGAGTTGCGCGAGCGCTTCGCGAAGCAGGAGGCGCGCGGCGAAATCACGATCGTCGTCGGCGGCGCGCCCGAATCGGAACGCGGCGGGACCGATGATATCGCGGGCGGCGCGCTGACGATCGCGGAATTGATCGACGCCGGACTCAGCCTCAAGCAGGCGAGCGCGGTCGTGGCGAAGCGCACGGGGCAAAGCCGGCGCGAGCTTTATCAACGCGAGCTTGCCCGCCGCGACCGCGACCGACGGGAGTAATTGATTGGGCAAGTCGCGCTACGATCTATCATACCGAGCGGGCTGCCGGCCCTCTGGATTCACGGCCTTAACGATACAAATTCCGATACCGCGGGATCCTCTACACTGGCTCCACAAACTGTCTGGCCTGTGGAGCGCGCGCGGAACGTTGATGTGCTATGTGCCGAAAGGGCGGACGGGAGTATTGCGAACCAGCTCGTAATATTCGGATTGACTTTTGGTACAATCAACCATTTCTTTTAGATATGACGTCTTCACGCGAAGCTGGCGGGCAATTTTGCCAATGAGTCGATCACGCAGTTCATCTCCATTGCGGGAAAGTTTCGTGAGCACTGCGGGGGCCCCTTCCAGCTTGAGTTCCAACCAAATATGATCGTCAGAATGATTCTTTGCGGTCTGAAATTTAAATTTCTGCCGCATTTTGTTCTCGAATTCCCCAGGTTTGATCGGCATTGACGGGACTGGAAAATCGAGTCTAACGTTTTGATGCGGTAGATGTTTGCGGCGGAACTGCTTCGATGATTCGCGTCAGACTACTATAAGCATCCGCATCTTCGGAACTGCGTTCACTTCGCTCACGAAGGAGGAAATAAAAATCCGTCAAAGCCGACCGGAAATCTTCAATTGCCGCACCCAGGGTCTTGCCTTCACCATAAACTCCAAAAAGAGAATCGCTGACGATGGCGCCCCCATCCTCATCATCCTCGATTTGCAGATATAACGGATGTATTAAGCGCAATCGCAGATCGCCTTCAAGGTCAGCATTAAGCCATCCCACAAATGGTACAGAATGCAGCGCCGTAGTGGTGGACGCTACTTGGGATCCAAGCGGCCACGTTTGGCGCCTGTTCCCGCGGGATGAGAATCGGTATCCAACTGCGGCGGTCGTGCCACAATCCATCAGCATCGGCGCCCTTAGGTCTCCTCTGTAAAATCTTGCTGCCGCCGCTTAACAATTTCCTGCAGCGCTTCGATTAACTCCGGAACTTTTGCCGGCGAAAGGATTATTTTGGAAACGCAACGTGTGGGAACGGAAGCCAGCGCCTTAAGTTGCTTTTGCCGCTCCTCAGCTTCTCCAACAAAGATGGGGGGCTGGACCTGAAAAAACAACAAAAATATTTCCCTCTCGGCATTCTGTACAACGACATGCGTCGCGTACTCTGCGGACATGCCTTCAGGGATGTCATAGGTGACTGGAATGTTCCGAGTCCTCATCGGTCTCGAAGGATAAAACATTTGGAGGCCTTGGTGCAAATGATGATGTTGGGCCGCGAGCCGGCGGCGGGGCCGACATTGACGCGGACGCGCCCGTCCGCCAAGGATGAAATTCTTCACCCTTCAAGCGACGCGGGGACGGACAGAGTAGCTTGTAGCACGGCGCGGATGATGCGCCGAAGAATCCGCGATGGCGAAGTTTAAGGACATCCTGTTCGATCTCGACGGCACCCTGACCGATCCGGGCGCCGGAATCGTCAAGACAATACGGTATGCGCTGGATGAACTGGGCGTCGAGCCGCCGGCCGGCGACGATCTGCGCTGGGCGGTCGGACCGCCGCTGCGCGAGATTTTCGTGCGGCTGCTCGTGCCGCACGGCAAGGCCGACCTCGCCGATCGGGCGGCGGCAATCTATCTCGCCTCCTACGCGGCGAGCGGCGCCGCCGAGAGCGCGCCATATCGGGGCGTCGAGCGGATGCTCCGGGAGTTGCGCGGCGATTCCCGGCTTTATGTCGTCACTTTCAAAAACACGGCGACGGCCGAGCGGGTTCTCGCGCTGTGCGCGATCGGGCGCTATTTCGCGGCCGTCGCCGGCAATGCGCGGCTGGCGGACAAGAATGACATGGTGCGCGAGCTGATGGAACGCGAACGGATCGAGGCCGGGTCGGCGGCGATCGTTGGCGATCGCGAGCACGATATCGCGGCGGGCGGGAAGAACGGCCTGTTCCCGATCGGCGTGACGTGGGGCTACGGATCGCGCGCGGAGCTGGAAGCGGCCGGCGCGGAACGAATCTGCTCCACGCCGGCCGAGCTTGCCGATTTTCTTATGGAACGCTGAACGGCCGCGCGGGGCGTTCAGCGCAGCGGACGGAAGAAGGCGCGAATATCCTCGACCAGCGCCCGCGGTTCCTCCATCGGCGCGAAATGCCCGCCGCTTGGCATCACCGTCCATCGTTTCAGATTGTAGTAGCGCTCGGCCCACCGCCGCGGCATCAGCAATACTTCCTTCAGAAAGACGGCGGCGCCGGTCGGCGCCTCGACCACCGGCGTGCGGTCGTGCGACGGCCGCCACGGGTTGTGCGCGGCTTCGTAGTAATAACGCGCGGAGGTGTTGAAGCTCTGCGTCGCCCAGTAAATCGTCATCGTGGTGCAGAGATCGTCTTTGGTGAAGCGCCGCTCGACGGCGCCGCCGCAATCGCTCCAGGCGCGGCGTTTTTCGAGAATCCACGAACAGAGTCCGGCGGGCGAATCGTTGAGCGCCTGCGCCAGCGTTTGCGGGCGCGTGGACTGGATCGCCATGTAGCCGCTGCCTTCGCTCATGAAACGGCGGCTGTGCTCCAGCCAGCCTTGTTCGTCGGGGCCGTAATCTTCCGGTTTGGGGCCGTCCTGACCTCCGAAGAAGCTGAGCGATGCGAGCAGATGAACGTGCACGCCAATCAGATGTTGCGCGTATTTATGACCGAGTTGCGCGGTGACGAGCGCGCCCCAATCGCCACCCTGGGCGGCGAACTTGTCGTAGCCGAGCACGTCGCGCATCAATTTGACCCACAGATCCGCGGTGTTCCAGTAGTTGATTCCGGTGGTCGCGAGCGGAGTCGAAAAACCGTAACCGGGGAGCGAAGGAACGATTACGTCGAAGGCGTCGCGCGCGTCGCCGCCGTGCGCGGCGGGATCGGCGAGCGGACGAATCACCTTGTGCAAGTCCCAGAACGTCCACGGCCATCCGTGGCTCATAATAATCGGAATCGGCTGCGGCCCTTTGCCGGGTTCGTGGATGAAATGAATCGGCATCCCGTCGATTTGCGTTCGGTAATGCGCGTAGCTGTTCATCTCGCGTTCGACGGCGCGCCAATCGAAACGATCGCGCCAGTAGGCGGCCAGCTCCTTCAGGTAGTTGGCTTCCGTGCCGAAGGTCCAGTCGGCGTTGGCGAAATCGGGAGCGAAACGGGCGCGGGCGAGCCGCTCGCGCAAATCGTTGAGGACCGCGTCGGGGATTGCGACGGTAAATTTTTCCTTGGTCATTCTGATTGCCGTGATTGCGGAAAAACGTTCGTGATGCGATTCAGGAATTCATGCGGATGGAGCGCCAGAACGAAGCGTCTTACACGCCTCCATCGAGCGGCGCCAGGCGAAAAACTTGTCCGCCGGGAGCGGCGAAGAAGAAGCGCGTCGCGTCCGGATAGGCGACTTCGCGCACGCCGAAGGCCTGAATGCGCGTTTTCCATGCCGCCGGATCGTCAACCTTGAGTTCCATCCATGTCGCCCGCTCATAAACCGAATCGGGCAGGGTTTCATCGGCGGGGACGAAAAAGAGGCCCAGCACGAAGCCGCCGTCGAATTCGTAAAGGTCGAGGTCGCTCCGGCCGCTGTCGAGCCGTTTGCATCCGAGGAGAACGCCATAGAAGGCGCGCGTGCGATCGCGCAATTCGGGCGCGACGTTCATCTTCAGATGGTTGCCGATCTGAACCATCGACCCGTACCTTCTGAGCGCGGCGGACAGATCGCCGGTCAGGCGCCGCCGCGCCGCGAATCGACGTGCGCGGCGCGGCGACAAAGCGCCGCGCCGCGCACGCTGTATTTTATCGGCCGCCGGCCGCCGCCAGCGCCGTCTCCTCGCTCGCGATCGTGCGATGCGGGTTGAAGTGCGGCAGCACATGCTTCGCCATCAGGCGCAGCGACTTCATGATGTTCCGATGGGGAATGCGGCCCGCCTGCTTGAGGCAGATAACCTGATCGAGGCCGTTGCGCTGGAACTCCTCGAGCTTGCGGTTGACCTCGTCGGGATTGCCGACGACGACCATCTGATGCTGCTTCAGCTGCGCGTCGGGCGCGTCCTTCGGGTCGAGGTCCATCGCCATCAGATTGCGCAGGTATTCGTAAGAGTAGAGCTTGTTCTTGGACATCAGCGGCTCGAACAGCTTGGCGACGTGGTGCATGAACCAGCGCGCGCCGTCCAATCCGATCGCCTCGTCTTCCTTGTTCTCGGCGACGTGGCAGATCACCAGTCCGCCGAACTGCTCGTTGGGAACCTTGCCGACCTGGTCGGTGCGATTCGCGAACGACTTGTGATAGGCCTCCATCGCCTTGCGCACCAACTCCCAGTTGAGGCTGAAGCTTAGCACGCCCATCCCGCGGTCGCCCGCCATCTGATAGCTGTCGGGGGCCACACACGCCATCCACATCGCCGGATGGGGCTTCTGAATCGGCTTGGGCACGACCCGCCGGGGCGGAACCTTGATCAGCTTGCCATTGTATTCAAGCACGTCGTCGGTCCAAGCCTTGACGATGATATCGAGGGCCTCGCGGACCTCCTGACGGGTGCGATCGTAATCGACGCTGAAGCCGTCGAGTTCCTGCGAGGTGGTCGAACGGCCAGTTCCCAACTCCATCCGGCCGTTGCTCAGGATATCCAGCACGGCGGCCTGCTCGGCGACTTTGATCGGATTGTTGAAATTGAAGGGCAGGAGGCGGACGCCATGGGCGATCCGAATATTCTTGGTGCGCTGGCTGACCGCGCCATAAAAGACTTCGGGCGCGGAGCTGTGCGAATATTCTTCGAGAAAGTGATGCTCGACTTCCCAGACGTAATCGATGCCGATGCGGTCGGCGAGTTCGATTTGAGCGAGCGCTTCCCAATAGACGTTATACTCGCTCAGCGCATTCCATGGCCGCGGCGTTTCCATTTCATAAAGCAGGCCGAACTTCATATTCTTGGATCCCTCCGTCAAGCATTTGTTTGCTCAAATCGATCCGCTCCGATTCTGCAACTTTTCCGCCGAGATTGCCAACGGAAAGATAAGGCGCGCGCGCGTTGTGAATCGAAGCATTGTTAATGACCTTGCCGGCGCGGAACGGCGGAGCCGGCTGTGGATGAACGCCAACACGACGGCGTGCGGCCGGGCCGGTCGGCTTGAAACCGCTGAACTGGTAGGATTCAATTCGCTAATGAGCAGGTTTGATGGCGAGGGAAGCTAGGCTGGGCGAAGCGGGCGCAACTTTACCGTCGGTGTTGGTGGTTCACGGCCCGAACCTGAATCTGTTGGGCGAGCGCGAACCCGAGGTTTACGGGCGAACCACGCTGAAAGATATCGATGCGGCGCTGCGCGGGCTTGGCCACGAGCTGGGGGTGGCGGTCGAGACGTTCCAATCCAACAGCGAAGGCGCGATCGTCGATCGGATTCAGGCGGCGCGCGGCAAGATTCAGGCGCTGATAATCAATCCCGCCGCATATACGCATACCAGCGTCGCCATCCGCGACGTGATTCTTGCGATCGGCGCGCCCTGTATCGAAGTGCATCTCTCAAACGTCTATAAACGCGAGCCGATGCGGCATCATTCGACCATCGCCGACATAGTCGTGGGAAGAATCCTGGGGTTCGGAGCGGAGAGTTACTTGTTGGCGCTGCGCGCGGCGGCGCAAATCGCGAACGGCGCCAGCCGGTCGTAGGCGGAACTTCCGAAGCGCGGACGGACGGCAATCACCATGGGATCGAGCAACGAACGCGGCGGGACAATTCGGGCATTGAGGGCGACCGCAACGGCGCGCGCGGCGCGCCCGGCGGGCGACGCACGGAAAGCGATGGAAGCAAGAGAACTCAAAGCGCTGCTGACCCTGATGCGCGATTACGGGTTGGTGGAACTGGAAATCGAAGACAAAAAGGGCAAGGTGCGGCTGGTGCGCGGCGGCGCGCCCGCGCCGTCCGGAGCGGCCGAGGTGCAGATGGCGCCGGCGGTTCGGGCGGAAGCGCCCGGGCCGGCGAAAATAGCGATCAAGCGCGCCGCCGAAAACGGCGCGCGCGCCGCGCAGGCGCCGCCGGCTCTGGCCGACAACCAACGCATGGTGACCAGCCCGATGGTGGGAACGTTCTATCGCGCGGCCTCGCCCGACGCCGATCCCTTCGTCGAGGAAAACGACTCGGTGCGCAAAGGCCAGATCCTGTGCATCATCGAGGCGATGAAGATGATGAACGAAATCGAAGCCGAAGCCGGCGGCCGAATCGTAAAAGTATTGTGCGAGAACGGACAGCCGGTCGAGTACGGCCAGCCGCTGATGGTCCTCGAGGTCGGATGACGGCCGCGCGGACAAGCGCGGCCGGGAGACTCAGGCGATGTTCAAAAAACTGCTGGTGGCGAATCGCGGGACGATAGCGATCCGGATTATCCGGGCGTGCCGCGAATTGGGAATCCGCACGCTCGCAATCTACTCGACCGCGGATAAGGACGCGCTGCACGTGCGGATGGCGGACGAGGCGGTATGCATTGGTCCGCCGGCGGCGGAAGACAGCTACCTTAATATTCCGGCGATCGTCAGCACGGTGTTGACCTATGGCGCTGACGCGGTGCATCCGGGCTACGGCTTCCTTTCTGAAAACGGCGATTTCGCGGAGGCCTGCAAGCGCTCGGGCGTCACTTTTGTCGGACCGCGGGCGCGCCATATCAGATTGATGGGCGACAAGCCGCGGGCGCGCCGGATCATGAAGCGGGCGGGCGTGCCGGTGCTGCCCGGCAGCGAGGGCACCGGCGTCACCGAACTGCGCGACGCCCAGGAAGACGCCAGGCGTCTCGGATTTCCCGTGCTGATCAAGGCGGCGGCCGGCGGCGGCGGCAAAGGGATGCGGGTGGTGCGCGACGAGCAGGAGCTGGCGCGGCTGTTTCCGCTCGCCCGGGCGGAAAGCGAAGCGGCGTTCGGGTCGCGCACGATGTATCTGGAGAAATACCTGGAGCGGGCGCGCCACGTCGAATTCCAGATTCTGGCGGACAATAACCGCAACGCGATTCATCTGGGCGAGCGCGACTGTTCGATCCAGCGGCGCCATCAGAAGGTGCTCGAAGAGGCTCCGTGCCCGGTGATGACCAAGCGCTTGCGCGAGCGGATGGGCAAGGCCGCGGTGCGGGCGGCGCAGGTGGTCGGCTACTCGAATGTCGGCACGGTTGAATTTTTGCTCGCGCCCGACGGCCAGTTCTATTTCATCGAGATGAATACGCGGATTCAGGTCGAGCACGGCGTGACCGAGATGGTCACGGCGACCGATCTGGTGCGCGAAAGTATCCGGATTGCGGCGGGCGAGCCGCTCGGAATCAAGCAGAAGCAGGTTGAAATTACCGGCGCCGCGATCGAGCTGCGGGTTTACGCGGAAGATCCGGATACGCACCTGCCGTCGCCCGGCGTGGTGACCAACCATCATTCGCCCGGCGGGCTTGGGGTGCGGGTCGAAACCGCATTGTATGACGGCTACCGCGTGCCGGTGCATTACGATCCGCTGATCGCGAAGCTGATTGTTCACGCCGACGATCGCGGGCTTGCGATCGCGCGCGCGAAAGCGGCGCTGCGCGAGTATCTGATCGACGGAATCAAAACCAATATCCCGCTGCATCTGCGAATTCTTGACGAAGCGGATTTTGTGCGCGGCGATTTCGCGACCGATTTTCTGAAGCGTTATGAAGCCGCGCCGGCGGCGGAAGCGGCGCCGATGCGCGGCGTCGCCAACGGTTGACGGATTGCCGGGATATTTCGGTATTCGATGATGCGGCTTCGTTTATTCGCGGCGCGGGCGGCGATGGTCGCGGCGGTCGCCGCCGGCATCGCGGGCGTGGCCGCGGCGCAATCGGGAGATTTGCAAGGCGGCGGACTCATGCAGGGCGGCGCTTCGTCCGGATCGGGTTCCGCGACGATCAATCTGGGATTTCCGGCCGGGCCGGCGAGTATGGGTGCGCCGCAGGCGATCGCGAGCGAGCGCGTTTTCGATTTCGGCACGGTGATCGGCGGCAAACCGGTCGCCCACGTATTCAAAATCCGCAACGACGGAACCGCGCCGCTGGTGATCGGCGCGGTGATCACCTCGTGCGGATGCACAGCCGCGAAGCCGACCAAAGCGACCGTCGCGCCGGGAGATATGTCGGAAATCGCGACCAGCCTTGATACGACTTCGGAACACGGGCCGACCACGCGCACGATCACGGTCGCGACCAACGATCCCAAGGCGCAGTCGATAGTGCTGACGCTGAAGGGCGATATCCGGCAGCCGGTCGACGCCGAGCCCGCCGAAGTGGCGTTCGGCGTGGTCAAACATGGAACGGAAGCCGCGCGCCAGGTGGCGATTATCCCGCTCGTTCAAGACCCGGACTTCAAGGTCGAGTCGGCGCGCAATGAGAATCGCGATATAAAAGTCGCGCTGGCGCCCCGTCCGCATGGCCAGCAGGGCGCGATACTCACGGTCACGCTGCTGAAATCGATGCCCGCGGGCGGCTTTGCCGACATGGTCAAGGTTGCGACCAGCCGCGAGCCGATAAACGTTTCGGTTTTCGGAGAGGTGCGGGGCGATCTGACGCTGAAGCCGGTGCAGGTGTCGTTCGGCGTGGTGGAGCATCGCCAGCCCGCCCAGCAGTACGCGCGGCTGGTAAACACTGGGCCGCGGACCGTCAAGGTGGTCGGAATCGCCAGCACGAATCGAAACGTCGTGGCGTCGGTTCAGCCGATTACGCCCGGCAAGGAATACAAAATCACGCTCCAGCTTCAGCCCAACAGCCCGGATGGCGCGCTGCGCGGGATGCTCGCGATCAAGACCGACGATCCGAATCAGCCGACTATCAATTTGCCGTTTTACGGAATCGTAGGTTCATTCAAAGGCTGATCGCCCGGTCGATGCTTTAGATACAGACGGCCCGCATTTTCGTATCGGCGCGCGCTTGATATTCTTGAGCCGAGGGAGGATCGCACCGGATCGGCGCGTATTGCGTCAGCGGGCGATTCCTGAGCAGCAGTGGCGGAACACGCCTGGCGTCATCCGATCGGTTACGTGCTCAACCGGCTGGTGAAGTTGGCCGCGAATCTGTTGT
This sequence comes from Deltaproteobacteria bacterium, assembly GCA_021780225.1. GTDB lineage: Bacteria > Desulfobacterota > Binatia > Binatales > Binataceae > JADMIL01. Next base: position 34,169 of record JAJXZF010000027.1, on the reverse strand, counting down.
CCAAACCGGTCGCGAGCTACACGCTTTCCATCCCCAACGACATGGCTCAGCTTGCCCGGATTATCCGCAAGGGCGATGTGTTGCTGGTCGAGGGCAACGAACGTATCAGCGAGGTAATCAAGTATCTCACCCAGAGCTCCTGGTCGCATTCGGCGCTTTATGTGGGAGACGAAGCGGTCCGGCGCGACCCTTCATTGCGCGAGAAATTCGGCGCCGACGCCGACCATCTGCTGGTCGAGGCGCTGGTCAAAGAAGGGGTGATACTGACGCCGCTGGCGAATTATCGCGAGTATAACATTCGCCTGTGCCGCCCCTGGGGCTTGACGCCGGCGGACCAGCAAGAAGTGGTGAGCCACGCGCTGGAGGACGTCGGCAAACAATACGATCTGCGCAACCTTTTCGACCTTGCGCGTTATTTCCTGCCAGTGAGTATCATACCGCCGCAACTGAGGCGCCAGGCGCTCGAGTTCGGCAGCACCGATCCCACCCGGCTGATTTGTTCGAGCATGATCGCCGAGTGTTTCGAGCGGGTGCGCTTTCCGATCGTGCCGCGTTTCGAGCCGCTGCCGCCGGATTTCACGCCGCCGCGTCCGCGCCGCGCGCTGGGTCTCGTATGGCGGCGGAGCGCGCGAACGGCGCCGCGCGGGGCGATGCGGCGCGTGGCCGCGACGCTGATCACGCCGCGCGATTTCGACTTGTCTCCATATTTCGCGATCATGAAATTCAACGTGATCGAAGGTTCGCGATTTGACTATCACAAGCTGCTCTGGATTGAGGACCCGGCGGCGGGCGAAGCTTCCGAAGCGCGGGAAAAAAGCGCTTGACGAACGGTTTGGAGCGGCGTCCGGTTTGAGCTAACGTCAAGCCGCCGCGGCCGGATCGGCGCGGACCAAGGAGCGGAAGTTGTCACAGCAAGAGGAACGGAGCGGAAACCGGCGCGAATCGCTGGAAAAAACGATCGCCAAAATTCTTCACCGTTACTGCAATTTCGGCTGGGCCAATTACTATATTCCGGGCGAAAAATTTCCGAGCCTGATTGAGGAATTAGTTGAGGTCGCAAGTCCGGCGGGCGCGGCCGGCCACGAGGAATTGGTGCATTTTTTCCTGCGCACCCAGAGAATCGCATCGGCGCAAGATCGCGCGTCCCGGCTGGAAGAGGAATTTTCGGTTTACCGCAAGAGTTGAATCGCAGCCGGGGCGAAAACGGCCCGCTGTGCAGGACGCGCGGAGTCTCCCGCGCGTGCTACAATCCGAAGACGAGGGAATTGAAGATGCCGATTAAGCAGGCCGAACCGGCTCAGGCTTACGAGGTTTTGCGCGCGCATCCGGGCGCGATCTATCTGGACGTCAGGACCGAGGGCGAATTCGCCGCTGGCCATCCGGAAGGCGCCCTCAACATACCGGTCGTATTTATCAAGGGGCCGGGACAGATGGAGCCGAATCCCGATTTCGCCGAGGTGGTCGAGAAGGTTTTGCCGAAAGACGCCAAGTTAATCGTCGGATGCATGGCGGGCGGACGCTCCCAGCGCGCCTGCGAGATACTCGAGGCGTGCGGATATGGCGACCTGACCAACGTGCGTGGCGGATATGGCGGCGCCCGGGACGGGAGCGGCGCGCTCGTGGTCGTCGGATGGCGCGAGGCGGGACTGCCGGTGAGCCAGGAATTGGGCGATAAAAGCTACTCGGCGTTGCGGAGCAAGGCGGGCCGCTGATGGCGATTCGGCTGACAAAGATATATACGCGCTCGGGCGACAAGGGGCTGACCGGCCTGGTCGGCGGGGAGCGCGTGCCAAAAGAGAGCGAGCGGCTTGAGGCCTACGGCACGATCGATGAGTTGAATTCCATCGTCGGCGTCGTGCGGACCTATCTTCTCGATTATCGCGAACGGCTGGGCGGCGATTTCGAGTGGTATTCCGAGATGCTACGGCGGATCCAGAACGAGTTGTTCGACGTCGGCAGCGAGCTGGCGACGCCGGCCGGCGCCGAATATCCGGGGATGCATCGGATGGGCGAGGGCGAGATTGAGGCGCTCGAACACGAGATGGATCGGATGCAGGAAGCGCTCGAACCGCTGAATTCGTTCACGTTGCCGGGGGGCGGCGTGCTGAACGCGTTTTTGCATCAGGCGCGCACGGTCTGCCGGCGCGCGGAGCGGGTCGGATGGCGGCTGAACCGCGAAGTTCCGGTCAACGAGCATCTGCTGAAATATATCAACCGGCTGAGCGACCATCTGTTCGTGCAATCGCGATGGGTCGCGAAGCGGCTGGGCGAGCCGGAGTTCGTCTGGGACCGTGGCTTGCGATTGGACCCTCGTGAACCGCGCGCGGCGCGGCGCAAAAACGCCGCACGCGGCGAATAGAGAGCGGGCGGAAATTACCGGGACGGTCAGGAGCGTTCCAGTCGATGGCGCAAAAAATACATCTGCGGCAGGCGCAGATCGGCCCGATGGCGAATTTCGTTTATCTGGTTGGCGATCCCGAGACGCGTACGGCGGCCGTGGTCGATCCGGCGTGGGACGTGGCGGCGATTCTGGAGTTGGCGCAAAACGACGGCTACGCGATCGATAAAATACTCATTACGCATTACCATCCAGACCATTTGGGCGGTTCGTTGATGGGCCACAATATTCAGGGCGCGTCCGAGCTGGTCGGCAAAATCGGCGTGAAGGTTTACGTCAACAAGGAAGAAGCCGAGGGCGTACGCAAGGTTTCGGGGCTGAGCGAGTCCGATTTGGTCAAGGTCGAAGCGGGCGACACGTTCAAGATTGGCGGTTTGGACGTAAAATTCCTGCACACTCCCGGCCATACGCCCGGCTCGCAGTGCTTCCTTGTCGAAGGCAATCTCATTTCGGGCGATACGCTGTTCGTGAACTCCTGTGGCCGCGTCGATTTGCCGGGATCGGATCCAGAAGCGATGTACCACAGCCTGAACCATACGCTGCGCAATCTCGACGATTCGACGGTGGTATTTCCGGGTCATGCCTATTCGTCGGAGCCATACACGACGATCGGAAATCAAAAGCGGCACAATATGTATATGCGCTTTCCGACCTTGGACGATTTTCTCGACGCGATGGGCTACAGCCGGTGAGGATTTTCGGCGCCGAAGCGAACTTCATAGCGCGCGCCGGTTGAGCTTGCCGGCGCTGTCGCACAGCCATGGCGGAAAATGTCGAAAGTGCGCGCGAAGAGGCCGAGCGGCTGCGCGAGCGGATCGACCGGCATAACTACCTTTATTACGTTCTCGATCAACCCGAGATAACCGACGCCGAGTACGACCGGCTGTTGCGCCGGCTGGAGGCGCTGGAGGCGGCGCATCCGCAACTGCGCACGCCCGATTCGCCCACGCATCGCGTCGGCGCCGCGCCGAGCGAGAAATTCGGCGTGGTGGTCCATCGCCGGCCGATGCTTTCGCTGGCGAACGCGATGGACGCCGAAGAGATGGCCGAGTTCGACGCGCGCATCAAAAGATTTCTCAAGTCCGACGCGGAGATCGAATACGTCGCGGAAGTAAAGCTCGACGGGCTCGCGATCGAGCTGGTTTACGAGGACGGACGGCTGGCGACCGGGTCAACGCGCGGCGACGGCGTCAACGGCGAGGATGTGACCGCGAATATCCGCACGATCCGCAGCGTGCCGCTCAAACTGATCAAACCGCCGCATCGGGCGATTCCCAAACTGCTCGAAGTGAGGGGCGAAGTTATTTTTCCGCGCCGCGCCTTCGATCGGCTCAATGCCGAACGAATCCGCGCGGGCGAGCCTCCTTTCGCGAACCCGCGCAACGCCGCCGCCGGCTCGCTGCGGCAACTCGATCCGAAAGTCACCGCATCGCGGCCGCTCGACATCTTTGTTCATTCGCCCGGCGCGATGGACGGCGTCGAGTTCGATTCCCAGTGGGAATTCTTGCAAGGAATCAAGACGCTGGGCCTGAAGGTTAATCCGCTCTCGCGGGTCTGTGCGAGCGGCGCGGCGGTCCTCGAATACTGGAACGAATTGAGCGAAAAGCGCCACGACCTGGATTACGAAGCCGACGGCGTGGTCGCGAAGGTCAATTCGTTCGCGCTGCAGGAACGGCTGGGCGAAGTCTCGCGGTCGCCGCGATGGGCGGTCGCGTACAAGTTCAAAGCGCAGCAGGCGGAGACCAAAGTGATGGCGATCGAAGTGCAGGTGGGCCGCATCGGGTCGCTGACGCCGGTGGCGAAGCTCGAGCCGGTCGCGCTGGCCGGAGTCACGATCTCGAACGCATCGCTGCACAATCTCGACGAAATCCGCCGCAAGGATATCCGCACCGGCGACACCGTGTTGATTGAGCGCGCCGGCGACGTGATTCCGTATGTCGTCCGGGTGACGAAGAAGCGCCATCCGCGGGCGGCCGAGTTTCAGATGCCGCGGCATTGTCCGGAATGCGGCGGCGCGATCGTCCATGAGGAGGGCGAGGTCGCATATTTTTGTGTGAACGCGAACTGCCCGGCGCGGATGCGCGAGTCGATTCGCCATTTCGCGTCAAAGACCGCGCTCGATATCGACGGCCTCGGCGACAAGCTGGTCGCGCAAATGGTCGAGCGCGGACTGGTCAAGGAGCTGGACGACATTTACCGGCTGACCGCGGAGCAAATCGCCGGGCTTGAACGAATGGCGGAAAAGAGCGCGGCGAATTTGATTGCGGCGATCGAACGCTCGCGGCATACGACGCTCGATCGCGTAATCAACGGTCTTGGAATCCGTCACGTCGGAGAGCATACGGCGCGGCAGCTCGCGATCCGGTTTCGCACGCTTGGCGAACTGTTGAAAGCTGGCGAAGAGGAACTCCTGGCCGTGCGCGATATCGGCGAGGAAGTCGCGCACAGTATCCGCGAGTATTTTGACGAGCCGCGCAACCGGCGCGCCGTGGATCGGCTGGCCGAGCTGCTTGACATCGCGCCGGTGGCCGCGCCGGTGGACGGACGCGGGGCGCTGCGTGGCAAGGCGTTCGTGCTTACCGGCGGACTTGAAACGTTGACGCGAGAGGAGGCCGAAGAGCGAATCTTGTCAGCCGGCGGACGGGTCTCTTCCTCGGTCAGCCGCAAGACCGATTTCGTCGTGGCCGGCGCCGACCCCGGATCCAAGTTGCGTAAGGCCGAAGAGCTAGGCGTGAAGGTTCTGAATGAGCGCGACTTCCTGAAGCTGTTCGAAGGCGAGGCGTGACGGGCGGCGATGCAGCGCGGCTGAGGCTGGTGGTCAGCGGACGAGTGCAGGGCGTATTTTTTCGCGCCGCGGCGCGCCGGCAGGCGCTTTCATTCCATCTCCGCGGTTATGCAAGAAATCTGGCGGACGGCACGGTCGAAATCGTCGCGGAGGGACGGCGCGAAGAGCTGCGCGCGCTGGCGCAATGGGCGCGAGTTGGACCGCCCGCGGCGGCAGTCGCCGACGTTCGCGAGGAATGGCGCGAAAGCCTTGGAGAATTCGCAGATTTTACGGTAGCTTAGCGGTCAGGCGAGCGCTGGCTGAATCCCTTTAACTTACGGGCGTCATTAGCTATAGTTCTAGATCGACATTTAAACTATCGGTCCAGCTAACGCGTCGCGATTGCGCGCCGCGGGCGGGCTGTCAGCCAAAGAGGAGTATCGAGGGAAATGGCTCTACCACCTGAGGCGGCCGGACACGCCGCCGAGTCCTCAGGTCTCGGAGGCGGCGCCGCCGCGAAGCCGCACGCGCGGCGCGACAGCGTCGTAATCCGTTTTGCGGGCGACTCGGGTGACGGAATGCAGCTGGCGGGGATGCAGTTCACCGCCGAATCCGCGCTGGCCGGTAACGATATCGCCACGCTGCCCGATTTTCCGGCCGAAATCCGCGCCCCTGCCGGCACGATCGCCGGCGTGAGCGGCTTTCAGCTCAATTTTTCGAGCCGTGAAGTCTTTACCGCCGGCGACGAGCCGAACGTGCTGGTCGCGATGAATCCCGCGGCGCTCAAGGCGAATTTGGACGACCTGCCGCCCAACGGCGTCATCATCGTCGATCGCGAAGCGTTCACCGAGGCGAACGTCAAGCGGGCGGGTTACGCTTCCAATCCGCTGACCGACCATTCGCTGGACAAATTCCAGGTCTTTCAGGTTGATGTAGCGAAGCTGACCACGGCGGCCCTGCACGGCACGGGACTGAACAATCGCGCGGTCTTCCGCTGCCGGAATATGTTCGTGCTCGGAATGCTGTCGTGGCTGTTCCAGCGCCCGATCGAAAGCACCGTGCGCTGGCTTGAGGGGCGCTTCAAAAAGACTCCGGAATTGCTGAACGCCAACCTGCTGGCGTTGAAAGCCGGATTCAATTACGGCGACACGACCGAGATGTTCGCAAGCTCGTATGAAGTCGAGCCGGCGAAGATTGTTCCGGGCCTCTATCGCAACATCACCGGCAACACCGCGACGGCGCTCGGCTTCGTCGCGGCGGCGGTGCAATCGGGACGCCCGATTTTTCTTGGCTCATATCCGATCACGCCCGCCAGCGACGTGTTGCATGAGTTGGCGGCGTTCAAGAACTTCGGCGTTTACACCTTTCAGGCGGAAGACGAAATCGCCGGAGTAAGCTCCGCGATCGGCGCGGCGTTCGGCGGCGCGATCGCGCTCACCACCACCTCGGGTCCCGGCATGAACCTCAAGGCGGAAGCGATCGGCCTTGCGGTAAAAACCGAGTTGCCGATGGTGATCACGGACATTCAGCGCGCCGGGCCGTCCACCGGGATGCCGACCAAGCCGGAACAGGCGGACCTGCTGATGGCGATGTATGGCCGGCACGGCGAATCGCCGATTCCGATTATCGCCGCGGCGACGCCGGCCGACTGCTTCGAGTGCGCGTACGAAGCGGTCCGGCTCGCGGTCAAATACATGACGCCGGTGATTCTGCTTACGGATGGACAACTGGCGAACGGCGCGGAGCCGTGGCTGCTGCCGGACGTAAGCAAGCTGGCGCCGATCAAAGTCGAATTCGCGTCGAATCCCGATGGATTCCTGCCATACAAGCGCGATCCCGAAACGCTTTCGCGTCCGTGGGCAGTGCCCGGCACGCCCGGCTTGGAGCATCGGATCGGCGGCCTTTCGAGCGAAGATCAGACCGGCAACGTCAGCTATTCTCCCGCCAATAACGAACTGATGGTGCGGACGCGGGCGCGGAAAATCGCGGGAATCGCGCGCGAAATTCCGCCCACGTCAATCTTTGGCGACGCGAACGGCGGCGATCTGGCCGTGCTCGGATGGGGTTCCACCTACGGCGCCGTGCGCGAAGCGGTGAAGCAGATGCGAGACCGTGGCAAAAGCGTTTCGCATATTCATCTGCGTTACCTCAATCCGCTGCCTGCGGACCTTGGCGATCAATTGCGCAAATTCAAGAAGGTGCTGGTCGCCGAGATGAATATGGGGCAACTGCTCAAGATGGTGCGCGCCGATTATTTGATTGACGCGATTGGCTGCAACAAGATCCAGGGACGCCCGTTCAAGGTCAACGAGCTGATCAACCGGATCTCGCGATCGTTGGAGGGCTGATTGGCGATGGCTACGGCGCTTACGCGAAAAGATTTCGTTTCCGACCAGGAAGTGCGCTGGTGTCCGGGATGCGGCGACTACGCGATTCTGGCGCAGGTGCAGAAGGTGATGCCGGAGTTTGGAATTCCGCGTGAAAACGTGGTGTTCATTTCCGGCATCGGCTGTTCGAGCCGGTTTCCGTACTACATGAACACGTACGGATTTCATACGATTCACGGCCGCGCGCCGGCGATCGCGACCGGCCTCAAGATTACCCGTCCCGATCTGGATGTCTGGGTGGTTACCGGCGACGGCGACGGCCTGTCGATCGGCGGAAATCATCTGATTCACGCGCTTCGGCGCAATATCGATCTCAACATCCTGCTCTTCAACAATCAAATTTACGGATTGACCAAGGGGCAGTATTCGCCGACTTCCGAAGTCGGCAAGGTGACGAAATCGTCGCCGATGGGTTCGGTCGATTTTCCATTCAACCCGATTACCATCGCGTTGGGAGCGAATGCGACGTTTGTCGCCCGCTCGATCGACGTCGAGCAGAAACATCTGGGCGACACGCTGAAGCGCGCGCATGGCCATCGCGGCGCGTCGTTCGTCGAAATCCTGCAGAACTGCAATATCTTCAACGACGGCGCGTTCAACGATGTCACCGACAAGGCGATCAAAGCCGACCACCAGTTGGCGCTTGAACATGGCAAGCCGCTGATCTTCGGCAAGAACCGCGACAAGGGCGTCAAGATGAACGGCAACCGGCCCGAGGTCGTGACGCTGGGCAACGGCGTGACCGAGGCGGATTTAATCGTTCACGACGAGACCAATCTCGGCCTCGCGTTCATGTTGGGCAACCTTCAGGCGCCGATGCCGACGCCGGTCGGCGTGTTCTACGCGATCGGTAGGCCGACTTATGACGCGGCGACGAACGCGCAGTTGGCTGAGGCGCGGGCGAAGCAGGGCGAGGGCAATCTGGCGGATCTGCTGAAACGCGGCGATACCTGGACCGTCAACTAGTCGCCGTAAGGTCCGTTGTAAAAAACGAAGCCCCGCGGTCCGAACGGCCGCGGGGCTTTTCTTTTTTGCCGCGGACAATACGCGCCGCGGGAGGATTGAAGAATCAGAATTTCAGATTGTAGGCGCGAATCACGTTCTCGCCGAGCAGCTTCGCGCGCCGGGCCGGAGAAAGTTTCTCCGCGACCTCTTCAAGTTCCTCGAGATAGTCGCCGGTATGGTCGGGATGGGGAAAATCCGAGGCCCAGAAGAAGCGGTCCTCGCCGCACAGTTCCATCATCGAGGGCAGCGCGTGTTCGTCAGGATCGGCCGAGACCCAGATGTTCCTGTTGAAATAGCTGCTGGGGCGCTCCTTCAGCGGCACGCCGCGTCCCATGATGCTGCCGTAAACGGCGTCCAGCCGGTCGAACCAGTAACTCGTCCAGCCCGCGCCAACCTCCAGAATTATGATCTTGAGTTTGGGAAAACGATCGAAAGTGCCGTATTGAAAGAAACTCGTCAGCGCATGCCGGCTCGCGTCCGACGCGGTCACATTCAGGAAGAAATTCTGCTTGCGCACATGATCGAGGGCGTAGCGGCCCGGCAGCGCCCATTGCGGCTCGAGCGATACGTGGATTCCTATCGGCACGTCGAGCTCCTGCGCTTTGGCGAAGAGCGCGTCGTGATCGGAATGAGCGTGCGGCTTCCGCGTCATCGTGAATTGAACGACCCATCCGCCCTTGCAGCCCGCCTTGACGGAGCGCTCGAGTTCGGCGGCTGCGGCGGCGGGGTCGCCCAGCGACAGATGGGCGACCGGAATCAGCCGCGACGGATTCTCGCCGCACCAATCGACGATCCAGCGGTTATAGGCGCGAGTCATCGCCTGCGCGTAATCGGCGTTTTCGCATTCGGTCTCCCAGGTCAGGGCGAGACTTGGGTAAATGATGGCCGCGCGAAGATTTTCCCGGTCGAGCCGTTCCACGCGCTCCTTCGCGCCGACCGCGCCGAACGGCGCGTTTTCGCCGTATTTGCGGCGCGGATCGAACGAACCCTTTTCGCGCGTAACTTCGCCCATCGCGGCGACGCTGCTGAACGCGCCCTTGCGCGAAACTCTCGATGGGCGGCCTTCGATTTCAAGGTATTCGAAACCCTCTTCATCCTCCTTGATGCGCAGCGCGGTAGGTTTGTAGCGGGCTTCGCAGTACTGCTCCCAAAGGCGCTTGTCCTCAAGGATGTGCCCGTCGGCGTCAACCGCACCGGGGTATTTGAGCTTGTGGATGCTTTCGTTTGTTTCGCGCATGGCTTCGCCTCGATTCGATTCTGGATTTCGTAACCTGGCCCGAATTCAAGTAGTTCGGTTCGGGATCGTTCGTCAAGCGACCGCGACGGAGCGAAAGCCCGCCCTGACTTCCGCAGAAGGAAATCCCGGGATTCTCCGCTGCGCTCAGAATGACAAAAACAGGCTTGGCGCTTGAAGTATTTTGGCCGGCGAACGGTATAAGAACGTCCGTGCCGCAAAAATTCACAAACTCTCAGAATGACGGCAAGACGCCTCATCATGTCATTACTGAGCGCAGCGAAGAATCCCAATCGGCAAAACTCCGGTCAAAGCAATTGCGGAAAGCCACGCCGGGAAAATCCGAGCGCGGTCATCTCGACCACGCGGCGCTTCTCTAACCTTTCGGCAATCCGAGCATCCGCTCGCCGATGATATTTTTCTGAATTTCGCTGGTTCCGGCGGCGATCGTCAGTCCGCGCGCCGCGAGCATCCGGTACAGCCATCGTCCGCCGTCAAGCGCGCGGTCAACTGACGCAATTCCATCAGCCGCACTGCTTCCGCCTCGGCGCGAAACTCGGCCAGCCGCTGCCGCACGCGCGCGTCTTCCCATGCCAATTTTACGTTGCGTTCAAGCGATTTTGCGACCCGCGCCAGGTCTTCGACCAGCGGCGTCATATCGCGCGCGCGCCGTTCGTACATCAGGGAGGTCAGCGCCACCAGCCACCCGTTGTTCTTGCCGCCGACGATATTCGCTTTCGGTACGCGCACGTCCTCGAAGAATACTTCGTTGAAGCCGCGATCGCCGGTGAGTTGCACCAGCGGCCGTACCGAGATTCCGGGAGCATGCATATCGACGAGCAGATAAGTGATGCCTTTGTGTTTGGGCGCGTCGGGATCGCTCCGCACGAGCAGGAAGCACATGTCGGCGTGATGCGCGTCCGAAGTCCAGACTTTCTGGCCGTTGACGATAAAATCGTCGCCGTCCTCGATCGCGGTGGTCTTGAGCGACGCGAGGTCGGAACCCGAACCCGGTTCGGAATATCCCTGGCGCCAGATTTCTTGCGCCGCGAGCATCTTCGGCAGATAGCGCCGGCGTTGTTCCTCGGTTCCCCAGTGCATCAGGGTCGGACCGACGAGCGCGATGCCTTGCGCGTTCACCATCTGCGGCGCGCCGGCCCGCGCGAGTTCTTCGTGATAAACCACCTGCTGCGTCAGGCTCGCCGCGCGGCCGCCATGTTCGTTGGGCCAATGAATCGCGACCCATCCGCCGGAATGCATCCGTTGATGCCATGCGACGCGGCGCTCCCATTCCTCGCCTTCTTCGTCGGCGAAGAATTCGACCGTGAAGTCGGGCTTGCGATGGTCCGACGGCAGATTTTTCACCAGCCATCCGCGCAACTCCTGGCGAAAAGCCTCGTCCTCGGCGCTGAATCGGAAGTCCATGCGCATATCCTTTCCGCCCGAAGGCGGCCGCCACGATGCGGCGTTCAGGCGCGGAATATCGGCGAAAGTTCGTGTTGCCGAATACTCGCACACGAGGTCGCAAAATCGCAAAGCTCCGCGCCAATCCGCTTCGAGGACGCGGAATCGATCTGGCGAGGCTGGCGCGTTTGCGCTTGGATAAGAGTCAATCCTTGCGACGGAGAGGTATTTCGCGATGGCCGCGTCCGCCGAAAGCGCGTCGAATCTCAGACGCCAACAACCGCTTCCGATACGGATTGTGCATTGGTGCAACGCCCTGATTATCGTGCTGATGGCGGGCAGCGGACTGCAAATTCTTATCGCCTATCCGTATCTCGGTCCGCGCGGCGCGCTCTACGGATGGTATCCGTTGCAAGGGGTCGCGCCGCCGGGATGGCTGACGGTCGGCGGATGGCTCGCGGGCGGACGGCGCTGGCATTTCGCGATCGCGTGGTTTTTCGTCATCAACGGGCTGATCTATCTCGCCTATCTCGCGGGCAGCGGCGAATGGCGCCGGCGCATCTTCAATCCGAAGCGCGACGCGCGCGCCGCCGTCGCGCAGTTTTTTTATTACGCGCGAATCCGCAAGCAGCCGCCGCCTCGCGATTTTTACAACGGCCTGCAGCGGTTGGCGTATACCTCGATTATTTTGATCGGCGTGGCGATGGCGCTCTCGGGACTCGCAATCTACAAACCCGTGCAGTTTCACCTTCTCACGCGATTGTTTGGCGGATACGACGGCGCGCGCGTCGTTCATCTTGCGGGTCTCGCGATGATTGCGCTTTTCGTCGCGGCCCATGTGGTTCTCGTTGCGCTCCATCCGAAAGAAATTCTCGCGATGGTCACCGGAGGCAAACGTGAATAGCCGCATCTCACGCCGCCGCTTCGTGACGGGAGCCGCCGCGGCGTCGATTCTGGCCGGATGCGACAGCCGGCCGGTGATTTCCTTCCTGCGCGCGATGAAAGACTGGAACGCGGGCTTCGAGGCCGCGCTTTTCTCGCCATCGCGGCTGGCGCCGGAGCTGCCCGAATCCGCGACGACGCCGGAAGACGATTTTCCCGAATATTTTATTTCAGACGAAGCGCCCGACGTTCCGCCAATCTGGTTCCTATCGGTCGGCGGTCTCGTCGATCGGCCGCGGCAATTCAAGCTCGCCGAGCTTCAGGCGATGGCGCAAACCTCGATGCGCGTGCGGCATCATTGCGTCGAAGGATGGTCCGCGGTCGCGTCATGGCAGGGGCTGCGCGTGAGCGAGCTTGCGCGGGCGGCGGGACTCAAGCAGGGCGTGCGCTACGTCGAATTTCGATCGTTCGATTCGGGCTACTGGTCATGCTGGGACCTCGCCAGCGCGATGCATCCGCAGACCCTGCTCGCGTGGGGCATGAACGGCCATCCGCTGACGTCCGGCCACGGCGCGCCGCTCCGCGTCTATTCCGCGGTCAAGCTGGGCTACAAGATGTGCAAGTACCTGGCCGAAGTTAATTTCCTTCCGCACAATAGCGGAGGCTATTGGGAAAATCAGGGTTACGACTGGTTCGCCGGCGTATGATGCGGCCGTCGCGGCTGCGGACTGGCGAAAAAAATCGGGGCGGCCAATCCGGCCGCCCCGAAGCTCCGCGCTTGCCGCCCGCTCAGCCTTTCGGAAGGCCGAGCACGCGCTCGCCGATAATGTTGTGCTGGATTTCGCTGGTGCCGCCCGCGATCGTCAGCGCGCGCGCAGAAAGCATCCGGTACGACCAGCGTCCGCCGTCCACGGCCATCGCCGCGCCGTGCTCGAACTGGCTGTACGGTCCGAGCAGCTCCATCGCGAACTTCGATATCCGGAGATTTAAGTCGCTCGCGACCAGCTTGCCGGCCGATCCCTCAGGCCCCGGCGGCAAGCCTTTGAGCCGGCGCGTCAGTTGGCGCAGATTGCTGTAGCGCAGCGCCTGCGCTTCGCAGGCGAATCCCGCGATGCGCTGGCGCACGCCGCTGTCGTCCCACGCCGTGCCGCCGTTGCGGCGAACCGACTGGGCGAGCCGCGTCAAGTGCCGCACCGAACCCATCATGTCGCGCATCGCCGCGATCGACGTCCGCTCGAACATCAGCGTGGTGACCGCGACCTGCCATCCCTGGTTCTTTTCGCCGACGAGGTTTTTCTTCGGCACGCGCACGTCCTCGAAAAAAACCTCGTTGAAGCCCCTGTCGCCGGTCATCTGCACCAGCGGCCGCACCGTCACGCCCGGACTGTGCATATCGACCAGCAGGTAGCTGATGCCCTTGTGCTTCGGCGCGTCGGGATCCGTGCGGGTCAACAGGATGCACCAATCGGCGCGATCGGCCCCCGACGTCCAAACCTTTTGTCCGTTGATAACGAAGTAATCGCCATCCTCGACCGCGCGCGTTTTGAGCGAGGCGACGTCGGAACCCGATCCGGGTTCGGAATAGCCCTGGCACCAGATTTCGTCCGCCGACAAAATCTTCGGCACGAAGCGTTTCTTCTGCTCCTCGGTGCCCCAATGAATCAACGTCGGACCGACCAGCATGATGCCGAGTCCGTTGACGATTCCCGGCGCGTGCGCGCGTATCAACTCCTCGTTGTAAACGACCATTTCCTCCAGCGTCGCGCCGCGGCCGCCGTATGCTTTCGGCCAGTTGACGCCCACCCATCCGCCGGAATTCATCTTGCGATGCCACGCCAGACTGAACTGCCAGTCGTCCTCGTTCGTCCGGACGAAATCGCTGCCCGGTTCATCGTCGCCGTCGGTATTGCGTTTCGGCATGTTCGCTTCGAGCCAGGTGCGAAATTCATGACGGAACGCTTCGGCTTCCGCGCTGTATTTGAAATCCATCGATAACTCCCGATTCCGGCTGCCGGCCCGCGCCGCGCGTCGATACGCCCGCACGCTCCAAATCCAGCGCCGCTTATTTGCGCGGATTGTAGCATGAGGAATCCAAAGCGCCACGATGAAATTCGTTCCGGCGTGCGGCAATTAATTCAGACTTGACCGCGTGCCAGGGTGTGCGAAAATCGGCGCGTTCCCGATGCGAATCGGCCTCGACATACCGTCCGGCGTCTTCGACGACGAATTCCGCGCCGAGGATTTCGCGGCGCGCGTGCGCGAGTTCGCCGTGCTCGAATTGTTGCGCGCGCGCCGGCTGCACGAGCACGAAGCCCTCCAAATGCTCGGCGTCGAGCGCTGGGAACTGACGGCGCTGATGGAGCGCGCGGGAATCGATCCGACCGAAAAGCAATTCGATCAAATCAAAGGCGAGTTGGAACGCTTGGCCGCCATGCGCGGCGGGCGGCCGGCCCGCCGGGAGGACTGAGCGATGATGCGCCTGCTGCATACGATGATTCGCGTCAACAATCTTGACGAATCCCTGAAATTCTATTGCGACGCGATGGGGATGAAGTTGCTGCGCAAGCACGATTATCCGAACGGCCGCTTCACGCTGGCGTTTGTCGGATACGGCGACGAACGCAATCAGACGGTCGTCGAGCTGACTCACAACTGGGACACCTCCAGCTACGATGTCGGCTCCGCGTTCGGGCACCTCGCGGTCGGCGTCGATGATATCTACGCGACCTGCGACGCGCTCAAACGGCACGGCGTCAAGGTCGTGCGCGAGCCGGGTCCGATGAAATTCGGCGGTCCGGAGATCGCCTTTATCGAAGATCCCAACGGCTACAAAATCGAACTGATTCAACAGGGCAAATCCGCCGCGGCTTGATCCCCCGGCCGGCGAAAAGAGACTCGGAATGAAAGTCGCGGTTTACAAGCGGCCCAACGAGATGGCCGTAATCGACGCGCCCAAGCCTCAGGCGAAGGCCGGCGAGATCGTGCTGAAAGTCCACGCCTGCGGCATCTGCGGTTCCGATCTGCACGCCGTGCAATATGGCTTCGGGATGCCGCCCGACACCATCATGGGCTACGAGTTCTGCGGCGAGGTGCACGAGATCGGCGCCGGCGTGAGCGGGTTCAAGCTCGGAGACCGCGTCTCGGCGCTGCCCTTCAATTCATGCGGCGTATGCGATCGTTGCAAGCACGGGATGGAGATTCATTGTCTGAAGCTGCAGGGACTCGGCCTTGGGCAGTTGCCAGGCGCGTATGCCGAATTCGTCGCCTGCGGCGCGCAAAGCCTGTTCAAGCTGCCCGACAACGTGTCGTCGCGCGACGGCGCGATGGTCGAGCCGCTGTCGGTCGGATTGCACGCGGTCAAGCGCTCCGGGATTCGAGCCGGCGACGTGGCCGTCGTGATGGGCGCGGGACCGATCGGCCTGGCCACTCTGACGTGGGCGAAAGGCAAAGGCGCGGCCGTTGTGGTTTCAGAGATCGCCGCGGGACGGGCCGAGCTTGCGCGCCAATTGGGCGCCGACGTGGTTTTGAATCCGAAAGAAAACGATCCCGCCGCTCAAGTGCGCGAAATGACCGGCGAGAGTCCGGCGACGATCTTCGAGTGTATCGGCGTCAAAGGCACGCTCGAAAATGCGATCGAGATGGTGCGTCCGCGCGGGCAGGTGGTCGTGGTCGGAGTTTGCATGGAGCCGGATCAAATCACGCCGCTCAAATGCATCTTCAAGGAAGTCAGCGTCAATTTTGTGCTGGGCTACGATCCGCCGGACTTCGACGAGACGATCGCTGCGCTTGCGAACGGACGCATCAAGCCGCAGCCGATGGTCACCGACGTTATCAGCGTTGATCAGGTGCCGGAAATGTTCGACGCGCTGCGGAAACCGGGCGGCCGCGCCAAAGTGATCGTCGAATTCCCGCACTGACAGAAGTTCCGTCAAGTCAGCGCGGCGCGGTAGTTGCGACAAATGACAGCAACTATCGCGCCGCGCGCGTCTCCGATTGACTGTTCAGTCCAGCAAAAAACCGCGGAGGGCGGCGAGCGCTTCCGGCTCGGTCAGCGTCGGCGCGTGTCCCACGCCCGGAATCTCGGCGATCCGCGTGCCGCGCAGCACCCGGCCCATCCGCGCCGCGGTTTCGGCCGAGAGGATGTCGCTTTCCGCGCCGCGTACGACCAGCACCGGCGCGGCGATGCGCGCGAACGGCACCCACAGGTCCATCGGACGCGCTTCGCTGCCGGAACGCGGAATATTGCGGACGGCGGGATCGATCTTCCAGACCAGCTTGCCCTGTCCGTTCGGCTTGACCGCCCATCGCACGAACTCGATCAATTCCGGCTGGGGCGTTTTGGCGAGAAATGGATAGTTCTTTCGATAATAAGCGGCGACGTCGTCCAAGTTGTCGAATTCGTTCTGCGCCGCGGTGAAATAGTCAGTGATCCGTCTCAGCCCGGCCGAGTCGATTTCCGGACCAATATCGTTCAATACCAACTTCTCGACTCGTTCGGGATAGCCGCCCGCGAAGATCATCGAGATGATGCCGCCCATCGAAGTGCCGACCAACGTCACTCGCGCGACGCCCAGGCCGTTCAACAGCGCGTCGAGGTCTTTGACGTAGAACGGCGGCGCATACTCGGCCGGCGGTCCCCAGGCGCTGTCGCCGCGTCCGCGCACGTCCACGGAAATCACGTGGTAGCGGCCCGCCAGATGCGGCGTGAGAGCGTCGAAATTGTGCGCATTGCCGCTCAATCCGTGGATGCACACGAGCGTTGGCGCGCCGGCATTTCCAAAATCAAGATAGTGCAGCCTGAGACCGTTGGCTTCGTAAAAGACGCTTTGTCCTGGCAACGTTCGATCGCTCCGATTGGTTCTGTTGGTTCAGTTCCGGCGGTTCTGGCCGACGCCGTCGTGCGCCGGCCGGGCTGTTTCATTAGCAGGCGTTTCGATCAACGCGCGCAATTGTTGCGGAACGATGATCACGCGCCGTCCGTCGCGGATGATAATTCCTTCGTCCTCGAATTCATTGAGCTGCTCGGTCGTGCGCTGCCGCGATGCGCCAACCAATTCGGCAAGGTCCGCGTGCGTGAACTTGAGCGTCAGTAAAGTTCCGCGCGCGTCCTCGACGCCGAACTTCGCGGATAATTCCAGCAACGCTCCCGCCAGGCGCTCGCGCACGCTCAGCCCGACGAAATTGGTATAGCGCTGGAGCATCATCCACCAGCGCCCGACTGTGATTTCGAGCGTGCGGCTGAAGCGTTCCAGCGGCACGCCCAGCACCAGTCCGACGAACGTTTCGGGCCGCACCACGCCGATGGTGCAGTCGCTGAACGCATCGCATCGGAATGGCCGCGTCATATGCGGCAACAGCGAGGATACGCCGAAGACCTCGCCCGGACCGACCAAGCCGACCAGTACTCGTTCGTCGCGATGGATAAACGAAAGTTTCGCGACGCCCGAGAGCAGCACAAAGACGCGATTGGCGCTTTCGCCCTCGAAAAATATCGTGTCGCGCCTTTTGATTTTTTGCGGAACAAGGCTCTGGGCGAGTCCTTGTAACTGATCCGGGCTTAACCAAGCCAAATTAGGCAGCCGGCCGAGCGCTTTTCCGTCAATTCCAGGTTTTGGCGACACAGATGCTTCCTAGCACAGCCGGACGGGTTGTCGCCAAGGCGACAAAACCGCCGGTATCGGCGCGGAGATCGGACGATTTGGTCGCGCCCGCGACAGACTGAAACGTCATCATCCGTTGATAGCGCCGAGACATCAATTAAACTTTCCCCCAGTAAGATGAACGAGAAAGACGGAAGCAAGCCCGCGGTTAACAGCGAGGTCAAAGCGATGAGCGCGAAAAACAATCCAATGCTCGACGAAATGGCTAAACTGTTTGAAGTCGTCACTGTCGAATTGCCGGCCGCCGCCGCGAAAAGTTTGCTCGCCAACGGCGATCGCGGCGCGCTGCGCCAGGCCGGCTGGAAAGCGTACGACGCTTATATAAGCCTGGCTAATGAAGCCGCGAACGGTTTGTACGCCAACCGCGCCTTCGGCGAAGTGGTCGGCCGGGGGATCGGCGCGGCGTTGCAGGTGCAGCGGGTGGTCGATGCGGCCGCCTCGGCGGTGTTCGGCAACCTGTGGCCGGCGCTCGGCCTTCCGACCGAGGCCGCGGTGACCGCCCTGCGCGACGACGTGAAAGCGCTGCGGCAGGAAGTTCGCGCGCTCAGTGAAGAGCTTAAAAGCCAACCGGCCGAAGACGCGCTGGACGGCGTCGAGGACTATGCGGCGGCGCGCAGCGCGGAGGCCCAGAATGCCGCCGCTGCGATGATCTGGAACGGATACCATCCGGAACAGGCGCGCACCCGCCGTGGCCGCAAGGAGGGCAAGAAGAGTGTCGCTCTTTAACGATATCGCCGGTTATTGGCTGGACGGCGCGGTCCGCACGCTCGATTCGATTGGCCGCGGTTTCGGCTCGCAGGTGGCGGCCGATCCGCCGCCGGTCACGCCCTACAAGGTCATCTACGAAGGCGGCAAGGTCAGCCTGCGGCATTACCGTGCGCCCAACCGCATCCAGGCGACGCCGATCGTGCTGGTTTACGCTCTGATCAAGCGTCCATTCGTACTCGATTTGCAGCCCGGCAAGAGCGTGGTGGAATTGCTGCTCAAGCGCGGCTTCGACGTCTACCTGATCGACTGGCAGCCGCCGACTCGCGCTGATGCATGGCGCGGTTTCGACGCCTATGTCAACCAGGATTTGGACAACGCCGTCCGTGCGGTGCAGATCGCGGAAGATATCGATCAGGTCAACATCATTGGCTACTGCTTCGGCGCGCTGCTGAGCCTGCTTTACGCGGCGCTGCATCCGGAGAAGGTCAAAAATCTGGTTACGCTGACCACCCCGTACGACATGGGCTCGCGCGATCTGGCGATCTACAACCTGATGGATCGGATCGACGATCGCGGCTTCGAATTGATCGCTAAAATCTACGGAAACTGCCCGGCGTGGATGGTGAATTCGATGTTCACCGCGATGGCGCCGATGCATCACGCGCTCGACAAATACGTTGGTTTGTATCGCAACGCCGAGCGCGATGGTTATGCGGAAATGTTCGAGTTGTTCGAACGCTGGATGCAGAGCGACGTGCCGCTGGCGGGCCGGATTTTTGGCGAGCTGACCTCGGAGATCTTCAAGGCGAACAAGCTGGCCAAGGGCGAGTTTAAAGTTGGCGGGCGCCTGGTCGATTTGAGCCAAATCACGATGCCGATCTTGAACGTCGTGGCCGAGCATGACGACGTCGTGCACCCCAATTCGAGCCTCAAGTTGATTGACAAGGTCGGCAGCGCGGACAAGCGGAACCTGAGTTTCCCGACCGGACATATCGGCGCGGTCGTCAGCGCCGGGGCGCTGAAGAAGATGTGGCCGGAAATCGCGGGATGGCTCGCTGATCGCGATCATCCGCTGATGTGAGGCTGATACGCGTGAATTTCGACTCTATTTGTCGCCCATGTGACAAATCCGTCGAAGTCGCCAATCGATGAGTGATTAATTTGAAAAAATCCGCAAAAAGCGTCAAAGACGCGCAAAAAAAGACTTCCCGCAAAGGGACTGGAGGTTTGGACGCAGTGGAAAAGGAAAATCGCGAAGGCATGTTTGAAGCGTTCAGCAAATTGGGCGAATCATTCTTCTCGCTGGACGGCGCGAAGAAGGCGGCCGCTTGGTATATCGAGACCAGCGAGCGTTTCGCAACTCAGGCGCTCGAACTGCAAGAGAAGGCGACTGGATGGGCGAAGGAAACCCCGCTGGCGCCGCTGTTCGAAGCTCAGCAGAATTTCGCCCGCAAGTTGATTGCGCGCTCCGCGACCGCCGCGCGCAACCTGTGGCAGGTTCCGGCGAACAACTAATCCTTCAGCCTTCGATTGCTCAGATTGGCGCGGGCCGATGCTTCGGCTCGCGCTTTTTTTTCGCCCGTTGCAACCAGCGGCCGGCGTCGCCGCGCTGGCCAATCAGTCGCGGCTATCCGGAACTGAATCGTACTTGCCGTGCGACGGTCGAAGGCGCCATTTCTAGTGTGGTGTCCCGCAAATAACTTCCACCTGATGCCTTATCAGCTCGGCGCGCAGGCCGCCCATCGCGGCGCGACCCGGGATGGATTGCTGGGTCTAGGCCCGGCAATGACGAACCGAGCTGGTCATGCCCGGACTTGATCCGGGCATCCACGCGGAGCGCAAGATAGACGCGGCGCGCGAACTTATTTAGGGGACGCCACACTAGACCGGCCCGAATAGAGGCGAACGCAGCGCCCTGCGTGAGGTGAAGAAATGGCGAATGCTAAATTTTGCAAAGGCCGCGATGGCGCCAAAATCCGCTATGAGATTCGCGGTCAAGGCGAACCACTCGCTTTGATCATGGGTTATAGCGGCTCGTCGCGGACTTGGGGCGAACCCTTCGTTTCGGCGATTTCGGACCGCTTTCGTACCATCCTGATCGATAATCGGGGTACCGGCGAAAGCGATCATCCCGACCGGGCATGGACGCTGCCTGACATGGCCGACGACGTCGTTTGCGTCCTGGATGACGCTGGTATCGCCCGCGCCCATGTTTATGGAATCTCGATGGGCGGCATGATTGCGCAGGAATTCGCGCTTCATCATCCGGAGCGGCTGCGTGGATTGATCCTCGGATGCACCAACTGCGGCTTCGCGAACTCCATGCTCGCGCCGCCCGAAGCGGCTGCCGCGCTCGCCCCGGATCCGGACCAGCCGCTCGCTGAGCAGGCGCGGCGGATGCTCGAGGCCTGTTGCAGTCCGGCCTTTGTCGCGTCGCCCGCCGGTCAGGCGATCATTGACGAGCGCATCAGGGAGATGTCCGCGTATCCGGCGACGCCGCTTCATTCCTACCGCCGTCAGTGGGAGGCGATCGCCGCCTTCGACAGCTTTGCGCGCCTGGGACAGATTAAAGCGCCCACGATGGTGATCACGGGCAGCGCCGATCCGATCGTTCCCGCGGCTAATTCCGATATGCTGCAACGTGGTATCCAAGGTTCAAAAATTCACTATATCGAGGGCGCCGGACACCTGTTTTTCTGGGAGGCGCCGGAGGAGAGCGCTGAGACGCCCGCGGACTTTCTCGCGCGGCATTAAGGCGGCGGCGGGCGAATCCGCGTAACCATCGAACACAGATCAGGCGAGGAGAGACGGCGATGGCTGAATTTGAAACGCTATTGGTCGAAAAAATTGAAGATAAGATTTGCCGGCTCACGCTGAACCGGCCCGAGAAGTTAAACGCGCTGTCGCCGAAACTGCTGGGCGAATTCGATCGGGCGCTTGACGAATTCGAGGCGGCGCGGGACTTGAGCGTGCTCATTATCCGTGGCGCCGGCCGGGCGTTCTGCGCCGGCTACGATCTGCAGGGCACGCAACAACCCGGCTCGGGCTTCACCGTCAGCAGCGACCGGATCAATCTGCACAAATTAATCGAGCGATGGCAGCGGCTGTGGTCGCTGGGCAAGCCGACGATCGCGCAAGTGCATGGCTATTGCCTGGCCGGGGCGACCGAGCTTGCCGGCCATTGCGATATCGTTTTCGCCAGTGAAGATGCTCAGTTCGGCCATCCCGCGGGCCGCGCGCTGGGCATTTTGCCGACGCTTTCGATGTGGCCGGTGTTGATCGGGCCGCGCAAGACCAAAGAATATTTTTTCACCGGCGACCTGATGAGCGCTGGCGAGGCGCTCGAATGCCATCTGGTGAATCGCGTTTTTCCAAAGGATCAGCTCGACGAAGCAACTCTGGCGTATGCGCGCCGGGTCGCGCTGGTACCGGTCGAGCTGCTGGCGCTGCATAAAGCCGCGGTTAACCGATGGCTGGACGTGCAAGGGATTCGCGCGCTCGAACAATCGGCCGCCGATCTCGACTGCCTCGCGCATCAGACCGATACCGTCAAGCAATGGATGAAAGCGAGCAGGGAGCGCGGGCTGAAAGAAGCGTTGAGCGAGCGCGATCGGCCCTTTGTCGCGCGCAAGTAGTCATCGCCAACGAAACGCCTTCAGGGTTGTGCGAAGCGGAGCGCTGTTCGTCCGATCTGCGCAAATTCTTCAATTTGTAGCATTCCGAAATGCTACGAATGTTCAGGCCTGTTCCACCGCTGCAACATCGTTGACGCAACTGAATAGGGTAATTGAAAAAAGACTATTTGAGGATGAAAAAGCTGGCCAGGAAATTTGGCACGGCCGATGCTTTTAACCCTCCGCGCCGCCGACGCGAAGCGTAGGACGGCGCAAGGGAGGGCGAACCGATGGAAACGACCAAAGGTTCGAGAATCAACGAGCACGAGTTGGCGATCGCGCGCGCCGGGGCTGGCGCCGCTTCAGGCTTGATTCGCCGGGTGTTCGCTTCGTGGCGCCGCGCGCCGACTTCGATTGTTCCTCAGCGCATCGGTCGGCCGCGGCGATCGGTCGACCGAAGCTTTCAGGAAATCAGCCCAACATACGAGTAAGCGCCGTGTGGTCGGTTGGTCACGCATAGCGCGTGACCGTAGACCTTCAATCGCTCTAGTGTGTGTCCCGCAAATAACTTCCAGCTGACGCCTGATCAGCTCGGCGCGCAGGTCGCCCACTGTCGGGCGACCAGGGATGGATTGCCGGGTCTGGGCCCGGCAATGACGAACAGAGTTGGTCATGCCCGGACTTGATCCGGGCATCCACGCGGAGCGCAAACTTATTCAGGGGACGCCACACTAGTCGCATGCGCCGGGTATGCGACTATTTCGTATTTCTTCAAATAGATATTCAATCAATCATCTCCTGAGCGATTTCGCCCGCAGCATGACGCCGCCGACAAAATCGCGGCGGCCATAAATTGCCGTTTGCCCGGAATTTGCGACTCTCCGCGGGAGTTGATCGGCGAATGCCGTCAGGCGGACTCCGGCGCGCCGCCCAAAGTTGCGTGAAAATTCGGGCAGAATACGGTCCGCCGGGTATGGATCAGCGCGTTGGCATCGCTCTTGAAAACCAACCGTCTGCATGCGCAGGCGACCGAATCGCCGGAACTGTACAAGCCAAAGTAAAAAACGGCGCGCGGGCGCGATCGGATCATTGGTTGCGCTTGCGATAGTGTTTGCCGGATCGATTAGAACCAGCGGCGCGAAAACTTCCGGACCGTCACGGTTTGCGCTTTTCGATTCGATTGCGTCGAATTTCAGCGCTTTCGCGGAGAATTCCAATTTCAGACTTCGCGGTTTGGATGGCGCGGAGGGCAATATGCTGGCGCTGGCGCGCCACTGGAGCGCGCTTCGGCCGCTGTTGGAAAACCTTGATGCGACGCAAAATACCAGTGAATCAGCCGCGAGTCTTTCAGCCGATGAAATTTTTGGCGGCGCATTCTACCCTTATGTAATTGGTCCGCGGCAAATCTCGAACGCCACGCTCAACGCGTCCCGCTTCACCGGGTTCACTCAAAACGAAACAGCCAACGCATGGTGCGGCTCGAACGCGGTGGTGATGTTCAACGATACGGGTAGCGAAATCAGCACGATGCTCGGCGGTTCGGGCACGAGCGGCATAGGTTATTCCCGGTCGGCGAATCACGGGATGGCGTTCAGCTATTTACAGACGCCGGCGCCGCCGTCGCATACATGGCAGGCGATGATGGGCGATCCGTCGATCGTTTGCGCCGGTCCAAATGACTTTTATTATTCGGCAATCTGGTACGACAGCCTGAACAATCAGATTGGCGTAGGGGTGGCTCAATCCAACGACGGCGGCGCCAATTTTACGGCGCCAAATCCGGCGATCGTCAAGAGCGCGCTTACCGATATAGTCGGTCAGGATAAACTTGCCGTCGATCGCGCCAATGCGGGAAATCTTTATCTCGTTTTTTCCGACACTGACTATTCCGGCTCGGTATGCGGCAAGGATCAGTTTGAGCAACCGATTCCCCGCTATGCGATCGAATCGATTGCGTCGAGCGACGGCGGCGCCTCTTGGAGCGCAGCGCCGGCGATCGTCGATCAGGTTTGCGCGGATCAAAACAATCCCTATGCGTCAGACGTTTGGCCGCAAGTGGCCGTGGGTCCGGGGGGCGTGGTTTACGTCGCATGGGAGGCGCTGGGCGTCAACGGAATGGACGCGACCGCGCGCGCGATCAAAATCGCCCGCTCGACCGACTCAGGCGCAACCTTTGGCGAACCGGTGACCGTCGCCGGCGTGGTGGCGATTGGCGACGGCGCTGAAATCCAGGGATTCATCGCCGCCAGCGAGGCGCCCGCGCTGGCGATCGGGCAAGGCAAAAAGAACAGCGGCGATGTTTATCTGGCGTGGGCCAATGCGGCTTACAGCGACAAAGATTCGCTCACGACGACCGGGCTTTACGGGATGGCGGACGTGATGTTTGCGCAATCCTCGGACGGCGGCGTCAATTGGTCGTCGCCCGCGCGCGTCAACAACGACCCGGAAGGCGGCCGCTATCCGTTCACCGATCATTTCGAGCCGGCGATCAACACAGACAAAACCGGACGAATCGGAATCTGTTTTTACGATCGCCGGCGAGATCCGTACAATTTTCTGATCGACCGCTATTGCGCGTCGTCAACGACCGGCGGCGTGTCCTTTAGAAATGTCAAGATAACGCCAGTCAACTTTCCCTCCGCAGTCGGACAGGATGTGCTGGTCGCGCCGAACTACATGGGGGCTTACGATTCAGTGAGCGTTGATGGAACCGGCGCGGCGTCCGGCTTGCTCGACAGTTATGCCAGCAACACGAGCGGACATCCGTCCGTGCTGGCCCACCACTTTTAGCCGTGGCGCGGCAATTTGCCTTTAATCCTGTAGCGGCTGCGGCATAACCACTACTTCCGATTGGCGCGTTTCCGGATCGAGCCGCAATAGATAAGCGGGCAATCCCGAACCCGCCAAATCGATCGCGGTATGGCCGTCGCATCGGCATCGCGCAACCATCGCGTCATTTATTTGAGCGAAGCGGTTCAGGTTAAAACGCACGTCGGAAAGGCGGCGCTCGGCGACCGTCAAGCGCATCCCGGCGTGGCCGACGCTGACGGTGCTGACCATCGGTTCGCCGGCGATTGTCGCATTGCGCATCACCCAGCTCGCAAATGCCGCGTCGGTCATATTTCTCATCTTCGGGTAACGACGTTCCATCGCCGCAATCGCCGGCGTGAGCCGCCTGCGCCGGTAACGGGAGGACAACGCGAATTGGCGGTCGGAAGCTTGGCGAAGTTGCCGCGACCATTCCGCTATCGCCGCCGAATCCGCGCCGGGATAGCGCTGGTAATCGATTATCGTTTGGTCGGCGCGGGTCAAATCTCCCGCCTTGATCGCGTTGTCGAACTCGGTCTCCGTCGCGTCTTTTGCCCGTTTATCCAGCGCCGTGACGATCGGGCCGCTTTGGCTGCCGGCCAATTTCGTGGCCGACCCGCACGTCATCCGCTCGCGCGCGACTGAATATTCGGGCGGACCGATTCGATATTCAGTAAGGCAAAGGTCGTCATCGACTTCGCGCAGTTCACGATGCGAAAGGTTTGGAGCGCGGCTGGCGGCGACCAGGCTGCGATGAGCGTCCGCCAAGTCTCCCGCTTGAAGCTCCGCGCGCGCCGCCGCAAGTTGGTTGTTGGCGCATCCAGCGAGGCATGCTGACGCCAAGATCGCGGCGGCGGACAACACGATAAGCTTCCATTCGGCGCGGCCGAACAGACGCGATTCAGCGGCGCAATAAGAACACTTCATATTAATCGGCGCGGCGCGCCCTCCCTTTATCTTACGATTGACAGAAGGCGAACACGGACGCGAGGCGGGCGCCAAAAATAGCGAACTGTTGCGCAAAACAACACGAAGTTTCGTTGTATAGCGACCTTGATTCAGGGCCAAACTTTCTGGCGCGAATAGCGGTTCAGCCGTGTCCGGTTCGGACTCGGTCGCGTCGCACAATGACGCATCGTCGGAACCCGGCGCACGAATTTATTTTGAGCAGTCATTAAAACCCAATTTAGCACAGCAAAACGCCGATGCTGGATGCTGGCACGGACGCTGCATTTGTCATTTCCGACAACCAAAAAAAATAACCTGAAAATGAATAAGTCATCGATTTAGTCAGCAAACTATTAACCGTAAAAATCAGTCGCACCGGCAAATATTTGGCGGTCCGCATTAATGGCTATTTGATAATCCGGGCCGCCAAAGCCGGCCGGTGAGCGTTTTGAACATGGCGGCGCAAATTTTCATAGCGTCGCGCGGAACGAGGGAAGTAAGGAGAGAGTGAAGATGAGACGTGTGATCGGGATATACGAAAAAATGCGCAAGCACCTCAAAGGCCAGACCATGACTGAGTATGCGCTGATTCTCGCCGCGATCGCGATAGTCGTTTTCATCGCGTATGAAACGATGGGCAACGATATCAACTCGCTGGTTGGCCGCGTCGATTCTTATTTGTCGGGGAGCTGATGCGGGCGGCGGGTCGCTGGTGCGTGAGCGATGGGGGCGGTTGAATGCGCCGAGAGGCGCGACGAAGGGCGGTTTCAGGTGGCGGCAAAAAACGCGAAGGGTTTGGAGCGGCGCGACAAATTAAGGGTGATGCTGGTCGGCGATGACGCCGAACGCCGGGCGCTTTCGGCCGCGACGCTGGCGGAAGTCGAGGAGCCGTTTCTGGAAATCGCCGAAGGCGATTTTCAACGGCCGAGCGACGCCGGCGTCGGGCCCGACGTCGTGATGGTCCTTTTCGGCGGCAATGAAGCTGAGCCGCTCGTATTTTTGCAGGCGCAGGCGCAACGCAAACCGGGACCGCTGCTGGTGGCGGTTCTGATCGAACAGTCGCCGGCCTTGATGCGTCTCGCGCTGCATGCCGGCGCCGATGAGATACTGTTCGCCCCGCTCGAAAAGGACGCGGCGACCCGTGTTTTGATGAAAGTCGGCGAAGAGCGGCATCGCCGCAACCGGCGGCGCGGCGCGATTATCTCGGTTACGAGTCTGAGCGGCGGCGTTGGCGTCACGACCGTCGCCGGTGGTCTCGCCCTGGCGCTGGCGTATTCGCTCGACAAGGTCGCGGCGGTGATCGATTTGGATCTGCAAAGAGGCGGTCAGAATGTCTTTTTGAATCTTGAGCCGGCGCAGACGATCGCGTCGCTGATCGAGCATGTTCGGACGCTCGATTCGATTCGGCTCGAAACGGCGCTCTGCAAGCATCCGTCCGGAGTCTATCTGCTCGCCGCGCCGCGGCGGTTTGAAGACGGCGAGCGGGTTTCCGATCTCACCGTGGGCGCGGTGCTCGACCTGATGGCCGAACTGTTCGATTACGTTGTCGTCGATTGCGGCAAGCGCGTTGACGAAAATTCGATCGCGGCGTGGGAACGTTCGGAAGCGGTTCTCTACGTGCTGGAGCAATCGCTCGCGTCAGCCGCCGGTGCGCGTCGATTTTGCGATCTGTTCGAGAGCCTGCGGCTGCGCAACGCGGCGCCGCATTTCGTGCTGAATCGCGCCGACAGTCAGCATCAAATCGCCGAATCCGTGGTCGTCGCGGCGCTGGGCGCGCCGCTCTTCGCGCGCATCCCCCGGGACGATCGCGCGCTGCAGCGGGCGCAATTGCGCGGCGAGGACGTATGGCAGGTTGCGCCGAACGGTCCGCTGGCACGGGCGACGGCGGTATTGGCCCGCCGGCTCGCGACGCGCCGCGTGCCGGAACAGGAGTCGAAGGGTTTGTGGTCGCGATGGTTCGGCGCCGGCGCCGCGCAGGCTTGAACGAACGACGCGTGGCGCGCATGAAAACCTGCGCGCGGAGGAAATCGGCATGAGACTGGTCGATCGTCTTTCAAAAAACGCGCCCGGAGCGGCGCTTCCGGAGACGCCAGCCAGTTCGTTGATCGGCGGCGCTCCGCAACGCCGGCGCGACGAAGTGGTTGAAGGGCAGCGGCGGCTGAAGTTGCGGGTGCATAATCGCCTGCTCGAAACGCTCGACGTGTCGAAGCTCGACGCGCTCGAGCCAGCGATGGTTTCGGCGAAAGTCACGGCGGCGATCAACGAAACGCTCGACCAGGACGGCCGTTTGCTCACCGATCTCGACCGTGCGCGATTCGTCAGCGAGATCAAGAACGAACTGCTCGGACTCGGTCCGCTCGAGCCGCTGCTCCACGACGACGACATCACCGACATCCTGGTCAACGGGCACAATCAGGTCTATGTCGAGAAATTCGGCAAGCTCCACGCGACCGGCGTGACGTTTCAGGACGATCAGCATCTGATGCTGATTATCGACCGCATCGTCTCGCAGGTCGGCCGGCGCGTGGATGAGGCGTCGCCGATGGTGGACGCGCGCTTGCGCGACGGTTCGCGCATCAACGCGATCATCCCGCCGCTCGCGCTCGACGGTCCGGCGTTGTCGATCCGGCGCTTCGGCAAGCGCCGCTACGATATTGAAGCGCTGGTCGAAAAGGGCAGCCTGACGCGGGAAATTGTCGATCTTCTGCGCGCCCTGGTGCGCGCCCGCCTCAACATCATCGTCTGCGGCGGCACTGGCTCGGGCAAAACCACGATGCTCAACTGCCTGTCGGCGTTCGTGCCGGAAGACGAACGCATCGTGACGATCGAGGATTCCGCCGAGCTGTCGTTGCAGCAGCCGCACGTGGTCCGGCTCGAGACGCGTCCGTCGAATCTCGAGGGCAAAGGCGAAGTCACGCAGCGCGAGCTGGTCAAGAACTGCCTGCGGATGCGCCCGGATCGAATTATCGTCGGCGAGGTGCGCAGCGCCGAGGTTTACGACATGTTGCAGGCGATGTCGACCGGCCACGACGGCTCGATCGCCACGATTCACGCCAACAGTCCGCGCGAATCGATCGGCCGGCTGGAGATGATGATGCTGTTGGGCGGCTTTTCGATTCCGCAACGCGCGATGCGCCAACAGATCGCCTCGGCCGTCAACATCGTCGTGCACGTGAGCCGGCTTTCGGACGGGACCCGCAAAGTGCTCAAGATTTCCGAAATCAGCGGGATGGAAGGCGAGACGATCATGATGCAGGACCTTTTTGAATTCACGCGCACCGGCGTGGGCGCCGACGGCCGCATCCTCGGCGAATTCCGGCCGACCGGAATCCGTTCGACATACGCGCATCAGATTGAAATCGCCGGCTTCAAAATCGATGCGGCGGCGCATCTGATGCGCGCGGCCGGACGTTGAAAATCAAGGAGCGGCAGCGGTGGATTTTCTAATCTCGTCCGGCGTCTTCGCCCTGGTGCTGGCGCTCGCGCTGGCGCTTTTGACCGGCGGCCGGAATGGCCGCGAACAGGCGGCGGAGCGGCTCGAACGGCTCAAGCTGGCCGAGGCGGAAGAGGGGGCGGACGACCTGGTTCGCGTCGATCGGCGCCGGCGCGGCCCGCAAGAGAGCTCCGGGATGCTGCTCGATTTGGTTTACCGGATGCGTCCGTTGCGGCGGCTCGAGCGGAATATGTGGCAGGCCGGCATCTACATGCGCGTCTCCGAGATGCTGCTGATCGTCGTGCTGATGTTCGGAGCGGGGCTGGCTGGCGGCCAGCTCCTTTTACCCGGTTCGTTGGTGATTCTGGCGGCCGGCGCCGCCGCCGCGTCGCTGCCGATTTTTTATATCCGCTACCGGCGCAACCGGCGGATACGCGCGTTCGCGATGCAATTGCCGTTCGCTTTGGATCTGATCAAATCGTCGCTCGAAGCCGGACATTCGCTGTTGCGCGGTCTTCAGGTTCTGGTGCAGGAATTCACCGATCCGCTCGGCGGCGAATTCCGCACCGTGCTCGAACAGACCCGGCTCGGAATGCCGTTGCCGCGCGCCTTCGACGAAATGCTGCAGCGAGTGCCCGAAGAGGATTTGCGGCTGCTGGTTATCGCCATCAAGGTGCAGAGCGAGGTCGGCAGTAGCCTGGCGCAGATCGTCGGCCGCTTGTCGGAAATCGTACGCACGCGCCAGCGCTTGCAGCAACAGATCCGCGCGATGACCGCGCAATCGCGGATGAGCGGCATGGTGGTGGGGCTGCTTCCGATCCTGGTGCTCGCCGCGTTCAGCATGGTTCAGCCCGGATACGCCCGGGTGCTGTTCACGGATCCCGCGGGCAAAACGGCTTTAAAGACCGCAATCACGCTCGACGCCATGGCTCTCTTTACCATCCGCCGTATTCTGCGCGTGGATTATTGATATGAATTCACTGGTGGTAAGCACCGCGATTTTTTGTCTGATTGGGGTCGCCGCGATGGCGATTTACGCGGCGTTTTTCGGCAGCCATCGCACGTTTCAGGAGCGCTTCGCCGAGATTGTCGCGCGGGACCGGTCGATCGGCGGCGCAAATCCCTTCGCCCCCGAGTCCGCCGCGGAGGGACTTGGCCGGACTTTTTTCCGCTGGGCGCTCACACGGATGCCCGAACCGAAAGAAAATGCGTCGGCGAAAAAGATTTCGCAAACGCTGGTATGCGCGGGCTTTATCCGCTCGGGCGCGGTGCGCGTTTTTCAGCTCGCGCGCATTTTTGCGCTCGTGCTCGGCGTTGCGCTGGGCTTCGCCGCCGGTTACCTGTGGTTCGGTCAGGTGGCGAAAGCGGTCTTGTTCGCGCTGACGGGCGGAATCGCGGCGTGGGTGGCGCCACTCTATTACCTGAAAAAACGCGCCGCACGCCGGCAAGGCGAAATCGCCCGGCAGCTCTCCGACGTGCTCGATCTCCTCGTGGTATGCGTCGAGGCGGGCCTGGGATTGTTCGAGGCGATAAAGATCGTCGGCGATGAAACCGATCGTCAGGAGCAGGCGATCGGCAAAGAATTGACCCTCGTCGCCGGTGAGGTCGCAGCGGGCAATTCGCTCGGTCAGGCGCTGCGCAACCTTGCCGAGCGCACGGCGGTCGAAGACGTTCGGCCGCTTGCGGCGACGCTGATTCAGAGCGAACAGCTCGGCGCGCAAATCGGCCCGGCCCTGCGCGCGAGTTCGGACTCGCTGCGCGTCAAGCGCCGGCTGCGCGCGGAAGAAGCGGCGCAAAAAAGCACGATCAAGATTCTGTTTCCGCTGGTCCTGTTCGTGCTGCCGGCGATGCTGCTCTCGATTCTCGCGCCCGCGATGATCCAGGCGATGCGCACCTTGACGGTCCATTGAACGCAAGCCTGTTCGCTTGACCGCGGCGCGCCTGCGCAATATCCGTGTCGGATCATGGACGACGAAGTGCGCCGGGCGCGCGCGCTGGAGCTGTGGAACCAGGGCGCCGCATTCCATCTGCAAGGCGATTTCCAAAGCGCAATCACGCTTTACAACCAGTCGATCGATTTGTGTCCCACCGCCGAGGCGCATACCTACCGCGGCTGGGCCTATCGGTACCTCGGGCGAATCGATGACGCGATCGCCGAGTGCCTGCGCGCGATCGAGATCGACCCGGCGTTCGGAAATCCGTACAACGATATCGGCGCCTATCTGATGGCGCGTGGAGAGGCCGGCGCCGCCGTCGAGTGGTTCGAAAAAGCCAAGCGCGCGGCGCGCTACGAGCCGCGTCATTTTCCCTATATGAATCTGGCGCGGCTCTATGCGGATCAAGGCTTGGTGATGAAAGCGATCGCGGAATTGGAAGGGGCATTGCGGCTTCAGCCGGGCGATCCGGCGTGCCTTGATATGATCGAGCGGTTGCGGGCGGCGCTTAACTGACGCGGCTTGCCGGTTGCGACGCGATTGGGGACCGATGGCGATGAAGCTCAAGGCGGGCGATCCCGCGCCCGCATTTACCCTGACGGCGAATCATGGCGGCGCGGTTGCGCTGGCCGATTTTCGCGGCCGCCGCGTGCTGCTCTGGTTCTATCCGGAAGCGGGAACGCCGGGATGCACGCTGGAGGGGCGGAGCTTCCGCGACCAAATCGGATACTTCGACGAAAATGATATAGCCGTGCTCGGCGTGAGTTTCGATCCGATCGATCGAATCGCGGAGTTCGCCGCGCGAGAGAATTTTCCGTTTCCGCTGCTTTGCGATCGCGATCGCGGCGTCGCGCTGGCTTATGGCGCTTGCGACGACAAGGCGGCCCACGCCGCGCGAATGAGTTTTCTGATCGGCACTTCCGGATTGATCGAACGAATCTATCCTCAGGTCGATCCGCGCGATCACGCGGCGCAAGTGCTAATCGATGCGCTCGGGCTTTAGCGCGATTCGTCATTCGATAATTTCATCGGCAGAAATAATTGACTCAGACATTCCGATGGCAGCGCGGCAATAATCTGCCGTTTCGTCTTTTTTCGACGCTTCAAGCGATGAAAGATTCCTGAAAATAAGCGCAAAAGCTGCTGGCCTGGAGTTTGCGTGCGAAATTTCGCAAGTATGGCCAATCCGTATCGACGCGGCGGCGCCATACAGAGGATTGCGCATTGGATTGGGATCGTAGAGGTCATGACGGCGAAGCCGGCTTTTCAGAGGTAATCGCGGCCGAGGAAACCGGCGATTTGCTCGATATCGAACATCTGGCGCCGAGTCCCGCGGAAATTTATGGTTTCGCGCTGACCGGGTCGCAGTTGGGCGGGATGGTGGTGCGGTCGGGAGCGATGCGGCGGGTGGTGAAGACGATTGGGCGGCTGGCGCCGTACAAGGCGACGGTGCTGGTATGCGGGGAGTCGGGGACGGGCAAGGAGTTGGTGGCGCGGGCGCTGCATCAGCTGGGGCCGTCGCCGAAGGGGCCGTTCGTGACCTTCAACTGTTCCAATCTGGTGGAGTCGCTGGCGGAGTCGCAGTTGTTCGGGCACGTGCGGGGGGCGTTCACCGACGCGCGCGAGGAGGCGCTGGGCTATTTCCGTTCGGCCAACGGGGGCACGCTGTTTCTGGACGAGATTGGGGAGTTGCCGTTGCGGCTGCAGCCCAAGCTGTTGCGGGCGGTGGAGAGCCACGAAGTGCAGCCGGTGGGGGGGACGCAGAGCCACAAGGTGGACATCCGGCTGATCGCGGCGACCAACCGGGATTTGCGGGCGATGGTGAAGGCGGGGGAATTCCGCGACGACCTCTACTACCGGCTGAGCGCGAGCGCGCTGCTGATACCGCCGCTGCGCGAGCGGCGCGACGCGCTGGAGGCGCTGGCGGCGCATTTCCTGAGCCACTACAACCGGCTCTTCGGCAAACGCGTGCGCTACATTTCGCGCCGCGCCCTGGCCGCGCTCGCCGCCTACGGCTGGCCCGGCAACGTCCGCGAATTCGCCCACGCCATGCAGTCCGCCGCCATGCTCTCCGACCACGACCGCATCTGCGTCGCCGACCTGCCGGAGCACATCTCCTCAAGCGAATTGGAAACGCAGCCTGAACCGGAAATTGAGGAAGCGATGCCGGTCGAAAAGTCCGCGCGTTTCTCGCTTGACGAGGTAATCAATCGAGCATCGAAAACGGCGCTGATTCAGGCTTTGCGGGAAGCCGGCGGCAACTGCCATCGCGCGGCGCAATTGCTCGGGGTCTCGCGCTACACGGTCTATCGGATGCTTGCGCGGTATGGCATCGCTCCCAACCGGGAACGGACCCGACCAAGTCTGCATGCCCTGACGGGCGGCGTTAAAGGCTGATTTTCCGCGACGACGGTTTCCGCCGGCCAGAACGGCAAATTAAATTCTCTGAATCTCGCGCGAGCCGCAAAGACGGAAACGTCGAAGCGGCTCGCTTTCTTTTTCAAAGCCTCAACTAACGTCGCGAGTCCGGGCCCGGAGTTCGGACGCCGGCGCTGCGACAAATGATGCCGCAACTGCGAGCGCCTCACGACTCTGCTATACGTCCGATTCATCTCACGTCATTTTGTCGCGGATTCGAAATGCACCGTTTTGACAATCGACAGCAGAGGGAAAATGCCGTTGTTAGTGCCGGTGCAAAACTGACCCAGGGTCGCCGATTGAAAACTGACCCACCCCGGCGTGGGGTACTCCGCAGTGGAGGGCCTCATGCTGGTGGCGGAGGAAGCGGTGGAGATCCGGGTCTTGAGTCGTCAGGGGAAGGGCATCCGGGAGATCGCACGGATGCTCGCGGTATCGCGCAATACGCTGCGACGCTATCCGCGGAGCGAAGGGCTGCCGCGCTACGCGCGTGCGGCGCGGCCGAGCAAGCTCGACCCATACCGAAACTATCTCGCTGAAAGAGCAAAGAGCGCCGCGCCGGACTGGATTCC
>JAJXZF010000089.1 GCA_021780225.1 Deltaproteobacteria bacterium | reverse complement strand
GACGGGAGCGCGATGAACGAAATAGCCGAGTCCGATTGGCTCAAGGCGGGCGCCTACTGGATCGCGCTGGGAGTTTTCGCGATCGCGCCGCCGTTCGCGCATACGCCGATCGGCTCGCTGGCGCGCGCGTTGTTTGAAATCACCCTGGTGATTCACTGCGCCGAGGCGATTTACTGCCTTGGCCTGACCGCCCGCACGGGGATGGATCGGCGCCGATGGTTCTGGCGCACGATCATGCTCGGTTATCTCGCGATTCGACGGCTCCACGCGCTTTCCCAACCGCCGCCGGCCGTTACCCACGATTCCGGCGGCGCCGCGTGACTAATCGGCGGCGCGCCGCTAGACTGGCGTCCCGCAAATAAGTTTGCACTCCGCGTCTATCTTGCGCTCCGCGTGGATGCCCGGATCAAGTCCGGGCATGACCAGCTCGGTTCGTCATTGCCGGGCCCAGACCCGGCAATCCATCCCTGGTCGCCTTGCGGTGGGCGACCTGCGTACCAAGCCGATAAGGCATCAGGTGGAAGTTATTTGCGGGACGCCACACTAGACCATCCGCTCCGCGATCTTGACGATATCGGCGGCGCCCGGCAGAGCGGCTTTCTCCAGCCGCGCGTTATAGGGAATCGGCGTGTCGAGCGTCGCCACCCGCTCGACCGGCGCGTCCAGATGATCGAACGCGGCCTCATAAATTTGCGCCGCGATCTCCGCGCCCGCGCCGCCCGTCCGCCAGCCCTCGTAAACCACCATCGCCTTGCCCGTCTTGCGCACCGATTCGACCACCGTCGCCGTATCGAGCGGATTCAGCGTCCGCAGATCGATCACCTCGGCGTCCACCCCTTCGTTCTCCAGCGCTTCGGCCGCGGCCACCGCGTCGTACACGCATTTCGAGTACGAAACGATCGTGATGTCCTTGCCTTCGCGCAGCACGCTGGCCTGGCCGAGCGGCGTCAGATATTCGCCCTCGGGAACGTCGCCTTTGACGCCGTAGAGCGATTCGTGTTCGAGGAAAATCACCGGGTTGTCCTGCCGGATGCAGCTCTTGAGCAGCCCTTTGGCGTCGGCCGGCGTGGCCGGAATCGCGACCAGCAGGCCCGGACAGTGCAGAAAATAGGCTTCGAGGCTCTGGCTGTGCTGCGCGCCCAACTGATGGCCCGCGCCCTGCGGCGCGCGAATCACCAGCGGCACCTTGGCGTGGCCGCCGAACATGTAATGAATCTTCGCCGCGTGATTGACGATTTGATCCATCGCCAGCAGCCCGAAATTGATCGTCATCAGCTCGACGATCGGCTTCAGCCCGCCCATCGCCGCGCCCACGCCCGCGCCGACGATCGTCAGTTCGGCGATCGGCGTGTCGCGCACGCGCTTTTCGCCGTACACCGCCAGCAGGCCGTCGGTGACCTTGAAGGCGCCGCCGAAATAACCGACCTCTTCGCCCATGATAAAGACGCGCTCGTCGCGTTCGAGTTCTTCGCGCAGCGCCTGGTTGAGCGCCTCCCGATAGGTGATTTGCGCCATTACTCCGCTCCGTCCGCGTCGATGTAGACGTGCTTGCCGAGCGTGTCGAGCGCCGGCTCGGGACTCTCCTCGGCGAACTTGACGGCGTCGTCGATCGCCGCCGCGACCTCGGTCTCGATCGCCGCCAGCCGCGCGTCGTTGGCGCGTCCGTCCTGAATCAGCTTGCGTCTCAGATGCTTGATCGGATCGCGCTCCTGCCAGATGCGCTCTTCGCGTTTGGAGCGGTATTCGGCCGGATCGGACATCGAATGGCCGCGGAAGCGGTAGGTCATCGCCTCGATCAGCGACGGTCCCTCGCCTTCCCGCGCGCGCGCCGCCGCTTCCAGCGTCGCGGCGTGAACGGCGAGCACGTCCATCCCGTCCACGCGCACGCCGGGCATCTTGTAGGGTTCGGCGAACTTGTAAAGCTCCTCCTGGCAGATGGCGTTCTGCACCAGCGTGCCCATCCCGTAGAAATTGTTCTCGCAGATGAAGATCACCGGCAGCTTCCACAGCGACGCCATGTTGAGCGCCTCGTGAAACGCTCCCTGCGGCAGCGCGCCGTCGCCGAAGAAGCAGCAGACCACCTGCGGTTCTTCCTTGTAACGCACCGCCAGCCCCAGCCCCGCCGCGAGCGGCAGCCCGCCGCCGACGATCGCGTAGCCGCCCATGAAACGCAGCTCGCCGTCGAACAGATGCATCGAGCCGCCGTGTCCGCGCGACAGCCCGGTCGCCTTGCCGAAAAGCTCCGCCATCACCGCGCGCGGCGACGCGCCCTTGGCGAGGCAGTGGCCGTGCTCGCGATAGGTCGAGAGCACGTAGTCCTTGTCGTAGAGCGCGCTGATCGCGCCGACCGCGACCGCTTCTTCGCCCGCGTACAGATGGCAAAAGCCGGTGATTTTGCCGCGGCTGTACATCTCCGCGACTTTGTCTTCGAAGCGCCGGATCAGCACCATGCGGCGATAGAGATCGAGCAACTGCGTCTCGGTCATCGTCAGCAAGGCCCGTTCGGCGATATGTTTTTCACGTTCCAGGGCCATCCAAAAAACCCTCCGTGCGGCCGTCGTCCAAATGCCAGTAAACCACTATCGCATCATCGGCGATAGGGTAGCCGCGCGATCGGATTCGTTTCCACAGGCGATCCGTTTGCGCGTTGCGCGAGAATCGATTCGCGCGCGCGCCTTGGCGTCTCCGCGCGGCCGAAAGGCGGACGGGAGCGCCGCGTCAACGCCGGTCGGCCGCGCGATAGCGCGGCCACGATCTTCCAGTCGATATGTTCGACGAGCGCCGCCGCCGCCCGCGCGCTATTCGCCGGCGAACAGGTCGCGCTGCGCCGCGCGCATCACCGGCGCGAACGAGCGGCGATGGATCGGCGAAGGGCCGAGCCGCGCCAGCGCCTCGAAGTGATCCGCCGTGCAGTAGCCTTTGTGGCTGGCGAAGCCGTAGCCGGGATATTCGGCATCGTACGCGGTCATGATGCGGTCGCGCGTGACCTTGGCGATGATCGACGCCGCGGCGATGCAGAAACTCTTGCGGTCGCCGCCGACGATTTTCGTCTGCGGCAGTTTGAGTCCGGGAATCGCCCGTCCGTCCATCAGCACGTGATCGGGCGCGCGGCCGAGTTCCAGAATCGCGCGCTCGCAGGCCAGCATCGCCGCCCAATAGACGTTCAGTTCATCGACTTCGTTGACCGCGGCGACGCCGACGCCGACCGCCGCCGCGCGCTCGCGGATCAGCGGAAACAACTTCTCGCGGCGTTCGGGCGCGACCTGTTTTGAGTCGTTCACGCCCTTGATAAATATTTCCGGCGGAAAAATTACCGCGGCCGCGACCACCGGCCCGGCCATCGGGCCGACCCCGGCTTCATCGACGCCGGCGACCGCTTCGAGGCCCTGTTTCCACAACTGCCGCTCGTATCTGAGATTCGCCCGCCCTGCCACCGCCGCACCTCCTTCGCGCCTCGGCGCGTTACGCCAGCCGCTTGAGCCGCGCCTTGCGCAGAATCTCCGCCATCCGTTCGGGGTCGGGAATATCGAACATCTTGATCATGAAATCGCCGCTTGCGGCCGAAGCGACTTTGAGGTCGCCGAGTCCGAGCATCCGCTGCATCGCGCCGCGTTCGACTTCGATCGAGCGCACGTCGGAAAGTTCCATTTCGCGCCGCCGCGTGGCCAGAAAGCCATGCCGCTCGATCACCCGGTCCGAGGTCAGGCTCCAACTGGTGTTGCGGCGCAGCAGGCTGACGCGCGCGACCAGCAGGCCGGCCAGCGCGACGCCCACCGCGCCGACCCGCACGTCGCCCTTGGGCGCGGTCGTCGCGGCCACGGCAAGCATCAGCACGATCGCGGCGAACGCGAGCGGCCCGGTGAAATGCCACCACGACGGCAGAATCCGGGTCAGGGCGTATTCATGCCGATCTTCCGGCTTGGGCGTGGAAATCCGCGCGCCGCAGCGGGCGCAGAAGGCCGCTCCGGCCGCCGTGTCGAATCCGCATTGTGGGCATCTCATCGGGATCGCCGCGCTATCTTTCGGCGAGTCGCGAACGCCGGGAGCGCGAAAATATCGCGATTATGGGCAAGCGCGCCGATCTGGTCAATTCGCGTCCGCGCGCCGCCGGCGGACGAACCGCCATCAGTGCGGCGCGCGGCGTCTGATATGCTCGTATCGATGCGCTATGCGATTTTCCGGTTTCCGCCGGGAGGGAAATTCCGCCTGCGATGATCGCGCATGAAGCCGCGATTCGGCTGATCGCGTTCGGCGCCGTCCTCGCGTCGGTCGCGCTCTGGGAGTCGCTGGCGCCGCGCCGCGAACGCGCCTTCGCGCGGCGTCTTCGATGGCCGAACAATCTCGGCGTGGCCGCGCTCAACACCTTGCTGGTGCGCGCGATCTTTCCGTTTTCCGCGGTTGCATTCGCGCTCGCGGGCGAGAGCCGGCGATGGGGCCTGTTGAATAATCTGCGGATTGCGGCGGCGCCGAAAATCGTGGCGGCGGCGATCGCGCTTGATTTCGCGATCTACCTTCAGCACGTGATGTTCCATGCGGCGCCGGCGCTCTGGCGGATCCATCGGATGCACCATGCGGACCTCGACTTCGACGTGACCACCGGCGTGCGGTTCCATCCGGGGGAAATCGTGCTCTCGATGGCGTACAAGCTGGGCGTGATCGCGGCGCTCGGCGCGTCCGCGGCGGGCGTGATCATCTTCGAGGCGCTGCTCAACGCCACCTCGATGTTCAACCACGCCAACCTGCGCCTGCCCGCGCGCGCCGATTCGATACTGCGGCTATTCATCGTGACGCCGGACATGCATCGCGTGCATCATTCGATTGCGATCGCCGAGACCAACAGCAATTTCGGCTTCAACCTGCCGTGGTGGGACTGGATGCTCGGCACCTATCGGGCGCAACCGGCGGCGGGCCACGCGCGGATGACGATCGGCATCGAGCAGTTTCGCGAGGCGCGCGAACTGCGGCTCGACCGGATGCTCACGCAACCGCTGCGCGGTTCAACCGGCGGCTATGCGATCACGCGCGGGGACGGCGAATGACCGCCGCGGGCGCCGCGGGGCGTCGTTTGTACCTGCGTGTCGCCGCAATCGCGATCATCGCCGCGGCGGTCGTTTTGGTTGCACGCAATCGCCAGTTGTTCGAGGCTCAAACCATCCAAAATGGATTGAAACGGTTCGGTCCGTTCGGTCCGATCGCGTTTATCGCGATTTACGCGATTGCGGCCGTTTTGTTCGTGCCCGGCTCGCTCCTGACGCTGGCGGGCGGCGCCATCTTCGGGCCGGTGTTCGGCGCCGTGTGGAACTTGATTGGGGCGACGCTGGGCGCCACGGGCGCGTTTTTGATCGCACGGTACGTCGCGGGAGATTGGGTCAGGCGGCGCGCCGGCGGACGGCTCGCGGCGATAATCGGCGGAGTCGAGCAAGAGGGCTGGCGCTTCGTCGCTTTTGTCAGGCTGGTGCCGCTATTTCCATTTAATCTGGTCAATTTCGCCTTTGGCCTCACACGCGTCAGTCTCGCCGAATATATCCTCGCGTCCGCGGTGTGCATGGTTCCGGGCGCGATCGCCTATACCTATCTTGGCTATGCCGGCCGGACCGTCGCGGCGGGCGAGGCCGGCGCGATTAGGGTTGGGATAATTGCGCTTGCCTTGCTCGCAGTGGCGGTGTTTATTCCGCGCTTCGTCCGCCGCTATCGAAAGACGGACGCCTTGAGCCGAGGGGACAATCCTACGGTCTGATGAATCATTTGAGACGGCGTTTGGAAATCGCGCGGCGCCATTCTATTGCGAGGGAAATAGCGGTATTCTTGACTTGGCGCGGGGGGCGGCATAATAAGAAAGTTTCCAAGCTCGACGCCGATGTAGCTCAAAGGTAGAGCAACTGACTTGTAATCAGTAGGTTGCGAGTTCGATTCTCGCCATCGGCTTGGCCCGATGGGAGGGTTGTGCGGAGAGGTTCCCGAGTGGCCAAAGGGAGCAGACTGTAAATCTGCCGGCTTATGCCTTCGGAGGTTCGAATCCTCCCCTCTCCACCAAATTTTATGGCGCGAATGGGAGAGCGGGAATAGCTCAGTTGGTAGAGCGCGAGCCTTCCAAGCTCGGGGTCGCGGGTTCGAATCCCGTTTCCCGCTCCATCAAAACCCCGGCCGGCGTGCCGGATACTGAGGTTAAGACGGGTTGAATTCGCCCATGTAGCTCAGCCGGCAGAGCACTTCCTTGGTAAGGAAGAGGTCACGGGTTCGATTCCCGTCGTGGGCTTACAAAATTGCTCGCGTCGGCCGCCAGATGCGCGGCGCTTGAGGACAAAGACATATGAGAGATTTGATTGCGATGGCGTGCGACGGATGCAAACGGCGCAACTATACGACCAGCAAGAATAAAAAGCGCCAAACCGAGAAATTCGCCATCAAAAAGTTCTGTCCGTCCTGCCGCAGCCATACTGTGCATAAGGAGGCCAAGGTCTAAGCGCGCCCGCGCGACGCATCGCGGAGGCGCCGCGCCCGGCCGAACGATGCGAGGCGAAGGGTCAGTAGCTCTAATTGGCAGAGCGGCGGACTCCAAATCCGCAGGTTCCAGGTTCGAACCCTGGCTGGCCCGCCATCCACGCACGCCCGGCGTTCGGACGCCCCGACGCAGCCGCCGGGGATTTTCGGCCAAGCACGCAGGACTTGTAATGGCGGCATAAAATGGATAGTCTGAAAAGTTACCTCGATCAGGGCGCGAATTTTGTAAAAGAAGCTTGGAAAGAGCTTGCGAAAGTCCACTTCCCAACGCCCAAGGAAACGATGCAGGCGACGCTGGTGGTCGTCATCCTGACCCTGGTGCTGGCGCTGTGGCTGGGACTGGTCGATATGGGCGCGACCCGAGTCGTCCATCAGTTGATTAGCTGAGCGAAATTACGTTCCGGGACGCGTGCGGCGCCGATGCCGAACCGTTCCGGCCGAAAGAAAAAAGCCGCCAATGGCTGAGCAAGCATCGGTTGAATCCCGGCCCGAGCCGAAAAAGCGATGGTATGTGGTCCATACCTATTCGGGCTTCGAACAGCGCGCCAAAACCGCGCTCGAGGAGCGGGTGCGCGCGCTCAAGCTGAACGAGGACGAGAAGACGCGGGCGCTCGGCGAGAAATTCGGCGACGTGGTGGTTCCGGTCGAGCGGGTGCAGGAACT
Source organism: Deltaproteobacteria bacterium (assembly GCA_021780225.1). GTDB lineage: Bacteria > Desulfobacterota > Binatia > Binatales > Binataceae > JADMIL01. Next base: position 9,703 of record JAJXZF010000089.1, on the reverse strand, counting down.
GGGCAAGGGCGGCCAGCGCAAGGTTTCGAGCCGCAAGTTCTTTCCCGGTTATATCTTCGTCAACATGGAGCTCGACGACGAAACCTGGCACGTGGTGAAAGACACGCCGAAAGTGACCGGTTTCGTGGGGCATTCGACGATGCCGCCGGAAGTGCCCGAGTCGGACGTGGCCGCGATTCGGCGGCAGATGGAAGAGGGCGCGCTGCGGCCCAAGCCCAAGGTGCTGTTCGAGGTGGGCGAAGCGATCAAGGTGGTCGATGGCCCGTTTCAGGATTTCAACGGCACGGTTGAAGAGGTCAAGCCCGAGAAGGGCAAGGTGCGCGTGCTGATTTCGATCTTCGGCCGGGCGACGCCGGTTGAGCTCGATTTCGTGCAGGTGGAAAAGTCATAGGCGGTCGCACGGATCGCGCCCGCATCCGCATCGGCGGACAACGGCGCGGCGATCGCCCGGAAAGTAACGGCCCAAATGGCTAAGAAAGTCACCGGACAAATTAAATTGCAGATTCCCGCGGGCGCGGCGAATCCGTCTCCGCCGGTCGGACCGGCGCTCGGTCAGCGCGGCGTGAATATCATGGAGTTCTGCAAGGCGTTCAACGCGCAGACCCAGAACATGCAGGGGTTGGTGATTCCGGTGGTGATCACCGTGTATGCCGACCGTTCCTTCACGTTCATCACGAAAAGTCCGCCGGCTTCGATACTGCTCAAGCGCGCGGCGGGAATCGAAAAAGGCTCGGCCACGCCGCACAAGCAGAAAGTCGGCAAGGTGACGCGCAAACAAATCGAAGAGATCGCTCAGACCAAGCTGCGCGATCTGACCGCCGCGGACCTCGAGGCGGCGACCCGCTCGGTCGCGGGCACCGCCCGTTCGATGGGTATCGAAATAGGCGACTGAGCGGCGCGGAAGGATTCGGAACGGCGATGGCAGGAAAGAAATATCGCGAAGCGGCCAAACGGGTTGACGACGCCCGGCGTTACTCGCTGGAAGAGGCGATCGGCCTGGTGGTGGGCAACAAGGTCGCTAAATTCGACGAGACCGCCGAGCTGGCGGTGCGGTTGAACGTCGATCCGCGCCAGGCGGATCAGAATGTTCGCGGCGCCGTGGTGCTGCCCAACGGCACCGGCCGCACGATTCGCGTGCTGGTGCTGGCCAAGGGCGAAAAGGAGCGCGAGGCGCGCGACGCCGGCGCGGATTTTGTCGGCGGCGACGATCTGATCAAGCGGATTCAGGAAGAGAACTGGCTCGACTTCGATCGCGTAATCGCGACGCCCGATATCATGGGCGCGGTCGGCCGGATCGGCAAAATTCTCGGGCCACGCGGGCTGATGCCGAATCCGCGCGTCGGCACCGTGACCTTCGACGTCGCCAAAGCGGTCGGCGAAGTCAAGGCTGGCAAGGTTGACTACCGGGTGGACAAAGCCGGCGTGGTGCATGCGCCGATCGGCAAGCTCAGTTTCGGCGAGGCCAAGCTCATGGAGAACGCGCACGCCCTGCTGGACGCGATCGTCCGCGCGAAGCCGGCCAGCGCCAAGGGCAATTACATCAAGAGCGTCGCGATTTCGGCGACGATGGGGCCGGGCGTGCGGGTCGATCCCGCCGCGGCGACGCGCACGGCTGCGGTCTGACGGCGGAGAAGGTTGGCGATGGACAAGACTGAAAAGACCGCTTTGGTCGCCGAGCTGGCGGAGAATCTGGGCCGCGCCAGTATCGCGATGGTTTCGGAGTATCAGGGCTTGACGGCGGGCGAAGCGGACGAGATGCGGCGCAAGCTGCGCGCGGTGAGCGGCGAATTTCGCGTCGCCAAGAACACCCTCGTCAGGCTCGCGATCAAGGATACCAGTTTCGCTCCTCTGGACGGCCAGTTGGGTGGCCCGGTCGGGCTGATCCTGAGCTACGCCGATCCGGTGGAACTGGCCAAGACGGTCAATTCGCTGAAGGACGCGGCCGGCAAGTTCAAGGTGCGCGGCGGCGTCCTCGACGGCAAACCGCTCAGCGCCGGCGAGATCAACGCGCTCGCCGAACTGCCGCCGCGCGAAGTGATTTTCGCGCAGTTGCTGGGCCTGTTGCAGGCGCCGGCCACGCGGCTGGCGCGGCTGCTGAACGAGCCGGGCTCGGCGCTGGCGCGGGTGCTTGACGCGGCCGGCCGCAAGGCGGGCGCGGCGGCGCAGGCGTGAGCGCGCGCCGCGACAGAATCGAACGAAGAGAATCGGCTTGCCGGGGCGCTCCCACATCGCCCGCGGGCCGGGGGCACAAGGAGAGAGATTAAGATGTCAGAAGCAGCACAGCTCAGCCGCGATCAGGTGAAGGACTACCTGAAGAACCTGAGCCTCTTGGAGGCCGCGGCGCTGGTCAAGGAACTCGAACAGGAACTGGGCGTGTCGGCGGCGGCGCCGGTGGCGATGGCCGCGGCTCCTGCGGCGGGCGCGGCGGCAGGCGCGGCGGCGGCGGCCGAGAAGGACGAGTTCACCGTGATGCTCACCGGTTCGGGCGACAAGAAGATCCAGGTGATCAAGGTCGTGCGCGAGCTTACTGGACTGGGCCTCAAGGAAGCCAAAGACCTGGTGGACGGCGCGCCCAAGCCGGTCAAGGAAGGCGTGAACAAGGCCGAGGCCGAGGATATCAAGAAAAAGCTCGAAGAAGCCGGGGGCTCCGTCGAGTTGAAGTAGGAGCCGGCGGGTCATACGGCAACCGGCAATAAATATCGGCGGGAACGGGACGCGCACGCGGCCGGCGCGAGCGTCCCGGCTCGTCTTTTTGGCAGATCTCAAGATTCGGCGCGGAGCGCGCGGCGCGGATGCGCCCGTGCGATCCGCCGCCGCGGCCGTCTGTCGGCGCGCCGCCTCGGCGCCCGCCGCCGGATGAGGTAGAAATGGCTCAGCAGTCGCAGGTCACGAGCAACCTTCGCCTTCGCCGCTCCTTCGGCAAGATCAAGAAGATCATCGACATCCCCAACCTGATCGAAATCCAGAAGCGTTCCTACGCGGATTTCCTGCAGGCGGAGGTCGCGCCCGAAGAGCGCAAGGAAGAGGGGCTGCAGGCGGTCTTCAAGTCGGTTTTTCCGATCAAGGATTTCAACGAGACCGCCTCGCTCGAGTTCGTCAGCTACGAACTCGGCCAGCCGAAATACGACGTCGAGGAATGCCATCAGCGCGGCATGACCTACGCCGCGCCGATCAAGGTGAAGATCCAGCTGGTGATCTGGGACGTCGAGAACGGCCGCCGCTCGATCAAGAACGTCAAGGAGCAGGAGGTCTATTTCGGCGAGATTCCGCTGATGACCCAGAACGGAACGTTCATGGTGAACGGCACCGAACGGGTCATCGTCTCGCAGCTCCATCGCTCGCCCGGCGTGTTCTTCGAGCACGACAAGGGGCGCACCCATTCCACCGGCAAGCTGCTCTACTCGGCGCGGGTCATCCCGTACCGGGGGAGCTGGATCGATTTCGAATTCGATCCGCGCGACGTGCTCTACGTGCGTATCGACCGGCGGCGCAAATTCCCGGCGACCGTACCGCTGCGCGCGCTCGGGATGACCACCGAAGACCTGCTCAACTACTTTTACAAAAAGGACGTGATCATCCTCGACGGTCCTGAGCTGGCCAAGAAGTTCATTCCGGAGCAGCTCCTGGGTTCGCGCGTCAGCCGCGAAGTGCGCCATCCGAAGTCGGGCGAAGTGATCGCGCGCGAGGGGCGCAAGTTCAACAAAGCGGTGGTGCGCCAGCTCGACGAGGCGAAAGTGACGGAGATTCCGATCGCGCTCGACGACGTGATCGGACGGGTTTCCGCGCACGATATCGTCGATTCGACCACTGGCGAAGTGCTCGCGCAGGTCAACGACGAGCTGAGCGAAGCGGCGCTCGAAAATCTCAAGGCGCACGGCGTCAAGACGATCGAGGTGCTGTATACCGAAGACCAGCCGGGCGGCGGCGCGCTCCGGCTGACGCTCGCGCAGGACAAGATCGAAAAGCCCGAAGAGGCGATTATCGAGATCTACCGGCGGCTGCGCCCGGGCGATCCGCCGACCCAGCAGACCGCGACCGCCTTCTTCCATAACCTGTTCTTCAATCCCGAGCGCTACGATCTTTCGCGGGTCGGCCGGCTCAAGCTGAACCACAAGCTGTTCAAGGACCCCAACCACGTGCCGCTCGAACAGGGCACGCTCCGGCGCGAGGATATCCTTGAAGTCGTGCGCTATCTGATCGAACTGAAAAACGGCGCCGACGACCATACTGTGGACGATATCGACCATCTCGGCAACCGCCGCGTGCGCGCGGTCGGCGAGCTGGTGGAAAACCAGTTCCGCATCGGGCTGGTGCGGATGGAGCGGGCGATCAAGGAGCGGATGAGCCTGCAGGATATCGAAACCCTGATGCCGCAGGAGCTGGTGAATTACAAGCCGGCGTCGGCGGTGATCAAGGAGTTCTTCGGCTCCTCGCAGCTCTCGCAATTCATGGATCAAACCAATCCGCTCAGCGAAATCGCGCACAAGCGGCGGCTTTCCGCGCTCGGACCGGGCGGGCTGACGCGCGAGCGGGCGGGCTTCGAGGTGCGCGACGTCCATCCGACGCACTACGGCCGGGTTTGTCCGATCGAGACGCCGGAAGGGCCGAATATCGGCCTGATCGCGGCGCTTTCGACCTACGCCCGGGTCAACGAGTACGGTTTTATCGAAACCCCCTACCGGGTGGTCGAGGACCGCAAGGTCACCGATCGCATCAAGTATCTCTCGGCGCTCGAAGAAGAGGACGTCGTGATCGCGCAGGCGAATGCGCCGCTCGACGCGCACGGGCGCTTCGCCGCCGAGATGGTTTCCGCCCGCATCGGCGGCGAATTCACGGTGGTCGGCGCCGACGACGTGCAGTACATGGACGTGTCGCCGAACCAGCTGGTGTCGGTCGCGGCGTCGCTGATTCCGTTCCTCGAGAACGACGACGCGAACCGCGCCCTGATGGGATCGAACATGCAGCGCCAGGCGGTGCCGCTGCTCAAGACCGAAGCGCCGCTGGTCGGCACCGGGCTCGAGCGGACCGTCGGCTGCGATTCCGGCGTGACCCGGATCGCGCTGCGCGACGGCCTGGTCGAGAGCGTGGACGCGGAGCGGATCGTGATTCGGGCCGATCGGCAGAGCCGCGATCCGCGCGACGCCGGCGTCGATATCTACAACCTGGTCAAATACCAGCGCTCCAACCAGAACACCTGCATCAACCAGCGCCCGATCGTGGTCAAGGGCGAGCGGGTCAAGACCGGCGACGTGATCGCCGACGGCCCTTCGACCGACATGGGCGAACTGGCGCTGGGACGCAACGTGGTGGTCGCGTTCATGCCGTGGGGCGGCTACAACTTCGAGGACTCGATTCTGATTTCCGAGCGCGTGGTCAAGGAGGATCTGTTCACCTCCGTGCATATCGAGGAATTCGAATGCATCGCGCGCGACACCAAGCTCGGGCCCGAGGAGATCACGCGCGACATCCCGAACGTGGGCGAGGAGGCGCTCAAGGATCTGGACGCGAGCGGCATAATCCGGATCGGCGCGGAAGTGCGGCCGGGCGATATTCTGGTGGGCAAGATCACGCCGAAGGGCGAGACCCAGCTCAGTCCCGAAGAGAAACTGCTGCGCGCGATTTTCGGCGAAAAAGCGGGCGAGGTGCGCGACACCTCGCTGCGCGTGCCGCCGGGGGTCGAGGGCGCGGTGATCGACGCGCGGGTCTTCGCCCGCCGCGGCGTCGCCCGCGACGATCGGACGCAGGAGATCCAGAGCCTCGAAGTCGAACGGCTCAATCAGGACCAGGCCGAGGAAATCCGGATTCTCCGGCTTGAGGCGCTGCGCAAGCTCAAGCGCGCCCTGGCGGGCCGCAAGCTCGCCGGACGGGTGATGTCCGACGATCGCAAGGTGCTGTTCAACAAGGGCGACGCGCTGTCGCCCGAGGATCTCGACGATCTGGCGCCGCCGCTGTGGGGGCAGCTCAAGGTCGAGGACGAATCGGCGCAGGCCGCGATCGCGCAGGCGCTCAATGCGATGAACGCGAACGTCGACGCGATCCGCGAGCATTACGGCGCCAAGGTCGAGCGGCTCAAGGCGGGCGACGAGCTCGCGCCGGGCGTGATCAAGATGATCAAGGTGTTCGTCGCGATCAAACGCCGGCTGCAGGTGGGCGACAAGATGGCCGGGCGGCACGGCAACAAGGGCGTGCTGTCGCGGATTCTGCCCGAGGAAGACATGCCGCGGCTGGAGGACGGCACTCCGGTCGACGTCGTGCTCAATCCGCTCGGCGTGCCGTCGCGGATGAACGTCGGACAGATTCTGGAAACTCATCTGGGATGGGCGGCGCTGGAGATGGGCCGGCGGCTGGAAAACGATCTGCGCGAGGGCGCGAGCGTGGCGCAGTTGCGCCGGCGGCTGCGCGACGCGTATCCGGACAAGGAGACGCAGGAATTTATCGAAGAGCTGGCCGACGCGGACGTCGCGCGGCTGGCGGCCAAGGCGGCGGGCGGCGTGCATACCGCGTCGCCGGTGTTCGACGGCGCGCGCGAAGACGAAATCTTCGCGCTGCTCAAACGCGCCGAGCTTTCGGAAACCGGCCAGTGCACGCTTTACGACGGCCGCACCGGCTTGCCGTTCGAGCAGCCGGTCACGGTCGGCGTGATGTACATCATGAAGCTGCATCATCTGGTCGAGGACAAGATTCATGCGCGCTCGACCGGCCCGTACAGCCTGGTGACGCAGCAGCCGCTCGGCGGCAAGGCGCAGTTCGGCGGCCAGCGGCTGGGCGAGATGGAAGTGTGGGCGCTGGAGGCCTACGGCGCGGCGTACACCCTGCAGGAGATGCTGACGGTGAAGTCCGACGACGTCGCCGGCCGCACCCGGATGTACGAGGCGATCGTCAAGGGCGAAAACACGCTGGAGCCGGGGCTGCCGGAATCGTTCAACGTGATGGTCAAGGAGTTGCAGTCGCTCTGTCTTAACGTGGAGCTGCTGCCGGCCGGAGAGCGGGCCTGAGCCGCGGCCGGAGGCGAGGGAGCATAGCGGAATGGAAGATCTGTTCGGACTGCTGGAAAAGCCCAAGAATCCGCTCTCGTTCAACGCGATCCGCATTTCGATCGCGTCGCCCGAGATGATCCGGTCGTGGTCCCACGGCGAGGTCAAGAAACCCGAGACCATCAACTACCGGACCTTCAAGCCGGAGCGCGACGGACTGTTCTGCGCGAAAATCTTCGGCCCGACCAAGGACTACGAGTGCAACTGCGGCAAGTACAAGCGGATGCGCCATCGCGGCGTGGTCTGCGAAAAGTGCGGCGTCGAGGTGATCCAGTCGAAGGTGCGGCGCGAGCGGATGGGGCATATCGATCTCGCCGCGCCGGTCGCGCATATCTGGTTTTTGCGCTCGCTGCCGTCGCGGATCGGCACGCTCCTGGACATGACGCTCAAGGAGCTGGAGAAGGTCCTTTACTTCGAGTGCTACGTCGTCACCGATCCGGGCGAGACGCCGTTGCAGCCGCGCGAGCTGCTGACCGAACGCAAGTATCGCGAGGCGCGCGAACAGTACGCCGACGGCTTCAAGGCCGAGATGGGCGCCGAGGCGATTCGCGCCCTGCTCTCGGGGCTTGAGCTCGACCAGCTCGCCGAGGAGTTGCGCGCCGAGATGAAGGCGACGGCGAGCGAGGCGCGGCGCAAGAAAGTCGCCAAGCGCCTGAAGGTGGTCAACGCCTTTCGCGAATCGGGCAACCGGCCGGAATGGATGATCCTGAAGATTCTGCCGGTGATTCCGCCCGATTTGCGGCCGCTGGTGCCGCTCGACGGCGGCCGTTTCGCGACCTCGGACCTCAACGATCTCTACCGGCGCGTGATCAACCGCAACAACCGGCTGAAGCGCCTGATCGAACTGAGCGCGCCCGACATCATCGTGCGCAACGAAAAGCGGATGCTGCAGGAGGCGGTGGACGCGCTGTTCGACAACGGCCGGCGCGGCCGCGCGATCACGGGTCCGGCCAAGCGCCCGCTGAAATCGCTCTCCGACATGCTCAAGGGCAAGACCGGCCGCTTCCGCCAGAACCTGCTGGGCAAGCGGGTCGATTATTCGGGCCGTTCGGTGATCGTGGTCGGTCCCGAGCTCCGGCTGCATCAGTGCGGCCTGCCCAAGAAGATGGCGCTCGAGCTGTTCAAGCCGTTCATCTACTCGAAGCTCGAGGAAAAGGGCTACGTCACGACCATCAAGAGCGCCAAGAAGATGGTCGAAAAAGAGGGCAAGGACGTCTGGGATATTCTCGACGAGGTCATCCGGGAGCATCCGGTGCTGCTCAACCGCGCGCCGACGCTCCATCGATTGGGAATCCAGGCGTTCGAGCCGGTGCTGATCGAGGGCAAGGCGATCCAGCTTCATCCGCTGGTCTGCGTTGCCTACAACGCGGACTTCGACGGCGACCAGATGGCGGTGCATGTGCCGCTGTCGATCGAAGCGCAGGTCGAGTCGCGCGCCCTGATGATGTCGACGAACAATATCCTGTCGCCGGCCAGCGGCAAGCCGATTATCGTGCCGACCCAGGACATGGTGCTGGGCCTTTACTACATGACCCGCGAACGGCCGCTGGCGAGGGGCGAAGGACGTTTCTTCGCATCGCCCGCGGAAGCGCGAATCGCATACGATCACGGCGAAGTCGATTTGCATGCGCGGGTGACGGTGCGGATGGCGCCGGCGGAGGGCGCGGCGGTCGAACGGATCGAAACCACGGTCGGCCGCGTGCTGCTGTTCGAGATCGTGCCGCCCGAAGTGCCGTTCGCCGAAGTCAACCGCACGATGAAGAAAAAGGAGCTCGGCAACCTGATCGACACGGTCTACCGGCGGGTCGGCAACAAGGCGACAGTGATTTTCGCCGACCGGCTCAAGGACGTCGGCTTTGAGTTCGCGACGCGCGCCGGAATTTCGATTTCGATCAAGGACATGACGATTCCGCCGCGCAAAAAAGAGCTGCTCGAGCAGGCGCAGAAGGCGGTCGCCGAAATCCAGCAGCAGTACAACAACGGCGTGATCACCGACGGCGAACGCTACAACAAGGTCGTCGATATCTGGGCGGAAGTGCAGGACGAAATCGGCAGCGCCGTGCTGGGCGGCCTGTCCACCGAAGTTTTCGGCAAAGACCAAGACGGCAAGGACGTGATCGGGCCGTCGTTCAATCCGATTTTCATCATGGCGGATTCCGGCGCCCGCGGCTCCGAGCAGCAGATTCGCCAGCTCGCGGGATTGCGCGGCCTGATGGCGAAGCCGTCGGGCGAAATTATCGAAACGCCGATCACCGCCAATTTCCGCGAAGGCCTGACCGTGCTGCAGTACTTCATCTCGACCCACGGCGCGCGCAAGGGCCTGGCCGACACCGCGCTCAAGACCGCCAACTCGGGCTATCTGACCCGCCGGCTGGTCGACGTCGCGCAGGATTCGATCATCAACGAGGACGATTGCGGCACGTTCGACGGAATCGAGATGACGCCGCTGGTCGAAGGCGGCGAAGTGATCGAAGGTCTCGGCGACCGGGTGCTCGGACGGGTCGCGCTCGAAGATATCCGCGATCCATTCACCAACGAGGTGCTGATCCGCGCCAACGAGATGATCGATGAGGACAAGGTCGCCCGGATCGAAGAGGCCGGCCTCGAACGGGTCAAGATCCGCTCGGTGCTCACCTGCCAGTCGCGCCAGGGGGTGTGCGTCAAATGCT
>JAJXZF010000009.1 GCA_021780225.1 Deltaproteobacteria bacterium | reverse complement strand
TGGAAAATCGTCGGATTATGCGTCCGCAAGATTCGCATCACGGCTTCGGGCGCCGGCCGTTCCGCCATCAGCACGACCGTCGCTCCCGCGTGAAACGGAAAGGTCATCGCATTGCCGAGCCCATACGCGAAAAACATCTTCGACGCGGAAAAGCAGACGTCGCCAGCGCCGATTCCGAGCACCCGCTCAGCGTAAAGCGCGGCGGTCGGCAACAGCGCCCGCCCGCGATGCATCACCGCCTTCGGTTTGCCGGTGGATCCCGAGGAATAGAGCCAGAACGCGATAGCATCGGGACCCGCCGGCGCCGCCTCCAACCGCTCGCCCGCGGATTGCGTCAGTTCGTCGAATTGGCGCGCGCCCGCAAGCTTCGCGCCGCCGCTCACAATCAGGATCGGCGGACGCGCATCGGCCGCCAGCGCCGGTTCGATCCGCGCAAGCAACGCCGCGGAAACGATTAGCGCCCGCGCCGCGCTGTCGCGCAGCAGATAATCGTAATCCTCCGCCGCGAGCAGCGTATTCACCGGCACGGGAATCGCGCCGATTTTGATCGCGCCCCAGAACGCCGCCGCGAAATCGATCCCGTCGAGCATCGCGAGCATCACCCGCTCGCCCGGCCCGATTCCGAGATTCCGAAGCGCGTTGCCCGCGCGATTGACTCGCGCCGCAAGCTCTCCGTAGGTGCAGGCGCCGGCGTCGTCGATAATCGCGGTTTTGCCGCCGCGCCCTTCGCTTTGATGCCGATCGATAAAGTGTGCGGCGGCGTTATGCCCGCCTGGCGCCGCCGCGCCGCTCGCCGATGAATTTTCTCCGAATGCCTGAGCCATCGCGCCCGCATTATACCCCAGCGGCGTCCCAAACGATGGGAACCCCGAACCAATGCGCGAGACAAATCAGGTTGATAGCCGCTCTGGTCCCGGCTCTGCCCATGGCGGGAAAGAATGAGCATAGGCCGCGCGCCGTCCGGAGCGCCGCGACTGCGCTACTTACTGGCGCCAACTGACTATTTTCCCATATCCTCACGGGCTGGAATCACGATGGCGGCGCGGCGATCGACGAAGACCGGCGAATCCGCGGCCGAGCGGCCCGCCGCGGCGCCCGACCTCGACGCCGCGGCGTATCTGCGACGCCTCGGCGAGCGCGTGCGCAACGCCCGCGCCCGCCACGGGATGACCCGCAAGATGCTCGCCCATGATTCGGACGTTTCGGAGCGCTACCTCGCCGAACTCGAAAGCGGCCGAGGCAACCTTTCGATAGCCCTGCTCCGGCGAATCGCGGCGGCGCTCGGCGTGCCGCTTGAAAACCTTGTCGCCGAAAGCGAACCTCCGGTCGAATACTCCCTGCTCGCCGAACGTTTGCGCCGCCTTTCGCCCGCCGAGCTGACCGCAGCCGACGCGCTGCTAGCGAAACGTTTTGGCGCGGACCGCGACCATCTCCGCCGCATCGCGCTGATCGGCGTGCGCGGCGCCGGTAAAAGCACGCTCGGCCCGATGCTCGCGAAACGGCTCAGATGGAACTTCGTCGAATTGAGCCGCGAAATCGAACGCGAGGCCGGCGCGCCGGTCGAACAAATTTTCGCGCGCTTCGGCCAGGCAGGCTATCGGCTATACGAACGGCGGACGATCGAACGCTTGATCCGGGAGCGCTCGCAAATCGTGATCGCGGCCGGCGGCGGACTGGGGGCCGAACCCGCCGCTTTCGAAACGCTGCGCGACGGATGCCTGACGATCTGGTTGGTCGCGTCCCCCGAGGACCACTGGGAGCGGGTCGTGCGGCAAGCCGGCGAGGAGCGCGTGCTGGGCGGCGCGGGCAACGCGGAGGCGATGGCCGATCTGCGCCGCATTCTTGAACAGCGGGCGCCGATGTACAGCAAGGCCGACGCCCGGCTCGACACCAGTGGCCGTACTCCCGCCGAGTCGCTCGAAGACTTGCGCCGGATCGTGCAAGCGGCGGAACGGGACAGCTCCGGTACATGAAATGGCGCCACATGGCGCCGTCGGCGCTTGACAGACGGCCGACTCAACATGCATTATAATGCATCTTTAGTTGACGAATTGATGAGTCGGCGGAGGGTTGCGTGATCGATTTTCAGACCCGTCCCGAACATTATCGGCATTGGCGGCTCTCGTATGACGGTCCGGTGGCGACGCTCGCCCTCGACGTAGCCGAAGACGGCGGTCTGTTTCCGGGTTACGAACTGAAGCTCAATTCATACGATTTAGGCGTCGATATTGAGCTATACGATGCTATGCAACGCCTCCGCTTCGAGCATCCGGAGGTCGCCGCAGTCGTCCTGACGTCGGCGCGGGAGCGCGTTTTTTGCGCCGGCGCGAATATCCGCGCGCTCGCCGCGGCCAGCCATCCGTTCAAAGTGAACTTCTGCCGTTTCACCAACGAAACCCGCATCGCGATTGAGGATGCGTCGCGCTATTCCGGTCAAATCTGGCTTACCGCTATCAATGGCTCGTGCGCCGGCGGCGGCTATGAGATGGCGCTGGCGACCGAACATCTGCTCATGGCCGACGACGGCGCGACCGAAGTATCGCTGCCGGAGATTCCTCTGCTGGCGGTATTACCGGGCACAGGCGGACTTACACGACTTATAGACAAACGTAAGGTGCGGCGCGATCTAGCCGATTTTTTCAGCACGACGCAGGAGGGCGTGCGCGGCCGCCGGGCGGTCGATTGGCGGCTCGTCGATGAACTCGTTCCACGCACGAAATTGCACGATATCGCGCGCCAACGTGCGCTTGAATATGCCGAAAAATCGCCGCGTCCGCGCGACGCACGCGGCTGCCACATGGCGCCACTTGACCGCCAAATCGAGCCCGATCATGTCCGCTACGCCAATTTGACGGTCGAAATCGACCGCGCCCGCGGCGCCGCGACGATCACCGTCCATGGCCCGATCGCGCCCGCTCCCGCCGACCGCGCCGCGATTCACGCCGAGGGCTGCCGCTTCTGGCCGCTCGCGCTCGCCCGCGAACTCGACGACGCGATTTGCCATCTGCGGTTCAACGAGGAATCGGTCGGCACGTGGATCTTCCGCACGGTGGGCGACGCCCGGATGGTCGCGGCCTATGATCGCGCCTTGCTGGAAAATCGCGACGACTGGCTGGTCAACGAAATCGTCCTCTATCTGAAGCGGACGCTGGCGCGGCTCGAAGTGACCTCACGTTCGATCTTCGCGCTGATCGAGCCAGGTTCGTGCTTCGCCGGAACGCTGCTGGAGCTGGCGCTCGCCGCCGATCGTTCCTGGATGCTCGCCGGCGCGCGTGAAGGAAGCGAAGCGCCGCCCGCCGCGATCGCGCTGACCGAGGCGAATTTCGGCGCCTATCCGACGCTCAACGGACTGACGCGCCTCGCGACGCGCTTTATCGGCGACGGCGCGCATCTGGAACGGCTGCGATCCAAAATCGGATCGGAAATCGAAGCCGAGGCCGCCGCTGCGGACGGTCTGGTCACGTTCGCGCCCGACGATCTCGATTGGGACGACGAAGTGCGGCTGGCGCTCGAGGAGCGCGCATCATTTTCGCCCGACGCGCTCACCGGGATGGAAGCGTCGCTCCGCTTCGCCGGCCCGGAAACGATGGAGACGCGGATTTTCGCGCGGCTTTCCGCGTGGCAGAACTGGATTTTCCAGCGCCCCAACGCGGTCGGCGAGACCGGAGCGTTGAAGGCCTACGGCGCCGGCAAGCGCGCCGAATTCGATCGCAGGAGGGCATAGCGATGCCTATCGACTATTCGCAGAAGATTCCGAACAACGTGAATCTGGCCGGCGATCGGCGGCTGCAACGCGCGCTCGAACAATGGCAGCCGGGTTTTCTCGACTGGTGGATGGAGATGGGGCCGAATGGTTTTCAGAACCGCGAGGTCTATCTGCGCACCGCGACCTCGGTGGACGCGCAGGGATGGGCCACCTTCGGCCACGTGCTGATGCCGGAATATCGCTGGGGCATTTTTCTCGCCGAACCCGAGCCGGAGCGGAAAATCGCCTTCGGCGCGCATCGCGGAGAACCCGCGTGGAGCGAAGTGCCGGGCGAGTACCGCGCCGCGCTGCGGCGGCTGGTCGTGACGCAGGGCGACACCGAGCCGGCCTCGGTCGAACAGCAACGCCATCTCGGCGCCACGTCCCCTTCGCTTTACGACCTGCGCAATCTGTTTCAGGTCAACGTCGAGGAGGCGCGCCATCTGTGGGCGATGGTCTATCTGCTGCACGCCCATTTCGGCCGCGACGGCCGCGAGGAGGCGGAGGCGCTGTTGCGCCGCCGCTCCGGCGACTCGGACAATCCGCGCATC
>JAJXZF010000103.1 GCA_021780225.1 Deltaproteobacteria bacterium | reverse complement strand
GCTCCTGCTATCCCTCTCCATAGCGTCAGCCTCCGGCGCCCGCCCTTCAGCGGGCGTGAGTTGTGGCTCAACTCGCCGGATCTTGACGCTTTTTCACTTTTCCACCAACTTCCCGACACCACCTGGATTCTTCACGGTGTAAAGGAGGATTTAAGTCAGCAAAACTGGTTTATAGAGATGAAACGTTAATATCGACCACCAAAGCCAGAATCATTAACCGGCGATAGCTGGGGAGGGGAAAATGATTCGGAGCGATGTAAACAATATTCCGAAAAGAGCCGACACCACCCTCGCATCCGCGCTCTGTTTCGCCCTATGCTGCTTTTTTGGTTTGATTGTCGCGGCGTCCGGCCAAACGGCCACCGTATCGACGATTCGGCCGAATCGAAAACCCGAATCCGGCGCCGGCGCGCCGCAACTTCCGAGCGATTTTGTCCGGCTGCCCGGACACGTGCTGCCGGCCCTCGCGAGGGCGACGAAGATCGCCGAGAGCGCCCGGCAGTCGCGTAAGGAAGCCTCCCAACCGATCACGCTAACGCTGGTCTTAAAGCGCGACGATCAGGCCGGCTTCGCGCGCTTTCTCCACGATGTTTACGACCGTCGCTCGCCGGATTTTCCATCATTTTCCTGAATCAGGAACAAATTGCGGATCGTTTCGGTCCATCGAGGAGCGATTATGAAGGTGTAATCGCGTACATGCGCGCGAATGGATTCACGCTGGTCGAGGGCTCGAAAAATCGGCTTACGCTCACGCTGCGCGGCACGCGCGGAAACGTCGAACGCGCGCTTTATGTCAAGGTCCGCGATTACCGTATCGGCAAGACAAGCTTCTATGCCAATGATCGAGAACCGGGCTTGCCAGCGCTGATCTCGGCGGACGTCGAGGCGATAGCTGGATTGTCCAATCTCGCTCGTCCGCTCCACGCCGTATATGCAACAACGGGAAACTTGGCGGTGGCAGTCTGTGCAACTTTAGCAGCGGTATGTGTTGAGCAAGTTGGCGTCGAGGCAAAGCAGAATTGGGTTAATTATTGCGTCAGCGCGTTACGAACCCAAGGGACGAACAACTGGCAGCAGAATTTGGGGGTGCTGTACAACTTGGAGTGCAGTCATTCGGGAGGCCCGACCAGTATTCGATCGTCGCGGATTGGCGGCGCCAACGGCCCGAACGAAATGAGCCCACGGATAGCCGGGAATGGCGCGGGGCAGACAATAGCGCTCGTCGAATTCGATACCTTTCAGACCAGCGATGTGAGCGACTATCTCAATTATTTGGGATTCTCGACTACTGAGATTGGCAACTTGTCTGTCGTTAACGTAAACGGCGGCGCGACGCCCGGTCACGACCAAGATGAAGTGCTGGTCGATATCGACGCCGTGATGACGCTCGCGCCGGGGGCGAAAGTCGCAGTCTATGAAGCGCCCTTTGCCGGGCCCGGAACCAGTTTCCAAGCTGTGTTCAACGCCGCAATCAACGGCGGCGCTACTATCATCAGCAACAGCTGGACCTATTGCGAAGATCAGTCCAGCCAGGCCGACGTTCAGAGCATCGACCAAATTTTCCAAAATGCCGCGGCAGCCGGCATCAGCGTGTTCAACGGCGCAGGCGACAGCGGGAACACGTGCCTCGACGGAACCGTCGGCGCCATCGGAGTCCCGGCTGACTCGCCAAATGCTACCGCTGTCGGCGGCTCCGCGCTGACCAGCGGACCCGGGTTTACTTACGGGAGCGAGACCTGGTGGGACGGGAAAAATGCGACCCCGCCCACGGGCCAAGGCGGCTTCGGTGTAAGCCAATTCTTTCGGACGCCCGCGTATCAGAACGGACTCAACCTTTCGCCAATGCGCTCCATTCCAGACGTGGTCGCTAACGCCGATCCGGCTGCAGGTATCGAAATCTGCGAAGCGGATGCTGGCGGATGCCCTAGCGGTCTGATTTATGGAGGGACGAGTTATGCAGCGCCGGTCTGGGCGGCATATATCGCTCAGTTAAATCAGGCGCAGGGAAGCAATCTAGGGTTCCTCAACCCGCGACTATACCAACTGGCCAACAGCGCCGGCTTTCACGATGCGACTTCAATGGGAAGCGACTTTCAGCATGTCGGTCTCGGGTCGCCCAACGTGAACGTTTTGCATCAGCTGCTGAGCGCGCAAAGCGTCGGCACCGTGAGCGCCGCAGTGTCTATAGCGGCGACATTTATCCCGCGGGCGCCCGATGGTTCGGTCCCCAATGGGGTGTCGGCTGACGGCGCCTCCCAGGGGATTGTGATCGTCTCGCTGGTCGATGCCAACAGCAACCTCGTCAGCGGAAAGACCGTGAGCCTCTCCCCGGCGGGCGGCAGCGCCACGATAACGCCGACGAGCGCAGTGACGACAGCCGCCAATGGCGTCGCAGCGTTCACGGTTACGGATCTTACTGCGGAGAACGTCACCTTCACCGCCACCGACGAGACCGACGGCATTACCTTGAGCCAGACGCCAACTGTCGCCTTTATCACGCCGCCAGCGACTGTCGGGAATATATCCGCCAGCCTCAACACTGAACCGGCCGACGGAACCACCGCCGACACGATCACCGTGACGCTGCAAGACTCGCTGGGCCGCCCCACCCCCGGCAAAGTCGTCACACTCTCTCAAGGCAATGGGAATTCCGCGATTACCGCACCTACTCCGGCGGTCACCGACAGCAGCGGGCAGATTCAATTTGCCGTGACCGACACGCACACGGAGAACGTCACCTATTCGGCGACCGACATAACCGACGGCAATCTGCCCGTGCCGGGCAGCGCGGCGGTCGATTACACCAACGGCGCCGGCGGATGCAATTCGGCCTCATACGTCACGGGCGGCGCCAATCCCGCGCCCGGCTATCTGGTCAACGCGTTCGCTAGCGGATTCGTTGTGTCCGGCGGCAACCAAGGGTTCAGCTACAACTGCATCGGGGCCTACGGGATGGCGTGGGATGCCGCAGGCAACATGTATGTGACCGACTGGCCAACCGGCAACATCTACAGGTTTGGCCCGTCGGGCGGCGTCGCCGACTCGAGCCACCTGTTCGCGACGGTCAAAGCGCCCGCGACCGGATTGGCGATCGACCCCAAAGACACTATGTTCGCCAGCGAAGGGTCGGTAAACGGCGCCTTCGGCGACATCGTCCCGATCAATCTCTCCACCGCCGCTATCGGTCCGGCGTTCGCCTCCGGCGCCATCGAGTGCCTCGCCGGCCTTGCGCTCAACCCGGGCATTCCGGCCCTGTTCGCGGACGACTTTTGTTCGAGCGGTACGGGTGGCAGCTCGAACATCTGGGAGATCACGGGAATCGACGGCTCGAGCCCGAGTGTGTCGGTTTACGCCGCCATCCCGCCATTAACCGGTGGAAACTTCGAGCTCTCCGTTGCGCCCGACGGGACGCTTTACGATCTCTTCAGCACCGGCAGCGGTATTGAGATTGCGCGCGTCAGCAACGCCTCTCCACCTGTTGTAAGCACGCTGACCGGAGCAGACGGGAATCCGATTGTGATTCACTATGGGATAGATCTGACCGCGGGGGGAATGCAGCCCAGCGGCGACTCCCAATTCCTGGTCGGCGGCTTTAGCCCTGGCGCGGGCGGCGTGCAGACGCTTGATCTGACAAGTTCGGCGCCCACTCCTGCGGTGCAGCTCACTACCAACGAATTTTCGGGTTTGGCTAACGCGGCGGTCGGGCCCGATGGCTGTCTCTATGTCGCGGGCGGTCCAACCGTCTCCAGAATCACCAATGTGGATGGAAGCTGCGGCTTCGGTCCGGCCGCCCAGCCGCCTGCGATTACGCTGACGCCCGCTGAAGTGTCGCCAAACCCGCTTCAGGGCGGTTCGCAGGACTTCACCGCGACTTTGCACTATGTCGCGTCGCCGGCCGGCACGCCGGTCAACTTTGACGTGACCGGGGTCAATATAGCGGCCGGAAAGTCGGTCGCGGCCGACGCCAACGGCGCCGCGCAGTTCTCCTATACCGGCGTCAAGACCGGCACGGATTACGTATCCGCCAATATCGTCGGCGCACCGCCTTCCAGCCCCGTCTCGGTCACCTGGAGTCCGGGCGAGGACGCGACCTTCCTGACGCTTAATCCGAGCGCCAAAGGCGGGATTCCAGGGATGCCGGTGACGATCACCGCCGCGCTCAGCGATATCTCGCAGACCCCGCCGGTTCCTCTGGCGGGACAATCGGTCACGCTGGCGCTGGGCGGCGATTCGTGCGGCGCTTCGACCAATGGCAGCGGCATCGCTCAGTGCGGCATCGCTTCGCCGACGATCATCCCGGGACAGCCAGCCCGCCGACTGACCGCGACTTTCGCCGGCAACAGCAGTTATACGGCGTCGAACGCATCCGCCGGGTTCTTCTTTTCGGCCCCGCCCGAAGACGCGAAGCTCGTCGTCACGCCGAAGACGCTGAACTTCCCCGCCGCAATCGAACTCGGCGGCGTGGGCGCGACCGGCAAACCCAAGCTGGTGATGGTCTTTAATCCCAAGACCAAAAAGCAGAACCTGACCGTCACTTTCCTGGGCGCGGGAAACACCGGCGATTTCACCATCCTGAACGGCGGCGCCACCACCTGCGGCTCCACGCTCGCGCCCAAGAGCAAATGCGCAATCGCGATGGCGTTCACGCCAACGGCGGCCGGCAAACGGACCGGCGTGCTTATGATCGACGACAACGCCTCGCTCGACGGACCGCAATACGTGAAGCTCCAGGGGATGGGCAAGCAGGGCGTGCTGCGTTATGGTCCGGACCTGCTGAGTTTCGGCAAGGAGGCGGTAAACGACACCACCGCCGCCAAGATCGTCAAAGTTTCCAATCCGAATCCGGTGCCGATGGCGTTCGCGGTTGCCGTAAGCGGAGACTTTCAGATCAGCTCGAACTCGTGCCCATCGACGCTGTCTCCGGATACGACCAGAAGCCCGTGTGAAATCGGCGTCACTTTCAGGCCCACGGCGACGGGCGTACTCAAGGGCGCGCTGACCTTCACCGATACGGCAGTAAAAAGCCCGCAGGAGGTGAAATTGACCGGCGCCGGGAAATAGCGAACACTCCCGTCGGCGGTCACAGCGGGATGTTTCGCGGCGCGGCGGGCGGAGCTTCGGCGAAACATGAAGCTCCGCGCCGGCCGAGTCACTTGGACTGAATCGATTTCAGGTAATCGACGAGCAGGTCGATTCGGCGCTCGACTTGGGCGTCAACCTGCTGGGGATTTCCGTGAATATCTCCAAGCGGTCCGCCGGGTTTGCGAAAAGCGAGGCCCCATATCGGCATTTCGCGGCCGCCGTGCGCGGCCGTCTGTTGCGCGCCATCGATAAAATCACGGACTTTCTTTTCCGGAAACACGCCTCCGTTCTTCTCCGCCAGCAGGCGCAGATTTGCCGGCCTTTGCCGCAGCGCAGGCGCGACCGGGCCGTTGCCCAACGCCTCCATGCCGTGGCATTGCGCGCAATAGAGCCGGAATTCCAACTCTCCCTGCGCCGCGTCCGATTTTCCGGGAACCGGCGGCGCGGTCACACCGGCGCATGCGGCGCCGGCGACAATCAAAATCGCGCCCATCAAACTGATTGCGAGACTCCAGCGAAACCAATTGCGAGATGGCATTCTTCCTCGTTTCGGCAAATCGATTAATCGAAAGGCGATGGCGCCTTTTTGGGCTGAAGATATTATCTGAATTAACGACCAGTCGTGCGCGGCGGTTGTTACATCTCCATTAAATAGTAATAGCCAGATACGACAAAATTACCGCTGCGTCTCGCCGGCGGACGCCGCACCCGCGGCGCCGGCGGCGGGATCGAATCGCCGTGGCGCGGCCGTATCGAATTCCATGACATAGCCGTTCAACGGTGAGAGAATTTATCGCGAGGATCGTGCGGCGACGAATCCATGGACGCCGCATCGCGAGGAATTTACGATGGCCAACAAGTCACTGATTCGCAGCCTCAACCGCAAGGGCAGCCGCTCCAACCGCAAGCCGCCCGTGGCCACCAAACTGCCGCCGCCGGCCGACCGTTCGGTCTGCGAGCGATGCGGTTCGACCTACGTGCGCGAGACCTGGCGCGCCGGACGCAAGCTGGCGTTGCGCCCCGGCGAATCCGTCCGCTGGACCGTATGCCCCGCATGCAAACAGGTTGAACGCGAAGAAAGCCAGGGCCGCCTGCTGCTGCGCGGAAAGTATGTCGCCGAGGCGCGCGACGCGATCGAGCGGCGTATCGCCAACGTCGCGCGGCGCGCCGCGCTCACCCAGCCTGAGCGCAAGCTGGTTTCGTCGGAATATCGCAACGGAACGCTCGAAGTCCGCACGACTTCGCAAAAACTCGCGCATCGAATCGCGCGCGAGCTCTGCAAGGCTTTCGGGGGCAAAGCCGCGTACGCGTGGGCCGACGACGGCGCGCTCGATGTCGTCTGGACGCGCGCGGCCGAGCGCTGACCTCACGCCGTCTCGCGTGACTCCGCTTCGCTCCGCCCATCCGCCGCAAGCCGCCGAACTCCCCCGCGACGCCGGCCTTACCGACGCTGAAGCCGCGGCGCGATTGGCGGCGGACGGGCCGAACGAACTGCCTCATCCGCCACGGCGCGGAGGGGCCGCGATCGCGTTGGGCGTCGCTCGGGAGCCGATGTTCCAACTGCTGGTCGCCGCGACCGCGATCTATTTCGCCCTCGGCGATTTTGCGGAGGCGGTGCTGCTGGCGGGTTCCGCGGTTCTCATGGCCGCGATCGCGTCGGTGCAGGAATTTCGCGCCGAACGGACCCTGGAGGCGCTGCGCGACCTGGCCAGTCCGCGCGCCCTGGCGATCCGCTCCGGCAAACGGCGGCGCATCTCCGGACGCGAAGTTGTGCGCGGCGATTTGATCGTTCTCGGCGAAGGCGATCGCGTGCCAGCCGACGCCATTTTGCTCGCCGCCAACGACCTCGAAGCCGACGAGTCGCTGCTGACCGGCGAATCGATTCCGGTTCCCAAGCACGCCGCGGCCGGATCGCAATCCGCGGCGATCGAGCCTGAAGATGGCTCATCGCGAGTATATGCCGGCGCGGTCGTGGTTGGCGGCCAGGGTCTCGGCCGCGTCTTCGCCGTCGGCCCCGCCACTGAAATTGGAAAGATCGGAAAATCGCTCGGCTCGATAACCGAGGAGCCCAGCCCGCTGACGGTGCGAACGGGCCGCCTCGTGCGTCTGCTCGCGATGATCGGAATCGGCCTGAGCCTGCTCGTGACGCTGCTTTACGGCCTGACGCGGGGGTCGTGGATTCAGGCCGCGCTCGCTGGCGTCACGCTCGCAATGTCGCTCTTACCCGAGGAATTTCCGCTGGTTCTGATGATCTTCCTGGCGATGGGCGCCCGGCGCATCGCCCGCGCGAATGTGCTCACGCGCCGCTCGGCGGCGATCGAAAGCCTCGGCGCCGCAACCGTCCTCTGCACCGACAAAACCGGAACGCTGACGCTCAACCGGATGGCGGTCGCGGCGCTCGCGATCGAGGGTGAAATCGTCAAGGTCGCGGACGACGCAACGCCCGGCGCGAAATATCGCGAACTGCTGGAATGGGGCCGGCTTGCGAGCGAATCCGATCCGACTGACGCGATGGAACAGGCGCTGGCTGCGACGGCGCGGCTCTATCCGCCCGCCTCCGGCCGGCTGCCGACGGCGGATTCCCCCGTCCATGAATACGGACTCAGCGCCGATCTGCCGGCGATGACTCACGCGTGGCCGGCCGGCGACGATCGTTATCTCGTCGCGGTCAAGGGAGCGCCGGAAGCGGTCGCTTCGCTCTGCCGCGTGGCCGGGCAGGTTCGCGAGGAAATTCTCGCATCCGCCGAACTGATGGCCAAAGCTGGCGTCCGGGTGTTGGGCGTGGCCCGCGCCGAGCATCGCGGACGCGCGTGGCCCGAAACGCCGCACGGATTCCAATTCGCCTTTGTCGGGCTGATTGGCTTTGCCGACCCGCTGCGGCCCTCCGCGCGCGCCGCGGTGCGCGAATGCCGCGACGCGGGAATCCGGGTGATCATGGTCACCGGCGATTATCCAGCGACCGCGCGCGCGATCGCCGATCAGGCTGGAATCGACGCCGGGACGCGGATCGTCACGGGTTCAGAACTCGCCGCGATGAGCGCCGCTGAATTGCGCGTCGCCGCGGCCGAAACCGCGATTTTCGCGCGCATCCGCCCCGAGCAAAAACTCAGCATCGTCAAAGCGCTCAAGGAAAACGGCGAAATCGTCGCGATGACGGGCGACGGCGTCAACGACGCGCCCGCGCTCCGCGCCGCGCACATTGGCATCGCGATGGGCGGCCGAGGCGCAGATGTGGCGCGCGAAGCGGCGGCGCTGGTTTTGCTCGATGACGATTTCAGTTCGATCGTCAAGGCGATCAGGCTCGGCCGCAGAATTCACGACAACCTGCGCAAGGCGATGGGCTACCTGCTGTCGGTGCATGTGCCGATCGCCGGACTCTCGCTGCTTCCCCTGCTCGGCGACTGGCCGCTCGCCCTGCTGCCCGCGCATATCGCCTTCCTGCAATTGGTGATCGATCCGGTTTCATCGATCGCGTTTGAAGCCGAACCAGAGGAAACCGGCGCCATGCGTCGTCCGCCGCGATCGGTCGCCAGCCCGCTGATTCCGGCGGGAGTGGCCGCCTGGAGCATCTTCCATGGGTCGTGCGTGATGGCCGCGGCGGCGCTGATTTACTTCGGCGCGCTCATGCGCGGCGTTTCCGCGGATTCGGCGCGGGCCGCGGCGTTCACCGCGCTGGTTGCGGGAAATCTCGGACTGGTGCTCGCCGACCGCTCGTTACGCGGCGATCTTCGGGCGGCGTTCGGCCGGCAAAACGCGGCGCTCTGGATGATTATCGCAGCCTCCGCGATTTTGCTGGCGCTCACGCTGCTGATCGAACCCGCCCGGCACCTGTTCCGATTCGCGCCGCCGCCCGCCGCATTGCTCGCCGCCGCTATCGTTGCGCCGCCCGCGCTCGCAATCGCAGCCGCGGCGCTTAAGGGAATTATCGTGGAACTGCTGATGCGCCGCGCGGCGGGCGCGCCACACCCGGATTAGGCGGTCAGCGAATCGAGCAGACGGCCGGCCGCAATCACGTCCGGGGTTTGGCCGCCGGCCGCGAAAGCCTGATAGCGCTCGGAGAGCATCTCGCGAGCGCCAGAATGATCGCCCCGTTCAGCCAGTTGTCGCGCCAAAGCCGTCGCCGCGCGGAGCTCGAAAATGCGGTTGCCGGTCGCCCGAGCCTCGCGGATTACGACGGTCAGAGCCTGCTCGAGCGTGTCCCAATCGGCGCCGGAGAGTCTGATAATTTCCGCCTCGGCCCACGCCACCGTCGGCCGATCCATCAACAGCTCGCCGACCGCGGCGCGCGCGTCCTGAATCGTCTGGCGCGCTTCGTCAAAACGTCCGCCGAGCGCGCAAGCCCACGCCAGCAGCGCAAGATACCATCCGTAAGGCAATCGCTGGCCGTTGGCGATCCATCCGGAGATTCCGCGATGCAGCCGTTCGATTCCTGACGCCGGATCGCCGCGCATCGCCAGCGCCCATCCGGCATAAACGTCAAGGCCCGATGCGAATTGCGTGAGATGGCGCTCGCGGGCGAATTGCGCGGCGTCATGCGCGATCGCGAAGACCCGTTCGATGTCGTTCGCCAGTTGATAGGTCGCCGCGACGTTGACCGATGTAAACGCGACGTTGAACGGCTTGCCCGTCTGCGCGGCCGCTTCAAGCGCCCGGTTGCCGATCGCGCGTGCTTCGTCGGCGCGTCCGAACAGCATCAGCGCGACCGCAAGATAGCTCATCGCGAGCGGTCCGGCGTCCAGCGGGCGGCGGGCGGAATCGCTCTCGCGGCAATATTCGACGGCCGATTTCAGATTATCGATCGCCTCGCCGAGGCGGCCGCGATGCAGCAGGGTCGCGCCGAGCGCATAGTGGGACCAACACAGCGAAAGCGGCGCGCCTTCGCCGAGCGCGAGTTCGAGCCGCCGCTCGGCCATCGATTGCGCGGCGGCAAGTTCGCCGCGGCCCAAGTACGTCTGCCAGAGTCCAAGCAGAATTGAATTTTTGCCGCCGCCAACGCGTTCGCCCAATTCGCGCGCCCGCCGGTAGACCTCCTCGACTTCGCGCGAGGCGAGGCCCTTGGTCGCGGTGTAAACCGAGCCCAGCGCGATCCGCAGCGTCATCTCGCGCTGGTCGCGCTCGGGCGAGGACGGCGCGGCGAACAGCGCCTCAAGCGCGCGCGCGTACTGGTTCGACGCCTCGACCAGCGCGCCGCGCGCTGCGGACCGATCGCCGGCGTCGCGCCACGCCGCGACCGCGTCGTCGGCCGCGCCCGCCTCGGTAAAATGATAGGCGAGGGTCTCCGGCTCGGATTCGGCGAGCCGCGGGAATTTCCATCGCAGGGCGTCCGCGACCGCGCGATGCAAGTCGCGGCGGCGCGACCGCAGCAGCGAATTGTACGCGGTGTCGCGAACCAATCCGTGCTTGAACAGATAGTTCGCGCGCGGCCCCTCGCCGTCGGCGGAAATCAGTTCGGCGGCGGCGATCTGTTTGAGCGCGTCCGCCAGCGCGAAATCGTCCCAGCCGGCGATCTCGCGCAATACGCCATACGGAAACTCCCGGCCAATCACCGACGCTATCTGCGCCACTTCTTTCGCCGCGCCCAGCCGGTCGATGCGCGCCATCAGCGAATCCGCCAGCGTCGCGGGGATGCCGACCGGCTCGTCCGCGGCGCCGCGCTCCGCCATCACCCGCGCCAATTCTTCGATGAACAGCGGCACGCCGTCGGTGCGCTGAGCGACGAGTTCCGCCGCGCGCTCGTCGAAAGCGCCGCGCGCCGCCATGTGCGCCATCTCGCGGGTCTCGCGGCCGTCAAGCTTGCGCACTTCGAGGCGGCTATGATGGGGCGCCGCCGGCCACGGCGCCTCGAAGCCGGGCCGCGCCGTATAGATCAACATCATCGGCGTGAACGCCGAACGCTCAAGCACCGCCTTGTGGAAATCGAGCGTCGATGGATCGGCCCACTGGACGTCCTCCAGCACCATCACCAGCGGCTGCATCTCCGCCAGCGCTAAGATCCAGTGCGCGAGCGTCGCAATCAGGCGGCGCCGTTTCTGTTCGGGCGGCGACACCAGCGGCGGATAATGCGCGGGCGCCGGCAGGTCCAGCATCTCCGCGATCAACGGCAGCGCTTCCTCCACCTTGAAGCCGGCTGCTGTCAGCCCGACTTCGAGCGCGGCAAGCCGCTCTTGCGCCGAATCGCGCTCGCCGATGATGAACGAATCTCCCAGCAGGGTGATCACCGGCGCGAACGGCTTGTTGGTCTCAAACGGCGAACAGAAACATTCCAGCCAGGTGTGCGGCCGCGGCCGCAGATTTTCGCGGAACTGGCGCACCAGCCGGGATTTTCCGATGCCCGGCTCGCCGTCGAGCAGGACCACCCGGCCGTCGCCGCGCACCACCTGCCCGTATAATTCATCCAGCGTCAGCAATTCCGCCGCGCGGCCGACGAACGGCGTCAAGCCTTGCGCCGCGTGGAGACGGCTGCGCACGCCGGTAACGCGGATTACTCGATAGACCTCGATTTCGGTGGCGACGCCCTTGAAACTTTGCGGACCCATCGACTCGACCACAAAGAGTCCGCCGACCAGCCGATTGGTCGCGCCCGTGATTACAAGGCCGTCCGCCGGCGCCGCCGCCTGCGCGCGCGCCGCGATGTTCGGCGTCTCGCCCAGCGCCGTCGGTTCGCGGCGTGCGCCGCGGCCCATGTGCCCGACCATCACCGGACCGGTATCGATGCCCGCGCGCACGCGGATGCGCTTGGACTCGGGCCAATCCCGGTTCAGCGTCTTGACCGCTTCAATCAGTTCGAGTCCCGCGCGCACCGCCCGCTCGGCGTCATCGCCGTGCGCCCGCGGCCAGCCGAAATAGACCACCACGCCGTCGCCCTGATATTGCGCGACGTAACCGTTGAAACGCCCCATCACCCGGCTTACGGCCTGATGATAGGCTTGGACGATTTCGTGATATTCCTCGGGGTCAAGCCGGACGGTCAACTCGGTCGAACCCACCAAGTCGGCGAACAGCACCGAAAGCTGCCGCCGCTCGCCGTCGTAACCGTCGGCTCCGGCGGGCGTTTCGATCGCGCCGTCCGCGCCTGCGCCGCGCCGACTCCGCTCAAGCCGCGCGCCGCACTGGCTGCAGAAGCGGTCGCCCGGCATGGTCGGCGCGCCGCATCCGCCGCATGGCGTTTCCAGCCGCGCACCGCATTCGTCACAATACCGGCCTGCCGTCTGATTGGCCCGACCGCATCCATTGCATACGCTAGCGGACACTCCCCTCCCCATGCATGACCGAACGGAGGAATCTCTAGCGACATCCGCGAAACCATCGCGGAACAACCGCACCAAGACCGATCAATTCAATAGCATGCGCGCGCGCAGGTTAGCCATTGTCCGGAGAATTTCTTGCCTTGATAATAAAAGTTTAATCTTCACCGCCAATCGCCATTCGTCGCCGGTATTGCTTTAGAACTGGCGATAGCGCGGAATCACTGACCATGGCGGCAATCGTTATCGGCGCCTCGGGCCATCTTGGCAACGCGATTGTTCGGGAATTGCTCGCGCAGGACCGCGCCGTCACCGCGGTCGCGCGCCGGGCGCGTCCCGCCGCCAATCTCGATGGACTGCCGGTCCGTTACGTATCCGCCGACGCGGAAAATCCCGCCCTGCTCGATTCTTTGATGCCCGGACATGACCTCGTCGTCGACGCCTCCGCGCCTTATCCCGATACGATGGCGGGCGCGGCGGAAATTGAACGGATTGGCCGCGCGGCGGCGGCTCGAATGGACATGATTGTCGATGCGGTCCGACGCCATCGCGCGCGGCTGCTGCATATCAGCAGCTTCGCGACGCTGCCGGATCGCTCGCGCGGTTTCCTCCGGATGCGGCGCGGACTGTTGCGCGACAGCCATCCCTATTTCGCGGCCAAAGCGGCGATGGAAGCGCGGGTGCTTGAAGCCGCGCGCGGTGGACTTCCCGCGACCGTAATCAATCCCACCCTGTGCCTCGGGCCGTGGGACCAGAAGCCGCGCGAGCGATGCTTCGTGGCGCGTCTGCTGGCGGGCGAAGCGCCGGTTTCGATCGCGCACGTCGTCAACGTCGTGGACGTGCGCGACGTCGCGCGGACCGCCGTCGCCGCGATTGGAGCGGCGCGTTATGGCGAACCCATCGCGGTCGCCGGTCACAATCTGCCGTTGCACATGCTGTGCGGATGGCTGTGCGAGCTGGCGGGCGTCGCGGCGCCGAAAACGATCGCTCCCGCGCCGTTCAGCGTCGCAGCGGCGTGGTGGAGCGAAGCCGCATTCGGCTCCGCCGGCCGGCGGCCGCCGCTGCCGGCGCTGGCGGCGATCCTGACCGTGATGCACGAAACGTGCGATCCTGGTCCGCTCCAACTCGATTTAGGCGCCGCGCCGCGGCCGCTTTCCGCTACTCTGGCTGATACCCTGGCGTGGTATCGATCGATCGCCTACTGCTGAACCACACTAGTGCTTCGACCCACGCATAGGGATCAAAGGGTATCTTGCGGAGGGTCGAGGTATTTGATCAAACAGAGGAGGTGGAGCGGAAGGGACGGCGGCGGAAGCGGTTTCCGGGATTGCGGCTGAAAGCAGAAGACCGCGGGGCGCTGAAAGAAGCGCGCGGTGGCGGGCGGCGCATGAGTGAGCGGCGCTGGCGA
Organism: Deltaproteobacteria bacterium; assembly: GCA_021780225.1. Classification (GTDB taxonomy): domain Bacteria; phylum Desulfobacterota; class Binatia; order Binatales; family Binataceae; genus JADMIL01. Next base: position 3,875 of record JAJXZF010000103.1, on the reverse strand, counting down.
CGGATACGGATCCTGGAGCTATTGGACCGAGGATGGACGCTGAGCCAGAGCGCCGCGGCGGTGGGCACTTATCCCCGCGAGGCGCGGCGGGTCGGTTGGCGCCACCTGGAGCGGGGTTTGGAAGCGGCCCTGAGCGATGACCCGCGGCCCAAGCCGGACAGGCTGCTGGATGCCAAGCAGGAGGCTGCGATCGTAGCGCTGGTGTGTGGGCCGCCGCCGCTCGGGCACGCGCGGTGGACCCTCGCGCTGACTGCGCAGGAAGCGCAGCGGCGGGGAGTGGTCCGCAAGGTCGGGCGTGAAACCATCCGCCGTCTGTTTGTGAGCCACCAACTGAAGCCGTGGCGGGGAAAAAATGTGGTGCGTGCCGAAGCTGGACCAGGAATACGTGGAACGGATGGAAGAAGTACTGGAGGCGCTCAATCAGCCGTTGGATAAACACGCGCCGGTGGCGGCGTTGGACGAACGACCGGTGCAACTGCTCGACTCGGTGCGGCCCGACCCCGCAATGGCGCCCGGGCGCGTCGCGCGCCGGGACTACGAATACGCGCGCTGCGGGACGGCCAACGTGTTCTGCGTGGTCGAGCCCAAGGCGGGCCGTCATCAAACCTACGCCACCAAAAACCGTATCGGGGCGCAATTCGCGGGAGCGCTCAAGCGGACCGCGTCGCGCTACCCAACTGCGACCACTATTCATCTGGTCGTGGACAACCTCAACACCCACCGCGAAAAGTCGCTGCTCGACGCCTTTGGCGCCGAGCAGGGCCATCGGCTCTGGGAGCGCTTCACCGTGCACTACACCCCCAAGCATGGCAGCTGGCTCAATCCCGCCGAATTGGAAGCCAGCCTGTGGTCGCGCCAGTGTCTTGGCCGCCAGCGGGTGGCGAGCCTGATCGAACTGCGCCGGCGCACCAGTGCTTGGAACCGATGGGCCAATCGCTCCAAAATCAAAATCGACTGGCGCTTCTCCACCGCAGACGCACGCCGTGTCTTTCACTACAAAACAATCGCTAACCCTGGGTCGAAGCACTAGCGTGGCGTCCCGCAAATAAGTTTGCACTCCGCGTCGATCTTGCGCTCGGCGTGGATGCCCGGATCAAGTCAGGGCATGACCAACGCTGTTCGTCATTGCCGGGCATGGACCCGGCAATCCATCCCTTGCCGCTCTGCGGTGAGCGGCCTGCGCGCCGAGCCGATAAGGCATCAGGTGGAAGTTATTTGCGGGACACCACACCAGGAATCATCGGGAACGGCTTTAAGTCGCCGTTCCCGAGTTTAATTACCTAGTTGCCGCGCGATCGAAACTCCGGCATCACCTCTTTTACGAGCAGCTCGCCGGATTCGCGCGTCGACGGAAACACGATGTAGTAGGTGGCGCCCAATTCCTCGATTCGCGATCTCAGCTCGCGCCTGACTTCGTCGGGAGTTCCCGCCAGCAGCACGGGCGAATTGCGCGCCGCTTCGACGTTCGGATAGCCCATCCCTTTCGCCGTGCGCGCCAGAGCCTCGTCGGCTTCGGCTTTGCTGCGCGCGATACTCACCATGCAAATCACGCCGGGTTCGACAGCGTCCTGCGGCTTGCCCGCCGCCTGAAGGAAGCCGCGCAGCTTTGCGATCTTTTTTTTCAAAACCGGCTTGGTGAATTTCACCGCCGCCATCGGATCCTGAATAAAATCCTTGCCGTTGACGATCGGCGGTATCATGTTGATCAACTGCGCTTCCTGCGCCGCCAACTCAAGGATCTTCGTCCCTGATCCGCCAATCATAATCGGCGGATGCGGCTTTTGGACGGGTCGAGGATTGTTATACGCCTTCTCAACGTGAAAGTACTTTCCGCGATAGGTCGGCTCATCCTGCGTCCACATCGCTTTCAGCAGGCGAATGCCGTCGGCGAGCTGTGCGATTCGTTCGAGGTTATCCGGATAGGGATAGTTGTGAGCGTCGTATTCGTTGCGCTGCCATCCGGCGCCAATTCCCATTATGAAGCGGCCATTGCTCAGATGATCGAGAGTGGATGCGATCTTTGCCAGCATGGGCGGCGTGCGAAACCCAATGGCGGTCACTGCCGGCGCCAGCCTGACGTTCCTGGTAACCGCCGCGATAGCGCTCAAGGTCGAAAAGCACTCTAGTTGCGGAGTTTGCGGAAGGCCCAACGGCGAGAAAAAGTGATCGTTCATCGAGACCGAATAAAAACCGTTTGCATCGGCCCATTCCGCCGCGGCGCGCGCTTGCGGAAAATCGCCGGTCGGCAGGAACAATCCGAATTTCACATTATGCATCTCGACTCCTTTTTAGCGTCCAGGATCGCCACACCAACGACTGAATTGCCGTTTTTTAGCCGACCTCGCGTTCGATAGCCAGCATCGCGCGGTTGGAGCGTGGACGACCCCAGCCTATGAACAAGGCCGCGGAGCTAATCCGCGATGTCGCCATGAAATTTCATTTGATGAAAAAACGGCAATTCCAGGCATAATCGACGCGGCTCATGGCTTGGAACAAATAGCGCTAGCGCCGGCCGGATTTCCGCTCACGCCATTACGCCCACGAAGCGCCAGTCGAGTACGTCGCGTGATTCGTCGCGGCTCTCGGCTCTGACGCGCGATCGCAGATGAACGAATCCTCCGCTTTCCGCGAACGGCTCGCGCTTCTCGAGCTCAAGCGTGCTGCGTAGCGTATCGCCCTCGCGCACCGGGCCGAGATGATCGCATCCGTGCCACCCGATTATCGTGACCAGATTAAAAAGCGTGCGCGCCGCCTGCGCCGCCGCAATTCCTATCGTATGTCCGCCATAGACAAGCCGGCCGGCCGGGCTCGCCGCGGCGTCATGATGGACCATCGCCAGATTTAGGGTCAGCCGCGCAAGTTCCGGCGCGGACGAAACGACGTCGCCCCCCGCTATCTCCCAAGTGGTTCCATCGGTCAAATCGTCAAAATGGAGGCCGGGAATGCGTCGCTTGAATTCCGCGAGTCGCCAGTGGGAAATCGGCGCCCTTAGCGCTCCGGAATCCAAATCGGAAGCGGCTGAATCGAGCTCAGCCTGATGGGACGTTTTGCCTGTCGGGTCGCGCAGAGGGAACATCGCGCAGCGCCGGAAATCAAGCACTTCGCGTCCGGCTTGATCGACCGAACGTATTCTCATCACGCCAAGACCGGTCGCGGGCCGTCCAGGCCGTCCTCGGTTCTGTTTGAGTCCGACCACTTCCGAGGTTGTGTAGAGCGTATCGCCAATATTTGGAAAGCGACGAAATGCGAGACCGCGGTAGAAGAGATTCGCGATCACCCGGCGTGTAAAAAGCGTCGATTGGCCGATCACAACGTCCCAGGCGAGCGCTGGATGCGCCACCGGTCCGCCGGCGATCGCGGCCGCGAGTTCCTGGTCCAGCGCAATTCGCATTCTGTCGCCCACGATTGTCTGGTGCTGAGCTGCGAGTCCGGCAGTTAGCGTCACCGCAGGCGCGTCATCCACTCTCATTCCAACTTCGAGGTCCTCGAAAAACGGACCGCCAACAGTCTGAAGCGATTTCATTCGGCGCCTTTCCTCTCGTTATTAGATGAAAATTCGCGGTGCGGCGGTAGAGCGCCGGACCGATTTTATTGGAATTGAATCGAGCGCTTTCAACTCTAAAGCGGTCGGCGCATCGCCACAATTTACAGCGAGATCCAGTGCGCCGCCACGATCTCTTCTGCCGTGTGCTTCCGCTTCGCCATCCCGAGTCCTTGGCCTTGCCTTTTTCAGTATCCTATTTTTAAGGGGGATTATGTTAAGCTTGACACTCAGCGTGGGTTGCGTTATGTTTGAGGCATGGACAGCAAGGTCGAAGCTGGAAAGCCGCTCACCACGCAACCGTCGATCACTCTCGCCGATCTGAAGCGCGAGT
>JAJXZF010000096.1 GCA_021780225.1 Deltaproteobacteria bacterium | reverse complement strand
AAACTCCCTTCATCGATTCGGCGGCCGCGCTCGCCTTCGTCGCGGCGCATACCAAAAAGGTGCGCCTCGGCACCGGCATCATCATCCTGCCCCAGCGCAATCCGGTCGTGCTGGCGAAGGAGCTGGCCTCCGTCGATGTGCTCTCCAACGGCCGGCTCATCTTCGGCATCGGCATCGGCTACCTTAAGCCGGAGTTCGATGCGCTGGGCGCGCCGTTCGACCACAAGGGACCGCGCAGCGAGGAATTTCTCGCCGCGATGATCGCGCTGTGGTCGATGGAGAAGCCGGCCTACCGCGGGCGCTTCGTCTCCTTCGGCGGCGTCAACGCGATGCCGCGGCCGGTCCAGCGGCCGCATCCCGAGATCGTCTTCGGCGGCCATACGCCGCAGGCCTACGATCGGGCGGCGCGGCTGGCCAAAGGATGGTTCGGCTTCGCGCTCGACGTGGACGCTGCCGCAGGATGCGTCGCCGGGCTGAAAGCGGCCTGTCAGAAACACGGCCGGGCGACCGGCGACCTCGAAATCAGCGTCGCGCCGCGCGGGCGGATCGATCGCGATACGGTCAAGCGCTTCGCCGACCTGGGCGTGAGCCGGCTGATTCTGTTGCATCGCGCGAGCGACCAGCGCGGCCTGCTCGAATTTATCGCGGCGACGGAACGCGACCTGATCGCGCGCGCCTGAACGGCCGGCCCGGCCGGCTTCCGGCGGACGCGACGTGCATCGTGCGGCGCCGCGGGACGGTCCGGGCGCGTCCGGGACATCTGACGGATTCGTGCGCGATGCGGAGCCGATCGGGCGCATCGCGGATGCTGCGGTACATCGTTTGGCGCCCACTGGCGGCGCGGTGCGCATGTCGCCCTAGATAGTTAAAGCGACGCCCTGGAAGAATTGAAAAAATTACCAATAATCGGTTCTTCGACAAAAATAACCGAATAGCGCTCACCAAAACGCGACTGGAGCGCGCCAGCACCCGTCAAGATAGCGCCGCCTGCGGCGTTACAATCATTGCAGAGTTGAAACGAGCAGTGATCAGCTCTGCACCGCAGTAGCAGGCAGGTTTGAGCCAAAATTCTGCCGATTGGCATTTTTTGGGCGCTAAAATTATGGCGATTCAGCGAAACAGTGCGTGTTTTTGCTCAAAATGGACCGTCTAGAACACGCGGCATGGAGCTTGCTGATATCGGAAGCGAAGCCCGCTATCGGGCGGAAAAGAGAAACAGGAGGCAAATTTACGCATGAAAGTCGATAACAGCCGGGTAATGACCGTAAAGGAGCTGTCCGACTACCTGAAAGTTCATCCTTCGACCGTCTATCGTCAGTTAAAGCGCGGTCAGTTGCCCGCATTCAAGGTTGGCAGCGACTGGCGTTTCAACGTCGAGTCGATCGATCGCTGGCGCTTGGAGCAGGACAGCTTCGGCGCGGTCGAATCGAATTCCTGAAGCGCGCCGATTCGGACGGCAGCCGCTGCGAACCTCTCAGCGGCTGCCGTCCGAATCGCGCCCAAGCGTGCTTAAATAATCCAGATTGAGCGTGCCGCGCACCGGATCGATAGTCGAAATTTGCGCCAGAATTCGCGTTTGGCTGGGAATATTGGGCGCGCCATGCAGCGATCCGCGCACCCCATAATCGAAAAGCGCGGCGCTCGCGCCGTCGCGCGTGACGATCGCTTCAAGCGGCGCGCTCAGACACTCGCGCTCTAAAAAACGCAGCGTCCAATAGCGTTTCGCACGTCGTTCCAGCTCTTTGCTGGAGGCATCCGACGCTTCGGCGTTGGCAATCACCGTCAGCAGTTCGTCGGCTTGATAGGGCAGTTTAGCGGTCCCTTCCGCCAATGCCGCGACGATCTGCCGCTGCAGCACCAAATCCATATAGCGCCGGATAGGCGAACTTATCTGAGCATAGCAATCGAGTCCGATACCGGCGTGATATTCAGGATAGATCGAGAGCCGGGGCCGCAGCGTCGCCAGGTCGCCGCCGCCGCTCGGCTGCACGCGATAGATGATCGGAATCCGATTATTCGCCGCATGGCGCGCAAGCACATGATTGCTCAGCACCATGAATTCCGCCACCAGCATCCGGCTCGGCGACGCATTATCGATCACGCTGACTTCTATCGAGCCATCCGCCGCTACTTTTACTTTGGGCTCGCGCCGGCTGACGATCACGGCGCCGGCCGCACGGCGGCGCTCGCGCAACATTTTCGCCGCCTCGTACAACCGCCGCACTTTCAACGCCTCAGGCGCGTCCGATTCCGCCGCAATCATGGCGTCGGCGCGCTCGTAGCTGAGCCGTTTGGCGACTTTAAGCCGCGAGGGATATATCGCGTAATCGGCCAGATCGCCGGCGGCGGAGAGTTTCAAATCGGTGGTCAGCACGTGCCGCTCGACGCCCGCGATCAAGCTCGCCGAGTCGCACGCGATCGCGTCCGGAAGCATCCGTATCGTCGCTTCAGGCAAATAAACCGTGGTCGCGCGGGCGACGGCCTCGCGATCCACCGCGCCGCCGCGTGCGACGAAATCCGCAACCAGCGCGATATGCACCCGCACTCGCAAACCGCCGGCGGCGAGCGGTTCGCACGAGACCGCATCGTCGATTTCGACCGTGTCGTCGTCATCGATCGTCACTGCGGACGAATCGTCGGATTGCGGGCGCGCGGGCGGCGCGACGGCGGCGGCCTCGGCGACAGCCGCACTGGAAAATTTCGTGCGAATTCCGCCGATAATGACGTAGCGCGGACCTTCCGGCGGGGAATCAAGCCGCTCCAGGATTTCGAACGCGGCCTCGCCCGGCAAAAGTTCGGGCGCGGCCGCCTCAAGCATCGCTTCAAGATCCTTGTTCCGCGTGAAGGGATTATCGAGAAAGGGTTGCAACTCGGCGATCAGCGGCGCGGCTTCTTCGACCGTCGGTGCGCGGCTGCCCGCCAATATGCCTTCGAGCAGGCTGCGCGTGCGGCGGTTGGCTTCGCTGCGCAGGCGCGTCTTGTCGTGCTGCATCCGCAAGCGTTCGACCTGCTCGACCGGCCGCGGCAGAAATTCCATATGACGGCGCACAAAATAGAGCCGGTCGTTAAGCAACGCCTCGAGCATCACCGATATGTCCACCGGCGCGTGTCTGCCGAAAAACAGCTCGGCCAGCTCTTCGGCGGCAAAAGCGCGGTTCTGTTCCTGGACAATCTCCCAGAGCAATCCCAGATCGATCTCCGCGGCGAGCGCGATACGCTGCGCTTCCAGCCGGGCGACTTCCGCGGCGAGGTTGGCGCGATTCACCGCTCGATCCGGATAAGCGTTGAGGACGAGCGCCCGCGACAGCGTGCGTTCGCGTCCGCCGGCTTCGACGACCGCGACCTGCCGATCGGTCTCGCGCAGCGCGAGCGCCGGCCGCATCCGCCCGTCGTCGAGAAATTCGACCAGCAGGCCGGCAAGTCTGAAATGACCCATCACGACAATTTTCATTTTGACCGCGGCGGAAGCGCAAGACTATATGAGACTATGGCCGATGCTGGAAGACAGCTGATTCTGGATCTACCCGGCGAGCTTTGGGCGGACCTTCTGAAAGTCGCCGAGGCGTTTGAGTTCGCCAATGTGGCCGAAGCGGCGTTCGTCGGCCTGGCCGACTGGATCGCGCGGCGCAAATCCGAACTCGACGATCGCGACCCTTCGCAACGCTATTTCGTCAATGAAGCGTTGGACGAGCTTTTAGCGCGCGGATCGGGCCGCAAATAATGTAAATTTCCGCGCCTCAACGCAAGGGGCGGCTCACGACCTCGGTGTCGCCGCTCTCCTGATCGACGAGCAGCATCTGAATCGATTCATAGTCGCCTTTGGGAAAATACACATAGCCGCCGACGCTGAACCCGCGACGCACGTTCCCGGCCGGCAGCGCCAGCGCCGTCATCTGGACGGAGGCCTGCTGGTCGGCTCGCGCCTGCCCGGCGGGAGCGCCCTGCAAGGCGCCCTCGCCGACGCCGAACGCGCCACCGATCGCCGCTCCGGTCGCGCCGCTATGGACAAACGCGCCCGCAAGCGCGCCGATCCCCGCGCCCAACGCGCCGCCCGCGATACCGCTGGCCCCGCCGCTTTCGAGAGCGTCGCGCAGTTCACCGGCGCCGCCCGCCTGACGCGCGGCTTCGGCGGGCGGAATCGGCGCGATCCGATCGCCGGCCTTGTCGATCGCAAAAACCTGATTCGGCACGACCGAGCATGGCATATCGGCTCCGTTGGCGATCGAAACATAGACGGGCAGGACGTCGCCGACCACCGGCTCCGGCGTGACCGCCACGCTGAGTTTTCCGGCGGCGGGAGTCACTGCGACATGAGGGGTATCTTTCAGCGGCGCGGACCCGAACGCGCATCCGGAACAGATCACGGCGACGAGAAAAACCCAAAGAACCCGAGCGCTGCATGCAACCATCGTCCA
>JAJXZF010000108.1 GCA_021780225.1 Deltaproteobacteria bacterium | reverse complement strand
GCCGCTGGTCAGTCCGTCGCTGCGCTCGCCCACATCGAGTTGCGCCTGTCTGACCCACGGCCGAATGCTCTCGACCGACGGTTCGAACTCACGCGCCAACTCTTTCAGCGACCGTCCCGCGCGCACCTGTTCGACCATCCGCCGCCGATATTCGGCCGGGTATGGCGGATGTGTTTTGGCCATCGCTTTTCCTCCCTGCTCTCCTGCCCAAACACACTCCACGAAACCGGGTCAATTCCAGCGCTTGTGAAACGATGCGCCAACCCTGGCTGCGGGGTCTTCTTTTACGATACGTCGAAGAACCACACGCGCCGATGGTGCAGCAACACCGGCTGTGGCAATCGGATGAGGGTGGCCGCGCACTATCGACGTAGCCGTCGAGCCGGTTAGAACAAGTGTGAGCCTAAGTCACGTTGACCTTGTATTTTGGGGTGTCGTCTCCGGGCTCCGGTTCGGGCGCCGAGAATCGGCGCGAGCGGCTTCGGTCGAAGCAAATGCGCCGGTATAACCCTGGGTGTAGTTCAACTGGTGGTGCGAGGCCGCCCAAGCGCTCTTAGGAGCGCCGACGATAGGCGAAAAGTCGTCTGGCGCAGACGGACCAACGCCGCGTCAAAATCGATTAGGCCTCGCCGTCCGGCTTCGTCCAAGACCGCCAGTGTGCCAATAACGCTAAGCCGCCGTTTCGCTGCTTCTCTTCTTCCGGCCCTCTCGTCGATCAGCAGCGCATCCGCGCTCGTTTCCAATGCCAGCGCGATCGCTTCTCGCTCGCCGGCTCCCAGAAACTCAAGTGCTGGTTCGAGAGTTCCGGGCTTCTTGACTTCGAGCCACGCTGGCGCGGGATTGGTGGCCCAGTCCCGCACCGCCGTGGGAGCCGCTGGATGCCGGAGCTCCGCCATCACGGCTTCTGGAACCAATACTTGCGCGAAAACCTGGGGCAGGATGTCGACGTGCCCGATCAGCACCAGGTAGTTCAGCGGCGTCGTATCGGCGACAACGATCACACTGCGGCTTTAGCCCCGCTCCTGCCAGCGGCGCAGCGTCTCCCGATCCTGCTCGAAGTCCTCAAGCGTATAGTCGTACACGCTGTGCTGCTTAAGGAACTTCTCGACCTCAAATCGACTGGCGAAACCGAGAACCCGCCGAATCTGCTCGGCGCTGATCAACTCACAGCGGTATGCCTCGACCACCAGACTCTCAAGGGCGGCGCGCGGCAGGTCCTTCCACTTGGACTCGATTTGTCGGGCGATCTCCTCCGGGAGTTCCAATCTGATCGTGGTGTTCACTTCTGCAAATTCTACTCCGATTCGAGGCGGAGGCGAAACCGCGCAAAGTTGGTCCACCGCGGTAGGCGTCCGATGTCGGCGAGTGACGCCGAAACGGCGGAAGTGTGTGTGCCGAATTTGCACATGCACACTTTTCCGATCGCTGGACGTATCAGACGGTTGGTTTGCCCGCTCTGGATAGCGCCTCCTTCGTCACCCCGTGAGGCATCGGCGTTGCAATCTAAATCCTCTGGAGGGGAGTGGTGGTAGGCGTGGCCGGTCTCGCTATCAGGCGAAGGAGGCATCACTCAAATGCCCGAATTTCGAAGTTCAGAAGCCAACGAAACCGATCAACAATCATCGATCCTCGCTGAATATCTCACACCAAAACAATTGGCGAAAGAATTGGGAGTTTCGCTGCGAACCGTCGAGCGATGGCATCAGTTCCGGCACGATCCACCACGTGTCGCGCTTGGAAGGATGCGGCTCTATCGGCTCGAATCGATAAAGGCCTGGTTGATCCAATCCGAGCAGGTGGAACCGAGAAACTTCCGCGCGCGCATCATGCGGCGAACTGGGTTGAGTTCGGTCAGCCATCCTGGCGCAGCGGAATTATCTCTGCCGGCTTCCGGTTCTGAGCGCCGGCCAGGATCGAGGCGAACCGGTTCGTAGCTTGACGCAGCGGATCGTCGGCTAGATGAGCATAACGAGCCGTGGTTTGGGGCTGCGTGTGTCCGAGGAGCCTCCCGACGATCGGCAGCGACATACCGGCGGAAACCAGATGGCTCGCGTAGGTATGTCGGAGATCGTGCAGGCGCGCATTTTGGATTCGCGCGGTTTTGCGCACTGAGGACCAGAACTTTTTGATTTCTCGCAAAGGCTCGCCGGGCGTTTGACCCGGAAACAATACCTCGGCCGTTGCCTGCTTTTTGATGTTGACGAGCAACTGCATAGCGCCGGCGCTGAGCGGCACGTGCTCGGTGCGCTTCTGCTTTGTGTGATGGCTCGCTTGGTCCAGATACCGCGCTCCAAATCGAAGTCTTCCCATCTTGCCGACAAGACCTCGCCACGGCGCGCGCCGGTAAGCAGCAGGAGCCGGACCGCGTTGGCCGACACCTGGTTGGGATGTTTGTCCAAGGCCGCGCAGAGACGTTCAAGCTCCTCGGTTGAGAGCCACCGGTCGCGCTTTTCTTCCTGAAATCGCGGTATGCGTCGACAGGGATTGTCGGTACGCCAGCCCCAATCGATGGCGAGGTTCATCATCTTGCTCAGCAATGCCAAAACACGGTTGGCACGGTAAGGCATGTCCCTTAGCTTATGCTGCAATTCCTCGATGTCGCGGCGCTCGACGCCGACAACCTTGAGCTTTCCAAGCTTGGGCAAGACGATATTTCGCAGCATGCCCTCATCGTCCTTTGCGGCGCCGGCGCGCTTATGAATTTGCGCGTGGCGCTCAAGGTAGTCACGCGCGAGGTCGTCCATGGTTGGGGCGGCGTAGCGCCGCCGCTTCTCGGCCAGAGGGTCGCCGCCACGACGAATCAACTCGCGCAGTTGCACGGCCTCCGCACGAGCTGCGCTAGCGGTCAGTTCTGGATGGCGCCCAATCGTAAATCGGCGCTGGCGCCCGTCGATCCAGTACGTCAGGATGAAAGAGATCGCTTCGGCCGCGGTGACTCGGACACCGAAGCCCCTGATCTGGCTGTCATAGATGATCCGATTTCCGGTCCGAGGAGCCTTCAAGTCTTTGATGCTTCGCTGGGAAATAACGACATTCATGGGCGCGTTCCGTGTCCACACCATGTCCACATACGATGGCGTCCGACTGTCGTTCACTGTCGTACATTGTCAGAGGGTCGTCGATGAATGACGGCCTAAAACGGGCATTTCCTTGAACATCGGCGGCTTTTGTGTCCACAGCCTAAACGCGCCAATCTCATCTTTTAATCAGAGGGTCCCGGGTTCGAGTCCCGGACGGCTCACCAAAATCTGTTTAATTTTGAAAGGCTTTTTTGGCGCGACCGACTCCTCGTGGGGCAAGCTTCCTCAGCTCAGGCCGCTTCATATCGATTTTTCCAAGTTCAATCTTGTCGCTTAGGCTCGAATGGATGAATCGCCCGTAATGGGAGCGCAGCGTGGCTTCGGCCGCGCCTGTCTGTTCCGAAAGCCAAGTCAGATTTACCCTGTTCGTCAGCGCTGCGGAAACATACGTGTCCTTTGGATCGCGAAGCCGGATCCCGAGCGCTCGCTGGGCAGCGCAGAAGGTCTTGCAGAAGCTCTTCTGATCGATGAGATTGCCCAGGCTGTTCCTGAACACGTAGGTGTCGGGATCCGCAACCAACTCCATCACCCTCATGGCCTGCTCCTTGAGTGGACCTAATCCGCTTCATTAGATGGTGTCGGCCCGCGCGGTCGTGGCGGCGATTGCATGAGACGCGCACGATGGGATATTCGATTCGTCGCTGGCGTTGGCGAAGGCGATTAACGCCTGCAGCGCGCCGGCAAGGGCGCCGCGCGCCTGGGTGATCAATCAATGATGAAGCCGCCGAATTTCACTGTCCGCATGGAGCATCCGGAACTCGAGCGGGCGCGCCGCGAGATCCGCGAATTTCTAGCCCACGATCCGGCGATGGCGACGCCGCGGGCCGACTCGTGGAGCCATTTCGACCCGGCCTTCAGCGGACGGCTGGGACGCGCCGGGTTTATCGGAATGACATGGCCGAAGCGCTATGGCGGGGCGGAGCGCAACTCGCTTGAGCGCTACGTGGTGATCGAGGAGTTGCTGGCGGCGGGCGCGCCGGCGGCGGCGCACTGGATAGCCGACCGCCAGACCGGGCCACAAATCCTGCGCTTCGGCAGCGAGGATCAGCGCGAAAGGATTTTGCCCGCGATTGCGCGCGGGGAGTGCTTTTGCTCGATCGGGATGAGCGAGCCGGACACCGGCTCGGACTTGGCGAGCGTGCGCACGCGGGCGGAGCGCAAGGGCGATGGCTGGACGATCAACGGCCGCAAAATCTGGACGTCGTACGCCCATCAATCGCATTACGTGCTGGTGCTCTGCCGAACGAGCGAGAACGCGGCGGCGCGCCATCAAGGGCTGAGCCAAATCCTGGTGCCGCTGGATGCGCCGGGGCTGACGATTCGTCCGATAATCAACCTGGCGGGAACGCACGACTTCAACGAACTGCTGTTCGAAGACGTGCAGGCGCCGGCCGACGCGCTGATCGGAACCGAGGGCGCGGGCTGGGCGCAGGTGATCAGCGAACTCGCGTTCGAGCGGAGCGGTCCGGAGCGGTTCCTGTCTTCGTTCGTCGCGCTCGAGGCGTTCGCGGAAATGGCGCGGCGTGAACCTACGGCGGAGGCGGCGGCGCTAATCGGATCTCTGATCTCGCGGCTGGCGCCGCTGCGCGGGATGTCAATGTCGATCGCGGCGCAGCTCGGTCAGGGCGAGTCGCCGAATTTCGAGGCGGCGCTGGTGAAAGAGATGGGCTCTCTATTCGAACAGGACGTTACCGAGCGACTGCTGGAGGAGGTTGTGCCGGCGGCGGATCCGGAGTCGAGCGACAAGTTCAGGCGGCTGCTCGCGGAGGCGGTTCTGCGAGCGCCTTCGTTTTCGATCCGCGGCGGCACGCGGGAGATCCTGCGCGGCATAATTGCGCGCGATCTGGGGTTACGCTGATGAGCGATATCGCGATGATTGAAGACACCGTGCGGCGGATGCTGGCCGACGGACTGACGGCTCCGGTGCTGGAAGCCTCGGAACAGGGCAAGTGGGCGGGGGCGCTGTGGGAGCGGCTCGAAAAGGAAGGGCTGACGCAGCCGGCGGCGAGCGCCGAGGGCGGTGCGGGCGAAGGGCTCGAGACCGAGGCCGCCGTGCTGCGCGCGGCGGCGGGAGCGGCGCTGCCGCTGCCGCTTGCGGAGACCGCGATCGCGGGCTGGATATTGGGACAGCATGGCCTCGACGTGCCGGCAGGCCCGCTGACGGTGGCGTCGTTTACGCCGCGGGAGACGCTCACGCTGGAGGCGGGCCATGTCAGCGGCCGACTCGAGGGCGTGGCGTGGGGACGCGACGCCGCCGCGATCGTCGCGGTGGCGGGCGGGAAGCTGGCGCTGCTTGACCGCAAGAGCGCGGCAATAACGCACGGCGCGAACCTCGCCTCGGAGCCGCGCGACGCGCTCGAGTTCAGCAAGGCGCCGCCGCTCGCGATCGGCGGCGCGGCCGACGCCGAGGCGCTGCTATGCCGATGCGCGGCGGTGCGCGCACTGCAGTTGGCCGAGGCCGCTGGGCGGGTGCTCGAGATCGCGGTCGAGTATGCGGGACAGCGCAAGCAGTTCGGGAAGGCGATCGGCGGCTTCCAGGCGATCCAGCATCAGCTCGCTGCCGCAGCGAGCGAGGTGGCGTCGGCGCGAGTGGCGGCGCAGCAGGCGTATCTGGCGTTGGCGGCGCGCAGGAATATGCTGTTCGCGTGCGCGGTCGCCAAGGCGCGGGCCAACGACGCGGCGGGCGCGGTCGCGCGGATCGGCCATCAGGTGCACGGCGCGATCGGTTTCACCAGGGAATACCAGCTCCATCGCTACACGCGGCGGATCCAGTCGTGGCGGGGCGAGTACGGAGCATCGGCCTACTGGAATCGGCGGCTGGGCGAGCTGGCGCTGGGAGCGAAGGAACGCTCGCTGTGGTCGATCGTCACGTCGGGAATCTGACCCAGTAAGCGGCGTAATTTCGGCTGCTGGGTTCACCCCCGAGTCTTTTTCAATCTCATATATACAGGCCTGAACCGTCCTGCGGTCCACGCCTTGTTGCGATAGGCGCGAGAAGCGTGAAGGTTAACCATTTTCGACGTTTGCGAGCGGGTTCGAGTCCCGGACGGCTCACCACAAACGCTCGAAGATACCGCTGGATCGGAAAAAGCGATAATGCCCCGCTTTTACGAAGCGCGAAGAGGATCCCGCGCGGCGAATAAACCGGGGCTGGCTACGCTGATTTAGCCGAATTCCGCGGCGACCAGCGCGGATTGGAACAACCGGCTGTCAGGCGATGGTTATCGAGGAATCCGGCGCTGGACGAATCACTGCCGAAGCGTGCGGATAATCTGAATCAACGCCGGACCGACGATCACCATCAACATCGCAGGAAGCACAAATATAACGAGCGGAAAGAGAATTTTGATCGTGGTTTTCTGTGCAGCTTCTTCGGCTCTCAACCGGCGGCGCGTCCGGAGCGCGTCCGAACTCGCGCGAAGCGCCGGAGCAATCTGCGCGCCCAACTGTTCGCTCTGAATCAAGGTGGCCGCGAGCGGCTTGATGTCTTCAACGGCGGTGCGATCCGCAAGATTGCGCAGCGCCTGGCCAAGCGACGCGCCTGCGGAGATTTCGCTGGCCACCAGCGCCAGCTCCCGTCCAATCTCCTGTTTCTGTCGCTCGCTTTCCAAGCCGACGACTTTGATCGCTTCGAACAGTCCGAGACCGGCTTCAACGCAGACCACGAGCAGGTCGAGAATGTCGGAAAGCTGCACGGCGATCGCGTTCTGCCGGTTTCGCGCGCGCCGCTTGATATAGTACATGGGCGCATAGGCGCCGACGCCGACCGCGATTAGCACATAAAAAATCACGCCACCGGTCGTTTTGCCCATCAGCAATCCGATCACCGCGGCGACCAATCCGGCGCCGACGGCGGCCAACACGCGAAACACCTGAAAGGCGTGCGCCGCCCCGCTGCCGATAAATCCGGCTTGCGTCAGCGTATCGTTCAACTTTTCGCCAGCCGGCGTGTCCATGCGCGGCTTGGGCACTCGCGCCGACGCCCATTTGAACAGCAATCGGCCGAAGCTGTCGTCCACCGGCGCGTCGTCGTTGAACACGCCCTGTGAAGCGCGGATTTTCACCGCCAAATCGGCAAAGCGTTCTTCGATTACGCGATGACCGCCGTAGAGCGCGGCATAGATAGCCAACCCACCGGCGCCGATCAGGCAAAACACGCTGATACTGATGAACAGGGTCGATGACATGTTCTGAATCCCTCCCGACCCGCTTAGTACCGCACCTTCAGCAACCGCCGGATTGTTATGAATGCCAGCGCGTCGAAAATAATCGCGGTCTTCAGGATTTTGAGACCCACGGGATCTTTGAAGAGCACTCGGGCGTAATCCGGATTCACCAGGCTGAATACGCAAAGCACCACGATTGGGAGCAGACCGACGATCATTCCGCCCATTCGGGATTGAGCGGTCAAAGCCTTCACCTGCATCCGCAGCCGCTGGCGCGTGCGAACGATTTCCGAGAGCCGGCCGATAATCGCCGCGAGACTCGAACCGACTTCGTTCTGCACCTTGACCGCAACCACAAGCAGCCGAAGATCGTCCTCGGGCACGCGCTTAAGCATGTCCTCGAGCGCGCGCGGGAGCGGCAGGCCGATCCGGGTCTGTTCCAGAACGGTTCGGAACTCGCTGCCCAGCGGATCGCTAAACTCCTGCACAACAACCTGAAGCCCGCGATTAAGCGAATGTCCGGCTTCAAGCGATGATTTCATCAGGTCCAGCGCGAACGGCAACTGCTGGCCAAAAGCGCGCATACGCCTGGCGCGTCGAAACCGGATATAGAACAGAGGAATCGTGGCCAGTCCGACGCCCGAGCCGAGACCGAACAGCATGTCGTGCCAGACCGCCTGCCCAAGGAACAACCCGGCGAGCATCATGAGCAGGATAATCAGCAGCATCTCGGACAACCGCATATAGATGCCGGCCTGCCACATGTTCTCTTCGAGCCGGCGCAGCAGATTGAGCCGCGCCAGCACCGCCAGCAACTCGGAACGATCGCGCGGATGTTGCTTGCGGATAATATCGACGTCGAGTTCGTCGTCCGGACGCGCCATCCGGCGCAGCAGATTCTGCTTTTGTTCGGAGTCGCCGCCGCGAGTCGTCAGCAGCACCAATGCGCCGATAAAGACCAGCGCGAATACGCCGGTCGTGACGAAGATATCCATCGTCCTACCTCAGGGTCGGCTGCGTATCGATCCGATATCCGGCCGCGGCGACACGGTCGGTGTACATTGAGCGAATACCCGTATGGCGAAACGTTCCGAGCACTTTGCCGCCCTGCCCGATTCCGGTCCGCTTGAATTCGAACAGGTCCTGCATCATCACAACGTCGCCTTCCATACCGGTGATTTCCGCAATCTTCATGACTTTGCGCGAACCGTCGGAAAGGCGCGAGACGTGCACGACCATGTTGAGCGCGGACGCGATCTGCTGGCGCATCGCGCGCTGCGGGATGGACGCGCCCGACAGCAGCATCATCATTTCAAGGCGCTGAATCGCGTCGCGAGGGGTGTTCGCGTGGACCGTCGCGATCGAGCCGTCATGGCCGGTCGACATCGCCTGCAACATGTCGAAAACTTCGCCGCCGCGAACTTCGCCGACGATGATCCGGTCGGGCCGCATTCGCAGGCAGTTCTTGACCAGCTCGCGCTGCGTTACTTCGCCCTTGCCTTCAACGTTGGGCGGGCGGGTTTCCAGCCGGACGACGTGCGGCTGCTGCAGCACCAGTTCGGCCGAGTCCTCGATCGTCACGATGCGCTCGTCCACCGGGATGAACGACGACATGCAATTCAGCATGGTCGTTTTGCCCGAACCGGTGCCGCCGCAGACCAGTACGTTCAGGCGGGCCTTGACGATCGCCTGAAGGAATTCGACCGCATCCGCAGTGATCGTTTCCTTGTCGATCAAATCGTCGATGGTATAGCGCTTTTTGCCGAATCGCCGAATCGATAGCGAAGGACCGTCGAGCGCGAGCGGCGGAATAATCGCGTTGATACGCGAGCCGTCGGCCAGTCGCGCGTCCACCATGGGCGAGGCTTCATCGACGCGACGGCCAACCTGGGAAACGATTCGATCGATGATCAGCATCAGATGCTGATCATCGTTAAAACGGACGTCCGTCAAATAGAGCTTGCCTTGCCGCTCGACATAAACCTGGTTCGGGCCGTTGACGAGAATATCGCTCACGTCGTCGTCCCACAAAAGCGGCTCCAGCGGTCCCAAGCCGAGCAGTTCGTTCTTGATTTCCTCGACCAGGCGGGCCCGGTCGGCGTCGGTCAGCAGACGGCCCTCTTCGTTCAGAATATCCGTGATCGCCTGCGTCACCTTGGTGGACGCCATATTCTGCTCGAGGCTTTCGAGACGGGATACGTCAAGCGACTCGAACAGCCGGTTGTGCACGGCGAGCTTGAGTTGCTGGAACCCGTCGGCCATCGTATCGCGCTGCCGGCGCTGGGTGTTGCCGATCAGCGAGGTGCGGACTGGCGTCTGGGCCGCGGCTTGCGCGGTCTGCGAGGTGATCCGTTCGACCAATTTCATCGGTTAAACCTCAGGAGCGTCCGCCAAACGCCGACATCAGGCGCGACATCAGACCGCCAGCGGATTCCTCCGTAACTTCGTTGCCGCTTGCAAGCCGTCGCGCCAAGTCCTCGATCGATCGCGCCAGGACCGACCCTTGTCCGACCTGCCACAAGTCCGTGGCTCGCAATTGCGCACGCTCAAGCAATTTTTCATCGCGCGGAATCTTCGCGAAGATCGGCCGCGCGAGCGTATGGGTGATCTGTTCTTCGCTGATTGGATGATGCGGCTGATAGCGGCTCAGCATGAAATTCGGCTCGATTCCGGAAAGGCCAAGCCGGGTGAAGAGATCGATAAACCGCCATGCGCACCGTGCGGCCGCGATCGATTGGTCAAGCAGATAGAAAAGATGGTCGGAGCGCTCCCACGCCGCAACCGCGTTTTCGTCGATATAGCCGCCGCAGTCGACGATCACGAAATCGAACAGCTGGCGCATCAGTTCCAGCGCCGCCCCGATCGTGCGGTCCGAGACCAGCTCGCTGTCTTCAATTCGCTTCGGCGCGGCCAGCAGGTAGACGCCGGAAGGATGCTTGGTCAGAGAGCTTTCAAGCTGGATTGAATCCAGCCGGCGATCTGTTTCCGCCAGTTGCATGACCGTGCGCTCGGGTTCGAGATTCAGAAAGACCGCGAGACCACCGGTCTGCAAATCAAGATCGACGACCGCCACGCGTTTGTTGAGCGTATAGCGGAAAGCCAGCGCAAGGTTGGCCACCAGACTGGTTACGCCGACTCCGCCCACCGTGCTCACCATCGAGATGATCACGCCGCCGCTTTCCCGTTCGGCGCGACGGCGGGTCTCGCTGATTTTGAGCAGCGCGCGGGTGGCGTCGCCGGGGTCGAGCGGCAGAAAGAGCAGTTCGTCGGCGCCCGCGCGCAAGATCCGGCGCATCAGAACCGGCGAGCGCTCCTGCACCAGAGCGAACAGCACCGGCCGATTCGGCTCCTCGGACTGCGCCTGCATCAGGTTGAGCGCGATTTCCTCGCTGCCGCCGTCGAACAGGATCATCACCACGTCAGGCGGCGGACCGCCGTTGGAACCATTACCGCTGGGAGCCGACTCGCTAATATCTAGTGGTGGGTCGCCCAGGGCGGCGAGCGCCAGCCGCACCTCGGTGCGGCGTTCCTCGCCCTCGCCAATAAGCAGCACCCTGAGCGCGCCATGTTTAGCGTCGTTTTTTGCGCCTAGCACTGACACCAATAGGCTCCCATAGCCAGCCGCGCTCCCGATTAAAAGCGCGGCCGGCTCACGTCGGCCGGATAAACTCGGCGCGTACGTATTTCCGAGGCCGTCATCGGGCCGCGGTTGGTCGGCAGCGCCACCTGTCCGTAGTTCGGCAGCGGTCCGACGATCTGCGGCGTCACGCTCATCACCAGATCGGTCATAGCTTCCTGGTAAGAGGTGCTTTTGAAAAGCAGGCCCAGATACGGAATATCCCCCAAATAAGGCGTCTTCGTGACTTCCGAAGTTTTGGTGCGCAGCAACAGGCCCGCGATGATCAGGGTCTGATTGTTCTTCAGACGCACATAGGTGTCCGCTTTTCTCGTCACAAACGCCGGCACCGTGAATCCGAAAAGATTGACGCCATGCGCGTAATCAGGTTGTGAAACCTCCGGTTTCACCTCCAACCCTACACCATCGGAGCCAATCACTGTAGGTACAAAGATTACCGAGGTGCCGAACTGTTTGAAAACGATCGAGGTGTTCAGCGCCTGCGAAATCACGATCGGAATCTCGCCGCCCGAGAGGAACTCCGCCTTTTCGCCGGAATTGGCCAGCAGATGAGGCTCGGCGAGAATCTTGGCGAGATTGTGCTGCTCCATCGCTTCGAAAAAGGTCTGGGTCTGCACGTTCCCGTTGCCGGCCGCCAAGCCATAATTGACATTGGGCGAGAGCAGCAGCGGAATCAGTTCGCCCTGAGGCGGCAGCGTGCCGGCCGCGCTGGTGTTGACCAACACCGGCGACGTCGAGCCTGGGCCGAAAATGATCGGCGGGGTCAGCGAGCTGCTGGCGGTGTACTGACTCGCAACGTTTGCGCCCAATCCGACCATCGACACGTTGTAGGCCGGCAACGCGAAGCTCCAGTTGACGCCCGCGCCCTCCAGACGGCTCCGGTTCAACTCGGCGACGATCACGTTCAGCATCACCTGCTGCCGGCCGTGCCGATCGATGCGCACCTGGCGTTCCTCATAAACGCCGCGGTCGTCCCAGATCGCGAGCGTGGTAAAGCCTTCTTTATGGCCTATCAGATTGATCTGATAGGGATTGATCACCTGAATATCGGCGACTTCGGTATCGGCGATCGAAATCCGGCGGATGCGCCGGGGGAAATCGAAAATTCGCGACGATCCCGAGGCGAGCTCGACGACATCTTCAGGAAGAAAATGCGTTCCGCCAGTAATCGAATCGCTATGCGGCTCGACCAGCGGATTCGATTTGAAATTCTGCAACGGCCCTTGCATCGGCGTGGTCGGAATCGACTGGCTGGGCATCAAGGACCCGCTGCCCATGCTGTCGTGCGTGTAGGTCGGCGACGGCGCGCTCGACACAGGCGGCAAGGCGGCTCCGTTTGCCGCCATTTCGACCGGAGCCGCGCTCGCCGGCGGAGCCGCCGCAGGAGCCGATGCGCCGGATACTGGAGGTAGCGGCGCGCCGCTTGCGTCGGCGCTCGACGCCAGAACCGGCTCGGCCGACGAACCGCCCACCGCCGGACTCTCCGATCCCACAAACCCTTCCGAGGTCGGGATCTCCTCTTTAGCAACAGGACCGCTGCCGGGATCGAGCGACGATTTCGATACGGGCTTAATCGAGCCGACCGCTGCGCTGGCGCGGGCAGCCGACGATGAAGGCGCGGCGCTTTTCAGCGATCCGGCTTCAACCCCTGGCGTGGAATTGACGGCGACGTCATAGGTCACTTTCTTCCCAGCCGACGTCTCGACGTCGACTTTCCATTCGCCAGATTTGGCGCCGGTCAATACCAGTTCGCCGGGTTCGCTTGAATGAATTACCAGCGCCTCGGGGTTCTCTTCGACGTGAACCGCGGGCGTCGAATCAGGTTTCAGTCCCTTTATTTCGAAGCTCTCTCCCGATTTAAGCGCCAGCGGCACTTCGTCCGAAGACCCGCCGATTGCGGCCGAGGAAGCCGCCGCGCCGCCGAATATCAGGCACATCGCCAAGCCGGCGCCGAAAAGGAACCGCTGACCGAAACGATCTTTGAAAGCGTTCATCTCCACCCCCCTGGCCCCTTCGTCACGGAACATCAATTGTTTTCGAGTGCGGACCCGCGTAAGCCGCAGGAGCGGACGCGCGCGCGCTTGGCGCGGCGCCGCTCGCCCCCGGCGAACCAACCATAACCGGTTCGCCGGCTCCAACGACGCCAAGATCGTTGGTGCGCCCGCCGAGCGGCGCCATCGGCGGCGCGGCCGGAGCGGCGGCGATACTCTCGGGAACGCTCGAAAATTTATCGCTCGATTCGTTAAATGCGGCCTTATCCTGCGCGTCGATTGCCGACGAATCGCCGACCGGACGAGCTTGAGCGCCGCTCGGCGCGGACGAACCTCCATGCGTCCGAATGAAGGAAACCGATTCGCTCGACGTGCCGTTGCGCAGAACCTCGACAGTGACCGGTTTCGGCTTCGGCCGAGGCTGGCTGTATGCGACAACATGTTGGGCGGGCGTAATCGGAGACGCCGCAGGCGCCGCGCCGAGCAGTTGTGCGGTATTAATTCCGCCCGTCATTACCGTTTTGTTGTCTTGATAGTTGCGCATCGCAAGCCTGAGAGCGCCTTCATGGCTTGCGAGCGTCAAACGTTCGGCTTGGTCAGGCGAAACCAGCATCGTCACCACGCGCACTGGCTGCGGCTTGTCGTTGACGTTCTCGATCTCCTGCGCGATCGCCAGAACCTGAACGTCCTGCAAGACGATTTTCGACATCTGTTCCGAACCGTTGGCGATCGAAACGAGCACGTCCACGTGCGTATTCGGCAAGACGAAGCCCGCTATATCGCTTACTTCATCAACCGGCACCGAAATCGCGCGCATCCCGGTGGGAATCAAAAGTGGAAGCACGCCCGCGTTTTTAGCGCCGCTGAAAAGACGCGACGCCACGATCGGCTCATTTTCAACAAAGCTTGACTTGGTGAATTGACCCATCAAAGGCGCGACCGTCGTAAACGCCCCCGGAGGCATGGCGTCGCGCGACCATCGAACGGTTTTGAGGGCGCCTGGATCGAGCTTGGTTCCGATACCGAGATCGTGCGCGGCGACCACCACATCGACCGACTCGACCATCGCTTGTTTAACTTCGGCTTCGCGTCTTTTTAATGCGGAATAGACCATCATAGCCGCGACGAGCGCGGCAAACCCCGCCAACAAGACGAAAATTATAGGCCTTCTCATGATTCCCCCCTCCGACCGCAACTCCCTCGCCGGACGTTTTCAGGCAAGCTCAATCATCATGACGCTCATTCAGCCATCGCCGCCTCCGTGCTGCTGAGCGTTTGAAGCGATTGGAACGAAACTCCCAGGAACGATTGCCCCAAGAACAAAATATGACCTTGCGTGACGTTAAAAGATACGTTAACCGTCACCTGCGTTCCAAACGTCCGTGCCGCGCTCACGGCGCAACCGGTGGTATACGACGGTTGAGTTGACGCGCCGCACGCCGACGTCGCACCGGTGAACGTCGTGGCGGAATAATTGGTGGTCGAATCAGAGATTTTTATCGTCAGGGCCGCGCCGCAGCTGGACGGCGTGGTTACCGTGGGAGATCCGATGTAATACATATAAGAGGCCACTTCACTGCCGGTCGCGCAGGTCTCGACCGCGGCAAACCGTGCGCCCTGATAATTCATCTGGCCCAGCGCCAGAGCGGCTTCGCCAATCAGGGCCAACTGGATCGCGACAAACAGCACGATCATCGCCACCGACAGAACCAAGGCGAATTCCACTGCCGCCTGGCCGCGAAACTTGCTCGCGGGCCAGCTAACCCACTTGGCGGTTAACGCCGGCTTTAAGTCTGCTCTTTTTGCCCGCTTGAACATGGTTACAGCCCTCAAAACGTCGCGGTATCGCTGACCGATCCGCGCCGACGAAAACGCGCCCGATCCCGTTCCGTTCGTGTACCCTACCGCGTCTCCATTAGAACGCGCCATCCGGTTTCGGCAGCGCGCCTAACGCCGACTGTAGCATAGTTGCTTCACTTTAAGCACGCCACCTATGCGTATCAATATGATTTCTCGATTTACCGCTCGTCAGATTAATTCTTGCGAGAAACTTCCGCCAATGACTCAACTCCCCGTCAGATCTCCAGCAATAATGGTCCATATCACCATGCTGTTTATGCTGCCCCCCATCGAGTGATAGGCGACGTATACCACGGCGGCGACTGCCGAGAGTATCAACCCATATTCAGTCATCGTCTGGGCTCGCCGAAGCGCGAGGATTCTTTCTTTGCCGCGCAGATAGGCAGCGCGCAATTTCGCGGCTATTCGGTTCTCGCTCGGGTCAGCGCGATTCGATTCAGACTCCATCGTCTTTCTCCAGAATCCTTATCGCGATTAGCGCGCTATCGCTGCAAGGCGGCAAATCTCGCTGTTCCTCATCAAATATGGCACGCAATTTTATCGAATTGGACATCAAATGAGGCATGCTAACGCTTTGTGTGCAGCTTACCCGCGTGAACAATCCACGTCAATTCGATTTATCGTGCTGTATTTGAAGAAAATACTTTCCTTATTTGGCGCCTTCCACGCTCCGATCGCGACCGGATGGTTTTCGTTGCGTTCGTCCGCAGCGACAGCCCAACGCGGCCACAGTCGCATCCGTAGCCGTCCATGAGCAAAATCTGAACCATCGACCATTATTTTTCTTGGATCGCCTATGGTGGGCTTTCCAATAATCCTTCAGTCGTTGCGCTCAAGAGCTGTAGCGCGGATGCAACTCAAACAGCCGTCCGGCCTCTCCGATAGCGCACCAGGCTGACAGTCATCAATTAATTAAGTGCGCGAAATTTGAGGCAAAAATAAAGGTTCATGCTACGAGCCGCATGAGGGCTGGGAAGAGGCGAGGAAACGGCGTTTTAGAGCATTCCTGGAAAGAGACGAGCGGTTCGCGGAGAATCCGCGAACCGCCCATTTTCGCATCAGGACCCGCTGAGATAGCTGTCGATCGTGTTGACCAAGCTGTTGATGTCTTTGCCCATCGTCTGGTAGGCGATGAACACGACGATCGCGATCGCCGCGAGAATCAGGGCGTATTCCGTCATCGTCTGCCCCTTCGCAACACGACGAACGGCCTCCCGCGTCTTCACATAGAACCGTGAAAGCTTTTCCATATCAACTCCTCCTTATTTCCTTCCTTTTCTCTTGACCGTGCGGCTCTCCGCACAATTTTTGATGGCTCTGCTTATTGCATCCTTCGTACCAATCATTCGCGACAAATTAGCGTAGCATAGCACCATTTAACGCTCTGTGATTCTGAAATTCAACAGCAGTCGAGCAACCTTGTTGCCTTGGAGCAACAATTTCAGTTTCAACATTAAAATTAGTGAAAATTGATGTTCTAATATGCAAATCGACGCTCAAATTTTGACGAGCGGAAATTAGCTGCTGATTCGCGGCGCGGCTTTGAATGGCGGCGCGCTCGCGGGTCGGCTCCAGACGTCTTGCAGAAATAAGGCTCATCTTCCGGTTACCATCGCCGTATCTAGTGTGATGTCCCGCAAATAACTTCCACCTGATGCTTTACCATCTCGGCGTGCAGGCCGCCCGCCGCGGGGCGGCCAGGGATGGATTGCCGGGTCCGGGCCCGGCAATGACGAATAGAGTTGGTCACGCCCGGACTTGATCCGGGCATCCACGCGCAGCGCAAGGCAGGCGCAGAGTGTAAACTTATTTAGGGGACGCCACACTAGAATCCGTTTTCCACTTACGCACGACGTTCTCTCAAGTTTTGAGCTTATGCCATCGATCATCGCAAACTCGACAACAAAGCTAACTAAAACTCACTAAGCGAATTGTACCCGCGCGAATTCGTGTGTCAATAGAAAAATCGGCTTTCAAAATTAATAAATTGTAACCTGGCTATCGATAGACCGGTATTTGACGAATTTTTACCGTAGTTCCATGCTTTTGCGATATTTTTAGTGTTTAAGACCAAATTTGGACTATCCGTCGTCACGCCGCGTGGTGGACGCGGCTGTTTCGACTACGATTAGGTCTCCGATTCGAGTGTCCGCCCGCGCAGTCGCGCCCACCTCGATCTCCAACGCCGATCGCGCCCGCAAAACGAGCGACGAGATTCGCCAGGGTCGCAAATTCGAATCAACTCGAATCACGCGCCCGCCGCGATCGAGAAATACGATATCGATCGCAAAGCGCATAAAGAACATGTGCATCAACATGAACGGCTCGAACCGTCCACGCTTGAAGAGCATCCCATGTCCCGGTTCAAGGCGATCGCGGCCCAGCAATCCGCGGCTCTGTCCGGCGATTCCGCCGGCCGGTTCAAGAAATTCGCACAGAATCGTTCCGCGCGTTTGATTTATCGCCCGAAGAACGTCCTTGGCCATCTTTGACTCACCGTATTCGGTTCTTTTTCGCGTAAGATAATGGTGGCCACGCAGGTTCGGCTCGTCAAGCCGAGTCGCCCGAACCGGCCGATGGCGCCCCGTGGCGCCATTGCGCACGCCGCGCCTCAGCTTATCGCCATTGTCGATTTGTCGAATGCGCAAGGAGCGATATATTAAGGTTCTGCGTGCGCGATGAACTACCTGCCGATATTTCTCGAACTGCACGGCCGCAAATGCCGGGTGGCCGGCGGCGGAATCGCCGAACGCAAGATAAGAACCTCGCAGGAAGCCAACGCCGGCGCCCTGCCGCGCGAACATCTCGATGCCGGACTGGCCGCGCACAGGATCGATCTCATGGCGATTCGCGAAATCGGCGCCGTCCGGCCGGGAACCGCCGCCGGACGTTGAATCGATCATGCATACGATTTGGCTGATTCCGGCCCTGGTCGTTTACGCGCTGGCGGCGATCGGATTTGTCACCGGCCGGCTCGGCGTAAGCGGATGGCCCGCGCGCGCCGCCACGCCACTGCTGGCCGCCGGAGCCGCTCTGCAATCGATCGATCTGCTCGCGCGCGGTATCCAAGCCGGGAATATCCCCGTTACGGA
>JAJXZF010000041.1 GCA_021780225.1 Deltaproteobacteria bacterium | reverse complement strand
TGCGCCTGCGCGGCCGCGTTAGTCCGACTTCTCTTTTTTCGGTTGCGCCTTGCCGTAACTCGAAATCGAGCCGATCTGGTTGCGCTCGATCCGGACCCTCACGTTGGGCGCGATTTCGAGCGTAACCAGATTGTCCGAAAGCTCGTGGATACGGCCGATAAGACCGCCCGTCGTAACGACTTCATCGTTGCGTTTCAGGCCTTTTATCATCTTTTGATGTTCATTTGTTCGCTGAGTTTGTGGCCGCAGTATGACGAAATAAAATACCGCGATCACCAGCACCAGCGGCACCACCGGATTGGTCAAAAGCTGATCGAACAGCCCGCCCTGCGGCGTCGATGCATGCGCGGCCGCATCGGCCCACGCGGTTCCTTCGAAGAACATCAGTTCGTTTTCCCGTTCCTTGCGGATTCGCCCGCATCGATCAGATTTGTCGCATAGCGGGCGAAAGCATTGTAGGCCCGTGATGCGATAGCAGCTTGGGCTTCACGCATCAAGCGACCATAGAAATAGAGATTGTGCTCCGTTAGCGCGCGCGCCGCCAGTATTTCGCCCGCCATGAACAGATGGCGCAGGTAGGCGCGCGAAAAGGTCGTGCAGCAGCGGCAATCGCAGCGCGGATCGAGCGGGCGCGCATCGCGGGCGTGCGCGGCCTGTTTGATCGACACGCGCCCTTCGCTCGTGAAAGCCGAGCCGTTGCGCGCGTTGCGCGTCGGCAAGACGCAATCGAACATGTCAAAGCCCATCCCGATCGCCGCCAGCAAATCCTGCGGCGTGCCGACGCCCATCAGGTAGCGCGGACGGTCCGCCGGCAGCATCGACGCCCCCAGCGCGGCCATCTCGCGCATCGCCGGTTTCGGCTCGCCGACCGAAAGCCCGCCGATCGCATAGCCGTCGAATGGAAGCGCGGTGATTTGACGTGCGCTGTCGCGTCTTAAATCCGGATAGACGCCGCCCTGCACGATTCCGAACAGCGCTTGCGTTTCGCTGGTGCGCGCGCGCACGCATCGCTCGGCCCAGCGCGCGGTAAGTTCCAGCGATTCGCGGGCGCGCCGATGGTCGGCGGGATACGGGGTGCATTCGTCCAGCGCCATCATGATATCGGCGCCGAGCGCCTGCTGTATTGCGATCGCGCTCTCGGGCGTCAGCGTCAGCGGCGCGCCGTCCAGATGCGATCGGAAGCGGATGCCGTCCGCGCCGATCGAATTGATGCCCGCGAGGCTCATCGCCTGAAAGCCGCCGGAGTCGGTCAGCACGGCGCCCTGAAAGCCCATGAAACGGGCGATACCGCCAAATTCGCATACCAAATCCGCGCCGGGCCGAACCGCCAGATGATAGGTGTTGGCCAGCACCATCCGGTAACCCATCGCGCGCAGTTCATCGGGCGCCATCGCCTTGACCGCCGCGCGCGTTCCGACCGGCATGAAAGCGGGCGTCGGCACGTCGCCGTGCGGCGTGATCAGCCGGCCCATCCGCGCCTCGCCATCGGCGGATTGAACCTCAAAGCGGAATTGCGATTCGGCCACCTTGATAACGATATCCCGATTTCAAAGCGTCTAACGCGCCGCCGCGGCGCCCGCCAGAATTAACATCGCATCGCCATAACTCAGAAAACGGTAACGATGGCGAACGGCATCGCGATAGGCCGCGAGCAGATAGTCCCGGCCCGCGAGCGCCATCACCAGCGCCAGCACGGTGCTGCGCGGCATGTGAAAGTTGGTGATCATCCCGTCCACCAGCTTGAAGCGGAAGCCGGGATAGATGAACAGTCCGGTGAATCCCTCGCGATCGCCGGTGATCGCCCACGATTCCAGCGCGCGCGCGCTCGACGTTCCGACCGCGATAATCCGGCCGCCCAGTCTCCGCGCCGACTCGATCGCGGCGGCGGCGGCGGCGGGAATCGTGAACCATTCCGCCTCCATCGTATGGCCTTCGACCTCGCCGGAGCGAATCGGGGCGAAGGTGCCCGGTCCGATATGCAAAGTCAGGCAGGTACTGCGGATGCCGGCGGCGGCAAGGTCGTCGAGCAATTCGCGCGTGAAATGCAGTCCGGCGGTCGGCGCGGCGACGGCGCCCACAGGTTCGGCATAAATCGTCTGATATTCCGCCAGGTCGGCGGCGGTCGGCGGACGGCGGATATAATGCGGCAGAGCCGGCTCGCCCGCCTCGTCGATGACCTGCCGCATCGCGGCGCCGTCCTCGGCAATCACGAGCAGACGCCCGTTGCGCAAATTTCCGGCTACCTTCAAGGCGCGTCCGTTCGGCAGGGTCAGGCGCGAGCCTTCGCGCGGCGCGCGATGAGCTTTGGCCAGGGCGAGCCATGCGCCCGCGGGTTCCTCAGCCTCACGCACCATCAGAAGTTCCACCACTCCGCCCGATTCCTTGCGCGCATGCAAACGCGCCGGAAAGACCCGCGTGTTGTTCAGCACGAGCAGGTCGCCTTCGCGCAGATGGCGCGCCAGCTTGTAAAACCGCGAATGAACGATCGCGCCCGTGCGCGGGTCAAGCGCCAGCAAGCGCGCATCGGCGCGGTTCGGAATCGGCTCCTGAGCAATCAGTTCAGGCGGCAAGTCGTAATCGAGTTCGCTTAGACGCATCGATGCGGGCCGGTCGGGATGGCGCGCAAGAGAACCTGAAGGTGCGCGCGCCGCGCACGGCATCGAATCAGAATATCATCGGCGGACCAGCCGACTTAAGCGGGCGCGGCCGGAGCAGCTCGGTCGCGTCAAAGTTCCGACGGCCGGCGGTAAACGGGCTTCGGCAGTGCGTCGATTTCGGGAATCGCCCCATCGACCATGACGATCTGCGGATCTTCCGGTTCAATATCTTCAAAGAAACGATTGTACAGTTCGCGCTTGGTCTGCAGATACATCAAATCGAAGGCGTCGCGGAGCTGATCGCCTTTCCAGAAATCGCCTGCGCCGAGCTCCACCCGGCCGGCGGGCGCGGTGGTGAAGACGTAGCGCATCCGGTTCTCGAAATTGAACTCCGCGATTTCCTCTTGTAGTCCGTTGTACGCTTCGGCCGCGACTCCTTCGGGCGGCGATGCGGTGGCCATGGCCTTCAGGCCGAACTCGATCCGTTCGATCCGCTGCGCGAACTGGTTAGTGGCGTCGATTTCGCGCAGCTGCGCACGCTCGATCGCCGCCTTGTGCGCGCCGAGGATGCGCGCGAAATGGCGCGATCCGCCGACGCCCCATTCCGCCGCGACGTTCGCGCCGCAGTTCAAGGGCAGCACGAACAGCAGATCGCAGGCTTCAAGCTCCGTGGCGATACCAAGCGGCAATCGTTCAAGCAAATCCGCGCCGTCGGCGCCCTCCTCGCCCGTGCGCGCGAACAACGGCGCCAGGTCCAGGGCGCCAAACAGCGCATCGGCCGTGCGCGTCAAGGGATCGCCCTCCCCGGTCGTCAAAACCTCGCAATTGGCGTATTCGGCCTGTCGTTCGCGCGGCAGTTCGGATATGCACTCGGTCACGTCGCGCCAGTTGGTGGCGTAACGCAAAGCGCCGGAATCGGCGTCGGTGCGCGCCAGGTAGAAATGAATCCGCGGCTGATCGCCCAGCGCGTCATTCAGCGCGGTCGCAAAATTGGCGAAAAAGTTCTCGCGCCACGGCCGCGGCCGCAACAACGCCTTGCTCACCAGCGGTACGTACAGCCATGGCAGATCGCCGAGATCGGCAAGATGGACGGATTTCCACCATGCTTCGATTAGCGGCAATTCCTCTTCATCGTCGGATATGGCTTTTTCGGCGCCGACCTGGCCGCCCACCCAGAACATCGCGTTCCATGCGCCGATCGAGGAGCCCGCCACCACTTTCACTTTATGCAGCGCGTTGTAGTCGCAGAGAAATTCATGAATCGCCTTCAGCGCGCCCGCCTGATATGCGCCGCGCGCGCCACCGCCGCCAAGGACGATGCCAATCCGTTCGACATGGCCCTGGAAGAACTGGACGTACTCGCGCCGCCGCGCCCGGCCATTGCGTTTGCCGCGCGCGTAAACCGGCTCGATGTCGTCGATCGGCGCGGTCGTCTCGACCGTCAGAGTCGATATTTCTTCGGGTGCGGACTCGCCGTAAAACCGCTTGGGGAAGGAAATTATCGCCATCATCAGGTCATTAAGACGCCTGAATATGTTGGCGAGCCAGAAGCCGATATTCAGCGCGATTAGCGCACGCGCGGCGATTACGACCACGCCAACAAGGCCGCGGCACAGGACGCCGGCCGTTTCGGCGTTAAACGTCGCCGCGAGCGCGCCGGCGCACCATACAACAAATCGCACCGGCTCACGGTCCTTTATGCCGGGCGAGAGAAAATCGTAACCCTTGTGAATCGCGATTCCCGGCAGCGCGGCTGGCGCCGCCAAAATCGGACTGGCGCGCGTCCAAACATCGGAGGCCGCCGCGCCGACCGGCGCGGCTACCGCGCCCAGATGCGTCTTCCCCGCAAGTTTGGAAATTGCCCCTACGAAGGCGAAATCGCGCCACGCCACGTAGTAAACCAGGCAATCCTCGATCCACCACCCGATCACGAACAGCATCGCGATCTCGGCCATCAGGCCCCACGGCATCGCCGGCAGTCGTCGCGCCTTCACGCTGGCACCATCCTGTAACGCCGTCCGCAACCCACTGGACAGCGGCCCCCGCCTTTACAGTTATTTACGCCTTAAAGTCGCCTTAGACCAGACAGGTAATCAAAGTTTCGCAACAAATTCGGCTTGGCGGTAACTTGCGTCAGAATGCCATCTTCAGGACGATTTTGCCGAAATGTTCGCTCGATTGCATCATTTTGTGCCCGGTCGAAGCGTCGGCGAGCGGAATCGTGCGATAAAGCGGAGGACGCAGACTGCCGGCTTCAAGTTCTTTCCCGAAGCGTGAAACAAATGCCTTTACGATTTCCGCTTTTTCCGCAACCGGGCGGGAGCGCAAGGTCGAGCCGAGCAGATGGAGATGGCGGCGCAAAACCTGTCCAAGATCGATCTCGGCCTTGGCGCCGCGCATCAGGCCAATCATCACGAGCCGGCCGCCGTTCGCGAGCGCTTCAAGGTTCTGCGCGAGATAAGCGCCGCCGATACTGTCGAGCACAATTTCGACGCCGCGATCGTTGGCGGCGGCGCGCACTTTGGGCGCGAACGGGCCGGATTTGTAATTGATTGCGACATCGGCGCCGAAGCGCAGGCATTGCTCGCATTTCTCGTCGGAACCGGCCGTGACGATCGAACGCGCGCCGGCCAGCTTGAGCAGTTGAATCGAGGCGGTGCCGACGCCGCTGCCGCCGCCGTGGATTAACACGAAATCGCCAGTCTTGACGCCGCCAAGCATAAAGAGGTTCAGGAACGCGGTGAGATAGACTTCGGGCAGCGCAGCCGCTTCGGCGTCGCTGAGCGCGTCCGGCACATGCATCGCGGAGCCGTGATCGACCGCCGCCAACTCGGCATAACCGCCGCCCGGCAACAGCGCCATCGCGCGATCGCCGACGCGCCATCCGCTGACGGCGCTGCCAACGGCCGCGACCGTACCGGCGCATTCGAGGCCGAGAATCGGCGAAGCGCCCGGCGGCGGCGGATACAGCCCCTGCCGCTGCATCAGATCCGCCCGATTCAGCGCGGCGTGGGTGACGCGAATCAGCAAATCGGACGGTCCGACCGCGGGATCGGGAGCCTCGCCCAGTTTGAGCACTGATTCGTCGCCGGGCCGGTCAAATACGATCGCTTTCATATCGAAACGCATCTCCCCACTGCGATTGGGCGAAGCGAGCGATTGCAGTCGCCGCCCGCGCTTCAGGTTAGCGCTCCGCTGACGCCGCCGGAAACCGCCGGCCAATAAAAAAAGGGCCCGCGGATGCGGGCCCTCGTTCACTGCCGAGCCGACAGCGGTTAGAACCGGTTGATGATCGACACGCCAACGTTCTGGAAGTTGGTCATCTGTTCCAGCACGTGCGACGCCCCCGCGAGGCCGATGGTCTCGGTGATCATCGACTTGGGATTGAGCTTGCCCGCCTCGACCATTTGCATCATCGACGGATAGCGCGACGCCGGCATCCCGAGCGACCCGACCAACGAAAGCTCCATCGTCACCATCCGGTCGACCGGCAGCGTGACTTCGCCCTTTTCGGCCGCCGTGGTGAGTCCGATCTGAAGCGAGCGGCCCTGCTTGCGCAGGCAGTTGATCGCGTTGAGGCAGGTCGCCTTCACGCCGAGCGCGTCCACGCCAACGTGCGCGCCGCCCTTGGTGAGGTCGAAAATCGCCATCACCGCATCGGTCTTTTTGCCGTTGATGACGTGCTGCGCGCCGACCTTTTTCGCCAGTTCGAGCTTGGCGTCGTCGAGATCGACCGCGATCACGTTGGCGCCGATCGCGGCGGCGATATGAACCGCTGAAAGTCCGATTCCGCCGCATCCGTGCACGGCGACCCATTCGCCGGGCCGCACCTGCGCGCGGTCGACCACGCCGTGATACGAGGTCATGAACCGGCAACCCAAGGACGCGCCCTCTTCAAATCCGACCCCTTCCGGCATCGGCACAAGGTTGGCGTCGGCGTTGGGAATGCCAACGTAGCTGCCATAGCCGCCCCAGTAGGAGAATCCGGGCAGCATCGGATTGGCGCAGACGTGCGACTGGCCGCTGCGGCAGTATTCGCAAACGCCGTCGCCCTGGCTGAAGGGCACCAGCACCCGATCGCCCTTCCTGAAGTTGCGCGTCTCTTTGCCGACTTCCTCGACCACGCCGCAGAATTCGTGGCCCATCACATGCGGCAATGGCGGCACCAGGCCGATCCAGGTCCAATCGCCCGACCATGCATGCCAATCGGAGCGGCATACGCCTTCGGCTGCGGTCCGCAGGATTACTCCGTTGGCCGGACAACTCGGATCCGGAACATCCTTTACGACCAGCGGTTTGCGCACCGCCTCCATCACTGCTGCTTTCATGAGCGGAATCTCCTCGTTAGCGTTTGTCCGACAGCGCGGCGCCGGCTCGTTCGAGCCCCCCAGGGCCGCTTGCCATCCTCGCTCTCATATAGCGCCGCGACGGCGCGCTCGGCAATCGCCAACCTGAAAACGCCGAACGCCGCGACCGATCGCCAGCGCCGCGGGCGAAAATCGCTAGCGTGGCGTTCCGCAAATAACTTCCACCTGAGGCCTGATCGGCTCGGCACGCAGGTCGCCCACCGCGAGGCGGCCAGGGATGGATTGCCGGGTCGGGGCCCGGCAATGACGAACCGAGTTGGTCATGCCCGGACTTGATCTGGGCATCCAGGCGGATCGCAAAATAGACGCAAAGTGCAAACTTATTCAGGAGACGCCACACTAGCCGACCAGCGCTGCGAGCGTGCGCTCAAATTTGACGAGATCGCCGCCGGAGTCGATCTCCACCGGATGCAGATCGGCGCCGGCCGCCTCCTGCGCTTTGAGCCGCTCGACGGCGCCGCTTAAATCGCCGACATAGCCGATTTCATTCAGCAGGCGCGACGCGACCGCTTCGGTTCCGGCCTTGGCGCCGCCGGCCGCCCACGCCTCTTTTATCGCCGCTACCTCCGCGCCGAAACCGAAGCGGGTAAGCTGCTCGGCGTAGAAAGTTCCCATCCGGGCGGCATAGAAAGCGAGCGTGCCGGCGTGCGTGGCGCGGCCGCGTTCAACGTCCGCGGTGACGTGAACCCATCCCGGCGCTTTGACCGCGACGGCGTGCGGGTCGCGGCCGGCCGCGCGCGCCAGTCCACGAAAATCGTCGAGCGACGATTTGAGCGCGTTCAGCGGAATCATCACCGGCATCCAGCCGTCGGCCTGACGCGCGGTGAATTCAACGCTCTTGCGGTTCAGCGAAGCGATAAACACGGGAATATGCTGGCGCACCGGCTCGAAACGGAGCGTGAAGCCGCGCGCCAGCTTGAAGATTTTGCCGTTGTAATTGAGCGGCGCTCCGGCGAGCAGCAGATTGAAGATTTCGACGCACTCGCGCATCCGGGTAAGCGCCGGCGCAAACGGGACGCCATGGAAATGCTCGATCACGTTGGGGCCGCTCGTGCCGAAACCCGCGATCATGCGGCCCCCGCTCAACTCGTCGAGGGTCGCGAAATGTTGCGCCAAAGCGGCCGGAGTGCGCGAATAAACGTTCACGATCGAGGTGGCGAGCCGGATGCGCGCGGTATGTTCCGCCAGCAGCGTGAGCAGCGTAAAAGCGTCGCGGCCCCAGGCTTCGGCGATCCAGATCGAATGAACGCCGGCCTGATCCGCGATCCGCGCGCGCTCGATCAGCGCTTTGTAATCGATTTTGCCCTGCCAGTTGACGCCGATCGCGAGCTTGCGCGCCATCTTTGGAAACTCCTTCGCGTCCGTGCCGGTACGCCATCACAGGCTTAGCGTTTTCGCGCGCGGATTGTCGAGCGGCGGGTCAGGCGCGGCGGGAATTTCGCCAATCAAGTGTGGCGTCCTGCAAATAACTTCCACCTGAGGCCTGATTGGCTCGGCGCGCAAGTCGCCCAGCGCGGGGCGACCAGGGATGGATTGCCGGGTCGGGGCCCGGCAATGACGAACAGCGTTGGTCATGCCCGGACTTGATCCGGGCATCCAGACGGATCGCAAAATAGACGCAAAGTGCAAACTTATTTAAGAGACGCCACACTAGCCGGAAGTGCGCGCCGGCGATCGGCGGGGACGATCCGCCTCGGTCAAGCGCAGCAGCGCGGCGTCGGTCAGGCCGAGATTGCGGGCGGTGGTTGGGAAATCGCCGCCGCTCGCGGCGAGCACGTCCAGAGCCAGCGCCCGGCGGTCCGCCCGGCGCCTTAGCCGCCAGAGCGAAAGCGCGCCGTTGGGAGCCGCAACGGCAGCGAGTTGTTCGAGCACCTCGCTGCGTCCGATCGGCTCGTCGCCGGCCCGCGTCCGGGCGATTGCAAGGCGCGTGACGAGGTTGTTCAATTCGCGGACGTTGCCCGGAAAACGATAATCGGCGAGCGCTTTCAGGGCGGCCGGAGCGAGCGTCGCCCGCCGATCGGCCCGGCGCAGGAATTCGCGCGCCAGCAGCGCGAGATCGGCGGGACGATCACGCAGCGGGCGCAACCGCAACACGATTTCAAACCGCTCCCTGAGCGCGCGCGAAAATCCGCCCTCCCCCACCGTTTCGTGCAACGGGCGCGAGGATGCGGCGAACAACCGGATTGGCGCCGCCGCGGATGCGCCGGCCAACCCGAGGGCGCGCATCGCATCCAAAAGATTTGATTGCGCGGAGGGCGAAAGTTCGTCGATTTGGTCCAGGAAAATCGCGCCCGCGCGATTCGGTAACGCATTGGCCGATGCGGCGAACTCGGCGGCAATCGTAACGTCGTCAAAGGCGGCGCAATCGATTTCGCGCATCGGCCGCGAAGCGCCGCTCGCGGAATGAATCAGGCGAATCAGCGATCTTTTTCCGGCGCCGGTTTCGCCTTCCACAATTACGCCGCGATCGTCGCGCGCGACGCTGATCGCTCTGCAGATCGTATCGTAGGCGATCGCGTCAGCCGCGATGAACGGGAGCGGAAGGCGCAACGCGTGCGACAGTATATTGCAGGCGACCGCGCGCAAATCGTCGGCGATAATCCGCGCCTCGGCGCCGCCGGCGCGAAGATCGGCAAGCGTAACCGAAAAGCCGCGCCGCACGCGCGCCGGATCGCCGGGCTGGTCGAACGCCACGCGCATCACAGGCGCCGCGGATGAGCCATCGATTGTCGCCGGCGTTCCGCCGGCCGCTCCGGGTCGGAGTGGTGCGATTCCGACCGCAAGCAGCAGTTTCGTCAGTTCGGCGGGTGCGCCATTAGCCAACTCGACCTGCGCCAACTGATGCAATGCTCAATCTTCCTTCCAAAGTCGAGCGTCGCGCGCTCGACCGGCTTTGCGCCGTTCGCATCACGACGGTTTGCAAAGCCAATACCATCTTCACGCCGGACGGCGCGGTCGAGATGGCCGGGCTGAGATTGGACGGATGCGTCCGGCGGTTCGGAGATCGGCCAGCCTCAATCCCCTCAGTCGTATCGATTTGGCAGTCTTGGTTGCCGCTCGTGACGCATCGCGGGACGCGTTCGCAATCCGCTCGCGATTCAATGTCGCGTCGCGCGACATCGCTGAAATTGCGCCGCGCGCGATTTTCAATCCGGCCGGCGAAGATCGATATACACTGCGACGCGGATTGGCCGCACCGGGCGCCAAAAATCGGCGCCGATTCCTCGTCGCCGCCATTGCGCCGGATGGTTCCCGCCGCAATCTACCTTTTCCATCCGGGGATCCATTCGTTGGTCGGCAACTTTTCGTCGAGCAGCTTCTTCGCGTCCTCGGCGCCCCAATGCATCATGATCGGGCATCGGATGGCGCGCGCTTCGGCGGCGTGATTTTCGATCCCGCCGCCGTAATAGCAAACCGCGGCCTCGACGTCGGTTCGCGCCGCGGTCAGATATGCGAACCTCCCGCCGAAGCAGAAGCCGACGACCCCAGCCTTGCCGCTGGCGCCGGGCAGGACTCGCACCGCCGTGAGCGCGGCGCGTATATCTTCCAGCGCCAAATCAAGGTTGAGCCGGCGGGCCAGCGATATTCCGCGGTCCCGGCCGCCATCGTCGTATTCAAGCTCCACTCCCGCTTCAAGGCGCGCGAACAGGTCCGGCGCCAGGGCGAAATAGCCCTCTTCCGCGAACCGGTCGCAAACCGCGCGAATATGACGATTTACGCCGAAGATTTCTTGCAGAATCAGCACGCTGGGACCGCGCCGATCGTCCGGAGCCGCAAAATAACCGTTGAAGCTATGGCCGTCCGCCGCCGTGATCGATAACGTCTCGCCCATCTGCTCGACCTCGCCAATCGCGCTGAGTATTGCCGCTCAAGATATCGCGATGACGCAAAAGTTTCAGGCCAAATTTTCCGCTATGCGCCGGCCGCAGGTTTGAAAAAACCCTGATAATTCTCGTCCCGGGGCGTGCTATCGTTACGAATAATTCCGGTGCGCGCGCCCGCATGGAAAGCAACGGAAAGAATGCTATAATAGTTTATGATAATCTTCGGTGCGCTGGTGAAGTATGCTGCGCGTCGGGAACAATACTTCGGCGTGAGGATGTTTGAAATATCTTAGACGAATAGCGCTTGTTGCGCCGAAATCGCGCGCGCAAAGCACGTCGATCCAGCGCAAGCTTTCGCCGGCCGCTTACGCCAGCGCTTATGGAACGCTGCTCGCGTTATTGGCGCTCGCTTTATCCGGATGCGGCGGCAACAGCGCTCAGGGTCCGGCCGAGATGCCGCCGGCGCCCGTGTTGGTCGCCAAAGCCGTGCGCCGGACGGTGCCGCTTGAAATCAAGGAGATCGGAACGGTCGAGGCTTACGCTTCGATCGCCGTCAAAGCCCGCGTCGAAGGCAACCTCGTCGCGATTCATTTCAAGGAGGGCGATTACGTCCGCAAAGGGCAGCCGCTCTTCACGATCGATCCCCGGCCGTATCGGGCGGCGTTGAGCCAGGCCGAGGCGAATCTGGCCGCCGATCGCGCCAAGGCGACGCAAGCTCACGCCGACGAGGAGCGCTACAAGTTCCTTTTGCAGGAAGAGGTCGGATCGCGCCAGCAGTTCGATCAGGCCTACGCCACCTCGGCAAGTCTTGCGGCCGCCGCCGCCGCCGACCAAGCCGCGGTCGAAAGCGCGCAGCTCAATCTCGATTACACCGAGATCCGCTCGCCGATCGACGGACGCACCGGCAGCCTGCAAAATCACGTCGGCGATTTGATCAAAGCGGACGCCGACACCGCGATGGTCACAATCGATCAAGTGCAGCCGATTTACGTGGATTTTTCGATTCCGGAGAGCGCTCTCGCGGAAGTGCGGGCGGCGATGGAGATGCGGCGCCTTGCGGTTGACGCGGAAATACCGGGCGCCCACGGCTCGCCGGAACGCGGAGTCCTCGCGTTCATCGATAATACGGTCGATAAAACCACAGGCACGATCGCGCTCAAAGGCTTGTTCCAGAACGAAAAGCGCAGCTTGTGGCCGGGCGAATTCGTCAACGCCACGCTGGTGCTGCGCGAACTGGACAATGCCGTGCTGGCGCCGACCGCGGCGTTGCAAACAGGACAGCACGGCGTTTTCGTCTATGTGATCGATCCGGACCTGAAGGCGATTCCGCGGCCGGTGGCGACCGGCCCTCAGCTTGGCGACGACACCGTGATAGAACACGGCCTCGCAGGCGGCGAGACGGTCGTGACCGACGGTCAGATTCGGCTGATGCCGGGGGCCAAAGTCAGGATCAAGCAGTCGCTCGACGCAAGCGGCAAGACGCAATGAATATCGCCGAGCTTTTCATTCGACGTCCCGTGATGACGACGCTGGTGTCGCTGGCGATCGTCATCTTCGGACTCGCGGCGTATCGCACCCTGCCGGTCAGCGATCTTCCGAACGTCGATTATCCAACGATTCTGGTCAGCGCGTCGCTGCCAGGCGCCAGTCCGGAAACGATGGCGTCGTCGGTGGCGACGCCGCTCGAACGCCAGTTTTCGACGATCGCCGGTCTGGCCGAAATGACCTCGACCAACACCCAGGGCCAGACCAGCATCACTTTGCAATTCGATCTTTCGCGCAATATCGACGCGGCCGCGCAAGACGTGCAATCGAAGATCGCCGCGGCGCAATCCGAACTTCCGCAGGGAATGCCTTCGCCGCCGTCGTACCAGAAGGTCAATCCGGCGGACAAAGCGATCCTCTACATCGGGATGAGTTCGCCGACGCTGCCGCTCTCCGAAGTGGACGAATACGCCGAAACTTATCTTGCCGAGCGCGTCTCGATGATCAGCGGGGTCGCGCAGGTGCAGGTTTACGGCTCGCAGAAATACGCCGTCCGGGTGCAACTGAATCCCGAGAAACTCGCCGCGCGCGGCATCGGCATCAATGAGGTCGCCGACGCGATCGCCAACGCCAACGTCGATTTGCCGACCGGCACCCTGTATGGCGCGAATCAGGCGTTTACGGTTCAGGCCAACGGGCAACTGACCGACGCGGCGGCGTACCGGCCGTTGATCGTCGCCTACCGCGACGGCGCTCCGGTGCGGCTCAAGGATCTCGGCCGCGTGCTCGACAGCGTGCAGGACGACAAGGTCGCCGGCTGGGTCCGCGGACAGCGCGCCGTGGTGCTCGCGATCGAACGCCAGCCGGGCACCAACACGGTCGAGGTGGTCGATAATATCCGCAAGATTCTGCCGTCGTTCCGCGCCGAACTGCCGGCCGCGATCGATCTGAGCATCCTCTACGACCGTTCGGAAAGTATCCGCGCGTCGGTTAACGACGTTCAGTTCACCCTGCTCCTGACCATCTTTCTTGTCGTGATGGTCATCTTCCTGTTCCTGCGCAACCTCTCGGCGACGGTTATCCCGAGCCTCGCGCTGCCGATGTCGATAATCGCGACGTTCGGCGTGATGGCGCTGCTCGGCTACAGCCTCGACAATCTGTCGCTGCTCGCGATCACGCTGTCGGTCGGCTTCGTCGTCGATGACGCGATCGTGATGCTCGAAAACGTC
This sequence comes from Deltaproteobacteria bacterium, assembly GCA_021780225.1. GTDB lineage: Bacteria > Desulfobacterota > Binatia > Binatales > Binataceae > JADMIL01. The sequence goes on along the minus strand of JAJXZF010000041.1, from coordinate 4,480 downwards.
GTGCGCCATCTGGAGATGGGCAAGGGCGTGATGCAGGCGGCGCTCGACGGCTCCGGCGAAATCGCCTTCACCATTCTGTCGATGACGCTGTCGCTGGCGGCGGTCTTTATTCCCGTGCTTTTCATGGGCGGAATCCTGGGCCGGCTGCTGCACGAATTCGCCGTCACCATCGGCGTCGCGATTCTGGTCTCCGGCTTCGTTTCTCTCACGCTCACTCCGATGCTGTGCAGCCGCTTCCTGCGGCCGCCGGCGGAGGAGCGCCACGGCCGCTTTTACGAGATCACCGAGAGCGCTTTCGGCGTGACGCTGAACGGCTATCGCGCAAGTCTGGCATGGGTGATGCGCCATCGGCGGTTCACGATCGCGGTGCTGGCGTTCACGGTCGCCGGAACGGTCTGGGGATTCGAGGTGATTCCCAAGGGCTTTCTGCCGGTGGAAGACGCAAGCCAGGTGCTGATCTTCACCCAGGCCGCTCAAGGCATCTCGTACGACGCGATGGCCGCGCATCAGCGGGCGCTCAACCGGATGGTCGCGCGCGATCCCGACGTGCTGACGTTCTTTTCCAGCGTCGGCGCGTCGGGGCCGAGCGGCACGCTCAATTCCGGAATCCTGTTCGTGCACCTGGTTCCGCGCAGCCGGCGCGCCGGCCGCGATTCGATCGATCAGGTAATCAACCGGTGGCGGGCGGAATTTTCGCAAATTCCCGGCCTGCTGACATTCATTCAGAATCCGCCGCCGATTCAAATCGGCGCGCGCTTCACCAACAGCACCTACCAGCTCACGCTGCAAAGTCCGAACACGCATGCTCTGTACAAGTACGCGACGATGCTTGAAGACAAGCTGCGCGCGCTTGCGGACCTGCGCGACGTCAGCAGCGATTTGCAAATCCGCAATCCGCAGGTCGACGTCGAAATCGATCGCGACCGCGCCCACGCTTTCGGCCTGACCGCGCAGGCGATCGAAGACGCGCTTGCGGACGCATACGGCTCGCGCCAGATCTCGACCATCTACGCGCCCAACAACGAATACTGGGTGGAGATGGAACTCGAGCCGCGCTTTCAGCAAGACCCGGCCTCGCTCGATCTGCTCTATGTGCGCTCGTCCACGGGACAACTCGTACCGCTCGATACGGTGGCGAAACTGGTCCGCACGCTCGGGCCGCTCTCGATCAACCATTCCGGGCAGATTCCATCGGTCACGATTTCGTTCGACGTCGCGAGCGGGGTTTCGCTGGGCAAGGCGCTCGGCGAGGTCAAGCGCATCACCGAGGACACCACGCCCTCCTCGATCACCGCCGCATACTCCGGCGCGGCGCAGGCGTTTGAAAATTCGCTGGGCAACCTCGGTATGTTGCTGGCGATGGCGATCCTCGTGATCTATCTCGTCCTCGGCATCCTCTACGAAAGCTTCATCCATCCGATAACGATACTTTCGGGATTGCCCGCCGCCGGTTTCGGCGCGCTGATGACGCTGCTCGCGTTCCACATGGAACTCGATTTGCTCGCCTTTGTCGGCATCATCATGCTGGTCGGACTGGTGAAGAAAAACGCCATCATGATGATCGACTTCGCGCTCGACGCGCAGCGCGCCAAGGGCGAAAGCGCCGCCGCCGCGATCTTCGAAGGCTGCATCATTCGCTTCCGTCCGATCATGATGACCACGATGGCGGCGTTCATGGGCACGCTGCCGATCGCGATCGGTTCCGGCGCGGGCGCCGACGCGCGCCGTCCGCTCGGAATCGCGGTGGTGGGCGGTCTTTTGTTTTCGCAATTCCTTACGCTTTACATCACGCCGGTCGTTTACACCTACATGGACGCGCTGCTGCAAAAGATTCAGGCGTTCAGGGCCGAGCGTCCGCCAGTGCGGCGCGAAGCCGCCGCCACCGAAATCGCGGCGCGGCGCGAGGCGGCCGAACGCCGCCGCGCCGCGTCGCATTGATTGCGGATGCGAAATCCGAAAATACCAACGAAATTTGCGAAGAATTAACCGCGCGGCAATCCAAAATCAGCCGCAGGCGCAATCGCGCCGCTTCCGCCCGCAGTGCGACCGGGTTAAAATCAAACCAACAAGAGCGAGTGCGGCATGCGCCCGAGGCGGGCGCAATGGATAACGTTTTGTCCAGCGAGAAAGATTTCAAACTTCGAACCAAGGGCGAGAAACCGCGCGTCGTCGTCGATTTTGACCTGCTGCGCCGAATCGGCGGACGCAACTTTCGCGATTTGGGCGGCCATCTGGCCGCCAACGGACGCCGCGTCCGCAGCGGCAGAGTTTATCGCTCCGCCCATCTGGCCGAACTTCCCGACCAGCATCCGCTGCGGGAATTGCCCCTGCGCACGCTGGTGACGCTGCAAAGCCGGCTCGAAGTCCGCCATCTCGGACCGCCGCGCGCGGAATTCCTCGAATCCGGAGTACGCTGGGAGCATATCCCGATCGGCGATCCGTGGTTTCGCGAGGACGGCTTCCAAAAAATCGACACGCGTCCCGGCCATGAGCATCTGGTGATTCTCACCGAGTTCCTCGAAGACTGGCAGGCTTTCTTCCGGATTCTCGCCGAGCGCGACGTCTATCCCCTGCTGTTCCATTGCTCGGCCGGACGCGACCGCACCGGCGTGGGCGCGGCGATGCTGCTCGAGATGCTGGGCGTCGATCGCAATCAGATTGTCGCGGATTTTCTCGCCAGCAACACGACCTTCCCGCAAATGCCGCTCCAGCGCGCGCAGCTCGATCCGATCTTCGAGCTGATCGACAGCCACGGCGGAATCGGCGGCTTCATGCACGAAGTCATCGGCATCGAACCGATCGATATCGAATCGATTCGCGAGGATCTACTCGAATAACCGCTTTCTGTTGGCCGTATCGGGCGGCAACGATCCGGCGGGACGCCGATGCGCCGTTCTCAGGCCGGAGTGTAGCCGTCGCGCAGCAGCGATTTCGCGATAATCATGCGCTGGATTTCGCTGGTGCCTTCGCCGATCTCCGTCAGCTTGGCGTCGCGCATGTAACGCTCGACCGGAAATTCGCTGATATAGCCGTAGCCGCCGTGAATCTGGACGGCTTTGGTCGTCGCCCACATCGCGGTTTCCGACGCGAACAGCTTGGCCATCGCGGCTTCACGTCCGAACGGACGTCCGGCGTCTTTGAGCGCGGCGGCGCGCATCGTCAGCGTCCACGCCGCGTCGATCCGCGTCGCCATATCGGCTAACATCCATTGGATCGCCTGAAAATCCGCGATCGCCTGGCCGAACTGCTTGCGTTCGAGCGCGTAGGCGCGCGCCTCTTCCATCGCGCCGCGCGCGATGCCGATCGCGAAGCCGGCGATTCCGATCCGCCCGCCCTCGAGCACTTTGAGCGTTTGCCGGTAGCCCATCCCCAGCTCGCCGATCAGATGGCCGGCGGGGACGCGTACATTGTCGAAGGTGACTTCGGCGGTGTCGGAAGAATGCAGGCCGAGTTTCTCGATTTTGCGGCCGTTGCCGAGGCCCCTGGTTCCGCGCTCGACGATGAACGCCGAGACGCCGGAGCGTCCCGCGGCGCCGTCGGTCACCGCCATCACCACGTAAACGTCGGCGGCCGATCCGTTCGTGATGAACATCTTGGCGCCGTCGATACGGTAACTGTCGCCGTCGCGCACCGCGCGCGTCTTCATCGCGGCGGCGTCGGAGCCGGAGTTCGGCTCGGTCAGACACCAGGCGCCGAGCTTCTTCGCCGAGATCATGTCGGGAAGGTAAGCGGCGCGCTGCGCGTCGGAGCCGAAGAGATTGATATGGCCGGAGGAGAGCGACATGTGCGCTGCGCAGGCGAGTCCGACTCCGGCGTCGTAACGCGAAATGCCCTCGACCACGAGCGTTTGCGAGAGCGTGTCGGCGGCGCCGCCGCCGAATTTTTCGGGAAAGGAGACGCCGAGGAATCCGAGCGCGCCGATCCGTTCGACAACCTCGCGCGGGAAAATTCCCTCCCGGTCCCACTTGCCCGCGTGCGGCTTGATTTCGCGCTCGGCGAAACCGGCCAGCGTGCCGCGGATCTGGCGATGCTCTTCGGTCAGCTCAAAATCCATCGCGGACTACTCACTCGCGCGGACGCACGTTCTCCCGCACCCACTTCACGATGTCCTCGGTCGAGGCTCCGGGCGTGAAAACGGCTTTGACGCCCAGCTCCCTGAGCTTCCCGGCGTCTTCTTCGGGAATAATGCCGCCGCCGAAAACGGCGACGTCGCCCGCGCCCCTTTCCGTAAGGAGCCGGATCACTTCGGGAAACAGCGTCATGTGCGCGCCCGAGAGGATGCTCAGCCCGACCGCGTCGGCGTCTTCCTGCACGGCCGCTTCCGCGATCATTTCGGGCGTCTGATGCAGCCCCGTGTAAATAACCTCGAAGCCGCCGTCGCGCAACGCGCGCGCGATTATCTTGGCCCCGCGGTCATGGCCGTCGAGGCCGGGCTTCGCCACCAATATGCGTAGTCTTTTTTCCGCCACCTGCTAAATCC
>JAJXZF010000086.1 GCA_021780225.1 Deltaproteobacteria bacterium | reverse complement strand
GCCGCGCTCGCCGCGGCGGGCGAACACCGCTGAACCCGGCAACTGAGCCGCCCATCATCACCACAGCGGCGATCAAACTGAGTATTCAAACCCCTTCCTCAACAGCCTGATAGGAAGCGCGCCGGCGTGCGTTCGTCCCGAGCTCCCCGCCTCGACAAGACTGCAATCTTCTCGAACTGTGACCCGCGCCGCTAAACTGTTAGCGTTTAACGCGTACATTGTATTTGGCTTGACGCCCCGGAAGAACGCCAGCCTACCGCTGAACTCGGCCTTGAATCGCTTATCAACGCGATGCAAAGCGCCGGTTGCTGGATCGATCGCAAACGTAATCGCCTCATCAAACGACCCGTCCTCTGGCGCCACAAATAAGCAGCGGCCTCTCGGGTCGGTTCCGTTCAAATCCACGTCGCTCGAGAATTTCACGTTCGGAGAGTTCGGGTTAGCGCTGACGCTGCCGTCGCGATCGATGACGTATGACGCGATCTCGCCGTCTTTGGTCAAGAAATAAAGAAACCGGCCGGTCGAGCCCGTTCCCACCACGCTCACCGAATCCGGCGCGTTCGTGGTTCCGCCCCTCTCCTCGACGAGCCCGCGCGAAGTGATCGCGAAACAGGTTACCGCCCCTCTCGGTCTCTTGACGCATAGCAGTTGGTCCGCGTTTGCCAAGCCGACTCGCAGAATTATTCCGCCAAATACGATCAAGCAGGCCAGGCCCCGCGCTATAAAATCGGGCAGGGGTGGATGATCGTTTAGCCTGCGGAAAGGGCGCTCGCCACAGTCATGTCGACGCTTGATATGCTTGGAACCGCCCATCCGCTCGACCGCCTCGGCGCGGCGTCCAGTCTCCCTTTGTATGGCCTGGGCGGCGGCGAAAAGCTCGGGCTTCTGAATCGGATCCATGCCGACGCCGGGGGACCGAGATTTAGCCGATGTAAAAATTGAAGCAACAGAAGAAAGATAGCTTCCCGTTCTATTCATATCTGTCTTCAGAAGCACGGTACTTCGTTCGATTCGGAGCCAAGCCACCCAGGCTCTTTTGCGGAAAGCTTGAAGGCCGTTGGCCGGATTCACGAAAGCTCCGACGGTCAAATACCGGAACATCGGGGTGGGAATGGATATCAGGGCCGAACGGGCGGTAGCCAACAGTCCGGGCCGCGACTTCGATCTTTCGCTCCACCCTCCAATTTGAAGTAGCGCACACTACGCGTGAAGCCCAGTGTGGCGTCCCGCAAATAAGTTTGCACTCCGCGTCTGTCTTGCGCTGCGCGTGGATGCCCGGATCAAGTCCGGGCATGACCATCTCGGTGCGTCATTGCCAGGCCCGGACCCGGCAATCCATCCCTTGCCGCCCCGTGGTGGACGGCCTGCGCGCCGAACTGATCAGGCGTCAGATGGAAGTTATTTGCGGGACGCCACACCAGAAGTAGTCTCATAAACGCCGTCTGAGCAGGATCGGGATGCAGCCAAGGTGAAGAAAACCGACGAAGTTTTCGAAGCGGCGCTCGTAGCGGAGGACGAGGCGGCGGAAGTTTTGCAGCCACGCGAACAGCCGTTCGACCTTCCAGCGCCGGCGGTAGCGGCGCAGCGGGCGGCCGTCTTGAGTGGGCGAGTGGCTTGCCGGGGGGCGGGTTCTTGGAAATAATTGACCCGCTGGGGCGGGCGGCTGATGAAAGAACGAACCTGCGCGATCGTCGTGATCGGCAATGAAATCCTGTCGGGCAAGGTGCAGGACAGCAACGCCTATTTCGCCGCGCGCGAATTGCGCCGGCTCGGCGTCGCCCTCAACCGAATCGCCGTCGTGCCCGACGATCGTCAGGCGATCATCGACGAAGTCCGCCACTGCTCACGTTCGTTCGAGTTCGTAATCACCTCGGGCGGGGTCGGCCCGACCCATGACGACATCACGATCGAAGCGATCGCGGCGGCGTTCGGCCGCAAAATCGTGATCGACCCGGAACTCAAGCGGATCGTCGCGCAATATTTCAAAGGCGGCTTGAACGAGGCCGGCCTCAAGATGGCCGAGGCGCCCGAGGGCTGCGTGCTGATCGCCGGCGGCGACGTGCGTTTCCCGGCCATCCAGCTCGAAAACGTCTATATCCTGCCGGGCATTCCCCAAATCTTCGAGGCCAAGCTGCTGGCGCTCGCGCCGCGCTTCGCCACCGACCCCTACTTCCTGCGGATAATCTACTCGAACGCCAGCGAAGGCGTGCTGGCCGAGCATCTGAACGCCACGCTCAGGCAATTCCCGGAATTGCTGCTGGGCTCGTATCCGAAAATCGGCGCCGATTCCTACCGGGTCAAGCTGACGCTGGAATCGAAAGATCGCGCCTATCTCGACCGTGCCTTCGACCATCTGATAGGCCTGCTGCCGGTCGGAACGGTGGTCAAGACCGAGTAGCGGAAATGTTGTAGACTGAATGATGTAGGCGGGCCGGAGGCCGGTCCGTAACTGGCGGGGGGTAGGAGGAAGAGGCGATGAAATTCCATCGTTTGGCGGCGGCGGCGATTCTGTCCGGCGCCTTCGTGATCGCATCCATTAGCCCGCTTTACGCGCAGACCGCCTCCGGCGGCTCGGATGCGGGTTCGCCGGTGGCGGCGGGACCGAATCCGCAGGTGCCGCAGCCCGAGGATCAATCGGGCGTCAACTGGAAAGGCGTCGGCGTGGGCGCGGGCACCGTGCTCGGCAACGCCGTCTATATGCCGGCGAAGCTGGTGTACGGAATTCTCGGCGGAATCGCGGGCGGCGCGGGATGGGCGCTGACGGGCGGAAACAACCAGGTCGCCAATACGATCTGGCGCAGCTCGCTGGGCGGCGACTATGTGCTCACGCCAAACATGGTCGCGGGCAAAGAGCCGGTCCACTTCAGCGGACCGACGGCGACCGCGCCGTCGCCGGCCGATCAGTCGGCGAATCCGGCGGACAGCGCGACCGTCGCGCAGGGCGGCAAGCCGCTCGACGCGGTTCCGCCGGCCGCCCCAGGCGCGCCGGTTTCTTCCGGGCCGCGCCCGATCGACCACGGCGCCGGTCCGGTTGGCGGCGGCAACGCCGCGCCGAACAATCCGCCCGCGCCGCTGCCGTCGACGAATATCGAATAGGCGGCGCGATGGCGAAGGCGCTGTTCCTGTGGAAATCGACCTGCAGCACGTGCAGGAATGCACGCGCGTTCTTGCGCGACGAACTTGGCGCCGAGCTCGACGAGCGCAACTACGCCAAGACGCCGTTCACGCTCGCCGAGCTCGGGCGGATCTTCAAAGGCGCCGATCCGCGCGACTTCATCAACCCAAAGAGCGAATCGTTCAAGGCGATGGGCTTGAAGGGACGGACCCTCACGCGCGAACAAGCGTTGAAGCTGATCGTCGAACAACCGAATTTGCTGAAACGGCCGCTCACGATCGTCGGCGGCGAGTTTATCGCCGGTTTCGATCGCGAGCGGATGCGTGCGCTGCTGGCCTAGTGTGGTGTCTCGCAAATAACTTCCACCTGACGCCTGATCAGCTTGGCGCGCAGGTCGCTCACTGCGGGGCGACCAGGGATGGATTGCCGGGTCTGGGCCCGGCAATGACGCACAGAGTTCCTGCTATTTCGGCGGTCGTGTCCAAGCGTTCTGGAGATTGCCGGGTCTGGGCCCGGCAATGACGAAACGAGTTGGTCATGCCCGGACTTGATCCGGGCATCCACGCGGAGCGCAAGATCGACGCGGAGTGCAAACTTATTTGCGGGACGCCACACCAGCGGCGATCAGAGCCGCCCGGCGCGCGCAATCGCGCTCAGGCGGATTTTTCGAGACGCTCGGATTTTTCGGCGCGTTCCGCCCGCTCGGACTTCTCGTGGCGGTCATGGTTGCGCCCGTGAATGCCGCCGCTCGGAGCCGGGTTTGAGGTTTTGGCGGTCGTCAAAATGTCGATGAACTTGCGCACCGCGGGCGACAATTCGCGGCCGCGCTTGTAGATAATCGCCAGCGGACGGGTGAACGGTCCTTCCGCAAATTCGAGCATCTTGAGCGAACCGCGCGCGGTCTCCTGCTCGACGGTCGAACGCGGGACGATCGCAAGTCCCTGTCCGATCTCGACGGCGCGCTTGATGGTCTCGATATTGTCGAATTCCATCGTGTAGACCGGCTTGACCCCGTGGTCGCGCAGGATGCGATCGGAGGCCTTGCGCGTCGCGATATCGCGCTCGTAACCGACGAAGCGCTGGCCAACAAGCTGCCGGACGTTGATGCGATCGAATTGCGCCAGCGGATCGTTGGACGGAACCACCAGCACCAACTCGTCATGGCGAAACGCGATCGTCACGACCTGGCTGCGCTTGTTGGGATAAGCGACCACGCCAAGATCGATTTTGCCCTCGATCAGATCGTCGTAAATTTTGTTCGAGCGCAGATATTCGAGATGCACGTTGACCTGCGGATAGGTGCGCAGGAATTCGCTCAGATAGGGCGGCAATTCGTGCAGCCCGACGCTGTAAACCGTGCCGACCCGGATCGCGCCCGCGACCACCGAGCCAATTTCGCGCAAGCGATTCTCAAGCTCGACAAAACGCCGCACGATCTCTTTGCTGGAATTATAAAGAATCTGGCCCGCCGGAGTCGGTTTGACACCAGCGCGGGCGCGCTCTAACAATCGACACTCGTACTTGTCTTCGAGACTCCGCACCTGCTGGCTGACCGCCGACTGGGTCACGAAGTTTTGCGAAGCGGCATAAGAAACACTGCCACTTTCGATAATGTCGCAGAAGACCTTTAGCGTTTCGATGTGCATATAACTTCGGTCTGATATAAGGATATTTGATGGCCAAAGGTGACGCAACGGGGGTTGCGCGCGAATCGCGAAGCCCCTCCGGATTGCGCCCGACGACGGTAAATCGCGCCGCCGATCGAGGAGTCATGCCGTCGCTCCGCCATACCGCATCAAGCTCGATAAACCATCGTTTGATTTAACGCGAGGATTTGCATATGGCCGATTTCATCAACGACCTTGACTTCTATCAGCTTGACGAATTGCTCAGTCCCGAGGATCGGATGACGCGGGCGGCGGTGCGTCAGTTCGTGCAGCGGGAAGTCATCCCGCACATTGAAAAGCATTTCGCAGATTCAACTTTTCCTCGTGAGCTGATTCCACGGCTGGCTGAATTCGGCGTCTTCGGCGCGAATCTGAAGGGCTACGGATGCGCCGGAATGAACAACGTCGCGTACGGCCTGATCATGCAGGAACTGGAAGCGGCCGACTCGGGCCTGCGTTCGTTCGCGTCGGTGCAGAGCGCGCTCGCGATGTATGCAATCTACGCGTGGGGCTCCGAAGAACAGAAAAATCGCTATCTGCCGCTGATGGCGCAGGGCAAGCTAATCGGATGTTTCGGCCTGACCGAGCCCGACCACGGTTCGGATCCGGGCGGGATGGAAACCCGGGCGCGCAAGGATGGTCAGGGATGGGTCCTGAACGGGATGAAGCGCTGGATCACCAACGGTTCGATCGCCGGCCTGGCCGTAGTTTGGGCGAAGATAGACCAGGGAATCACCGGCTTTATCGTTGAAAAAGGCGCGCCCGGTTTCACCACGCGGGATCTCCATGGAAAGTTCTCGATGCGCGCGTCGATTACCTCCGAATTGTTCTTCGATGACGTGCGGCTCGACGGCGCAGCCCAATTGCCCGGCGCGCGCGGTCTCAAGGCGCCGCTGGCCTGCCTGACGCAGGCCCGTTACGGAATCGCGTGGGGCGCGATCGGCGCGGCCCGCACCTGCTACCAATGCGCGCTCGATTACACCAGGGCGCGCAAACAGTTCAGCCGCCCCTTGGCGGGCTATCAACTCGTACAGAACAAGCTCGTCAACATGCTGACCGAAATCACCAAGGCACAGCTCGTATGCCTGCGGCTCGGCCAGATGAAGGACGCGGGCACGATGCGTCCGGAACATGTTTCGCTGGCCAAGCGGAACAACGTCCAGATGGCGCTGGATATAGCGCGGACGGCGCGGGACATGCTCGGCGCCAACGGGATCGTCAATGAGTATCCGGTAATCCGTCACATGCTGAATCTGGAGACGGTTAACACCTACGAGGGCGCCTACGACGTGCATACGCTGATTCTCGGCCGCGATATCACCGGCATCGGCGCGTTCGATTGAGCGGCGCAATCAGCCAGATTGCGGCGGCGTGAAATCAAACGGCCGGAGCCTTTGGGCTCCGCCGTTTTCGTTGCTGCGCAACCCGGCCTAATCAAGCATCCTGGTGTCGCGTCCCCTGAATAAGGTTGCGCTCCGCGTGGATGCCCGGATCAAGTCCGGGCATGACCAACGCGGTTCGTCATTGCCGGCCCAGACCCGGCAATCCATCCCTTGTAGCCCCGCAGTGGGCGGCTTGCGCGCCAAGCTGACAAGGCGTCAGGTGGAAGTTATTGCGAGACGCCACACTAGGCCAGCACGAAGCGGAAAGAGTCGCCCTTGCGCACGATTTTGCCCGCCGAGGGGGTGGCGAAATGCGTCCCCAACACCAGCGTGCCGGTGTCGGCATAGCGCTCGCAGAAGGCGCGGCGCGTCTGCTTGGCCACCTTGCCGTCGACGTCGAAGTTGTCGTCCCATTCCGGGAAGCGGCATTGAATCGGATGGTGCATCAGATCGCCGGTAATGACCGCGTCCTGGCCGGCCGAGGAGATCCGAATCGCGAAATGGCCGGGCGTGTGGCCGGGCGTCGATTCGAGCCAGATTTCGTCGGTGATCTTGTGCTTGTCGTCCACGAACTTGAGCATCCCTTCGGCCAGCACCGGACGCACCGAGTCTTCGACCGGATCTTTCAGGAAAGGGTCTTCGGCACGCGAGAAAAAATCCCATTCCGTACCGCCGACCAAATACTGCGCCTTGGTGAAGGTCGGCTTCCATTTTCCGTCCACCAGCATCGTGTTCCAGCCGACGTGGTCGAGATGCAGATGGGTGCAGACGACGTGGTCGATCGAGTCGCGGCCGCATCCCGCTTTTTTCAAGGTATCGAGGAACGGCAGATGCAGATTGTTGAAATCCGGAATCCCGCGGACTTTGTCATTGCCGACGCAGGTATCGACGATCACGCGCTTGCCCTGGCTTTCGAGCACGAACGCATGGACGCTGATCCTGATTTTCCCGGCTTCGTCGATAAAGGTCGGAAAGAGCCAATCCTTGTCCTTCATCAGATTTTCCGGGGTCCCGTCGGGCAGGATCATCGTGCCGTCCCACGCAACTTCCGATTCGATCACCCGGCTCACCTTGACGTTGCCGATAATCCATTGATTCACGTGGCTGACTCCTTGCGCATCGCGCGCCGCGGCGCAGTAATGTCTGACTTTCTTTAGACGATTCGGCGCCGATCCGCCAACGCCGACGACCCGCGACAACCAAATATCGCCAGCGGATTGGCGTTGACGGCAGAGCGGCGCAATACATGTTTTAACGTCAAATTGCACATAATTTGACGGGTTTCGTTGAAATTACCCACTTGTTCGTCACGCGCATTTGTCTAAACTGGGTAACGCGCCGATCGCAGGCGATGGCGGGCGCAGGATTCAAGGCGGGGCGCATTTGGAGATCGAACAGCACGATATCGATCGCGGTGAACACGCCGCGCGCGGAAAAAAGGCGCGGACCGCGATCTTCGATCGCGACGGCGTAATCAATCGAATCGTGATGCGCGACGGCGCGCCGGCAAGTCCGCGCAATATGGAGGAATTTATCATCGATCCCGAGGCTCCCGCCGCGCTTGGCCGGCTCAAAGCGGCAGGCTTTCGGATCTATGTCGCGTCGAACCAGCCCGATCTCGCCCGATCGAACGTCGCACCCGAAATTATCGACGCGATGACCGCGGCGATTTTGGCGGCGCTTCCGATCGAAGCCGTCCGTATCTGCCCGCACGACGATGGCGACGGATGCGACTGCCGCAAACCCCGGCCGGGAATGCTGCTCGGCCTTGCGCGCGATTTCGGTTTCGATTTACACGGCGCCTTCATGATCGGCGACACCTGGAAGGACGTTCACGCCGGACGCGCGGCGGGATGCGCAACGATACTGCTTGAGCGCGATTACAATCGCGGCGTTGTCGCCGATTTCAAGGCCGCGGCGCTGTCAGCCGCGATCGATTTGATCCTGGCGGATGAGGACTCGCGCCGATGAGCGATGAATTGCGCGCCCATATCAGCGGCTATCTGGCTGAAGCGGCCGAGATCTGCGCGAAGCTCGATCAGGATGAGATCGAAAAAATCGTCGCCGGATTGGTCGAATTGCGCCGGCGCTGCGGCAGATTGTTTTTCCTGGGCGTCGGCGGCAGCGCGGCCAATGCGTCGCACGCGGTCAACGATTTTCGCAAGATCGCCAATATCGAAAGCTATGCGCCGACCGACAACGTTTCGGAGCTGACGGCGCGAATCAACGACGACGGCTGGGAATCCTCATACGCGCGCTGGCTCGAAACCAGCCGGATCAACGCGGCCGACGCGGTGTTCGTGCTGTCGGTCGGCGGCGGCGACGCCGAACGGAACGTGAGCGCGAATCTGGTGGCGGCAATTCGGCGCGCCCGCGCCTCCGGCGCGCGCATTTTCGGAATCGTCGGCCGCGACGGCGGCTTCACCGCGAAAACCGCCGACGCCTGCGTGATCGTTCCGAATCCGAATCCGCACAACGTCACGCCGCATACCGAGGCGTTCCAGGCCGTGGTTTGGCACCTGATCGTGTCGCATCCGGCGCTGGCGGCCAATGCGATGAAATGGGAATCGATACGCTGAGCGTAATTCGGCGGGGGAGGACAAGCGGGATGAAGATTTTCGTTGATTCGGCGAATCTGGTCGAAATCGAAGAGGCGCTCAAACGCGGCTTCGCCAGCGGCGTCACCACCAATCCATCGATTCTTTCCAAAGAGGAACGGACCGATTTCCGCCAGCATATTCGGGGAATCATCCGGCTGTTGGGCCGCTACGGCGCGGACCTTCCGCTGAGCGTCGAAGTGTTCACGACCGAGCCGCACGAGATGCTGCGGCAGGCGCGCGAGCTCGCGGAAGAATTCGGCGATTATCCAGGACTGAATATAAAAGTTCCGATCGGATGGGACGAATTGCGGGTGATTCGCGAGCTCAAGCAGAGCGGCGTGCGCGTCAACTGCACCTGCTGCATGGCCTTCAACCAGGCGGCGATGGCCGCGCTGGCGGGGGCCGACTACGTGAGCCTGTTTTACGGAAGGATTCGCGATATCGGCTACGACGCGCGCGGCGTGGTCGAAAGCGTGCGCCGGGCGTTCCGCGAAGGCGGCGTGCCGTCGCAAATAATCGTCGGCAGCATCCGCCATATTCACGATATCAACGAGGCGATGATGGCGGGGGCGGATATCGTCACCGTGCCGCCGAAATTTTTCCCGCAGATGGTCAGTCATCCGAAGACAGCCGAAGCGGTCGAGCAATTCATCAATGACTTTCGCAACTGGAACGCGCCGCGCTAGCGCCGGAATCGCCGGCGCGCCCGCGGATTCAACCGATCGCACCCGGACGCGCAGGCGCGAAGATCGATGAAAATCGGGATTCTCGGCGGCGGACTTGCCGGGCTTGCGGTGGCCGCCGCCTGCCGCGCGCACGAATGCGAGGTGCTGGAAGCCGACGACGCGATCGGCGGCCATTGCCGCAGCCTCGTCGCAGGCGGCTACACTTTCGATTTGGGCGGGCCGCACATTCTTTTTTCGCGCAATCAGGAAATTCTGGCGCAACTCCACATGCGGCTGGGCGCGAACCTCGCGATGCGCCGGCGCAACAACCGCATCTGGTACGACGGCCGTTTCGTCAAATATCCATTCGAGAACGGATTATACGATTTAGCCCCGCAGGATCGCTTCGAGTGTCTGTACTACTACTTGAACAATGACTATCCGCGGCCGGTAAATTTCAAAGAATGGATCTATCATGTATTCGGCAAGGGAATCGCCGAGAAATACATGATTCCGTACAACGAGAAAATCTGGAACGTGCCGGCCGAGCGGATGGCGATCGACTGGGTGGACGGCCGCGTGCCCCGGCCCCCGGTCGAGGACGTGATCAAAAGCGCGGTCGGGGTCGAGACCGAAGGCTACACGCATCAGTTGAACTTCGGCTATCCGATGCGCGGCGGCATCGAAGCGCTGCCGCGGGCGTTTGCGGCCGAATGCCGATCGATCGTGACCGGGTTTCCGGTGCGGAGCGTCCGGCGGGAAGACGGCCGCTGGCTGGTCGGCGACGGACGCCGCGAGCGCGCCTACGACCGCGTGGTATCGACGATTCCGCTGCAGGACCTCGCCGCCGCGCTGCCGGAGGTTCCGCGCGGCGTGCGCGCGGCGATCGACGGCCTGCGCTTCAACTCGCTGATCGTCGTGATGCTGGGCGCGGTCGCGCCGCAACCGCATCCGTTCACCGCGCTCTATATTCCCGACCCTCGATTTATTTTCCATCGTCTCTCTTTTCCGCTCAGTTTCACCGAGCATGGCGCGCCCGCCGGACACGAGGCGATCGCCGCGGAAATCACCACCAACCCGGGCGACGGCGTGCACGAATTGAGCGACGCCGAGGTCGAGCGGAAAACGATCGACGGTCTCGAAACGATGGGACTGCTCAAGCGCGGCGCGGTCGATTTCGTCAGAACGCATCGCACCCGCCATGCTTACGTGGTGCGCACCTTCGACTATCGCGAAAAACTCGCGCTGGCGCTCGAATATATGGATTCGCTCGGAATCGTCAGCGTCGGACGCAACGCCGAATTCGAATACATCAACATGGATGAAGCGGTGCGCCGGGCTTTCGCGGTCGCCGCGCGCCTCGACGGCGGCGTCGAATCAGCCTCGCCGTAACGCCGCAAATCCTGCTTGTTCGCCATCAGCGCCTCATCGATTGCGCGGCGGCTGAACCTCGATTGCGCCTGACGGCGCCGCGATGCACACTCTCATCGGCGCCGTCCATCCGGCAAATCGATGATCGATCGAACGCAACCGTCCGCTTCGCCGATTGAGGTTGCCGCCAATCGCAACGATTACTACCTCTTCAACGAAATCAACCTTGCGATTCTGGCGTTAATGCGCGATCGGGTGCGGCCGGGCGCGACGGCGCTCGACCTCGGATGCGGCCGCGGACGGCTGGGCGCTGAACTGCGCCGATTTGGCTATCGCGTTACGGGGGTGGAAGCGGTTCCGTCCGCGTTCGACAGCGCGAAAGCGATTCTCGATGAAGCATTCAACTTCGATTTGACCGATTTTACGGCGGCGTCGGCTGCGCTTGCCGAACGCCGCTTCGATTGGATCGTCGCGGCCGACGTGCTCGAGCATCTCGCGGAACCGGCCGCGGCCCTGCGCTATTACCGCCGCTTTCTTGCGCCCGCGGGCCGGGTGGTTATTTCGGTGCCGAACGTCGCGGTTTGGTTCAATCGATTCCGCATCTTAGCCGGTCGCTTCGATTACGCGGAGAGCGGCGTGATGGATCGGCGGCATCTGCGCTTTTTCACCGGGCGCTCGGCGCGCCGGCTTTTAATTGAAGCTGGATACGCCCCGGTCAGAGTCGAGAGGGATCCTGGAATCGCGCGCGCCTTCGCGCCGCTCGTGCGGAAAGCCGCGCGCCGGCGCGCCGCGGCGACGGGGCCGGATGCGATTTTGAACATGCCGCTGTATCAGTTCTATGCGCGCAGGATCTGGCCGTTGGAGCGCGCGCTATGCCGGATTGCTCCGGGCTTGCTCAGTTACCGGATAATTATCGAAGCGGCGCTCATCGATTCCTGAGCAATACGACCGATCCGTCGAAGTCGAAAGCGAAGTCCATTTCGGTCAGGCCGGCCTCGGCCATCGCGCTCCGCAGCCGCCGCCGGTCGTGAGTATGAAACAGCAGGAAGCCGCTGCCGCCGGCGCCGACCAGTTTGCCGCCGGTGGCGCCGCCCCGGCCGCGCGCGATTTCGTAAAGTTCGTCAATCCGCGCGCTGCTCATGCCCGCCGAGCGCGCCCGCTTGCGCATCCAGTGGTCGTGCATCAATTCGCCGAAGCGCCGGATCTCCCCCGCTTCGAGCAAATCGCGGATTTCGAGGCCGAGCTTTTTGGTGAAGTGCAGGCCGTCGAGCATCGCCGAGTCGCCCCGCTCCGAACGCTCCTTCTGCTCGCCGAGCAATTCGGTCGCGGCCCGCGTGTAGCCGACGAAAAACAGCATCAGGGAGTCGCGCAGCTCGCGCAGCGCCGTTTCGTTCATCTTGAGCGGCGCAATCGTGACGCTCTCGTCGGCGTGATATTCCTGACAGACGATCCCGCCATACGCGGCGACATACTGATCCTGCTTGCCGACCGGCGCGCCGAGCCGGTTCATTTCGATTTCAACCGCCTCGCGAGCGAGCGTCTCCGCGGTCACCGGCTCTCGCTTGTAGGCGTGGAGCGCATGCAGCAGGCCGACCAGAAACGTGCCCGACGAACCCATCCCGGTGCCGGCGGGAACGTCGGCGATGCTGACAATTTCAAGCCGCCCGGGCATCTGATGCATCGCAAGCGCTTCGCGAATCAGCGCGTGGCGCACGTCGGCGATCGCGCCGGCGAGTTCGTGCTCCGAATATTTGAGGAAATAGCCGGGGAAAAAGGTCTGATTGATGGTGATATAGACGTATTTGTTGATCGCGGCGGAGACCACGAAGCCGCCGTGATCGCGGTAATACGACGGCAGGTCGGTGCCGCCGCCGCCGAGCGAAATTCGCAAAGGCGTGCGCGTGATGATCATGCCCGGCTCCTTGCGGCCGCGAGCGCCGCGAGATAGGCCGACGTTTCGGCCAGTCCGGCGGGCGCGCCGATTTCATAGAAGCGCTCGGCAACCTCGAAGCCTGCAAGCCGGTTCGCGCGCGCCAGCTCGGCATAAAAATCCGCCAGGTCGAACGCGATTCCGGCCGGCCGCGCGGCGAGCGCTTCGGCCGCGATCACGCCGAGGCCGTAATCGATATACGCCAGCTCGCCCGGCGCCGCGGATTTGTCGTAACGCTTGATCATTCCGCCGTTGAAATCAACGTTGCTTTTGTCCCATTTGCCGTCGTTGCGAAAGACGGTCATCAGCGCAGGCGCGCCCGAGCGGCGGAACGCGGCGGCGACGGCGGCGAAATCGGCGTCGAGATAACTGTCGCCGTACATCACGAAAAATGTTTCGCCGAGCATCGGCAGCGCCCGCCTGAGCGCGCCGCCGGTGCCAAGCGGACGCGCGCCGTCGCGGGAATAATCGACGCGCAATCCGAACCGCGCCCCGTCGCCGACGAACCGCTCGATCATTTCGCCAAGATGGCCGACGCAGATCACGGCGCGAACGATTCCCTTGCGCCGCAGCAGGCGCATCTGATGGGCGATAAAAGGTTCGCCCGCCACTTCGACCATCGATTTCGGAATGGCCTCCGTCAGCGGCCGGAGCCGCGTCGCGAGTCCGCCCGCGAGCAGGGCGAGCGGGGGCGATTCAACCGCGCAGGACACGCTCATCGGCGATCATCGCGCGCATCGCGTCGCGCAGCGCCTCGCGGCTGTTGCGCCGGCAGCGCCATCCCAGCGCGCGGATTCGGCCGGTATCGAGCCGGACGATCGGCACGTCGCCCTTCCAGCCGCGGTCGCCGCCGGCGTAATCGAAGCGCGGCCGGTTTTTCAAGCCAAGGCATTCGACCGCGAGTTCGGCGATTTCGGCGACGGTGATGTAGTCGCCGGTCGCGACATTGAACGCTTCGAACGGCCGCTCGCACCTCCGCTCCGCGGTCAGGACGGCGGCGATCACGTCCTCGACGTGGATATAGGATTTGCTTTGCGTCCCGTCGCCAAGAATCGCGAGCCGTGACGGATCGGCGGCCAGGCGGCGGACGAAATCGTAACCGACGCCGTGCGTCTGGCGCGGCCCGACGACGTTGCCGAAGCGGAAGGCGCATCCGCGCATATCGAACATGTGGCAATACGCGGCGATCAGCGCCTCACCCGCGAGCTTGCTCGCGCCGTAGGTCGAGACCGGCACGAGCGGCCCGTAATCCTCGCGCGGCTCGATTTCGCCAAGCTCGCCGTAAACCCCGCTGCCGGAGGCGTAGAGAATCCGCGAGACGCCCGTGCGGCGCGCCGCCTCGACAACGCTGTTGGTAAGCGCCGTGCCCTGGCGGAAATCGATTTCCGGATCGGTCGCGGCCCGCGCGATATCTGGATTCGACGCGAGATGGATGACGGCGTCATGGCCGGCCATCGCGGCGGCCAGCGCGTCGCAATCGCCGACCTCGCCGCGCACGATTCGCAGGCGCGAGTCCTCGCGATGCGCGTCGAAATGCCAAATCCGGCCCGAACTGAAATTGTCGAAAACGGCGACCCGCTCGACCGCCGGGTCGGACAGCAGAACGCCGGTGAAATGGCCGCCGATAAATCCGGCGCCGCCAACGATAAAATAGCGGCGGCTGGCGGGACGCGGTTGCGATATCTGCGCCATCGCCGTCAATTCGCCGCGCGCGCCGGGATTCGGCCGAATCGGCTCGACATGATCCGTTTCATCGTCCACCATGCGCTCTGCAGCGGCCGCATCGTGCTCTCGCCAATTCGCATCCGATACGGAATCGCGATCTGCTTTACTTTACAGCCTGCGCGCATCGGCCGCAGCAGCAGCTCGACGGGCAGCGCCGCGCCGCGCGCATCGTAGCCGAGTCCGCCGATCAGGCCGCGCCGATACGCGCGCATCCCGCTGTGCAGGTCGGTGATGCGCCGCAGGAAGAGGGCCGACGCGATCGCCGCGAAGCCGCGATTCGCGAAATAATTGATCCACGGCATCGCCGCCGGTTTGCCCGCCAGGCGCGACCCGTCGACGAGGTCAAAGCCCTCTTCGAGCACCATCCGCGCCATCGGTTCGATGAATTCCACGGGATAGGTGTCGTCGCAATCGAGCGTAACAGTCACTTCGCCGCGTCCTTCGCGCAGCGCCCGATCCATCGCCGGACCGTAACCCTGCGGCGGGAATTGGCGGAGCACCCGCGCGCCCATCGCGGCGGCGATTTCCGGAGTGCGATCGGCGCTGCTGTCGATCACGAGCACTTCGGCGCCGGGCACGGCGCGCTGAATATCGCCGATAACCTTGCCGACAGCCCGCTCCTCGTTGAGCGTAATCATTGCGACCGTGGTACGGCCGGCGATCGATCCCACTCCGCTGCGCCCCCCTCCGAGCGCAGCAAACCAGAAAGCCGGAGATGTTGGAAGCGGGAGGCTGGTCCGAGCCTAAAATTTCTCCTTGAACGGCCGCACGTCGAGCACATGCGTCCAGCAACTGCGCTCCTGATGCGCCACGTACCAGTAGGCGTCCGCGATCGCGGCGGGCCGCAACATGTCTTCGTCCTTGAGATCGGGAAACCGTTCGCGAATGAACGGCATGTCGATCGCGCCGTCGATATTGACGTAGGCGACGTGAACGCCCTGCGGACCCAAATCGCGCGCCATCACCTGCGCCAGACCGCGCATCGCGAACTTCGCGGGGCCGAACGCGGCCGACGTCGGATACGGCCGTTCGCCGGCGGTCGCGCCGGTGAAAAGAATCGCGCCGCGGCCCGCCGCGAGCATCGCCGGGACCGCCTGCTGCGCGCACAGGAAAGCGCCAAAAGCGTTGACGCGCCAGGTGTTTTCGAAAGTGCCCGGCCGCGTCTCCATCAGGCGCCCGAACGGGCGCATCGCGGCGTTGTAGATCAAGATCTCCGGATCGCCGATTCGGCCGCGAATCCCGGCGAAGGCCCGCTCGATTTCGCCGGCCTGCGCAACGTTCGCGGCGACCGGCAGCGCCACGCCGCCCTGGGCTTTGATTTCGGCGGCGAGCCGTTCGAGCTTGGCCGAGTCCCGCGCGACCATCGCGACACTGTAACCGCCCGCGGCGAAACGCCGGGCCAGCGCCGCGCCGAGTCCCGGTCCGACTCCGATCACCGCCGCCGCTTTCGATTTTGTTTCCGTCGCCATCGAATCCTCCATCGGCGCGTCAGGCGACGCGCCCGAGCGCTTCCGCGATAAAGTCAAAGCGGTCGTTGCCCCAATACAACTCGTCGCCGACCAGAAAGCTCGGCGCGCCGAATACGCCGCGCGACACGGCGTATTCCGTATTGCGCCGCAACTCGTCCTTGACTTCGGACGTTTCCGACGCGGCGAGCAGCGCCTGGGCGTCCACGCCCGCCCGGCGCAGAACCATGCCGAGCACCGAAGGATCGCCGAGGTCCAAACCGTCGGCCCAAATCGCGGTGAAAACCGCTTCGTGACAGGCGTTGAACGAGCCGAGCTTCTGGGCTGCGACCGCCGCGCGCATCAGGTTCAGCGTGTTGCGCAGGAAAGGATACGGATTGATCCGGAACTCGACGCCGTAGCGCGAGGCCCATCGCCGCAAATCATCGCCCATGTAGCGCGCCTTGGCCGGAACCGTCATGGGCGAGGAATTGCCGGTCGCCTTCAGCACGGCGCCAAGCAAAATCGGCCGGTAAATCACCGACGCCCCCGCGCGCCGGGCGAAGCGCGGCGTCTGGATATTCGCGAGGTAGCTGAAGGGGCTGCCGTAGTCGAAAAGAAATTCAAAACTCTTGGCCATACGCTTCTCTCCGTGCGCTTCGAATCAACGTCCGCGGAATACGGGCGTGCGCTTTTCATTGAATGCGCGAACCGCCTCTTTGGTGTCGTCGCTGGCGGCGAGTTCATAGATGCCGCGCAGTTCATTTTCGATCTGCGTCTCGAGCGTCGAGGCGAAACCGGCATGCATCAGGCGCTTGGCCGCCGCGAACGCCCGCGTCGCGCCGCGCGCCAGTTCCGCGGCCAGCGCGTGCGACTCGGCCGCCAGTTGGCCGTCCGGCACGACCCGGTTGACGATGCTCCACTCCATCGCCTCGCGCGCCGACAGCGTGCGGTTGGTGTAGGCGAGTTCGAGCGCGCGGCCGATTCCAATCCGGCGCGGCAAAAAATAAGTGGTCGTGCCGTCGGGCGAAAGTCCGCGCCGCGTGTAGGCCATGATGAAGCGGGCGGATTCGCCGGCCACGATCAGGTCGCATCCGCACGCGAGACCCATTCCGCCGCCGGCTGCCGTGCCGTTGACGGCGGCGATCACCGGGAACGGCGCGCGGACGATCCGCGACAGCGCGACGTGAAACAGCGAAACGCGGCTTTTGAGCGCGCCGGGGGCCGAATAAAACGATTTAAGATCGGCGCCCGCGCAGAAAAACCGGCCCGTGCCGCCGCTGATCACGAGCGCCCGCACCGCCTCGTTTTCCTCGGCGCGAATAATTGCGTCGACCGTCTCCGCCGACAACGCCTCGTTGAGGGAATTCGCCGCTTCCGGCCGATTCAGCGTGATCGTGGCGACGCCGTCGGCGAAATCGTATTTGATCGCCGTGTAATCAGGCATATTGCGAACCTCCTCGCGCCGCGGGTCGATGGCGCGGCCGCCTTTGCGCCGATATCGCGCGGAACGGCCGCGGCGTCAACCCGCGCCCGATTCGTTTTCATTTTTGGTTTCATCATGAAACTGATCGCGCACGGCCAACGCTAGTTTAATCAGTTTCACGATGCAACCGACATGCGTTTGTCGCGGGGCGCCGCGCCGGTTGCGGCAGTTCGCTCATTTACCGTAATTTAGTCGCATGAGGCGTAAAACCTTCGCCCGGATGAACTGTTCGATCGCGCGTGCGCTCGAACTGGTCGGCGAATGGTGGACTATGCTGATCATGCGCGAGGCGTTTCTGGGCACGCGCCGTTTCCGCGATTTTCAGTGCAACCTTGGAATCGCGCGCAATATCCTTTCCGCCCGCCTCAAGAAGCTCGTCGCGCGCGGCGTGCTGATCCGCGAAGCGGCGCCGGGCGGCGGCCGCCGGCTCGAATACCGCCTGACCGAAAAAGGCCGGGCGTTCTTTCCTGTGCTTATGGCGCTGATGCAATGGGGCGATCAGTGGGTTGCAGGCCCCGGCCGGGCGCCGGTCAAAGTGGTCGAACGCACGAGCGGACGCGAAATCGCACGGATGGCCGTCCGCGGCGCCGACGGGCGGGCGTTGCAGCCGGCCGAAGTCGCGATGGTCGCCGGGCCGGGGGCGGGACCGGCGACGCGCGCG
>JAJXZF010000095.1 GCA_021780225.1 Deltaproteobacteria bacterium | reverse complement strand
TAATCATCAGCATCGCCCGCTGCCGCCGCTCCTCGCCGCGCATGCGCCCGTTCCTCCGCCGACTGGATTACTCATTTCGACGAACTATACCGAAACGAAATTCAGGCGTTTATCAACAGCCTGCTAGTGCGGCGTTCACTGAATAAGTATGCACTTCGCGGCTATCTTGCGCTCTGCGTGGATGCCCGGATCAAGTCCGGGCATGACACACTCTCTTCGTCATTGCCGGGCCCAGACCCGGCAATCCATCCCTTGCCGCCCCGCGGTGGGCGACTTGCGCGCCGAGATGATCAGGCGTCAGGTGGAAGTTATTTGCGGGACAGCACACTGGCTGGAAGTTCCGCTTCCCGCGCTTACGCGGCGGCGCGGGCGCCGAGCGCCTGGCGCAGGAAGTGGCCGGTATGCGAACCCGCCGCCGCGGCGATTTCCTCGGGCGAGCCGCACGCGACGATCTGACCGCCGCGATCGCCGCCTTCGGGACCGAGATCGATTACGTAGTCGGCGGTCTTGATCACGTCCAGATTGTGCTCGATCACGATAATCGTGTTGCCGCCGTCGGCGAGCCGGCCCAGCACCGCCAGCAGCTTGCGGATATCGTCGAAGTGCAATCCGGTGGTTGGCTCGTCGAGTATGTAGAGCGTGCGGCCGGTGGCGCGCCGCGCCAGTTCGCGCGCGAGTTTGATGCGCTGCGCCTCGCCGCCCGAGAGCGTCGTCGCGGACTGGCCCAGATGGATGTAATCGAGGCCGACATCGCGCAGCGTTTCCAGTTTTTGCCGGATGGGCGGGACCGAGCCCATGAAATCGATCGCGTCGAGCACGGTCATGTTCAGGATTTCGGCGATGTTGCGGCCCTTGTACTGGATTTCCAGCGTATCGCGGTTGTAGCGTTTGCCGCCGCATACCTCGCAAGTCACATAAACGTCGGGCAGGAAATGCATCTCGATGCGGATGATGCCGTCGCCCTGGCAGGCTTCGCAGCGTCCGCCCTTGACGTTGAATGAAAACCGTCCGGGTCCGTAACCGCGCATCCGCGCCTCGGGCAGTTGCGTGAACAGCTCGCGGATATGGGTGAACAGGCCCGTGTAAGTGGCGGGGTTCGACCGCGGCGTGCGGCCGATCGGGCTTTGATCGACGTGAATCACCTTGTCGAGGTGCTCGACGCCGTCGATGCTCTTGTGGGCGCCGGCGCGCTCCCGGCTGCCCATCAGCTTCTGCGCGAGCGCGCGATGGAGCGTGTCGAGCACCAGCGTCGATTTGCCCGAGCCCGAAACGCCGGTCACGCAGACCATCGCGCCGAGCGGAAATCCGACCGTCAGGTCGCGCAGATTGTTTTCGCGCGCGCCGCGGACCGTGAGCCATCGATTGCCGAGGGGGCGCCGGCGCCGCGGCGTCGGAATTTCAAGCTCGCCGGAAAGATATTTGCCGGTGAGCGAGTCGGGATTCGCGATCACTTCCGCCGGCGCGCCCTGCGCGACGATATGGCCGCCGTGGATGCCGGCGCCGGGTCCCATATCGACGATATGGTCCGCTTCCAGCATCGTGTCGCGATCGTGCTCGACCACGAGCACCGAATTCCCCAACTCGCGCAAACGCTTGAGCGTCGCGAGCAGGCGGTTGTTGTCGCGCTGATGAAGCCCGATCGAAGGTTCGTCGAGAATATAGAGCACGCCGACCAGGCTCGATCCGATCTGCGTCGCGAGCCGGATCCGCTGGCCCTCGCCGCCGGAGAGGCTGCCGGAAGCGCGATCGAGCGCCAGGTAGTCGAGACCCACGTCCGCGAGAAAACCGATCCGTTCGCGGATTTCCTTGAGGATCAGGCGCGCGATTTCGGACTCCTGCGGCGAAAGCTTGGGATCGGCGAAAAAAGCCGCCGCCTGCTTGATCGACATCGCCGTTACTTCGCTGATCGACTTGCCGTCGAAGCGGACGAACAGGCTCTCTTTCTTCAGCCGCGCGCCGCCGCACGCCGGGCACGGCCGCATGTTCATGTACGCTTCAAGGACCTCGCGGATGCCCTCGGACTCGGTTTCCTTGTAGCGGCGGTCGAGCCAGGCCAGCACGCCCTCGAACGGCCGGGCGTAGCCGTGGCGATGGCTGCCGCGCTGGTAGCTGAATTCGATCTCCTCGGCGCCCGAGCCGGTGAGAATCGCCTTGCGCACTTTCGCCGGAATCGCCTTCCAGGGCTGGTCGAGCGAAAATTCGTAATGCGCGGCGAGCGCCTCCAGCACCGGCTGCATTTGCGTCATCGTGGCCCACGGCGCGATCGCGCCGTCGGCTATGCTCAGGTCTTCGTTGGGCGCGACCAGCTCGGGATCGAAATACATGATCGAGCCGATTCCCGAACATTCCGCGCAGGCGCCGTGCGGACTGTTGAACGAGAACATCCGCGGCGTGATTTCCGGATAGGAAATGCCGCACTCGACGCATGCGAAACGCTGGCTGAAGTGAATTTCGCCGCCGCCGTTTTTGGCCGGCGCGTCCAGCCGCTCGACCTTGAGCAGGTCCTGCCCGTACTTGAAGGCGACTTCCAGCGACTCGCCGAGGCGGCGTTCGATTCCGGCGCGAATCGCCAGGCGGTCGACGACAACGTCGATGGTGTGGCGCTGATTCTTGTTGAGATTGATCTCTTCGCCGAGCTCGACCAGCTTGCCGTCGATCTTCGCGCGCACGAAGCCCGCGCGCCGCAGGTCGGAAAGCTCCTTGCGATACTCGCCCTTGCGGTCGCGGACGATCGGCGCGAGCACGTGAATGCGCGAGCCTTCCGGCCACGTCATGATCCGATCGACGATTTGCTGAACGCTCTGCTGCGTGATTTCGCGCCCGCAGTTGTAGCAATAGGCGTGGCCTACCCGCGCGAACAGCAGGCGCAGATAGTCGTAAATCTCCGTGATTGTCGCGACCGTCGAGCGCGGGTTGCGCGAAGTGGTTTTCTGCTCGATCGAGATGGCGGGCGAGAGTCCTTCGATCGAATCGACGTCCGGCTTCTCCATCTGTTCGAGAAACTGTCGCGCGTATGCGGAAAGCGATTCGACGTAGCGGCGCTGGCCCTCGGCGTAGATGGTGTCGAAGGCGAGCGACGATTTTCCCGAGCCGGAGAGGCCGGTGATTACGACCAGCCGCCCGCGCGGAATCTCGAGGTCGAGGTTCTTGAGATTATGCTCGCGGGCGCCTTTGATTACGATTCGATCCATCGCGGCGTGGTTCCGTCTAATCGTGCCTTGCCAGGCGCGGCCGGGACAAGCGCCCGCCGGCGGTCACGAGGCTCTCGAATTCACAGCGCGGGCGGCGCCGTCGCCGGCCGCGTTCGCGGCGTAGCGAATCGCCGCGATCATGCTGGACGGGTCGGCCGCGCCGCGCCCGGCGATTCCGAACGCCGTTCCGTGATCGGGCGACGTGCGGATAAACGGCAATCCGAGCGTTATATTGACCGCCCGATCGAACTCCAGCGTCTTGAGCGCGATCAGCCCCTGGTCGTGATACATCGCGACCGCCGCGTCGAAACCGAACGCGCCATTCTGGCGGATAAACGCGGTGTCGGGCGCGAGCGGGCCGAAGGCGTCGATGCCGGTGCGGAGGGCGCGTTTGATCGCGGGCGCGATCGCGCGGCGCTCCTCGTCGCCGAACAGACCGTTTTCGCCGGCATGCGGATTGAATCCGAGCACGCCGATGCGCGGCTTCGCGAGGCCGAAGCGCTCGCGCAGATGGGCCGCGAGCAGGCGAATCGTGCCGAAGACGCGGTCGGCGGAAAGCGTCTCGGAGACGCGGGCGAGCGGCATGTGGACCGTGACGAGGGCGAGCCTGAGCAGTTCGCCGGCGAACATCATGCGCCATTCCCGGACGCCCGCGAGATCGGCAAGGAGATCGGAATGGCCGTTGAAGTTATGGCCGGCCCGATTCAGCCATTCTTTGCTGATTGGCGCGGTGACGAGCGCGCCAACCATGCCCGCCATCGCCATCTGGGCGCCGGTCACGATATAGCGATAGGCCGCGTCGCCGCCGGCGGCGGTCGGATGGCCGGGCCGGCGCGCGCGCGGCGCCAGATGTCCGACGCTCAAAACGGGCAGCCGCGATCGTCTCGCCGCGGCCGTGCGAACGGCGCCGCCGGCGGCCGAGGAGGCGTTGTCCGGCACCCCGGGCGTCCATTCGTATGGCTCCGGACAGGTTGGTCCAAGATGTTCCGCGGCGGCTTCGATCGCGCCGAGGTCGCCAATCACCAGCAGCCGCGGCCGCCGCGCCGTCCGCGCCAAGCGGCCCGCCGCTTTCAGTACAACTTCCGGCCCGATTCCGGCCGGGTCGCCCATGCTGATCGCGATCGGCGCGGGTTGATTCCCCGCCCGCGCGGCTACTGCACCGTTTCGATGTAGTGATCTTTGATCAGGTCCGTGTCGACCCACTTCTGGAATTCTTCCTTGGCGCGCTGAGACATCAGTTTGTCGCGAATCTGGGCGCGGACGGCGTTGAGCGGTTCCA
>JAJXZF010000045.1 GCA_021780225.1 Deltaproteobacteria bacterium | reverse complement strand
GGCGCGGTGGCGATGGGTCTCGGCGGACAATGGTCTTGCAGCGCCGGCGCTTCGATCGGAAGCGCATTTCCCCTGACCGCGAACGCGAGCGCCGCAGGCCATCGAATCACGAACCTCGCGCCGAACGAGGCGGCTGGCGACGCGCTGAGCCAGGGGCAATCGCATCTGAACGATCTGGCGGCGGCGAGCGGCGCCTATTCGATGGGGTCGAATCCTATTCATTCGCTGCTGGGCGGCACGGCTTCCGGGGACGCGCTCGCCTACGGTCAATCGGGCGCGCAGCTTTACGGCGCGAATTTCACCAACGGCCCCGTTACCGGCGTGCCCACGGCCACCTCGATTGGAAATGCGCTTTCGTGGGGTCAGAGTCAGGCGCAGTTGACGGTGAATCAGGCCAGCGCCGCGATCGCGTCGGTGTCGTCGAATACGGTCGGCGGTGGCAGTCCGCAATCGTTGAATGCTCCTGCGAATATCGTTTCAGGCAATGTATTAGTCGCGTCGTTGCAGTTTTTGAATGTCGGGTCTGAAACGATTACTCCGCCGAGTGGTTTCATCGCGATGGGAAACGCTTCTAACGGAGGCGGCCCCGTCTATACGTTTTGCAAGGTGGCGACCGGCAGCGAACCATCAAGCTATTCGTGGTCATGGAACAACGCGGCTTACATAGTTTTTATTTCGATTGCGCAGGTTAGCGGCGTCAATACCTGTACGCCGGACGGTCAAGTCTCGAATGATTCGGCTTCCGGGACCACAGTTACGCTGGCGTCGTTTCCGGTGTCGCATCTGAACGACTTCGTTTATATCGCGGAGGGCCAGAATAATACTCCTGGCAGTCTTTGGTCGTCGATTGGCGCATCGATTAGTGCAAATGGCGGAGGCGCGGCGAACTGGTGGTTCACTAACAACTCTTTCGCGACGCCCGCGATAACCTTGACGGGTTCCTACAACAACGGCGTCAATGGCGTCGCCTTCGCGCTGCCGACGAATGCCACAGTTCAAGCGTCGCCGCTGATTCAGGGCCAAAGCGGCGCGATGGTTCAATCGCTCACAGGGCAGGTCAACAAAGTCCTGAACGTGATGGCCCCGCCATATAATGCGCAGGGCGACGGGAGTACGGACGATTGGAACGCGATCCAGAGCGCCATCTATGACGCTTGCGGCGGCGTGCCGCCCAATTTCAACACGGGAGCGCTTACACCCAACGCCCAGGGCGCGGCGGTATATCTGCCCGCGACGCCGAACGGTTTCGCCATCTCGAAACCGCTGCGTATCCCATGTTCGGGAATCAATCTCTACGGCGCTGGACGGAATTCAACCTCGTTGCGCGCCATGTTCACCGGACCTGCGATTATCGCAGAAGGTTGGGCGGCCAATAATCTTACTTACGGAGCGCCTCTGGTTGGCTCGACCGGCCAGTCTTTGAATACATCAAGTTGTCAGAGCGGCAATAGCTGTTATCCAATCGACGCGGACCGCTATTTGAACTCCGCCAACCAGAATTTCGCCGCGGACGCCGCCAACGGTTTCGACGTTGAATTTTGGGATGAGCCGTCGGTTGCGTCGCCCAGCGGGGCGTTGCTTGCGGGCGGCGTCGATGCTCCCGGAAGCGGCGCGCCGATGCTGAACATCACGCTCAACGGTTCTAGCCAATTAAGCGCGACCGTTAATACCACCGGCGGCGCGGTTTCGCTTACGACCGGCTCTTGCGCCGTTCAAGCCAGCGGAACCGCCTACGACGTGGCGGTCGATTGGGACAAGTCCAATTATCGGCTGTTCGAGAATGGCGTCCTGTGTTCCACCGTCGCTTCAACCAACGCGCCGGTCGAGCCGGTGACGGAAGAACTGGGAATACCCTTTTACGGTGCGCATCAGTTCTACCCCGACGCGAGCGGGATTCTTTCGTCTGGTTTTCAGGGATATCTGGATTCGATACGTTTTGAGAGGGCGTCGGAGCACACGGCGGCTTATACGCCGCCCACGGCGAAATTCTACGCTGACGGCAATACTGACCTGCTTCTGAATTTCGACCCGTCGCTGGACGGCACGCAGGCCGCATATACTGGCTATGCGACCGTACCGAACGTCTATTTTCCGATTATTGCTGGCGGCGAAGGCCCGCATCCCGCCGGTAGCGCTTACGTGCACGACATGGAGCTTTGCAAGGGCACGCAAGGCGGTCACCCTGACGGTGTTTTTGCTGTGTGGTCAACGGATTCGCGGTGGGAGCGGCTAAGCTGCTCAGCCGCCAACTTTGTGCCATTTGACTTCTTCGACAACGACTACGGCGATATCGTAAGCGACGATTACGCATATGGCGGCATGGTGTCTTTTCAGCACGGCGATGCGTGGAATCAGTCGTATTCAAGCAACGAATTTTCCGACGGCGCGGACTACGCCTGTTTCGAGACCGTTTCCGGCGGCGGCGGCGGCGGCCACGACACACATCAGATTTGCAGTAATCGTCAGAATCTGCGCTATGGCTGGATTTATTTTCAGTCTATCGGCGAGAACGATTATTCGTTCCTCGACATGGAAGCCGCCGCGCCGAACTGGATAACGACGTATCTGTTCGCCGGCGACTGGGCGCCAGTGACGCTGATTAGTCCGCTGCCCGGCACCTACAATGGCGCGCCGTTCATGGAATCGACGGGCGGCGGATGGGGTCCGGTTGTGATTGGCGGGATGTTCAGTTGGTATAACCAGAATCAACCCGCGAGCTACGGTATCTTCTTCAATGGGCAAGCCCCGAGCCATCCGGCGATTTTCATCGGTGACCTGCTGCCGAGCGGCGTGCCGCTTACGGATGTTCCATCCGGGGTTCAAAAAATCGGCGAGAACAATGTCTTTAACTCGCTTGAACTTCGGCAGGCGCCAACGCTTGACGCTGGATTGAATCATATTGCCGTCAATGCTCTCGCCGATCCGGCCGCGCCAACGATTTCGGTGATCGGGGCGACCGGTTCGTCCAGCTATGGCCCCTATTTCGTGGTCTGCCACGACGCCAACGGAGGGACGACAAACGTGTCTCCCGTGTCGAATACAGTCACGAACGGACCGGCAACCTTGAGCGCCAGCGATTACATCCAGATTGTCTGGAGCGCGACTTCCGGATGCGCCTCATGGGACGTGCTGAAAGGAAGCCTGAGCGAGGCGCTTGCGACCGGCGTTCCGGGAACGGCGACTTCGCTCAACGATACCGGTCAGACGACCGTGGCTTACGCGGCTCCAACGCGCAATACGACCGGCGATGTCGCGTATGGCTCGATGCTGGTGAGCGTCGGGATGCCGTATGCGAAGATTCCCGCCTCGGTGGTGAACGGCGGACGATTCTATTGCACCGACTGCGATCCGCCGGCCAATCCGCCCGCGCCGTGCACGCATATCGGCGCGAAGACGGGTTCGTGGGTGGACGGCGTCAACAGTCAGTGGCTCTGCGTGCCTTAGCCGGCCGCGGCCTCGCGCCGCGACAACCAAAGGCCGGCGAGAGTTCTCTCCCGCCGGCCTCTTTGCTATTGGTGGCGACCGCCGACCGGTCGCGCAGGCGTGAATGCGCGCAAGTATCCTTCTTCGCATGAAAATCGCAATACTGGTTTGGCGTCCGACCGATAGCTTGCGAGCGCTTCGTAGGGAACTCCGACGTGGTTTCCAAGGAAGGCAGTCCATTCCTTTCGGGATTGGTTGAGCAACCCAATAAAAAAAATTACGCAGCCTTCGGCCGCGCATCGATCCTTCCACCGCGCCAGAGTGGGTACCGAGACCGCCGGACTCTCCGCCGGAAAAAGCAGCGCGCGCGATGGTTCGGTGTTGTAGAGTCCCAGCCAGAGCGAGGAAACGAAATCGAAGTCGGCGACGACTTTATCTTTCGGCCGGATTATGCGCGCGACCGCTTGCGCATCTTCAATACATCTGGTTGACGAGTGATGGGCGTTCCAGGCCGCGGGGAGATTAAAAGCCAGCTCGCTGGCTATTAATAACGCCGCCACGGCGGACAACGCGCGGCGGGCCGTTCCTCCGATCTTTCCGGCGGCGATTCCGCCAGCGGCGACCATCAATGCCAAAGGCTGCAGCCATAGCTTGTCGTATATTGGATCCCAATAGAAATTTGGAAAAAAAACGATAGCGGCTCCAAAAGCTGAAATCATGCAAATCGCCCATGACGGTCCGCTACGGCGCCGCCGCCGGGCCAGTTCAGGCATGATTATCGCCGCCGCCGCGATTAAAATGGCCGCTATCATCAATATAAGAGCGAGTGAAAGTATATTCCGATCCCTGAAGAGCAATCTCAGGCCGCCGTAATCTTGAGGAAGGACCGCGGCGAGATTTCCGATCATCCCAATTGGAAAATTAACAACCTTCGAAAGCGACCATCCGCCATAAACTTTCGGTTCACCGCCCATTCTGAAGAATTTAACGGCCATCGCGCGCGGAGAATCGACGCCAGCGGAGTAGTATGCGCCACCGTAAATCAGAGCAACGCCGGCGAGGAAGCCCGTTCCCATCGCAACCAATCTTTTCGAACGCCTCGCGGCCTCCTTGAAGCTCGCAGGCGGATCAAAGGTCGTCAGACCTATATCCGATGGCGTATTGACCGTGGCCGGAAGAAAAAGCGCCATCAGAAAAATGGACGGTCCGACCAAGACCATTGATTCGTAGTTTGCAAGCGCGAGCGCCAGCGTGAACCCTGCGGACAGGAGGTAAATGAAACCCGTTCCGGCGATCCCTTCGATCGCCAGCATTGTGGCGAGCAGGCTGAAAAAAAGTCCGACGACCGGCTCCGCGCTGTTGGCGGCATGCATCAGGACAGCGTGTGATATTCCATAAATCCCGGCACTGACGATCGCGCAACCAGCCGAGGATGAAACCCGTCTGACAAGTAAATAGACTAACGCCGCCGCGCCCGCGCCAAAGATAGCGTTCATCGCCTGGACTGAACGAATGAATGCAACCGGGCTGTTCCAGGTGGCGCCGATGGACTTCAAGAATGCCGTCCATGCGTAGACGTCGGCTGGATACAACAAATGATTGTTGGAGCCGATATACGGTGGACGACGCCAATAAACCGCGAGGCATCGAAGAGCGCCGTCGACGGCGGTGTATTGATTCGAACGCAGCGATAAATAGAGGACCGCGAAACCGGTCCAAAGTCCGGCGAATGTCGCCGCGGCGCTCAAGTTCGAGCGTGTCGATCCGGGTCGCATTTGCCTTGACGACTTCATGCTTGAGCGCTCTTCCCGAACCATCTTCGAGAATCAGGCGGCGGGTTTCGCTCCGCCGAAGGGCTTAGCGGCGTCGTCGAGGTCGCGACCAGCTACAGCCAGAACGCCTGGCGGACGCAATCCGTCATTCATACACTTCGAAACAGGTTCCTTTATATATGAGATTCCTGCTCTCGAGGACCGAACGGAAGCCGGGCGCCCGCCCATCCGATTCCGGCGAGAATCGCCAGCAGCGGGGCTGCGGGCATCCGGTAACGAGCATACGCTTCGGCTCCGGCGGCCAATCCGATCATCGCAAGGGCAATGACGAGCGGAATGATTTCGACGGCGATTTCCCGCGACGAACTCCATCGCCAAGCGAGAATCGCACGCGCCACTCCTATCCAGACGAGGGAATTAAGAGCCAATTGCAGGACAACAAGTGCTGTCAACAACGGAGAGTGAAAAAGTTGTCGAAGCCGCGCGCGGATTTGACCCGTCGCCGCCAGATACGAGGTCGCGCCCGCATTTTCGTTAATTAGCTCGTTCAGTCCACCACGATCGGGAACGACCGCGAGCCATACGAACGAGCGCAACGTCGTAATTATCGTCGCGACTGGATCGTGCATCAGAATTTTTACCGCGTCTCGGGTCATTCGCGGCGCCAATCCAACCGGGGTGTCCGGGTAATCGTTCGCGTTCGGTCTACCAATTCGGCGGGCGAGTTCGTCCATTATCGCGGGAAACGGCCTTGCTTCCCGATACCAAATGACGCCGCCGGCTTTGAAATAATAGAGGTCCAAAGCAACGTCCGTACTCAGCGTCCAAACGCCTGTTTCGGCTGCGTTGCGCGCCATCCATCCGCCGACCGCGAGAGCCGGCAGCGCGAAAGCGCACAGAGCGCAACCGACGGTTTTGCGCCAGTTATTTCGCGGCAGAAAGAAAAAAGGCAGCGGCGCAATCAGCGGCAGCAAAAACCCGACCGGCCGTACCATAATGGACGCCGCGAGCAGAAACGCGGAGCCAAACAGTTCAATAATAGCCCGCCTATCGAAACGGCCGCGCGCGATCACGCCCAGTTGCACGATTACGGCGACGGCCAGCATCGCTTGAAAGAGCGAGTCGGACAAGATTCGCGAGCCCTGAATGATCGAGGGCGCGTCCAGGACAATCAAGGTTTCCGCGATCAGCGCGGCGCGCCCTCCCCACCACATAAAGACGAAATATCCGACAGCCACGCAAAGCGCCGCCCCGATTACCGCCTGAACGAAGAGCGCCGCCCCAAGCGACGGCGTCGCGGCGAGTAATAACGGATAGCCGGGAGTTCTCAATACTTCCGGAAGTCCGCAACGTCCATCGACCAGCGGTGCGAAACCGCATCCGGCGCGCATCCCCTCGGCCAGCTCGACGTAGCGTCGCGAATCGCTGTTGCCCATCGCCCATCCGAGACTGTGACGGAGCATCGGGGCGAGACGCAGGGCGAAGGCCGCAACTCCCATCGCCCACAGCGGCCAGGATGAACCTCCGCGACGCGAGATGCTCGCCGCACCGATGACGTTTCGGAAGGATCCCGCGATATCCCGCGTCTCACTATCTCCGTTCATAGAACCAACCCGCTTGGATCCTGGGCGTCACAAAGATGCGGTTCGTTTATCGCACGGCTTTCGCGCGCGCAGCAGAGGTTTCGGCCGGGGCGGGCGCGGATGGAGCGGCGGGTTCCGGGGCGCGCTGCAGCGCCGGCGTCGAGGTCGCGACCAGCCGGAGGCCGGGCTCGCGCGCGAGCGCGTCGAGCAGGCGGCGGGTCAATTCATCCGCCGATTCCATCGCCCGCGCGATCGGCGCGGGATAGCGCAGGATGATCTCGAGGCCGTTGGCGCCCAGATGCAGCCGCGTCTGCGGGCGGGGCGTTTCGAACCGCACATTGAGGCTGGACTCGACGTGGCGGTAGTCGCGCTCGATCGCGTCGCGAAAGCGCGCAAACACCTCGCCGACGACCTCGTCCACGCGCTTTTCGGCGAGACGCCAGTCGCAATCGGGCGCGAGCGTCAACCGCAGCTCGTTCCATTCGTACTTCGCGCCGGGAAGCGGCTTGAAGAAATTGGCGTTGCCCTGAAACAGAATCGAGTTGGCGAAGACCACGACGCGGCCGGTCGGCTGCAAGGCGTCCGAATTCGCCGACAGCTCCATCATGGTCAGCTTGAAGAGGCTCAACTCAAGCACGTCGCCGGTGACGCCGGCAATCTGGATGCGATCGCCCACCCGGATGCCGAAGCGGCCGCTCGCGTAAAAATATCCCGCCACGGAAACGAATACATTCTGCAGAGCCAGCGCGATGCCCGCCGCGGCAAAGCCCATGATCGTGGCCAGCGCGCCGAGTTCGTTGGCGAAATCGAGCAGGACGATCATCACGATGACGATCGTCAGGATCAGCCGGCGCAGTTTCATCAATTGATGCCGGCGCTGATGGTCGCCGATGTAGCGGAAGGTCAGGACGCGCCACAGCGCGGCGGCGCCGAAAATAAAGCCAAAGAGCATCGCGAATCCCGTCGTCCGCAGAATCAACGAGCGCACCTCGCGCTTGAAGCGTGCGCCCACAAAGGCGATCCAGCGGTTGAGATTCGAGATATAGAGGCTGAGCGTCATCTGCTGCTTCGAGAGCGGCACGAGCGCGTCGGAGATGAGCTTCTGGCGGGCGGTAAGTTCGTCGAAGGCGCTTTTGCTGGCGTTCAGCGTGGCGATATCGTTGGAGCGGGTCTGGGCGGCGGCGGTTTGGCCCTCGCGAATCACCTCTTGCAGCATATTCAGCAGCGGAGCGCGCTGACTCTCCACTTCTTCGGCGAACCTGGTGGTCGCTTTGACCTGCGCGTCGAGCATCTGATCTTTGTGCGTCAGGCGGAGCAGTTCGCCGAAACCGCCAAAGAAGCCAAGCACGGCCGCGGATTGCGCATTGGACGAGAACGAGGAGGCGGCGGGTTTGGCCGACGCGAATTGCGGAACGCTGCGTTCGAGTTCGTCGATTTGCGCGTTAAAGGCCGAGCCGCCCGCGGGACCACTGCCGGATTCGAACGCGATCAGCGCGGTGACCGAATCCAACTGGGATTGCAAAAGCGCGATTTCTCCCTGCGCGGTGACGATTTTCTGTTCGATCGAGGCGCGACCGCCGCGCGGCGCGGAGCGCGCCCGGCGTTGCAGGGCGGCGAGGCGGACTTTCGCAGCCGTGAGCGCGGCGACGATTTGATCGCGGCGGGCGAGCAGAGCGCGCAGACCGGACGAAGCTCCGGGAGACACCTGGACGTCCTGCGCCGCGCCGCTGTCGGGGCCATAGATCGATTTAAGCAGGACCGCCTCGGCGCGCGCGTATGCGAAAGCGAGCGAGACGACTTCGTCGGCCATCTGGCGGTCGTCGGAGACGAACAGGATTTCCACCGGATCGCGAGCGGCGCGGATTTCTTCGCCAAGCCTGCGGCGCCATCCGATTACATCGCTCAAATACGAAATAACCGCCGTGCGCGCATCGTGCACGGCAAGCGCCGGATTGGCTTGGCGGGCGGGCGGCGACGCCGCGGCGCTCGGATGCGCGGTGGACATGGCCGCGGCGGGCGAATTCGCCGGCGCGGCAGGCGACGGATCTGCGGACGCCGATGCGGCGATAACGGATGCGAAAACCAGAGCAAAGAGAAGGAGACGCGACGAAAATCGAACGTTGGCCATCTTTCGATCGCCGTATTCTAGCATCGCGCCGGTGATGCATCGAACTTTACGTTCGGCTCAGAAAATGGTGCGGAGCTTTTCCAAAAACGCCCGCACTCCTTCGCGATAATCGCGGCTGCGGGCCGCCGTCGGCTTCGGGCAGTTCGCCCACGATATGGCCGGCGGACTAAATTTTGCCGGGCGTGCGGAGCGGAAATCACAGCGCATAATTGCACAAAGCGATCGCGCCGATCGGATCGGCGAAATTGGCGCGAATCAACGGCATCGAAATCCTCCGCCGCGCGACGCCTGCGCGATTCGCCACATTGCACAATCGGCCGCGCCGCGCGCTGACGCCGCAATCGTAACCGCATGGCGCGCGACAGGCGACTTTTCTTGTTCCGCCAACCCTTTCGGCCAGCGAAGAATTTTTGCTTTGCGCGCGATGGAAAAAGAATGGGGCAGGCAGTGGGGAGTCTGCCTGCCCCCTGGGGGAAGCGAGGACTTTTGGGGAACGCGCGCCTCGCCGACGCGGAGACCTAACGAGACGCCGTGGGCGGCGGCAGCCAGTTCGGCGCCGGCAGCACCGCCGCCTTCGCTATATCGATGTCGCGAGCGGCCGTGTCGTAACGTCCAAATTCATACATCCGCTCCGCCGCGAGATAATTGCTCTCGGCGACCGAATTGTACGAGCCTGCTTCTTTGGCCGCGAGCAGCCGAGCGTGGAGGTCGGCGAGCTGCTGTTGAATCTGCGCTTGAGTCGGAACCACATCCGCAACGATCACCGGAACCTGATTGGTGTCGAAGGCGGCGGCGGGAAGGGCGGCCGCGCCAAGGAATGCTGCGGCGCCAACCATCACGACAGCTTTAAGGTTCTTCATGACTCTCGGAATTCCTCCGGACTATTGAGCTGGCGTCGGCGGAAAGTCCGCCGTACGCCGCCAAGTTCAGAACGAAACTGAAGCGATTTTCGTGCCAAATCACAATCGCGGAGCCAACAACTGCGAATCTGAAACTGGCAGTTTACAAAAAATACAATAAAATCAGATATTTAGCGACATTTTATCGATCCTGTTAAAATCGCTCGGAGACGACGATCAAAAAATCTGACGATCTCGGCAAAGTGATTTTTTCGAGAAACGATTCGCAATTTGCGAGAGAGTCGAGGCCGTGATCAACGCAGGTGGGGAATAAAAAGCCGGGCGGCGGGATCGCTCCCGCCGCCCGATGGTTATCGGCAATCTCGCGAAGCGCAGGCGCGCGGCTTACGCGTCGAAATATAGATGGAACTCGTACGGATGCGGGCGCAAGCGAATCGCGCTCACTTCCTTGGCCATTTTGTAATCGATCCAGGTCTCGATCAGGTCCTCGGTAAAAACGTCGCCCTTGAGCAGGAACTCATGGTCCTTCTTGAGGTTGGCGAGCGACTCTTCGAGCGAGGCCGGCATGCTCGGCACTTCGGCCAGCTCGGCGGGCGACAGCGCGTAAATATCCTTGTCGAGCGGCTGTCCGGGATCGAGGCGGCGCTGGATTCCGTCGATGCCCGCCATCATCATCGCGGAGAACGCGAGATACGGGTTGCAGGTCGGATCGGGGAAGCGCACTTCGATACGCTTCGCCTTGGGCGACGGCGAGTACATCGGGATACGCACCGAAGCCGAGCGATTCCGGCTGGAATACGCAAGGTTGATCGGCGCTTCGAAACCCGGCACCAGGCGGCGATACGAGTTCGTGCCCGGATTGGTGAACGCGGCGAGCGCCGGCGCGTGATGCAGAATTCCCGCGATGTAATGCATCGCCAATTCCGACATTCCGGCATAGCCGTTGCCCGCGAAGAGCGGCGTCTCGCCCTTCCAGAGGCTCTGATGGGTATGCATGCCGGTGCCGTTGTCGCCAAAAATCGGCTTGGGCATGAAAGTCGCCGTCATGCCGTGGCGGGCGGCCACGTTCTTGACGATGTATTTGTACCAGGTGAGCCAGTCGGCCATCTTCACGAGCGACTGGAAGCGCATGTCGATTTCCGCCTGTCCGGCCGTCGCGACTTCGTGATGCTGCTTTTCGACGCGGATGCCGACCTGCTCCATCACCAGCACCATCTCGGTGCGGATGTCCTGCAGGCTGTCGGTCGGCGGCGCCGGGAAGTAGCCTTCCTTGTTCTTGACCTTGTAGCCGAGATTCAGGCCGCCTTTCAGCGAATCCGGGCGTCCGCTGTTCCAGTTGCCTTCGTTCGACTCGATGAAGTGATAGCTGGAGTTCTGGGTGGTGTCGAAACGAACGCTGTCGAAGATGAAGAACTCCGGCTCCGGACCGAAAAAGGCGACGTCGCCGATGCCGGTTGACTTCAGATAGGCTTCGGCCTTGCGCGCGACGTTGCGCGGATCGCGCGAGTAGTCGGCGCGCGTGATCGGATCCTGCACCGTGCAAATAATCGAGAGCGTTGGATCCTTGGTGAACGGATCAAGGACGGCGGTCGTCGGGTCGGGGATGACGAGCATGTCGGAGTTGTCGATCGACTGCCATCCGCGGATCGACGAGCCGTCGAAGCCCAAACCTTCCTCGAACGGCGCCTCGTCCTTGAATTCGGAAATCGGCGCGGAGAAATGCTGCCAGGTGCCAAGCAGGTCGATAAACTTTATATCGACCATCACGACGCCCTTTTCTTTAATCGTTTGTAGAACTTGTTTCGGAGTCATTTGACTCGCCATCCTCCTGGCCGCTTACGGGACGGCCGACCCATGGTAACGTTCTTTACCGCCGAGCAACCGAATCGGCGGCGCGTCTTTGACTGGAGCAGAGCGCCGAACTTTCGATCTTCCGACGCACAGGTTTTCGACCGACGCGATGATCACGTCATTTTTCACGAAATCACGACGGAGGCAAACGCCTACGTTAAAGGCGCCTGCCCATCAAACAGGCGCCGCCGCTGCTCGCGCTATTAACGAACTGATCGGACTTCAATCGATGAAATCAGCGTCTATCATAGCAAATCGGGCAATCCGTGGAGCCTGTCCCTCCCGCTTAAAAATTGCACAAAAACGTTTAGAGCAAAAAAAATGCCGCGAATTACTTTGCACCAATCCCGCGATTGCGGAGAAATCCGCGGGCAGTGCGATTTCGATTGGAAGGTACGCAGCCGTACAGGTAATAATTGGCGCTGCAAATCCTTCCGGGGGCGAACGCCCGAATTCCCGGAACGCCTTGGGAGATGACCGATGGATTTTGAACTGAGCGATTCGCAGAAAGAAATTGTCGAAGGCGTGCGCGCGCTATGCGGGCGCTTCCCGGACGAATATTGGCGCGGGAAAGACCAGCGCAAGGAATTTCCCAACGAGTTCTATCAGGCCGTCGCCGACGCCGGCTACCTCGGCATCGCGATTCCAGAGGAATATGGCGGCAGCGGTCTCGGCATTACCGAGGGCGCGCTGGTGATGAAAGAAGTCGCCTACGCCGGCGCGATGAACGCGGCAAGCTCGATTCATCTCGGCATCTTCGGGCTCGCGCCGCTGATTCGGCACGGTTCGGAGGAGATCAAGCAGCGCTATCTTCCACGTGTCATCAGCGGCCAGATGCACGTATCCTTCGCCGTCACCGAGCCCGACGCCGGCAACGACATCACGCATATCAAGACTTTCGCGCGCCGCGAGGGCGACAACTACGTCGTCAACGGCCGCAAGGTCTTCACCACCAAGGCGCAGGAAGCGCACAAGATGCTGCTGCTGACGCGCACCACGCCGATCGAGCAGGTGAAGAAAAAGACCGACGGCATGACGCTTTTTTTCGCCGACGTCGATCGCAACGCGATCGAAGTGCGCGAGTTGCTGAAGCTGGGCCGGCATGCGGTCGACACCAACATGCTGTTCATCGACAATCTCAAGGTCTCCGCGGCGGACCTGGTGGGCGAGGAAGGCCGGGGATTTCATACCCTGCTGGACGGATTGAATCCCGAACGGATTCTGATCGCGGCGGAAGCGATCGGCATCGGACGTTCGGTGGTCGATCGCGCGGTGCGTTATGCCAAGGAAAGAATCGTCTTTGGCCGGCCGATCGGGCAGAACCAGGCGATCGCGCATCCATTGGCCGACGCCTACGCGAAGCTGGAAGTCGCGGAGCTGATGATGATGAAGGCGGCATGGCTGTTCGACCACAACAAGCCCTGCGGCCCCGAGGCGAATATCGCCAAGCTGCGGGCGGCCGAGGCGGGCTTCGAGGCCTGCGATCGCGCGGTGCAGACCCTCGGCGGCTACGGCTACATGCAGGAATACGACGTCGAACGCTTTTTCCGCGAATGCCGGATGTTGAAGATTGCGCCGGTCTCGCAGGAGATGGTCCTGAATACAATCAGCGAGCACGTGCTCAAACTGCCGCGTTCATATTGAGGAACGCGGCAAAGCGAAGCAGTATTTTTCGCGCCGATCAATGAAGAAGTCCTCATGGATTGTGCTCGGCGCCGGTCTGGCCTTTGGCGCGCTGGTGGCGCACGCGTTCTTTTCGGTTCAGCCGGTTCAAGTCATTTCGAGCCGGCTGGAACATGATTCCAATGGCGTGTATGTAACGGCGCGTCTGCAAAACACCGGCGATCGGCCGCGCGCTTTCGACATGGAAGTGCATTATTACGATGCGAACGGACGTCCGCTCGGCGAGGACACCATCGCGGTCAAACGTCTCGACGCGGGCGCCACGGCTGATTTTTCCAGTCCGCCGCATCAAATCGCCGATGTTAAGGATTTCTCGATCTACCTGAATAACGGCCGCAATCCCTACGGCAATTGATCATCGTTTACGAACCGATCGCGACGCGACCGGCGCCTGGCGTCAAAGCGTGCGTTTATAGCCCCGTCGCCAGACCATCGATGCGGCGCCCGCAAGCGGGGTCGGTGCTGGTCTGTTTGTCGCAATTGCGACCAAATGCGACGATTTCTGTATAAATCTGGTCAATTCCGGCAAAATTTATGATTATCTTGCGATTCGCCGGCTAACGTCTGGTTCATGCGGCAATCGCGGCATTCAAAATTGAAGCGCGAATATTTCTGGTCAGAACCTCGATGGAACGTCGCCAATTGTCCGACAGCGAATTACTGGCGCGCCATCTTGCGAGAAGCAGACCAGATGCGACGGCCGTTAATCGAGACGGATGACAGACTTCGCAGGAGGACCGGACTGTGATTTGGCAGCCGGATTCGAATGGTCAGGCGAAAAGAACGAACTTTTGGACAGATGATTCGCGAACGACGACGCGAATTGAACCTCACGCAGCGTGAGGTCGCACGGCGGATTAATACCTCGACGGCATACATCGGCCATCTCGAAGCGGACAAGCGCCATCCTTCGGACAAAATCCTCGGCCGTTTGGCGGAAGTGTTGCAGACCGACGGCCGCGATTTGTACTTCCTTGCAAATCCGCACACGGTCGAGATGCTTCAATCTGACGGTCATGGCCTCAATTTGTCGGCTTGGGACGAGTTTCGCCGAGATTCCGGCTTGCGGCGGTCGCACCGGATTAAGAAAGACGAGATGGAGCTGCTGGAGCGGGTGGCGGCGATGGGAAACGTTCCCGGAACGCGCGATTTTATCTACATCCTCAACACGATACGTTACGCATTAGGCCGATAGATCGTTCGCATTCACCGATCGTCCCGGCCCGTCCGGCGGCGCCACGACGTGTACCGACGATATCCCAACCTGGTCCGAGACAGCCGCGGCGGCGTCCGGACCGCCGATGCCTACCGGCGCCGAATCGGCTAGTCTGAACCGACGGATGCGTAACGTCGTTCTCTTTGCGGCAGGCCCGCGATGGCGATCGCTGGCGGTCGGCCCAGGCGCTCTTGCAATGGCCGCGGCGTTCGAGCCGGTCAAGCGAACCGCCCGGACAGTCGCGGGTGTCGCCAACGTGGACGGTCAGCGGGTCTTCGTCAAGCGCGTCAACGAGGGGTCGTGGCTGAAAGGATTGCTCACGCGGATCCGCGGCTCGCGCGCCCGCCGCGCAATCCGGGGCGCGTCGATTCTGGCCGCCGGCGGATTTCGCCGGGCTGAACTGCTGGCGGCGGTCGAGGCGCGATCCTTCGGATCTGTGCAAGACAGTTTTATCCTGTGCGAAGCGCTTGATGGAGCTCGTGTTCTGGACGCGGTCTATTTTGCGGGCGGCAAACCCGCCTTTCGCCATCGCCGCCGGCTCGCGGCGCTAATCGCGCGCGAAATCCGCCGTCTGCACGACACGGGCATCTACTCGCGCGATCTGCAGGAGACCAACCTGATGCTGCGGGAAACTGGCGACGGCGGCGTGACGGTCTATTTTGTCGATCTGGAAGATATCCGGGGCGCCCGCCGAATTTCTGAAAAGCGGCGGCTGCTCAATTTGATACATCTGGATCGAACGATTGGGCGCTACGCGCCGCGTCCGCAACGACTCTATTTCCTTTACGCGTAT
This sequence comes from Deltaproteobacteria bacterium, assembly GCA_021780225.1. Classification (GTDB taxonomy): domain Bacteria; phylum Desulfobacterota; class Binatia; order Binatales; family Binataceae; genus JADMIL01. The sequence continues at coordinate 54,189 of JAJXZF010000045.1, read as the reverse complement.
CTTGGCGGCAGGCCGGAGCGCGCGGAAGCCCGCCGTATCGTCGCGCGCGCCTTGAGCATCCGCGCGGCGCAAGCACGCCGCGCGCGCGGCAGACGGCGTTCGGGCGACGCGCCCGTCCAGCCCGATCCTGCCGGGGAACATCTATCGGCGGCCGGAGCCGGCGATCGAGCGCAATAATCGAACTGGACTACTCACAATGGCTATAGAAGCGTTCAAGCGCGAATACGATCATCATACCGAACAGGTTCACGCGCCGGGCGGCGCCAATCTCCGGGATCTGATGCTGGGATTGAACGACGGCTTGGTGGCGTCGTTCGCGGTTACCTCCGGCGTCGCGAGCGCGTTCAGCGTCGCTTCGGTCGTGATCATGGCCGGAATTTCGGAGATGCTTGGCGGAGCCGTGGCGATGGGGCTGGCGGCATACGCGTCGGCGCGCGCGCAGCACGAGTTCTACCAGAGCGAAATCCGGCGCGAGCGCATCGAAATCGAGCGCTGGCCGGAGCGCGAGCGCGAGGAGATTAGCGGAATTTACCGCAACAAGGGTTTCAGCGGTCCGTTGTTGGAACAGATTATCGCCCACATCACGTCGGATCCGAAACGATGGAGCGACGTGATGATGCACGAGGAGCTTGGCTTCGGCAGCGAAGTGGACGAATCGCCGCTGCGCTCGGGTTTGACGGTCGGAATCTCCTACCTGCTCGGCGCGATGGCGCCGGTGATTCCCTATCTGTTCGTGGCCCCCCCGCTGGGAATCGCGGTATCGGCGATTGCGACGGTGTGCGTGCTGTTCGCCGTCGGCGCGGCCAAGACCATGATCACGGCGCGCTCGTGGTGGCGCAGCGGTTTGGAAAGCATGGCGATCGGAATCGCGGCCGCGGCGGTGACGTACGGCGCGGGCGCGCTATTCGCGAGCCGCCGCGCCGGCTGACGGCGCCTTCGCGGGGTCCGCGCGATCGCCGTATTTCCATCGCGATAAATCGCGTCCTAGCAGTTTTTCGAGCGCCTCGATTTCCGGAAGAAATTCAGCTCGCACCCGCGCTTCATCCTCGGGATCGAGCGGCGGAAACGCCGCGCCGCGCCCGAAGCAGTAATTCCAGAGCGGATCGCATCGCTCGCTCAAAAAATAGAGCTTGCGGCGGCGCAGCCGTTCGCGGAACTCGCGCGCGCGCCGCGCAAGCTTATAATTGCGCGGCGCCTCATTCATTTCATTGACCTTGGCGCCACCTACCGCCGATCGCGACAAATCAATCCGCGCGATTCCGATAAAATCGGTCACCCGATCGAGATAGCTCTGGGCGTTCGCCTCCAGGTCGTCATTGAGCGCGACCAATACATTTTCCGCTCCGAAATTCTCCCGCCAGCCGCGTACATTCCCGGCGTAGCGGCTGATGCTGAACATGTTGCCGGGACTGTCCCACTTGCGATGTTGTTCCATCGCACTCCGGAAGGAAACGTCGCCCAAAAATCCCTCGCGCCGGAGCTGGCGGTAATGCGAATAGAGGCGCCGCACCGGATCGCGCAGCGTGCAGATGATTTTGCACTTGGGGATAAATTGCTTGATCCGGCCGCGCGCCGGCGGCGAATCAAAATAGGTCGTCGCGATTTCGCCGACGGGAAGATCGGGCGGACAATTCCAGAAGTGCGCGGCGTACCATTCGATTCCAAGATCGAAATACCACGAGAAAAACTGGGTTTCCTTGACTCCGGCGGGAAGGCCGACGTGACCAATCAACACGCGATCGAGCCAGGTGGTCGCGGTGCGCGGCGCGCCGACCGCGATAAAATCCGGCAAGCGAAGATTTCCGTAGCCACTCATCGGCTGATTCTCCATGATTCGCTGGGTGCGGGCTTGGCGCGATCGCGGTCCGTTCGGCGCGAACGCCTAATTTAAGTCTTTGCGAGATGCGCCGCCAAGAGCTTCCGCATACGCGGCGCAATGGCGCTCGGCGACGGCGCGCCAACTGAAACGCTCGCGCACCATCGCATAGCCGCGGCGTCCCATCGCATCGCACGCCGCCGCGTCGGCGAGCATCGCCCGGATCGCGCCGGCCCATGCCGCGGGTTCGAGCCGATCGACCAGCAAACCGTTGTCGCCGTGAAAAACGATTTCAAGCGCGCCGCCGGCCGCGGTGGCGATTACCGGACGCCCGCACGCCATCGATTCGAGAAACACCAGGCCCAGCCCTTCCGGCATCCGGCTCGGCATCGCGAAACAACGCGCGCCTTTGTAGAGCGACCAAAGTTCGGCGCGCAGCCGCGCGCCCAGAACGAAAACGCGATCCGCGATCCCGCGCGCGGCGGCCAGCGCCGCCAGCTTTTCGCGGTCGGGACCATCGCCCGCGATTAACAGATCGACCGAGAGAAATTCCGGCGCGGCGAGCGCGAACGCTTCCACAAGCAGATCGAGCGCCTTCTGCCGCAGATCTATTCGCGCGGCGCTCAGAATGTACGGGCGTTCGCGCCGATACGCCGGTGCGGCTTCGGCGGCGGCCAGATCGACGCCGCCGAGGACGATATGGGCCTGACGGGCGCGGCGCGCGAAACTGGAAAAATAATCGCGCGTGGCGCGCGAAAGCGCGGTCAGCCCTGCCGCACGATTCAGCGCGCGCATCGCGCGGCGGCCGAGCTTGCCGGAACCCCACGAATCGTAAAGCGACTGCACGAACGGCGTCCTGGTGCGGCGCGCCGCATCGGCGACGGTCGGAATTTTATCCCATGTCCAGAGATGCGAGTTCACGAGATCGGGGCGAAAGGAGCGGATCCGCGTAATCAATTCGTCCGCGACCGGCTGGCGCCACAGGCGCTCGGGATGACGCAGGCTGAGCGCTTTGCGGCCGGGAATATCTCCGTAAACGATCCCGGCCGGCGCCGCGGGCGTGCGTTCAAGGCCGGGCGTGACATGAGCGGTCGAGAAAATCTCCACCTGATGGCCCATCGCGAGCAACTCGACGGCGAGACGATCGACCAACTCTTGAATGCCGCCGATCGCGGCGAAGTCTTCCGCTGCCATCAGGATTCGCATCGGGCGGATCGCTTCGCGCGAACCTATCGGCCGGCGGCTCCCGTGCGTCCAGACAAGGCGCGGGCGAGCGACGGCGGCAGGAAGGTTCGCAGATAACGCATAATGTTACGCATCCGCCACGGATCGAGCTGGAGCGCGCGGCGAAAAGCCTCGCGCGCGGCGGCGCGGTCGCCGCGGCCGAGCGCGCGCAGTCCGATATAGCCCAGGATGCTGCGGCTGGCGCGGCCGCGGCCGGCGATCATAACATCGGCCGATACGCCGTAGCGCGCGCGCAACGTCTGATCCAGCAGCGCCACCGCCTCCGGCCGTTGCCATCCGGTCTTGAATTGCCGCGGAAAAAAAGCGAACCGCCATTTGGCCAGCGGTTCCGGGATGAACCAGAAAGCGCCGAGCTCACGCAACCGCAAAGTAAACTCCACGTCCTCGAAGCCGAAGCGAAACCTCGCGTCAAATCCCCCGGCTGCTTCGTAGGACGAGCGCCGCACCATCATCGCGCTCGGCATGATTGGCCACAGGCGCGCGAGCATTTCATCGAGCGCCGGCGCATGATCGAAGCCGGGTCCAATCAAAGGCGCGCCAAGGTCGCGCCCATCGCTGTCCACGAGCGCAAGATTGGCGAAGGCCATCACGCATTCCGGATGGGCGTCGAGGGCGGCGGCGCAGCGCTCGGCCATCGCAGGCGCCCAAATATCGTCAGCGTCGAGAAAGGCGAGATATTCTCCCGCGGCTGCGGCCGCGCCGCGGTTGCGCGCGGCTGAACTTCCGGCGTTGGGCTGGCGGATGGCGCGAATCCGATCGCCGAATTGATCGAGCACGGCGGGAGTGGCGTCGGTCGAACCGTCGTCAACCACGATTATTTCAAGATCGGCCAAAGATTGGGCGAGGGCGCTGCGTATTGCGTCGGCGACGGTCGCGGCGCCGTTATAAACCGGGATGATGGCCGATACGCGGGTCATTGCAGGCAGCCGGTCCAGCACCGCGCATGCGGCCTCATCCGCGCCGGTCTCCAGCCCCGCCGCGGTTCGAGCCGAACTTCCATGCGGAGAGATCGCGGCCGGTCAACTCCTCGAGCGCCTCGACCTCGGGACGGTAGCGCGCGCGCAGGCGCGCCTCGACAGCGGGCGCGAGCGCCTCGAATCGATCGCCGCCGTCGAAACAATAGCGCCACAGTCCGGCGCGGCCCAGCAGGTTGATGGTCCGGTAGGCCTCGCGCGATTTCAGCCAATCGCGCAGCTTGCGGCCGCGGCGCGCGAGCTTTGGGTTGCGCGGCGGCGCGCTGAAGGTGTTGATGCGGCGAGCGCCGACCTCGGTTTCGGCGAGCGAATATGGCGCGATTCCGATAAACCGGCAGACGCGGTCGAGATAAGCCTGCGGATCGGCCTCGAGATCGTCGTGAATCAGAACGAGCACGCGGTCGCGGCCGAAGTCGTCGAACCATCCGCGCAGCCCCGCGCCGTCGCCGACCTCGTCGTTTTGAACCCAGGTTTCGAAGTCTTCGCTGGTCCAGGCGTTGCGCACCGCCAGCTTGTAGAACGAATAGCGCCGTTCGACCGGATCGCGGAACGTGCAGATAATCTTGCAGCGAGGGAGATGTTTCACGATCCGTTCGCGCGCGACCGCGGGAAAGTAGCTCGCGCAGATTTCGCCGCACGGCAGATTCGGATCGCAGTCAGCGAAATACTTCATGTACCAGTCGATTCCGCGCTGGTAATTCTCGATAAAAAAGTCGACTTCCTTGACCGCGCGGGGAAGACCGGCGTGGCCGCGCAGAGCGGCGTCGAGCCACGAGGTCGCGGCGCGCGGCGGGCCAACGCCAAGGAAATCGGGCAGGCGGCCGGCGGATTCGCGATCACCCGCGGCCATCAGCACCGTTCCGCCCAAGAAGATTTTTCAGCACGCATCAAACTGCAAATTCTAATTGGCCGCGGCGGCGCGATTCAACCGAGGGCCTGGCCGCGCTCAGCGCGGGTCCACCGCGAGGGCGAGCAACACCTCGTCGCCCTCGATTTTGACTCGATAGCACGCGAGTTTCATCGCCGGATCGTCAACGCAGGCGCCTGTGGTCAAATCGTATTCCCAGCCGTGCAGCGGACAGACCACGCGCGAGCCGTAGACGCCGCCCTCGCCGAGCGGTCCGCCCTCATGCAGGCAGGCGTTGGCGATGGCATGATACTCGCCGCCGAGATTGAAGACCGCGATCGCGTGGCCGCCGATTTCGATCACCCTGGCGCGGCCCTCCGGAATCTCGTCGCGGCGGGCGACGACGACGTATTCATCCATCGGACAATCTTCTCGTTTCCAACAAGTCTCAGGTGGTGTATTCCGCGTTGATCTTGACGTACCCGTAGCTCAAATCGCAGGTCATTATCCGCGCGAAAGCTTTGCCGAGCTTCAAATCGACCGTCAGCGCGAACTCGCGATCGCGCATCCGTTGCGCGGCGGCCGCCAGCGCGTCCACATGCAGCGCGCCGCGGCTGGCGAGCTTGATGCCGCCCATCGCGACTTCGATGCGATCGAGATCGATCGCGACTCCGGCCTTGCCGACCGCCATCAGGATACGGCCGAAATTGGGATCGCAGCCGAAGAACGCGGTCTTGACCAGCGGCGAATTGGCGATCTGCCGCGCGACGCGATCGGCGTCCGACGCGTTCCGCGCGCCGCGCACCTCGACGGTGACGAGCTTGGTCGCGCCTTCGCCGTCGCGCACCAGTTCGCGGGCGAGCGCCGCCGAAATGTCCGCGACGGCGGCGTTGAAGCGGCCGCGCTCGCGGCCTTCGAGCGGGCGATTGCCGGCCGCTCCGGAAGCCATCAGCAACAGCGTGTCGTTGGTCGACATGTCGCCGTCGACGGTGACCGCGTTGAAGCTGCGCGGCAGGGCCTCGCGCAAGGCGCCGCGCAGGATCGATGGGGAAACGGCGGCGTCGGTCATCACGAAGGCGAGCATCGTCGCCATTTTCGGCTCGATCATGCCTGCGCCCTTGGCGCATCCGGCGAGCGTCACCGTTTTGCCGCCGAGCCTGAGCGTGGCCGAGGCGATTTTCGGCCGCGTGTCGGTGGTCATGATGGCGGTGGCGAAGTCATCGAGCGCGGCGGGATGGAGCGCGGCGACCGCGGCGGAAATTCCTTCGCGGTAGCGGACGAGATCGTAGGGCCGGCCGATCACGCCGGTCGAACAGGGCGCGACCAGCTCCGGCGCGCATCCGAGCGCTTGCGCAAGGGCGGCGGTCGAATCGAGCGTGAGCTTGAGCCCGGGCTTGCCGGTGAAGCAATTGGCGGATCCGGAATTCGCGCCCACGGCGCGCAAACGGCCGCGGCGCACGCGCTCCTGCGCGATCAGGACGGGAGCGGCCTTGACGCGATTGGTGGTGAAGACGCCGGCGGCCGCGGCGCTGGAATCGGCGGCGATAACGCCGAGGTCCTTGCGGCCGGGTTCGTTGCGCAGGCCGGCGGCCACGCCGGCGAAGCGAAAGCCGGGCACCGCGGCGGGCTCAAGTCGTACGTTCATCTAAACCTCCGCGCGTGGATTTAACATGCGCGGCGGCTGCGATCGACCGGCGCGAGCGGGCGTCATTTGCCGTGGCAGCGCTTGAACTTCTTGCCCGAGCCGCAGGGGCACGGATCGTTGCGCCCGACCTTGTCGGCCTCGCGCTTGACGGTCGCGGCCCCCTGCTCGACCGGCTGGTCGCCGTGACTCATCACGACCTTCTGCGGACGCGGCTGCTGCTCCTCAATCTGGCGGACGTCCTGCTCGCGGCGAACCTGCACGGAGAAAACCTTCTCGACGACGTCCTGCTGCAGCGCGCGCATCAGCGCCTCGAACATCGCGAAGCCTTCTTTCTGGTATTCGACCAGCGGATTGAGCTGGCCGTAACCGCGCAGGCCGATGCCCTCCTTGAGATGGTCCATCGCGAGCAGATGGTCCTTCCACAGGGAATCGAGCGTTTGCAGCATCACGATCTTTTCGATTTGCCGCATCACCGGCTCGGTGAACTCGCGCTCGCGATCGTCGTAGAGCGATTTGACGCGCTCGACGGCGAGGTCGATCAACTCCTCGGGAATGTTGAGTTCGGCGGCGCGGAAATCGGGCCTGAACTTGAATTGCTGAAAGAGACCGTCGTCGATTTCCTTCCACTCCCAGTCCTTGGGGTCCTTGTCCTGATCGGCATGCGCGCGCACGATTTCGCCGACCTGATCGACCGCCATCTCCAGAATGTCCTCCTTGAGCGGCGCGCCGGAGAGCAGTTCGCGGCGGCGATGGTACACGACCTCGCGCTGCTTGTTCATCACGTCATCGTATTCGAGCAGATGTTTGCGGATGTCGAAGTTGTGGCCTTCGACTTTCTTCTGCGCGTTTTCGATCGCGCGGGAGATCCAGCGATGCTCGATCGGCACGCCGTCTTCCATCCCGATCCTGCCCATCAGGCCCTTGAGCCGGTCGGCGCCGAAAATTCGCAGCAGGTCGTCTTCCAGCGACAGGAAAAATCGCGACGAACCGGGATCGCCCTGGCGTCCCGAACGGCCGCGCAACTGGTTGTCGATACGCCGCGATTCGTGACGCTCGGTGCCGAGAATATGCAGTCCGCCGGCTTTCAATACCGCTTCGCGTTCGGCGGCGCATTGTCCGCGGAATTTTTCCAGCGCGCCCGTGAATTTCGGATCGGCGGGATCGCGCGCGCCGGCCTCCGCCGCCGCAAGTCCCTCCGGATTTCCGCCGAGCACGATGTCCGTGCCGCGGCCGGCCATGTTCGTCGAGATGGTGACCGCGCCGAGCCGGCCGGCCTGCGCGACGATCTCGGCTTCGCGTTCGTGATTCTTCGCGTTGAGCACAAAATGCCGGACGCCGGTTTTCTTGAGCTGCGCCGCGACCCGCTCGGATTTCTCGATCGAGACGGTGCCGACAAGGACGGGCTGGCCGCGCTCGTGGCAATCGCGGATCTCCTCGATCACCGCGTCGAACTTTTCCTGCTCGGACTTGAAGACCACGTCGTGATGGTCCGCGCGGATCATCGGGCGATTGGTCGGGATCACCACGACGTCGAGATTGTAAATTTCCTTGAATTCCTGCTCCTCGGTCTCGGCGGTTCCGGTCATCCCGGCCAGCTTCGCGTACATCCGGAAGTAATTCTGAAAGGTGATCGTCGCGAGCGTCTGGTTCTCGGATTCGATCTTGACGTTTTCCTTCGCCTCGATCGCCTGATGGAGCCCGTCGCTCCATCGCCGCCCCGGCATCAGCCGCCCCGTGAATTCATCGACGATCACCACCTGGTCTTCACGCACGACATAATCGACGTCGCGTTTGAACAGCGCGTGCGCCTTCAGCCCCTGGTTCACATGATGGAGCAGCAGGATATTGCGCGGATCATAGAGATTCTCGACTCCGAGAAGCTGCTCGACCCGGGTCACGCCGTCCTCGGTCAGCGCCACGGTGCGCAGCTTCTCATCGACCGTGAAATGTTCCTCCGCGCGCAGCCGCGGAATCACCCGATCGACGACGTAGTAGGTGTCGGTCGAATCTTCCGAGGCGCCGGAGATGATGAGCGGCGTGCGCGCCTCGTCGATCAAAATCGAATCGACTTCGTCGACGATCGCGTACGCGTGCGGGCGCTGCACGTAATCGTCGAGGTTGAATTTCATGTTGTCGCGCAGGTAGTCGAAGCCGAATTCGTTGTTCTGGCCGTACGTGATGTCGCAGGCGTAGGCGGCCTTGCGCTCGGGATCGCTCAGGCCGTGAACCACCACGCCGACGCCGAGGCCGAGAAAATTGTAGATGCGCCCCATCCATTCCGAGTCGCGCCGCGCCAGGTAGTCGTTGACCGTCACGACGTGGACGCCGCGCCCGGCCAGAGAGTTGAGCACCGCCGGTAGCGTAGCGACCAGCGTTTTGCCCTCGCCGGTCTTCATTTCGGCGATCCGGCCGTGATGCAGCACCATGCCGCCGATCAACTGGACGTCGAAATGGCGCTGGCCGAGCGTGCGCCGGGCCGCTTCGCGCACCACGGCGAAGATTTCGGGCAGCGCCTCCTCCATCGCATCGTCACGCGCTTCACGCTCTTCGAGCGGGCCGATCCGCTCCTTCCAATGCGCCACGCGCGCGCGCAACCCATCGTCGTCGAGGGCGGAAATTTCAGGTTCGAGCCGATTGATTTCATTGACAACCGCGCGCATCCGCTTCAGTTCCCGATCGTTGCGGGAACCGAACACTTTGCGCGCGACTTGGGTCAGCGATGATGCCATTGTGTGCGATTAAACCTGGAAGGACGCCGCGCCCGCGTTCGGGCCATTTCTAGCTTTGTAAACGTGAATTCTAGCGCATGGCGGCGCCGATTACAGCGGCGCGCTAGCGCTCGATGCGGACGGCGGACTCCACTTCCGGCCCCAGAAAGCGCCGTCCCACCCGCACGAAACGGTCGGGCGTCTCGGTCACGAAAAAGCTCCGCGATCGCGTTCCCGGGCGTTTCCGATCCAACCCCAGCGCCTTGAGCCGCTCCCGCACGGAGCGGGCGGTCGCGGTCGCCGAGTCGACGATTTTCACGCGCGGTCCCAGCACCCGCGCGAACATCGCCCGCAGCAGCGGATAGTGCGTGCAGCCGAGCAGCAGCGTGTCGATCCCGCTCGCCTTGAGGCTTTCGAGATACCAGGCGACGGTGCGCTCGGCCACCTCATTATCGGTCCATCCCTCTTCAACCAGCGGCACGAGCAGGGGACACGCGCGAGTGTATATTTCGGCGCGCGGGCGGAGCTTCTGGATCGCGCGCGTGTAGGCCCCGGACGCGATTGTCGCCTCGGTGCCGATGACGCCGATTTTGCCGCTGCGCGACGCCGCCGCGGCGGCCGCCGCGCCCGGCGCGATAACGCCGATCACCGGCGCCATCGTGCCGCGCGCGATCTCCTCCAGCGCGACCGCGCTCGAGGTATTGCACGCCACCACCAGCATCTTGATTCCCTTGGCCAGCAGGAACTCGGTGTTCTCGCGGGAATAACGCACGATTACTTCGTTCGATTTGCTGCCGTACGGGAGTCGCGCCGTGTCGCCGAGATAGACGAAATCCTCGCCGGGCAGCAGCGCGATCAATTCCTTGAGCACGGTCAGGCCGCCGATGCCGGAATCGAACACGCCGATCGGCCGCATGCGGGCGTCCGCGGCGTCGCGCGCCATCCGGCCGTCGCTCGCGGCGATTTTCGCCGCCGGCGCCTTGCGGGCGCCGCCTCGCGACGCCGGCCGGTTTCGCTCTTGGCCGGCCATCGCGTCAGTTTCCCCCCGCGAGCCGGGCGCCGAGAACGGCCGGCGTCGGCGGCGCCTCGCCCAGCGCGCGCCGATGCATTCCGGCATTTTCCATGCACAGGTACACTCTGGTTTTCGATTTTTCCTTCGCGATCCGCCCGTTGATCGCCGCGTACAGGGCCATCCGCAGCGGAGCGAACGCGCGGTAACGGCCGTCCGGCGCGAGCACCTCCTCGCCGAGCAGCATCGGATCGCGCGGAAAGCGGCGGCGCGCCGCGGCGCGCAATCCGGGCGTCATCCTGAGACCGCCGAGGCTGAAGAATTCGATTCGCGCCGCCGGAATCGAATCGAACAATCGATCGAGCAGCGCGGCGTAGTCGCGATCGGCGCCCTCGTACGCGATTATCGGGTCGAGATGAAACCCGACGCGATATCCGGCCTCCAGCACGCGCCGCGCCGCCGCGATTCGCGCCGCCGGCGGGGCCGTGCGATGCTCGCTCGAACGGAAAACGCGCTCCGGCGAAAGCGTCCATGAAACCAGCGTGCGGCCGCGCGAATCGATCTCAAGCAGGTTTTCGATCTCGTCGGTCTTGGTCTTAAGCTCCAGCGTCAGGTCGTCGCGCCCGGCGAAGTAGCGCACGAAATCGCGGCTCATTCCGGTCAGCGAATCGAACGCCAGCGAATCGGCAAGCTCGCCAGTTCCGATCCTGAGCGGCCTCCCGGCGCCGGCTTGCACGCGATCGAGTTCGGCAAATGCGTCGGCGTAATTCGCATATATCTGAAATCCGGGATTGTCCGCGACAAACTCCTGCAGGAAGCAATAACCGCAGTCCATCGGGCAGTTCGACGCCAGTTCCATCACCAGATAGCCGCAACAGGCGAATTCATTCGAGGCGGCTGGACAGCCCATCAAAAAGCGCGACCGCCGGCGCATGATCACCATCCGGCGCTTGCCGGCGGCGAAAGGATCGGCGGCTTCCCGATCGGCGCGCGCGGCGCTCCGGCCGTCGGGAACGCGATAGACCGGCACGCCGGGCGCAAGCGCGGCGATTACGCGGCGCGCGAGCGGCGTCTCACGCATCTCCTCTTCAAGATAAACCGCGTCCAGATCAAATCTCATCGCCGTTCCATCCGACGCCCGCCGCTAGATCCGCGATCCGGGCCAGCGCCCGCGCATGCCGCGCCAGCGCGCCGAGCAACTCGTTCAATTCTTCGCCGCCATGCGCGATCAGCTCGACTCTGACTTCGTCCGATGCAAGCTCGCGCGGCGGCGTAATCCTGATTCCTCGCGGCAGGCCCAGCGCCGCGATTTCGCGTGCGATCCGCTCCGTGGCGCGCGCCAGCCGGGGAAAACGAATCGCGCGCAGCGCCGCCAGCAGCGCGCTGGCGCGGCCCGGCCGCGAGCCCGCCCCGTTCAGTATCCGCCGAACTTCAATGCGGGCAAGAATCGCCGCGACCGGCTGCGCTTCGCGCACGGATATTTCTTCCAGCAAATCCAAAGCCGCGATCAACTGCCCCGCGCGCATCCGAAGCCCTTCGACCGCCGCGAGCAGCGCCGTGCGATCGTCGGGTCCAAGCGCCAGCCATCGCGCCAGATACGGCTCGGGAAGGCGCCGCGCCGCGGCCCACGCGCGGATCGCTTCTTCACCCGATGACGCGCTCACAGAACAGCCTCGGCGGCCGCAATCGCGCCGCTCGTGTCTTGCCGGAGCATCGCGCGCATCGCGCCGATCAGCATCTGAATTTCCGGCGCCGCCGCATCGCGCCACCGGCCGTTCGCCGCCGCTCCGATTGCGCCGATAAACCCGGCGTCTTCGGCCCGCGCCCGGCGATAAAGTCCCTGCGCATAAATCGCACATTTCTCGGCCAGCGCGTCGCACACGGCGGCGCGGCGCGGCGCCGAAAGATCGGATCGCGCCAAGATCTTCATCAACGCAAGAATCCTGAACCGATCGATCACCGCCACGGTCGCGGAAAGCTGGCCGGGATGGCCCGCGCGGCGCGTCACGAGCGGCTCGCCAATCAGGTCCGCTTCGTGGCGGGACAGCAACCGCAGCCACAAATCGTAATCTTCGGCGGCGCGGAAATCCTCGTCAAAACCTCCGGCGGCCTCAAAAACTTCGCGACGAATCATTACGGCTGACGGGCTGATCAGGCATACCCGCAGCGACCGCTCGAATATATCGCCGGCGGCCTTGAGATGACGCCGTCCGGGATTCACGCGCCGGCCGCCGCGAAGCCAGATTTCCTCGCATTGAGCGATCGCGCAGCCGGGATTCGCGCGCATGTAAACGAGTTGCCGGTTCAGCTTGGCCGGAAACCATAAATCGTCGGAATCAAGAAAAGCGAGATACTCGCCGCGCGCCGATACGGCGCCGGCGTTGCGCGCCGCCGCGACGCCGCGATTCCCGGTGCGCAGGCAGCGCATAATCTCGCGGCCGGCGCGTTCGTTGGCGGTCGCGGCGATTTCCAAAAGGCAGCGCCACGTCCCGTCGGTCGAGCCGTCATCGACGACGATCAATTCGAATTCGGCGCCGCGTTGCGCCAGCGCCGACGCGACCGCCTCTCCAAGCATCACGCGCCGATTGAACGTCGGAATGATTACGCTGACCGCGGGATTCATGGATGCAACCGGCGTGGCGGTCAGGCCGCCGCGTGCGGCTTTGGCCGGCCGCCGCCGGGCGCGCGGCGGGCGCAATCGCGAATTCGGCCGCGCAGGCGCTCGATACCTTCGCCGGTCAGCGCCGAACATGCGATCGGCTCGGCGGCGAGCGGAGCGAAGCGCTTGAGCGCGGCGGCGCGCGCGGAATTTTTGAGCTTGTCGAATTTGGTGGCGACGACAATCAATTCGAGCCCACGCTCCCGAGCTTCCGCGGCCAGCGCCAACTCTTCATCTTCAGGCCCGCGCCGCGCGTCGATTAAGATCGCCAGCGCGGCAAGATTTGGCCGGCGGCGCAAATATTCGCGCATCAAAGCGCCGATGGTGGCGGCTTCCGCTCGTCCCATCCGCGCATAGCCGTAACCGGGCAGATCGACCAGCGCCCAATCCTCGCCGACGGAAAAAAAATTCAAGCAGCGGGTCCGACCGGGCGTTTTGCTGGTGCGCGCCAGCCCTTTCGCTTGGGCGAGCGCGTTGAGCAAAGAGCTTTTGCCGACGTTGGAGCGGCCCGCGAGCGCGACTTCGGCGCGGCTCCAGCGCGGACAGACGGAGTATTCCAGCGCGGAAGCGGCAAATTCGGCGTCCAACCGCATCCGTTAATGTTTAGCACGCCGCTGGGTTATACGCAGCGCCGCGGGCGTCAGGCGCACGCTAAAGCGTTTCGTCGAGCAGGCGGCCGGCGGCGCTTTCCACCGCCGTGCCTTTGAAAAAGTCGCGGTTCATGCCGCCGTGCAAGCGCACCGGATTGACAAAGACGAAATCGCGGAAATCCGACTCGTCGAGCAGGCCGCGCTCGACCAGCTCCCACGGTTCGGCCGCCGCGTCGCGCATGTCGAAGAGATCGCGATGGCCGATATCGGAGCCGAAGATCGCGTTGAGCCGGGCGCCGAACGGAATCCGCAGCGAAGCGAAGGCCCAGGCGGTCACGTCGTCGTCGCCCTCGCATCCGAAATAGAAATTGCGCGTAAAAAGATCGCGGAAGTCCTCGGCCCGTTCGATTCCGAGCCGCGCGAACTCGTCGAGGTCGGCCGGATCCTCCGCCGCGCCCCACATCACGTCCGACCGATCGTCGCGAGTTTCGGGAAAACGATCGGCGAAACGATCGCCGCCCCAGCGCCGGCACAAATCGACGAACAGGCGCCGGTCCAGCCGCGCCGGATCGAAATTGTCGAGCACGGCCACGCGATGCATTTTCCAGTGGCCGATCAGGTCGCCATAGAGTACGCGCGCCCATCCCACGCCACCCTCTTGAAAGGCGAAATTGAGCGCCGGGAAGCGCCGCGTCACGCCGCCGAAGAAAAGCGACTTGCAGACCGCCTCGGCGGACGCGGCGAAGTGGCCGATATGATTGTGCATAAAGTTGGAAATCGACCCGCGAAAGCCGATGCCCGTGCTTTTGGAATGAAAGGTCGGGGCGACGCCCAGCGCGCCGCATCGCGCCCATACCGGATCGTAATCATGCTCGCTGTCGATTCCGTAGGAGTCGAACCACGAAAGCTGGGCCGCCAGTTCCGGAGCGCGCCGCGCCAGCGCGGGAATCGGCCGCCGCACGTACGCGGGCATCACGATCGTTTTGAGCTTGAGCCGGCCGATCGCATGGTCCAGTTCCGCGAGCGCCTCGGCCGGCGTATGCATCGGAATAACCGCGGCCGGCGTCAGCCGATCCGCGCATTCGGCGAATACGCCGGCATGGTAGTTGTTGAGCGCGCGGCAGGCGGCGCGGCGCAACTCCTCGTCGCCGATATGCGGCGAATTCAAGCCCAGACTCGGGTAAATTATCGAAAAATCCAGGCCCATCTCGGGCAGCCGCTCGCGCATCAGCCGCGGCAGCGAACTGGTCGCGCGGTCGAGAGTGTTTTTGGTCGGATGGGCCCACCAGTTCGGACGCGGCGTGCGGGCGTCGCGCCGTTCCGCGCGGTCCATCCGGTTCCAGGCGAAAGAAAAGCCGCTGTCGGGCGCGCGCTTGTAGCGTTCGACGATTCCGCCGCCGCCCGCTGCGCGCAGATAGTCGAAGAACAACGGCTCGAATTCCGCGGTATGGCCGTCGGTGTCGATTACCGGATGGTTCAGGCGGGCGCGTACCGCCGCGCCGCGCGACAATTCGCTCATGTCCACGCCTCCTTGCGCTCCGCGCCGGCGCCGTCAAACCCACTCGCGGCATCGGGGCGCCAATGCGTACGCCTATCGCGCGCGCTGACCGGCGGCTAGCGCGCGAAGGTTCCTACCAGGTCCGTCGCCGCCAGTTCGTGTCCCTTCATCGCCGCTTCGACTTCGTCGTTGGTGGCTCCGGGCTTGAGGTCAAGCATCTCGTCAAGCGCATAAAGCCGGAAATGGTAGTGATGCGCCGGGCCGGGCGGCGGACACGGCCCGTGATAGCCGATCGTGCCCCGTTCGTTCGTGCCTTGGACTCCACCGCCGGCGATCGTCGGCGTGGCGGGAAGATTGGCTGGAAGACGGTCGGTGGCCGGCGACAAATTGTAGACAATCCAGTGCTTGTAAACTCCCATCGGCGCGTCAGGATCAGTCACCAACAAGGCGAAGGACTTGACGCCGGTGGGCGCGCCGCTCCAGTTCAATGCCGGAGAGCGGTTCGCGCCTGAGCAGGTGTCGGCCGTGGGAATCGGCGCGCCGGGAGCGAAGTCGGCGCTATGGAGCGTGAACTTGGGCGGACTGGGTTGCGCGTTGACCGATTTTAACCCACCAAACGTCAATCCACAGATTCCTGCGGCCACTGCTCGTGCCAGAATTTGCCGACGCATAGGCGTGTCACCTCATTATAAACCGGTGCAATTTCGCAATAATCTGATTCGGGTTCGATTGCCAGCGGCTGGCAAAGAGATCGGCTTCGTTCGTTCAAGATCGATAAAGCGCGAATAAGCCAAGAATTCCCTCTTGACCCACAATTGTACTTTTCGCTACGTTTGATGTTGTCAAAACGGGCTTAGTTCAGCCTTGAAGTTTGGAAAGCTAAAATACCACTGCGAATCCTTGGCTCATCAGCCATGAATAACGTGGTGGTGATCGGAGAAATACCGTGGCCGAAGTGAAATACAATTTGCCTCGCGTGATGACGGTTCGGGAACTTTCGGCGTACCTGCGCGTCCACCCTTCGACGATTTACAAACTGCTGCGTCGCGGCGAGCTGCCGGGATTCCGGATTGGAACCGACTGGCGCTTCAATGCGGAAGTAATCGATCGTTGGTGCCTTGAGCGCAACATGAAGCCGGCCGACGAGCCGATGCGCGGCAACTGACGGATCGTTCGGTGATTTGGCGCTCGCCGTCGAGTTCATCTCGCCGGCGAGCGTTTTCCTCTTCGTTCCATGCCAGATTGCGCCTCTGGATCAGGAAAGCCAAATCGGCTCGCACTCAGGGTTTGCCGCGCGATCCGGGTGCGGCGGGGGTCTCGACCAGCCTCGGTCCCGTGGGTCGAACCTCGATAGCGCGTCCGAACAGACTGTCATCCTCGATTAGCCGCAAAACCGCTTCGGCTATCTGAATCGGCTGTAGAATCTTGGCCGGGATGCCGGCGGTGTGCCCGGCTCGCTTGGCCGCTTCGATGCCCCGGCGGACCAGAGGGGTATCGACCACTCCGGGGCATACGCAGTTCACCCGGATATTGCGTTTGGCCGCCCACGGAGCGAGCGAGTAGGTGAAATTCACCACTCCCGCCTTCGCGGCGCCGTAAACCGGATCTTCCTTGTACGGATAAAGCCCCGCCATCGAAGCCGTGTTGATGATGACGCCGCCTTTCGGGTCCATCATCGGCGCCGCCAGGTGGCAGCCGAGAATCACCGCCTGCAAATCGATATCGATCACGCGCCGCCACCGCTTGATTGCGGCCAGCGGATAGCCGGGCAGGCCGACGGCGATACCGGCGTTGTTGTAAAGGATATCGAGGCTGCCGAACCGATTTACGGCCAGCTCGAGCATCCGGCGCGCGTCATCTTCGTCAGTAACGTCGGCCTTGATGAACGCGGCGCGCCCGCCAGCCGTTTCGATCTCCTTGACGGTCTCGGCGCCCTGCGCCTCGACCAGATCGGCGATCACGACGGCAGCCCCCTTGCGCGCGAGCAGTTCCGCCGTGGCGCGGCCAATTCCCGACGCGCCGCCGGTAATGACCGCCGTCTTGCCCTTTACGTCCATGGTTCCCCCTCCGGTCGGCACCGGCCGAAAATTCGTTCGACGGAATCGCGCTCAGCCGATTCGGCCGAGCGCCATGCCCAGGATAAGTCCGCTCAGAACGTAGGCGGTCGCCGCCACGTAGATATAATCGCGATCTTTCAAAAACAACACGAAAGTAAAGGCGACGCGCACCAGCGGCACCAGGGTCAAAACATAGAGTCCGATCGTCATGATCGCGTGCGGGTCGCCGGCGGCGGCTTGGCGGATAATCATCGAAAATTGTTCGGTCGCGTGCATTTGGCCCCTTTGCAGGGCGTGAAATCGATCGATATAGAAGCCGGGCGAGTGCAGGACGGTGGCGGCGATCCCCACGATCAAAACGATCGTGCTGACGATCAAGACCGTGCGCAGCATCAGCGGCGTCCAGGTGCGCAGGATACGGTCTTCTTCAGCGTCCGACGGCGACGGCGAGTAGCGTTCAGGCTGATTCATCATATTCCGGAAAGCGCCCGCCAACCCATCTCGACTGCGATCAGGACGAGAATGGTGGCGAACAGTTTGCGCAGATAACCGACATTGGCGTGCGGCAGTATGCGGCTGCCCAGCAAAGCGCCGCCGGTAACGCCGATCGCGACCGGCGCGGCGACAGCCGCGGCGACGTCGCCGCGCGAGAGAAAGACCAGCGCGCCAGCCCCGGCGGTAACGCCGATCATAAAATTGCTGGTCGCGCTCGAAACCTTGAGTGGCAGTTTCATGAGATGGTCCATCGCGGCGACTTTAAGCGCGCCGGACCCGATTCCCAGCAATCCCGACATCACGCCCGCGATAACCATCAGCGCCGCGCCGCCGGGCAAATTTCTCACGCCGTACGGCGTCATCCGGCCGTCGTCGCCGGGGACTTCGCCGCCCAGCCGCAGCCGCTCGCAGAGGGGGTCGGACTGGGACAGCAATTCGTCTCCGTGCTTGGTGATCGAATAATAAGCCGATTGCAGCATCATCAGCGCGAACAGCATCTCGAGCACCGGCTGCGAGATCACGCCGGCGAGATAAGCCCCCGTCAGCGCTCCGGTCACTGTCGCGCACTCCAGGATGATGGCGACGCGCAGATTGGTCCATCCGTCGCGCACAAACGCGACGCTGGCGCCGGCGCTGGTCGCAACCACCGAGATCAGGCTCGCGCCGACCGCGACCTGCATCGGCACATGCGCCAGTATCACCAATCCCGGAACGATAAAGACGCCGCCGCCCAGTCCCGAGAGCGCGCCGACGAAGCCAGCGAGAATCGCAAGCGCCAACAGCCCGCCCAGGATCGTCAACATGGCGCAATTATCCGAGATTTCCGAATCATCCGGTTCCTCCGTCGAATGGAATGACGCGGCGGCGGCGCGTCATTGGTCAAAATGCTAGTTGGGAGTTGGACGATAGACAATCGGGAGAATGGGCGCCCGCCGGACGATCAATTAAACCGCTGGGCGAGAAAGGGTTTAAGCATCGCCCTATTAATCAAGCAATTCGATGGGAAATTCGGACATTCCGCCGCGGCGATTTCGCGGCGCTATCGAATCGCGATCGGACGAACGGCCGCGTGCGCGGCCGTTCGTCCGATCGCATGACCATCCGATCATTTGCGGAAAAGCGCGGATTCTCCGATCGGCATCCCGAGCGCATAGCGCCGCAGCCAATCCAGCGCCACCTGCGAAGTCAGCAGCTTGATCCACTCGCGATTGCCGCGCAGGTTGAAGCGCCGCGACGCCTTGACCGATTCCGAATCCAGCGCGACGCAGACCGTGCCGACCGGATGCTCGGGCGTGCCGCCGGCCGGTCCCGCGACGCCGGAGGTCGCGATCGCGACGCCGGCGTTGGCCGCGGCGCGCGCTCCGGCCGCCATCTCGCGCACGCACTCGACGCTGACCGCGCCGAATTCCCTCAGGGTCGTCTCTTTCACGCCGAGCAATCCGCTTTTGAGTTCATTCGAATAGGTCACGAAGTCGCCGCAAAAGTAGTTCGAGCTGCCAGCCACGTTGGTGATGCGATGGCCGATCAGGCCGCCGGTGCACGATTCGGCGATCGCGAGTTTGAGCTGTTTCTCGGTGTAAAGTTCGCAGATCACTTCCTCCATCGAACGCTCGCCCTCGGCATAAATAAACTCGCCGACGCGGGCGCGCACCCGCTCGCTCAATTCCTCCAGCCGCCGCTCGGCGCGTCCGGGCGCGTCCTCGACCATCACCTTCATCGAAATCTGCGGAAAGCTCGCGCGAAAGCCGACCTTGGCCTCCTCCGGCCGGATCAAGCCGGCGACCGCCTGATCGAGACCGGATTCGCTGATGCCGAAGGTCTGGAAAATGCGCGTGGCGAAGATTTTGTCCGAGCCGCGGTTCTGCCGAATCCACGGGATCACCTCGTTCTCGAACATCGGCTTCATTTCGCGCGGCACGCCCGGCATCACGACCAGATGGGCCGTATGGTCCTTCATCAAGACCGGCATCCGAAACCCCGGCGCCGTTCCGAGCGGATTGGGAATCACCTCGGCGGTCTCGGGAAAGAGCGCCTGCTTGATATTGTTCTCCGGCATCACCCGGCCGACCGACTCGAACAGCCGGCGCATGTGTTCGACGGACGGTTCATGGCGCCACAATTTTTTGCCGGTCAGGCGCGCGATCGTCTCCGTGGTCAAATCGTCGGCGGTCGGGCCGATACCGCCGGTCGAGAGCACCACGTCGGCCATATCCATCGCGGTCCGCCATGCCCATTCGAGCCGTTCGTGCACGTCGCCCACCGTAATCACGGCGACTAGATCGACGCCGATTTCGTTGAGCTTGTCGGCCAGGTAGTTCGCGTTGCTGTCCAGCACCTTGCCGGTGGTGATTTCATCGCCGGTGGAAAGAATCACGGCACGTTCGATCATGGCTCGCTCCTTGGGCGGCCGTCGGCGCCGCCAAACTGACCTTATAGCAGCCGGCGCGCGGCCTGCAGCATCAGGTTGGCATAGATGCCCGCGGCCAAATCGTCAAGCATCACGCCCGCGCCGCCGCCGACCCGGCGGTCAAAATAACTGGCCGGAAAGGGTTTGACGATATCGAAAAAACGAAAAATGACGAAACTCGCGGCGACCCATGGAACGCCGGACGGATTCAAGAACATCGCCGCGACCATCCCGAAGATTTCATCCAGCACGATTTTCGAGCTGTCATGCTCGCCTAAAATCCGTTCGGCGGCGCCGGCGACGCCGCATCCGCCGATGAACGCGATTCCGAAGCATAGGGCGAAACCCAGCGGATAGGCTTGCCAAATCGGGGCGAGGACAAAATAGGCCAGCGCGAGTCCCACGACCGAGCCCGCGGTCCCCGAAGCGATCGGCGCGTAGCCGCTGCCGGCGCCGGTCGCCAGAAAAATCACGATTCGACGGGTTACGCTGCGCACGGCGCGCCGACGATATCATTCTCGCCGCGACGGCGCAGCCCGAAGCGTCCAGCCGATGCCTGGCCCGCAACGGAGCCGCCGGTCAGGCGGGACGAACCGGCGCCGCGGCCTCTTCGGCATTGACCTCGACGGCGCTGACGCCTTCGACGTTGCGCGCCACTCTGCCGATCAGGTCGTCCCACGGCGGCACCAATCCGGGACCGTTGACCCGCACCTTCCCGCCCAGGCAATTCACTTCGAGCGGCGCGTGACCGATCTTCGGATGGGACATCAGAGTCGCGCGGACTTCAGCCGCGAGCGCCTCGTCGCACAATTTCTGGCGGCCGTCCGCCGGCGCGGCGCGATCGATTTCCGCCGCCGCCTCGGTCAGCATCGTCAAAAGCGTGGCAAGCGGCGTGGCGTGGATATTGAGCGTCAGATGATGGCTTAGAGGATCTTCGATGTCGACGTTGAACAAAGTCTGCATGCGCGCGCGAATCTCCCGGTCGTAATCGCGCACCCGCCGCTCGGCCACAGCGGCGGCAAGATTCTCCTCGATCGCAACGGCGGCGGTCCGCTCCTTGAGCGGCGCCACCAGCCGTACACGCAAACCCATCCCGGCATCCGGCAATAAAATCGCGACCGACCGGCCGAGGATCACCAGGTTGTCAGCCGCCATAAATTTGAGCGTCGTGGCCCGGAACAGCGGAATGAATCGCGCGGTATCGGTCTTAAGCCGCTCCCAGAAATGCGGCCTGCGTTCATCGGCGACGATAAGCTGTTCCGGCGGCGCGTTGAATCGCCTCGCCGCCTCGTCGATGACCATCTGGGAATTCAGGAACCGATAGCCGAGCCGCTCGGCAACAAGCCGGCCCAGCTCATCGGCGCGCGTGCCGATATGCTGGGTAATCGCAATGATCGCCATAGAAACCCCCGAGAACAATCCCCAAGGCCAATCTTAGGGCGATGGCCGCTGATGCGCAAATCAGCCAAATTCATCCGACGCGCCGGAATCGGAGCCTCACGGCGCTAATCCGCCAATGATGCCGCTACATGGAATCGATATGCGGCGATCGCTAGGATGACGGTTCAATCTCCAGCGCCAGCCCGGCCCGCCCGAGGCCGGCTTAACGGAACTTCGATGGCCCGCAATACACCGTCTGTCGAGCGGATCGCCGGCGCTCGCATCAATCCCGCCGGAGTCACCGGACGCATGTCCGCGGCGGATCTGGTCGATACCGCCTTTCTTGCCTATAACGGCCGCCGCCTGCGCGAAGCATGCCGCCTGTTTGCCGAGAAGATGCTCGCGGAGGATGTCATCGTCGGCGTCAGTCTGACCGGCGCCTTGACGCCGGCCGGACTCGGCATGTCCTGCATCATTCCCCTGATCGAAAATGGTTTTGTCGATTGGATGGTCTCGACGGGCGCCAATCTCTACCACGACGCGCATTTCGGACTGGGCCTGAAGATGTACCAGGGTTCGGCGGAGGCCGACGACGTCGCGCTGCGCAAGGCGGGCGTGGTCCGGATTTACGATATATTTTTCGATTACCGCGTGCTGCTCTCCACCGACGCTTTTTTCCGCGAAGTCGCGCGCCAACCCGAGTTTCAGCGCGCGATGGGCACGGCGGAGTTCCATTACCTCGCCGGCCGCTACGTCGCCGAGCGCGAGCGCGTGCTCAAGCTGGAACGCCGCTCGCTGCTGGCGGCGGCGCACAAGCACGCGCTGCCGGTCTACACCTCGTCGCCGGGGGATTCGTCGATCGGGATGAATCTCGCGGCGCTCGAAATCGAAGGCTACGAGCTGCGCATCGACCCGCTGAGCGACGTCAACGAAACCGCCGCGATCGTGTACGACGCGAAGGCGCGCGGGATGAAGTCGGCGGTGTTCATCCTCGGCGGCGGCTCGCCGAAAAATTTCGTGTTGCAGACCGAACCCCAGATTCAGGAAGTGATGGGCGTGGCGGAAAAAGGCCACGACTATTTCCTGCAGGTGACCGACGCGCGGCCCGACACCGGCGGACTTTCCGGCGCGACTCCGGCCGAAGCGGTCAGTTGGGGTAAAATAGACCCCGACCGATTGCCCGATTCGGTGGTCTGCTACGTCGATAGCACAGTCGCGCTGCCGCTGATCACGGCCTACGCGCTCGCCCGCCGCAAGGCGCGCAAACCGCGCCGGTTGTACGAACGGCGCGAGGAGATGATGGCGCGGCTCAAGTCGGCCTACGAAAAAGTACTGCGCAAACGCGCCGCCGCCGAAGCGAAATCGGGCCGCGGCGCAAAGAGGAAATCTGCGGGATGAAAGAAGCTGAAACCGCCGCCCGGCATTGGCAATTCGCACGCGAGCTCGAGGCCGCCCATCAGGCGGCGCTCGCCGCCGGCGCGATCCTCGAGCGCTACTATCGCGAACGCGGCTACGACATCGATTCCAAAGGCAAGGACAACCCCGTCACCACCGCGGATTTCGAGGCCGACGCACGCCTGAAACAACTCCTGCACGGCGGCTTTCCCGAATACGGATGGCTCTCGGAGGAGACCGCCGATGACGGCAGCCGGCTCGACCGCGAACGCGTATGGATCGTCGATCCGCTCGACGGCACCAAGGAATTCATCAAAGGGATTCCGGAGTTCGTCGTGGCGATCGCGCTGACCGAAGCCGGTTCGCCGGTGCTCGGGGTGACCTACAATCCGATCAAGCGCGAGCTTTTCTCCGGCGGCGCGGGTTTCGGATGCTTCGTCGATCACGCGCCGGCCGCGGTCAGTTCCACCGCCACGCTCGATCATGCGACGATCCTCGCCAGCCGCAGCGAAACCTCGCGCGGGGAATGGAAAGCCTACGAAGGTTCGATGACGGTGCGGGCGATCGGCAGCGTCGCCTACAAGCTCGCGCTGGTCGCGGCCGGACGGGCGGACGCGACTTTTACCCTCACGCCGAAAAGCGAATGGGATATCGCCTCGGGCGCGGCCTTGATCCTCGCGGCCGGCGGCGCGGTCACGGACATTCACGGCGATCCGATCGTTTTCAATAAAAAATCGGTGAAGGTGCCCGGCTTGGTCGCCAGCAACGGCCATCTGCACGCCGCCCTCGAAGCGTTGATCGGCGTCAAGCCGCGCCCGCGCTGAGCCCGCGCGCGATCGCGTCCTGCGCGGCGCGCGCGTCAGATCTTGCGCTCGCCGCTCGCCATCGCGAGATAGCAAACCATCCCGGTCAGATAAATCGCGACGGTCAGGTAAAAAGCGCCGTTGAACGAACCGGTGCGTTGCAGGATGAAGCCGGTCACGGCCACGCCCACGATTCCCGGCACGGTCGCCGCCGTGTTCGACAAGCCCATCAGAATACCAGCGTAGCGCGGCGCGACGTCGAGATGGTTCGCGGCGAAAGCGCCCGACCCGATCGCCGTGCCGGCCAGCGACAGCGTGACCAGCGCGACCGCCGCAACCGGCGAATGCATCGCCGGCAGCAGCAGCAGCGGCGCGGCGCCGATCGAAAACGCCGCCGCCTGCATCGTCTTGCGCACCACCGTCAACGGAACTCCGCGCCGATGCCATCCGTCGGCGAGCCAGCCGCTCAAATTCTGCACGACGAACGCCGCGATCCACGGCACGACCGAAAACATCCCCAGCCGCGCCATCGTCACGCCGAAAGTCGCCTTCAGATAGCTCGGCAGCCACAGCAGGATGATGTAGAAGCCGAAATTATTGCAGAGATGGGCGATGACGATCGCCCAGACCGCTTTTTCGCGCATGATTGCGCGCCACGGAATCGAATCGGCCAGCGTAATCTGATCGGCGCGCCCGGCGGCGATGATCGCCATCTCGGTCTCGCTCACGCCACTGCAATTCTCGGGACCGTCGGCCGCTTTGATCTGCCACGCCGCCAGCCAGAGCACGCCGATCGCGCCCGAAATATAAAAGACCGCCGGCCATCCGCAGCGCAGGATGATAATCGGGCTGATCAGCATCGCGACAATCGTGCCGAAAGCGACGCCGCTGAAATGGAGCGAAATCGCCCGCGCGCGTTCGGACGCGATCGTCCAGCGCGCCGCGAGACTGTGCACCGCCGGAAAATTCACCGCCTCGCCCGCGCCCAGCAGCGCGCGCATCGCGAGCAGCGCGCCGAAGGACCACGACGCCGCGAGCGGCGTGAGAAACGTCGCGACCGACCAGAGCGCGACGCCGGCCGCCAGCACGCGCTTGCCGCCGAACCGATCCGCCATCCATCCGCCCACCATCTGCAACCACAGGTAGCCCCAGAAAAAAGCGGACAGCACCAGCCCCGTCTGTTCCGGGCCGTAACCGTGATCGCGCGCGAGCGGGATAATTGCGATCGCGATATTGGTGCGATCGACGTAACAGAGCGCCGTCGCCAGCGCGAACATCAGAACGACCGTATATCGCCGCGGCCAGCGGACGGCTTCCGCCGCCGCGATCGCAATCGAAGCCTGCGTCTCGGCCATCCCAGCGTTCTCCCCGGCGCGAGCTTATCCGCGCCGCCCCCGATTTGCCATCGCGCCGCCGCGCCCGCCGCATGGGCGGCGGCCGGTATGCTAGATTCGTCCGCGATGGCGCGCGTGTCGGCGGTGATACCGGTTTACAACGGCGCGGCGACGATCGGCCGCGCGGTCGCAAGCGTGCTCGCGCAGCGGTTCGACGGCGCGCTCGAAACGATCGTCGTCGATGACGGCTCGACCGATTCGACCCGCGCGATTCTCGCCGGCTTTGGCGATCGGATTCGCACGCTCCATCAGCCGAATCGCGGCCCGGCGGCGGCGCGCAACGCCGGCGCCCGGATGGCCACGGGAGAATTTCTCGCGTTCCTCGACGCCGATGACGAATGGACGCCGGAGAAGCTCGCGCGCACCGTTCCGCCGCTCGGCGAACGGCCCGAAGTCGTGCTCGTCTTCAGCGACGCGATTCCGATCGACGCGGCCGGCAATCAGGTCGCCGGCTCTTACGTCACGCCGGATTGCGCCCGGGCGCCGTCGATGGCCGACATGCTCACGCGCTGGTGGCCGATTATTCCGAGCACGGCGGTGATGCGCCGCGACGCGTTTCTGGCGACGGGCGGCTTCGTCGAAGAGTTTCGTTCCGCCGCCTACGAAGACCCGTTTTTTTTCATCGTGATGCGCGAGCGGGGCGAGTTCGCTTACGTGCCGGAACGGCTGGTGCGCTACCGATGGGAATCGCCGGGCGTGCGGATCGAAAAATATCTGCCGTATCAGGAAATTTTTATTCGTCGCCTCGGCGAACGCTACGGCGGCGCCGCGCGTGGATTGATTCGCGGCACCCGGCGGGCGGCGGCGAGCGCGTGGGGCTATGAAGGATTGCTGGCGCTGCGCGACGGCGATCCGCAAAGGGCGCGCGGCTGTTTCATGCGCGCGCTGCGGGCGCGGCCGGCCGATTTCAAAACCATGCTGCGGCTCGCGCGCACATTTTTGCCGGCGGCGCTCGCGCGCGCGATGGGCGGCAGGACGGCGCGAAACGAAACGGCCCGAACGCCGGATAATTCAGCGTCCGGGCCGCATGATCGATCCTGAATCAGCGGATTGCGCCGAAAGGCCTCAGCCGTTCATCTGCTTGCACAGCCGCCGCCAGGTCGCGTCGTCGAACGCGGCCTTGTACGGCACGTAAAAGTTCACGCGATCGAGCAGGCCGTCGAAACGCTCGCGCACCTTCTCGCCAATATTTTCATAGGTGCCGGTCACCGCATAAACCTCGAGCATGTCGTCGGTGATCAGCTTCGGCATCCCGGCCCAATCGCCCTTGGCGGCGAGTTCGTTAAGCTTGGGCGCGACCTCGGCCCATCCGTGGGTCTCCAGCACCACCTGATAGGTCCGGGTCGAGGCGTAAAACGAAATCTGCTGGCGCACTCCGGCTTTGGCGCGCTCGATCTCATCGGCGTTGCGGCCGACGATCACGAACGGCGTCGTGGTGATCGTGAAGTCCTTGCGCGCGCGGCCGGATTTCGCAAGCCCTTCCTGGATATGCGGCACAAGGTACTCGCGCAGATATTTGGCCGAGGTGAACGGATGGGCGTGCAAGCCGTCGCAGATTTCGCCCGCCATCCGCAGAATGTGCGCGTTCACGCCCGCGACGTAAATCGGAATCTGATAGTTGTGCGGCTTCGGGGCGAAAAACGGCGTCATCAGCGAAAGATTGTAGTGCTTGCCGGAGTAGGAAAGTTTCCTGCCGCCCTCCTGCCAGCATTTGAATATCGTCCGGATCGCCTGCACGTAATCGCGCAGCTTCGCCACCGGCGGCTCCCATTTCACGCCGTAGCGCCGCTCGATATGGCCTTTGACCTGCGTGCCGAGCCCAAGGATGAAGCGCCCCTGCGAGAGCGCGCTCAAGTCCCACGCCGCATACGCCATCGCCATCGGACTGCGCGGAAAAGCGATCGCGACCGCCGGCCCCAGCTTGACGCGCCGCGTATGCTCGGCGGCGATCGCCAGCGGCAGCAGGCCGTCGTTGCCCGCCTCCATCGACCAGATCGCGTCGAATCCCTGGTCTTCCGCCTGGCGTGCGAGTTCCGCGACCTCGCTCAGGTCGCGTGTCGTTAGAGTCGTATCGAGCTTCATCGTAATGCTCTCCGTCGGCTGCGATTCGTCGCAAGACGCCGAATCCTAACAAATGCCTGTGCGCGCGGGAAAGCTCGCTCTCGTGCTTCACAGGGCGCGCACGGCGGCTTCGACCCGCCGCGCAAGGGCGGCATAGTCGTCGCCGCGCAGTTCGATCGGATCGCCAAACGCCACCTCGACCGCGCCGCGCCGAATCCATCGCGCGCCGCGCGGCAGCACGCGATCGACTCCGCGCAATCGCACCGGCGCTACCGCGACGCGCATCCGCGCGCCGATCATCCCAACCCCGGCATGGAATGCTTCAACCCCGCCGGTGGCCGAACGCCCGCCTTCAGGAAAGATCAAAATCGACCACCCGTCGCCGACCAGATCGCCGACGTGGCGCAACGAGCCGCGCAGACCGATTTCTTCCTGCGAAATCGGAAACGCATTGAATACCAGCATCGCCAGATAGAGCGCCGCGGCGCTGGCCGCGCGGCGTGCGAGCGATCGGCCCTCCGGATGGAAATGCGCGGCGAAGAATTCCCGCCACATCGCGGGCGCGATCCGGCGGCGCCAGCGCCGTGGCAAAGCCGCAAGTATCACCGGCGTGTCGAGATGGCTCTGATGGTTCGCGGCGAAAACCAACGGCCCCTTGTGCGATTCGATCCGGTCGAGGCCGCTGACGCGAATTCGCGCCGCCCGGCGGGTAAGCGGAATGACGATCGCGCCGAGCAGGATGCGCCGCAGCAGCCGCGCCGGCGCGCGGCGATTCCAGTCCGCGCTACCCGCGTCTTCCGGCGCCGCCGCGCCGGCGATTCTTTCGGCCAAATCGCCTACGCGAACCGCGCCGCTCAACGCGCTCTCGTCAACCGTCAGGTTGAAGCGCTCTTCGAGATCGACCATCAGCTCGACCTGTTCGAGTGAAGTGAGGCCGAGGTCATCGAGCGTGGTCTCATCGTCGATCCGCCGCGCCGGCGCATACTTGCGCAGCATCGCCGCAATCTCGCCCGACGGACTCGATACGGCCGGCGGCGCGCCGCCATCGACCCAGCGCTGAATCGCGGCGCGCATGAGCTTGCCGGCGCCTTCGGTGCGCGGCAAATCGCCGTTCGTCCATACGGAGACACCGCGAATCTGCTGATGGGTCTCCAGCGCCGCGTTCGCGCGCCGCACGACCTCTTCCGCGTTAACGTCCGGATCGAGGACCAGCACCGCATGCACCCGCTCGCGGCCGACCGCCGCGGAATCGCGCACGCCGGGAATCCGGTTGAGCACGATCTCGACGTCCTCCGGAAAGACCTTGAGACCCTCCGGCGTGACGATCATCTCTTTTTTGCGGCCGCGAATCGTAAGGTAGCCGTCCGCGTCGATCGCGCCGATGTCGCCGGTATGAAACCATCCGTCCGCGAAGGCTTCCGAGGCCGCCGCGGGCGCGTTGCAATAACCCGGCGTCACGATGTCGCCGCGCACCAGGATCTCGCCGTCCGGCGCGATCCTGAGCTCGACGCCGTCAAGCGGCTTGCCCACAGTATGCGGCTTCAGATGAAACGGATGGTTGAACGAAACGATCGGCGCGGTCTCGGTCAGCCCGTAACCCTGCACCACCATGAATCCGAGTTGACGCCAGAAATGCTCGAGCCGGCGCTCCAATGACGCGCCGCCGACCACGAAGCCGATGAACTTGACGCCGAACAACCGATGGACCCGCCGGTAGCGCAAGCGCCGGACGATCCACGGCGAATCGTCGCCGCCGATTTGCGCCAGTTCCGGAAATTGTTTCAGGACGAACTGGCGCAGCAGCTCGAGCATCTTTGGCGCGCCGACCATGAAAGCGACGCGGCAGGCGCGGATCTGCCGTATGACGTCGCGCGCGGCGTAGCTGCGCATGAAGACCGCCGCGCCCGGAAGCAGCGGCGGAAAAAATGTCGCGAGCGCCTGGCCGAACATGTGGCTCAGCGGCATCAGGTCGAGGAAACGCAACGGGCCGAGGATCCGCACCAGCCGCCGATACTTCGCGGCTTCCCGCTCGATCGGCGCAAGATCGGCGACGATATTGCGATGGGTGATGATCACGCCTTTGGGCGCCGCCGTCGAACCGGAAGTGAAGACGAATTCCACCGCGTCGTCCGGACCGATCGCGGCGGGCGGGATACGAGGCTCGCCGGCATTCGCGGACATATCGATTTCGGCGAGCGGCCAGACCGGCAGACCATCGCCAAGCGCGGCGCTCTCGACCTCTTCGCCGATCGCAATCGCGCGGGGATGAACGGCCCGCGCTATGTTCCGCATCGCTTCCGCCGAAGACCGGTAATCTACGGGTACGACGATCACCCCGCACCATACGGCGCCCCAGAAAGCCGCAAGCCATTCGGGCCGGTTCTCCGACCAAATCAAAATTTTGTCGCCTTTGACGATCTCTGCGGCGCGCAGCTTGACGGCAAACGCTCGGGCCGCTTGCGCAACCTGACGATAGGAATAGCGCCATCGCCGAAACCCGTCGTCGGAAACGACGAACTCGGTCTCGCGGTCCGCGAATTCGGAAAAGAAATCGACGAGCGTACGTCCGGCCGGATTCGAGTTCGTCATCTGGATTCTCGCGATTCCGCCGGATCAATTGCGGCCCGATCGCCGTCGCGGCGTGACGGCGATCGGCGGAACCCGGCACTTGATCGCTCTATTTAGTTAATCTTGGAGACGGTGCGAGAAACCAGAGTCCGTGATAATCCCGTCCACGCCGATTTGCAGCAGCGCGCGCATCTCGGCGGCGTCGTTGACCGTCCAGACGTGAACTTCGAGGCCGGCGCGATGCGCCGCGGCGACGCTTTCGGCCGTCGCCAATTTCCATCCGTGATATTCCGGCGGAATCTGTAGAGCTGCGCCACGCGGCAGATAAGGGTCGGCGCCAGATGGCATCGTGCGAAAAAATTCGCCGGTTTCGAGACTCGGCAGATTCGTCGGGATAAGGGGCGCCGCGGCGCGAATCTCGTCGATCGGTTTCTGATGTTCGCTGGCGATCAACACCCGCTCGATCATCCCGGCCCGCTCGATCGCGGCCAGCAATCGCTCTGTCAAACTGGGCGATGATTGCTTGATTTCAATGATGAAGCGCTGTCGCGCGCATCGATCGAATACTTCGGCCAGTTCGGGAACCCGCACGCCCGCGCCGCGAAACGGAAATCCTGCCCCTCCCGGCGCTTCGAAGTTGTAGCCGGCGTCGTAGCGGCCAAGCTCGTCGAAGGTCAGCTCCGCGATCATGCCGGGACGGCCCGCCACGCGTTCGAGGTTCTCGTCATGGGCGACGACGATCCTGCCTTCGCGCGTCATATGGACGTCAAGCTCGATATAGGCGACGCCCAAATCCGCCGCGGCCGCGAACGCCGGCATCGTGTTCTCGGGAAAGGCGGCGCTGGCTCCGCGATGCGCGATTATCCGCGGATGCGGCCCGGCAAAGAATTCGCTCTTCATGGCAATCGCTCGCTCGTAACCGGCTCCGCCCGGACGCGCCGCAGGCGGGCGCGACCGTCACGCGGCGCCGATCCGCGACCTCATCGACCCGATAATCGCGCCGTAGTCCTGATGTCCAAAAATTCCCGACCCGGAGACGAAAACGTTGGCGCCGGCCGCCGCCGCACGATCGATATTGTCAACTTTTATGCCGCCGTCGATCTCGATATCCAAATCGAGGCCGCGGCGATCGAGGTCGGCGCGAATAGTCCTTACTTTGTCGAGCGTTTCCGGGATGAATCCCTGTCCGCCGAAGCCCGGATGCACGCTCATCACCAGAATCATCTCGAAATCCGCCGCTGCGGCGAGCGTGCGATCGGGCGGAGTTTCGGGATTGATCGCCACCGACGCGCGCACTCCCAGCTTGCGCATCCGCGCGGCTATCGCGGGCAGGTCCGGGCATACTTCGGCATGCACGGAAATCGAATCGGCGCCCGCTTTGACGAACGCTTCGAGGTAACGTTCGGGCCGCTCGATCATCAGATGCGCGTCGAGCGGCAAGTGCGTGATTTTGCGCAAAGACTCCAGCACCGGAATGCCAATAGACAAATTGGGCACGAAATGCCCATCCATAACGTCAAAATGAATAAGATCCGCGCCAGCGGCTTCGACTTTACGAATTTCCTCGCCCAACCGGGTGAAATCGGCCGAAAGAATCGACGGTGCAATCTTGAAAGTACGCGCCATTGATTGGGAGCTTAGCGCCGACTATCGAGCGTCGCAAAGCCGCAATTGATTTCGCGGAAGCGACCGCACCGAACAGAAATACGGTGGGTAATTTTTACACGGTCGTTGACGAGAACCGAAGAATTAAGGTGACGAGAGCCATCGATGGCTATCAAACGGGCGCCAAAGCCGATGGCGCCACCGTTGCTGAAATGGTAGCAAATGGCGGAAACGGCTGGAATTACAAGAAGAGTTTCGTGCCTGCCAGATTCGGCGCCGGTCTCCGCGCGCGGGCCGGAATGGCTCGGATCGATCGCGCTGGCCGTGTTAGCCGCGTTGGCGGGACTCACCGTCAGCGGATGCGGCGGGTATTCGATGTCGAACCTTTTCGGTCAATCGGCCAATCCGTATCTCTATTCTTCGCATCAGGCGTATCAATCCGAAAATACGGGCGGATTGCCCCACACCCAAATCGTTCGCGCTTCATGGTACGGACAGGAATTCGCAAATCGAAAGACGTCCGACGGCGAGCGTTTTAATCCAAATGCGCTCACAGCCGCCTCGCGGACGCTGCCGCTAGGCTCGGTAGTGCGAGTAACCAACCTGAAGAATGGCCGGTCGGTCTATGTTCGGATCAATGATCACGGCCCATACGTCCGTGGCCGGAGTCTGGATTTGTCGCGACGCGCAGCCGCGGATATTGGAATGATGAACACGGGCGTGGCGCGCGTGAAGATCACGCCGGTGTCTGAGCCAGTTCATTCGACGCATCGCTATTATATGCGCAAGAGAAAACGCTATCGCTATGAACATCACTCTTACGCAAACGTTTACTAGTGTAGTGTCTCGCAAATGACTTCCGCCTGACGATTGATCGGCTCGGCGCGCAGGTCGCCCAGCGCGGGGCGGCCAGCGATGGATTGCCGGGTCTGGGCCCGGCAATGACGCACAGAGTGTGTCATGCCCGGACTTGATCCGGGCATCCACGCCGAGCGCAAAATAGACGCGGAGTGTAAGCTTATTCAGGGGACGCCACACTAGATATTGGCGACCCGGCGCTCGATTGCATCCGGCAGGCGTCCGGAAATTCAGCCGATTCGTTTCAGGCGCACCGCGAAGAACCCGTCGAGTCCGCCCTGATCCGGCCGCGTGCGCATCATACCGTCAGCATCAACCAGTCCGGCGAACCACTGGGCGGCCGAACCTGAATTCTGTTCGCACCAGTCGCGGTCGATCACAAAATCCCGATGGTCCGCGAGGAACCGGCGCACGAGCATTTCGCCCTCTTCGGGCGCAAAGCTGCACACCGAATAGACGATCACGCCGCCCCGCCGGAGCAGCATTGAGGCGTTGCGCAGCGTCGCCGACTGAACCGCCGAAAATCGCGCCAAATCCTTCGCTTGCAGCCTCCAGCGAATCTCCGGATGCTCCCGCAGAGTGCCAATTCCGCTGCAGGGCGCGTCGAGCAGCACGAAATCGAAACGCGCCGCCGGCAACGGGATGGCTGTGGCCGTATCGGCGCGGATCGGAAGGATCCGGCGATGGCCGAGCCGCGCCGCCACCTCGCGGACCTTTTTCAATCCGGTGAAATTCAGGTCGACGGCCAGGACCGTCCCGGACAGGCCGGCGAGTTCCGCCAGATGGCCGGTTTTGCCGCCCGGCGCCGCAGCGCAGTCCACGACCATCGCGCCGGGCGCCGGCGCGAGCATCCGCGCGACCAACTGCGACGCCTCGGATTGGAGGTGGCACAGCCCGTCGCCCATCGCACGCGAGTCGAACGGCGGCGCCGCCGCGAGGACGACCGTCTCCGGCAGACGGCCGCGCGCGCCAATCTCGAAACCCTCGGCTTCCAGCCGCGCGATCAGTTCGGCGGGCGCGCCGCGCGCCAGGTTCAGGCGAAGCACGGTCGGCGCCGGTTCGTTATTTGCCGCGATCAACTTCTCGGCGCCTGCGACGCCGAACCATGCGATAAATTTTTCGACCATCCAGCGCGGATGCGACCCCGCCAGCGCGAGCCATCCGGCCGCATCGGCGCCCCGCGGCGGCGTCTCGAAGCCGGTCCGCAAAGCGGTGCGCAGAACGCCGTTGACGAAACCCGCGGCGCCCCCGCCGGCGACTTCGCGCGCCAGAGTCACGGCGGTATCGACGGCAGCGTGATGCGGCACGCGATCGAGCAAGCGAATCTGAAACAGCGCCGCGCGCAGAATCGCCAGCACCGCCGGATCGAGCGAATCGAGCGGGCGGGCGCTCAGACGGGACAACTCATGATCCAGCCGCGACCGCATCGCGATCGCGCCCAGCACGATTCGCGTCAGCAAGCGGCGGTCGGCGGGATTGGCGAAGCCGGGCAGGCGATGGCCCAGCAGGACGTCGGCGAAGGCGCGGTCGCGCTCGACCCGCATCAGGATTTCCGCGGCGGCGCGCCGCACTTCAACCCCGGCGCCGTCATTTCGCGCTGACGCGCCGCGTTGCGGCGTCGCCTTGTGTCGGCGGCGCAAGATCGCGCGCGGACGCGGTTCGGTCTGGCGTGGCGGTCGTTCGCTCATTGACCGAGACGGGCGCCGATTTCGACGCGGCGACCACGAAAAAAGTCCGCCGCGGCCATCCGCCGACGGCCGGCGGCCTGCACCTCGATTAGCGCGAGCAAACCCGCTCCGCATTTCACGATCGGTTCCGGCTTCAAGCGAACGATCGTTCCCGGCGCCGCGTCCGCCGAGCCGGCGAGCGCTGGATCATCGGCGACGCGCGCCCGCCAGACCATCAGTTCGCCGCCGCCGAGCGTGGTGCGCGCGACCGGCCATGGATCGAACGCGCGCGTCATCCGCTCGATCCGCTCGGCGCTCGCGGACCAATCGATTATCGAAGTTTCTTTTTTAATTTGCGCGGTGTACGTCGCCGCACTTTCGTCTTGGGGAATTTCAGCGATCGATCCGCGCCGCAAGATTGCGAGCGTCTCCAGCAGCGCGGAGGCTCCAAGCTCGGCGAGCTTTTGCTTGAGCGAATCCTGGGTTTCATCAAGCGCGAGCGGAATCGCGCGTTGCAGCAGGATCGGCCCCGCGTCCATCCGCTCGACCACGCGCATGATCGTCACGCCCGTTTCGGGATCGCCGGCAAGAATCGCGCCTTCGATCGGCGCGGCGCCGCGATGGCGGGGCAGCAGCGAGGCGTGAACGTTAATCGGCATGATTCGCGGCGCATCCAGCACGCCGTTGGGCAGAATTCGGCCGTAAGCGGCGACGACCAGCAAGTCCGGCGCGTATGATTTCAATTCGGCAAGAAATTCAGGCGTGCGGATTTTAGTCGGTTTGAGGGTCGGCAGATGATGGCGCGCGGCGGACGCGCCGACCTCAGACGGCTCCATCTTCATTCCGCGATTCCGCGGCTGGTCCGGCCGCGTGACCACCGCGACGACCGTGAAGTCCGCGCCGGACGCGGCGACGAGGCGCTCGAGAATATGCGCGGCGAGCGCCGGCGTGCCCATAAAGACGATCCGCATCGGCGCATCGCCGCCGGGCGTTTCAGATGCGGGCGGCGGCGGGGGGCTTACCATCGGGTTTGCCCTCCTTGATCATCTTCAGGCGCTTGCGGCGGTACAGTTCGCGCTTGATCCGGCTGATACGGTCGATGAACAGGCGGCCGTCGAGATGGTCGATTTCATGCTGGAGCGCGACGGCGAGCAGATCGGCCGCCTCGATTTCGATTTCCTTTTCGTCAAGCGTCCATGCGCGGACCAGCACTTTCGCGTGCCGCTCAACGTCGGCGGTGAAATCGACCACCGACAGGCAGCCTTCCTCCCAGGTAATCGATCCTTCGGCTTCGACGATAACGGGATTGATCAGCTTAAGGAGATGTTTCCCGATATTATCGTGATCGGTGTCGAGCACGACAATCCGGCGGGAGTCGCCGACCTGCGGTGCGGCAAGTCCGACGCCCGGCGCGGCGTACATCGTCTGGGTCATGCTCTCGACGAAGGAATTGAGCGAGCCGTTGATATTTTCGACCGGACGGGCGGGCTGCTTGAGCACGTCTTCCGGATATTTGCGAATTCTTAGCAGAGCCATCGGTTAAGCGCGTCAACACCCAATATTAGCAGAGCCGCCGGACGCCCTTGAAGATCCATCTTGCGGATCGCGCGACCAGCTTTTTGAAATGTAAGATGACGAACGGAAGATCCGCAAAGCTCCGCGATTCGTTTGACGAATACTCTTGTCGGAACCCGGATTTAGCGGAATCATGAAGTTGGTTTTATTAATCGCCTCACTCCCGGAATTTTCTCTTGATATTTGAGCTTGCCCGCCCGTTTCTCCCGTTGCGGCAATTCTAATCGATCGCATATCGGTGAGTCTCGGTCGCGCCCGCCATGAGCCAAGACGGTTTGACGATTTATCCCGGCTGGCGTTCGATAGACGATGTTTTCAGGCGGCGCGGCGGCCGCATCGCCAAAACTGGCGCGATTATCCCGATTCTTCGCGTGCGTTAAATAACGACCTTCGCGGACGGGCGGACGGAGAGCGAATAACGCCCCGCTTTCAGGCGCAAGCGCACTGGCGCGCCGAAGGCGCGCGAGAGCGTCGCCGACGTCAGCACGCGCGGCTTCGGTCCCTGCGCCAGCACGCGCCCGCCGGCCAGTACCAGAACGTGCGAAAAGGCCGGCATGATCTCCTCGACATGATGGGTGACCAGCAGCAGCGTCGGCGCGCCGCGGCGGCGGGCCAGCCGTTCGAGGAACTGAACGAAATGTTCGCGCGCGACCGGATCGAGACCTGCGCACGGTTCATCGAGGATCAGCAGCTCCGGCCGCGCCATCAGCGCCCGCCCGATCAAGACGCGCTGGCGCTCGCCCTGCGATAAAAAGCGCCACGGCCGATCGCGCAGATGGGCCGCCTCGATCTGGCGCAGGATGCGCATCGCGTCGGCGCGTTCGCCGGCGCCGGCTTCGCCCCACATCCCGAGCATCGCATGCCGCCCGCTGATCACGGCGGACAGCGCCGTCTCGTGGCCTTCCATCAGGTTGAGGATGGCGGAGCTGATGATGCCGACGCGCTTGCGCAGCTCGCGCCAATCGCTGCGTCCGTAGGTTTCGCCGAGCAGGACGATTTCGCCGGCGGTCGGCGGCATGTATCCGGTCAGCGTGCTCAGCATCGAGGTCTTGCCCGAGCCGTTGGCGCCGAGGATGACCCAGTGCTCGCCGCGCGCGACGCGCCAGTCGATCGAATTGAGGATAGGGGCGTCGCGCTCGACGACCAGGCCATTGATCGCGACGACCGGCGGCTGGATGCGGCGGCGCGCCGATTTGGCGGGCGCTTCGGGATGCGCGGAGGATTTTTTCACGTTCAACGGAACCGGTCAGTCGATGAATTTCCGCGCGCGCAGAAAGGTCTCCATCGCGCGGATACACTCGGCGGGTTTTTCGATTTGCAGGAAATGCGTCGTCTCCGGAATGAACTCGTACTCGACCGGCGCTTCCGCTGAAACCGCCTTTCCGATCAGCGCCGGGCCGTCGCCGAATTTCGGATCGGCGCAAATCAACTTGACCGCGGCCGGAACGCGCCCGAGCGCGGTCCATCCGGTGGTTTCGCGATTGCTGCGAAAAACGTGCGCCTCGAACTCGCGCGGGCAGGCGAGCGTCCAGCGCTTGCCGGCTTCGTCGTAGCGCAGCGTGGCGCGGGCCATCAGCTCATGCGCGCCGGGAACCCAGTTGGGAAAGTATTTGCGGAACTGCCGCGCCAGATCCTCCGGAGCGGCGAAGCTTTCGTTGCGGCGCGCGGCGCGTTCGGCGATGCCGTCTTCGCCGGCGACGTGGCGATCACGCAAGGGATGGCCGTCACGCGGATAGAACGGCGGATCGAACAGCACCAGCGGATCGAAGCGCCGCCCGTACTGATGCGCATGCATCGTGGCGGTGACGGCCGAAAGGGAATGAAACACGCCGGCGATCGGCTTGTGGCCCAATTCCGCCTCGATTTTGCGATGGACGACCTCGAGGTCGCGGATGAAATTCGGCCAATTGTGATTGGCGAAGCGATGGAGCGGATTGCGACCGTGATTGCGGAAATCGAACAGAACCAGTTCGTAGCGCGCGCACAGCGGCTGCCAGAACGGCAGGTAGCCGTCGATCGCAAGGCCGTTGCCGTGGCTCAGCGCAAGGCGCGGACCGGCGGGATTGCCGTGTTGGCGGATACGAAGGACGGCCCCGTCGTCCATCACGGCGTCAAGCTCATGAATCGGCGCCGGAATTTCCATTGCGATCGATGCTCCTCGGCGCCGCGCACCGGCGCGGCGATATTCGCGATGGTAGCGAAATCGGCGCGTTACGCAAAATTGAGCGCGTCCGCCCGGCCGGCCCGCGCAAAAGCGGATTGCCGCCCGCCGGACGCGCATTTACGCTCATCGGATGGACAGCGATGACGCGATCGACAAAGTAATCGTCTCGACGATGAACGATCTGCCCGGATATGAAGTCACGCAGGTGCTGGGCGAGGTCTTTGGCCTGGTGGTGCGGGCGCGCAATGTTTTTTCCAATTTCGGGGCGAGCCTGCGCACCGTGTTCGGCGGCGAGGCGCGCGGCTATACGCAACTGCTGACGGACAGCCGCAACCAGGCGATCGAACGGCTGCGGCTGGCGGTGATGGAACGCGGCGGCAACGCGGTGCTGGCGATGCGCTTCGATTGCAACGAAATCGCGGGGATGATGAGCGAGATCGCGGCGTATGGAACGGCCGTGATCGTGCGCCGAAAATAGCGCCGCGCGGATCCTGTCAGAGCATGTTGACGGGATCTATATCGATGGCGAGCCGCACGCGATCGCGCGCGGCGCGCGGCGCGATTTGCGCGCGCATCGCGGTAAGCGCGCCGCGCAGGTCCTTCAGCTCGTTGGCCTTCAGCATCACCTGAAAGCGGTAGCGGCCCTTGATCCGTTCGATCGGCGCGGGGGCCGGACCAAGCACGCGCATCGCGTCGGGTTTCGCGTCGCGGGCAAGCGCCGCGGCGGCGGCCGCCGCGATCGCGCCGGCGCGTGCGGCGTCCATTCCTTCGATCCGCACCAGCGCCAGCCGCGCGAACGGCGGGTACATCAGGTCGCGCCGCAGATCAAGCTCACGCCGGATGAAGCGGGCGTAATCCTGATCGCGGGCGGCGCGGATGCTGTAATGATGGGGCGCGTAGGTCTGAATCAGCACGCGGCCGGGCCGCTCGCCGCGTCCGGCGCGCCCGGCCACCTGCGTCAGCAATTGGAAGGTCCGCTCGGCCGATCGGTAATCGGGCAGGTTGAGCGTCAAGTCGGCCATCACCACGCCGACCAGCGTCACGCCCGGAAAATCGAAGCCTTTCGCGATCATCTGCGTGCCGACCAGGATATCCAGTTCGCCGCGGGCGAGACGGGCGAGAATCGCGCCGCGGGCGCCGCGCCGGCCGCTGGTGTCGCTGTCCATCCGTTCGATGCGCGCGTCGGGCAGGATTTCCGCAAGCGCCTGCGCCAGCCGCTCGGTGCCGAAGCCCTGTCCCGCCAATCCGTAACCGTCGCATTCCGGACAGCGATCCGGGGCGGCGACGCTTTCGCCGCAGTAGTGGCATCGCAGCGATCGGTCGCGCAGATGAAACGTCAGGCTGACCGAACAATTGCCGCAGGCGATGACGTTGCCGCAGAGATGGCATTGCAGAAAATTGTGATAGCCGCGGCGGTTCAGAAAGATCACCGATTGGCCGCCGCCGGCGAGATTGGCGCGCAGCGCTTCGACCAGCGGCGGCGAAAGCGGCACGGCGTCGGGCGGGGGCGGTTCCGCATGCGGCGGACCGGTGCGATTGCGATCGCCGGCGTGCGGATGCTCCCGCAGATCGACGATCTCGACCTCGGCCAGCGCGCGGTCGCCGATCCGGCGCGGCATCCGCAGCATCCGGTAGCGTCCGCGCCGCGCGTTGACGAAGGATTCCGCCGAGGGCGTCGCGGAACCGAGCATCACCGGACAATCGCTGAAACGTCCGAGCGCGACGGCTAGATCGCGCGCGTGGTAGCGGATGCCTTCTTCGTTCTTGTAGGCGGGATCGTGCTCTTCGTCGACAACGATCAGGCCGAGGCCGCGCAGCGGCGCGAAAACCGCCGACCGCGGGCCGATCATGATGCGGCAATCGCCGGCCAGCGCGGCCGACCACGAGGCCCATCGCTCGGCGACGTTCTGGGCGCTGTGCACGACGCCGACGCGCGCGCCGAAACGGGCGCGGAACGATCGGACGATCTGGTCGGCCAGCGCGATTTCCGGCGTCATCACGAGCGCGCGCCGATTTTGCGCAAGCGCTTCCTCCGCAAGGCGCAGATAGACTTCGGTCTTGCCGCTGGCGGTCACGCCCCAGAGCAGGAAGGTCTCGAAGCGGCGATCGCGAATCGCGGGCGCGACCGCGGCGATCGCGGCGGCCTGATCGGGCGTCGGTTCGTGCTGAATTCGACCGTCGCCGCCGCCCGGCGCGGCGGCCGGCGCGATTTCGACGAGGCCGCGGGCGGACAGCGCGCTCACGACCGTGCGCGCGGAAGGCGTCCCGGCGGCAAGCGCGGCAAGCTCGATCCCGTCCGCGCCGGCGCGATCGAGCCGCGCGAGCAACTCGCGCTGGCGCAGGCCCCGCACCGCGATCGCGGGGTCGCGGGCGATGCTGCGGACCATCAAGCGGGTCGTATCGCGATGACGGCCGCGGGTCGCGTCGCGCACCACGACGAGTCCTTCTCCGACGAGACGCGCCAGCGCGCCCTCGACCTCGCGGCGGCCGCCAAAGCGCGCAAGCTGGCGGGCGGTGCGCGGCCGCGCGCCGAGCGCGTCAAGCAGCGCTCCCTCCAGCGTGCTCAGCGCCGCCCGCCGGAGCGGGTCGGGCCGTGCGCCGAGCTGGTAGGCGCGGCCTGATTCGACGCGCGCAACCGCCGGCATCACGGCGCGATAGGCGTCGGCGACGGACGCCAGATAATAGGCGGAAAGAAATTCGACGAGGCGGATATGGGCGCGATCGAAAAGCGGCGCCGCTTCCAGCAGCTCGATAATTTCGCGCGGCTCGGCGCCGCCGCTTTCGAGATTCGCGCCGACCTCGGTGACGAGGCCGGTCATCCGGCGCGATCGCAGGGGAACCAGCACGCGATGGCCGCAGTCGAGGCGTCCAGCGAGGGCCGGCGGAATCGCATAGGTGAGCTGCTCGACGCCGCCCGCCGCGCCGACGATTACCACCCGCGCTCTCATCGCCATCGATCAATGTATATCGGCGCCGCGCGTCCCGGCCATACGCCGCCGCGCTGTACGGCGGAACCCGGTTGCGCTACAAGCCCGTTAATCCATCGAAGGAGACGCGCGCGATGAAGCTGGAAAACAAAATTGCGATCATCACCGGCGCGGGGCGCGGGATGGGCCGCGCGATGGCGCTCCGCTTCGCGGCGGAAGGCGCGCAGGTGGTGGCGGCCGAGGTCGATCGCGACAGCGGCGAAGCGGTGATGGGCGAGCTTGGCGGGCGCGGCCTGCTGCTGCATACCGACCTCGCGAAAGTCGAGGAAATAGACGAACTGGTGCGCCGGACCACCGCCGAATTCGGCCGCGTCGATATTTTGGTCAACAACGCCGGCGTCACGCGCAGCCTCGGCTTCTTCGACGTGACCGAGGCCGACTGGGACTGGATGCACGCGGTGAACGCGCGCGGCCTGTTTTTCTGCATGCAGCGGACGGCGCGCGAGATGGTCAGGCAAAAATCGGGGAAGATTATCAATATCGCGTCGATCGCCGGCAAAGGCTATCGCGGCACGTCGAATATCGCATACGCCGGCACGAAGGGCGCGGTAATCGCGATGACGCGGGTGGCGGCGGCGCAGCTCGCCCGCCACAATATCAACGTCAACGCCATCTGTCCCGGCGTCACCCGCACGCACATGTTCGATACGCTGATGAAGGAGATGGCGCCAAAGCGGGGCGTGAGCGAAGAGGAAGCGGTTCGCCGCCTCGACGCGACGATCCCGCTGGGCCGATCGAATTCGTCCGACGATATCGCGAAGGTCGCCGCGTTCCTCGCGTCGTCGGACGCCGATAATATCACCGGACAATCGATCAATGTCGACGGCGGACTGATGTGGGACTGACTTTGTGACCAATAATAATTTGCTTCTGGAAGGAGAATCATGGAC
Source organism: Deltaproteobacteria bacterium (assembly GCA_021780225.1). Classification (GTDB taxonomy): domain Bacteria; phylum Desulfobacterota; class Binatia; order Binatales; family Binataceae; genus JADMIL01. The sequence goes on along the minus strand of JAJXZF010000045.1, from coordinate 12,892 downwards.
GCCCGCTATTTCGAAGACTGGAAAGTCGGCGATCGGATCGAAACGCTTTCGCGAACGGTCGGCGACGCTGAAATCTCGCAATTCGTCGCGCTTGGCGGTTTCTTCGAGGAACTGTTCATCAGCGAGGAATACGTAAAACGCAGATCGCTCCATCCCAAACGGTTCGCTCCCGGCGCGCTGATTTTTTCATTCACCGAGGGGCTGATCATTCTTAGCGGATGCATCCACGGCGTCGGGCTGGCGCTGGTCGGCGTGGACAAGATGGCTTTCAAACGGCCGCTGTTCGCCGGCGACACGATGCGCGTAACGGTCGAAGTGACGGCGGCGCGCCCGACCAGCAAGGGCGACCGCGGCATCGTAACCTTCATCCATCGCGTGCTGAACCAAAACAACGAGGAAGTGATGGAATGCACCGTGTCGCGGATGCTCAAGGGCCGGAATTTCAAGGACGGCTGACGCCGCGGCGGATAATCGGAGCGAAAATTTTCCGCGATTAAATAAACCCGGCGCGCGATGCTTGACGAATCGCGCGCCGGGCTGTTTCCGCAACTGCGATACTGAATTACCGATCGCGGTCGTGCTCAGTCGCCGGTGGCCGGATCGAGAATCAGCGGCTCCGCGTTTTCCCGATCGGCGAAATCGAACATGTTGGCGATCGGCCCGGCGATCGCGTCGTACGAACCGTTGCCGATCCGCGGCAAACCCCAATTGTCCTCAATGAACCGGATGATCGAGCTTTGGTCGGTCAGCGTATGGTCAACGTAGTTTTGCTTCGCGTAGGGCGAGAGCACCATGAAGACCAGGCGCGGTCCGTAGCCGCATCGTCCCTGTATCGGGTTTCCATTGTCGTCCGTCAACAGCGGCGCGCCGTTGCCGCATTTGCCCGTTCCGGTGAGGTTGTCGCCGTACTGGGCCTGATTGGAATTCGTCAGCGCCGACGAGTTGACGATCGGATTCATCTGGTGATCGTACCAGCCGTCGGAGTCGTCATAGTTGATGATGATCGCCGTATTCATCCAGAACTTCGACTTCTCGATCGTGTTGATCGTGTTGACGAGGAAGGTCTGTTCGAGCAGCGGATCGGAATAACCCGCGTGGCCGTCGCCCCATCCCGGCGCCTTGATGAAAGTCACCGCCGGCATATTTCCAGCCTGCATCGCGGCGAATAGATCGTTGATGTCGTATTGATGGTTCGCGCCGGTGTCCGCGCTCGTGCCGTACATCGCGGCCGGCACGCTCGGACGCGTGTGATTCAGGTTCTGCGTCGAAGCGTAATACTGGAACGGCTCGTGATGCGGAATGTAGTCCTGCATCGGACCGCCGTTGGCCGGGGTCGCGGGACTCGACCGGTTGCACCCGGTGGTGCCGTTCGGATTCGTCGTTTGCAGATCGAAACCGCCTTCGAACCATCCCCAGCTCACGCCTTTCGCGTTCAGCAGATCGCCGATATTCGTGCCGGTCATGCCGATCGTCGTGCCGCCCGAGCAGGGGTCGCCCGCCGGATCGAGATCGCCGACCAGCGTGCCGATTCCCGAACCGTTGGTCGCCACCACTTTCGGGCTGCCGCCCGTGATGATCTTCGCGCCGTAGGTGCTTCCGGCGATAAGATTCAGCGCGCCCGGCGTCGAAGGACCAAAGGTCGTGCCGAACGAGTTGTCGCTTATCGCGTAGTGTTGAGCGTAATTCCAGACCCCGGTGACGGTGTTGCCGTCAAAGTAGCCCATCACGATCGCGTTGCCGTGACCGTAATCGAATCCGCCGCAACTGCCCGAACCGACGGTATCCGGAAAATTGTCCATCAGGCCGAAATCGAACGCCAACTGCTCCGCGCCGTAATTGTGATCCTGGTCGCAGGTGGAAGCCTGGCTGTGCGAAAGCCGGAATGGATTCGCGCGCGAGCCGCTGTAGGTGTTGGGATTGGCCGTGAGCAGCACTCCGCTCGGCTCGCCCTCGACCAGCGTTCCCAATCCGTTGACGGTCGGCGTGCCCCGATGATCCTTCGCCGGCTCGAAGGTCGTGCCGTCGGTATTCGCGGCGTACGGATAGGTCGCGAAGTAGTGATCGAACGATACGTTCTCCTGAAAGATTACGACGATGTGCTGAATCGGGGTCAGCGTTTCCGCACTCTGTCCCCCGCGCGATCGCGCGAACGCCGGATTCGCGAAACCGGCCGCACCAAGCAGACCCAAGCCGGCTGCGAAGGCCGCGAGCCGCCTCCCGACGCGTCTTCGTTGCGGATGTTTCATTTTCAATGATCTCCTCCGGCCCACGAAACAGGGCTTCCGAAGAGAACCATCGGCGGATTGTTGCGGTATAAATGGCGCTTTAATTCACTTGGAATGCTTGATGAACAAATTGCGACTTTTAATGCTCAGTAGGATGACTCTTCCCCGAACCGGGCTTCTCTGGTTGAATCGGAAGCCCCCGGATGCACCCCAGCGAGCTTCCGGGTAAAGTTATTTGGATGTTGCGTTTTCTTACCGCAGGAGAATCCCACGGACCGGAGCTGGTGGCCGTTATCGAAGGCGCGCCGGCGGGGTTCGAGATTGACCTCGCCGCCATCAACCGCGATCTCGCGCGCCGACAGAAAGGCTACGGCCGGGGCGGCCGGATGGCGATCGAGCGGGACGAGGCGCGCGTCGTTTCGGGAATCAGGTTCGGGCGTACGATGGGCAGCCCGGTAACGCTGATCGTCGAGAATCGCGACTTCAAGAACTGGGAAAAGCGGATGTCCGCGGACCCCGCCAATCGCGGCGAGGCCAAAGTCGTCACGCGTCCCCGACCGGGTCACGCCGATCTCGCCGGCGTCCTCAAATACAACCTCGAAGATATCCGCGACGTGCTGGAACGGGCCTCGGCCCGGGAAACCACGATGCGCGTGGCGGCAGGCTCGTTCGCCCGCCAACTGCTGTCGCCCTTCGGCGTCAAGGTCCTCGGCTACGTCGCCAGCATCGGCTCGACCGAAGCGCGAGTGCCGCCAAATCTCGGCCTCGATGAACTCGCGCGCATCGCCGAGGAGTCGCAGGTGCGCGTAGCCGACGCCGAGGCGGAGCGGGCGATTATCGCGGAAATCGACGCCTGCAAAAAGGAAGGCGACACGCTCGGCGGCGTGGTTGAAGTGATTGCGGCCGGCCTGCCGGTCGGTCTCGGCAGCCACGTGCAATGGGATCGCAAGCTCGACGGCCGCCTCGCGCAGGCGCTGCTCAGCCTGCAGGCGGTCAAAGGCGTCGAAATCGGCATCGGCTTTCAAGCCGCGCGCGTGCGCGGTTCCGCATTGCACGACGAAATCGGCTACGACTCATCCGCGCGCAGGTTCACCCGCCATTCCAACAACTCCGGCGGCACCGAAGGCGGGATGACGACGGGCGAGCCGATGCGCGTGCGCGTCGCGTTCAAGCCGCTTTCGACCCTGATGCGCCCGTTGAAGTCGGTTGACCTCAAAACCAAGGCGGAGGCCGTCGGCGCGATCGAGCGTTCCGACGTTTGCGCAATTCCGGCCGCCGCCGTGATCGCGGAAACCGTGGTCGCCTTCGAGTTGGCGCGCGCATTTCTGGAAAAATTCGGCGGCGATTCGCTGGCCGAAATCACACGCAATTACCGCGGCTATCTCGATCAGGTCCGCGATTATTGAACGAAGCGCACCGGCGATGGCGCCGAAGTTAATCCTGACCGGCTTTATGGCCACCGGCAAAAGCGTGGCCGCGCAAGCCTGCGCCGCAATGCTCGGCTGGCGCCTGATCGATTGCGACGCGATGATCGTCGCGCGCGCGGGCATGCCGATAGCCGAAATTTTTCGCGAGCGGGGCGAGGCTTCCTTTCGCAAGCTGGAGCGCGAGCTGATCGCCGAACTGGCCGGCGAACGCCTGCGCTGCCCTCAATCGGGCCGGCCGCTGCCGGCGGTGATCGCGACCGGCGGCGGCGCGCTCGTCGATCCCCGCAACTTCAACGCCCTCAGCCGCATCGGCGTGATCGTTTGCCTGACGGCGCGACCCGAGGTGATCGCGCGACGAATCGGACCAGCCGCGGCCTCGCGCCCGATGCTCGCGCAGGGCGGCAAACCGCTCGATCAGCGGATCGCCGAACTGATTGAAGCGCGGCGCGAGTCCTACGCCCGCGCACACCTCGCGATCGACACCTCCGACCTAACGATCGCACAAACGGCCATCGCCATCATTGAGGCGTTCGGCCGGTATGGACGCGAATCATGGGCGACTTCCGCGTAAATCTCGGCCCGAACGCTCATCCGGTGCATGTCGGCGCGGGCGCGCTCGACCGCGTCGGCGAGCTTGCCCGCGACGCCGGACTGAAACCGGGCCGCGCCGCGATCGTGACCGACTCCCTTGTCGCTCCGCTGTATGCCGATCGCGTGGCGGCTTCGCTCCGCGCGGCCGGTTTTGACCTGACCATCACGATCGTCGCAGCCGGCGAGGCCAGCAAATCGCTCGCGACGCTTGCGGAATTGTTTGATCGTTTCGCCGCCGCCGGCCTCGATCGTTCCAGCGCCGTCTTCGCGCTCGGCGGAGGCGTGGTCGGCGATCTCGCGGGATTCGCCGCCGCCATCTGGATGCGCGGCGTCGCGGTCGTGCAAATTCCCACCACGATGCTGGCGCAGGTCGATTCGGCGCTGGGCGGCAAAACCGGAATCAACCATGCGGCGGCGAAAAATCTGATCGGCGCGTTCCATCAGCCGCGCGTGGTCGTCGCCGACGTCGCGACGCTGGCGACGCTGCCCGATCGCGCCTTCCGCGAAGGCCTCGCCGAGGTGATCAAGTACGGCGCGATCATGGACGCTCCGATGATCGCGGCGCTGGAAGCCGCGATGCCCGCGATCCTGCGCCGCGATCCGGATACTCTCGTCGAATTCGTCGAACGCTCGCTGCGGCACAAAGCCTTCGTCGTCGAGAACGACGAACGCGAGGGCGGCCTGCGCAAGATCCTCAACTTCGGCCATACCGTCGGCCACGCGCTCGAAGCCTCCGCCGGCTACGGCAGCCTGCTGCACGGCGAAGCGGTGGCGATCGGGATGGGCGCGGCGACCGCGCTGTCCCGCGCCTACGCCAAGCTCCCCGACGACGAGGCCCAGCGCCTGCTCGCGCTGATTCAATCCGCCGGGCTCGATACCCGGTTGCCCGCCGGATGGCGCGGGGAGGAATTCGAGCGCGCGCTCAAGCTCGACAAGAAACGCGCCGGCGCCGGCGTCGAATTCGTTCTGATCGATCGGCTCGGCCACGCTTTCACGAAACCGCTCGGCTTCGACGAAATCGTCAGCGCGCTCGCCTGACGCCGCGGCGCCGTCAAACCGCGCGCGCGGCGGCGCGATCGTCGAGCCAGGTGAACAGCAGGATCATCGCGACGCCGACCGTGATCGCCGAATCCGCGATATTGAAGACCGGGTAGCTGAAGCTCGCGTGATGGAAATAGATGAAGTCGGTGACCAGACCGCGCGACAGCCGATCGATCAAATTGCCGATCGTGCCGCCCAGGACCAGAGCGAACGCCGCCGCGATCCGCGCCGGCGTCGTCCGCCGCGCCATCAGAGCCGTCAGCACGACGATCGCGGCGACTGAAATCGCGAGGAAAAATCCATGCCGAAACCATTGCGGCATCGTCGCGAACAGACTGAAAGCGGCGCCGGGATTGCGCGTGTAGGTCAGATCCAGCCAGCCCGGAATCAGCGGCAGCGTCTGATTCAAACTGAAATGTGCGCGGACATAAATTTTGCTGAGCTGATCGATCAGCACCACCGGCGCGGTCACGAATAGAAGCATCGGCCCCAGCCAGCGCCGGCCTTGTAAACCGCGCGCGGCGCCCTCAGTCGGCGCGCGCCGCGCTATCGGCTCAGCCACCGACGACCGTCCGGCAGCGCTCATCAAGCTCGCCTTCGCCCTCGAAATACTTCCAGCATCGCGGACACTTCCGCCCCGCCGCTTTCCTGCCAAAAATTACAATTCCTAAATCTTCATAGGTGGAAACGACGCTATTGGGAGTTCGCTGAGGGTTTCGGACAAACTCGTCAGCCATTCCGTCGATATGCACTCGCACGTTTGAGACAATAAAAAGATCAGAAAGCAGGGAGCATGAGCCCTTCAAAAATTGCCCAAAGCCTTCAGGCGCAGTTCGGCCATCGTACATCATTGGCGGCCATTCGTTAGGGACAAAGATATCCAATTGAGCATCAAGCGGTGAACCGATCGTCCCGTGTACTCGTTGACTTTCTAGGGTCATCAGCGCCGCGCCCCGCACCGCGAGCAGCCGGTCCCAACGCGCGTCGAGTTCGGCGTCGATAAATCGCTCGTCGGGCGGCGTAAGCGTCAGCAGATGCACGCTGTCGCCCGTGCGTCCGGGAATATGCGAATAGATCTCGTCCGCCGTGTAGGGAATCAGCGGCGCCAGCATCCGCGCCAATCCGTCCACCATCATATAAAGCGCGCTTTGCGCCGAGCGCCGCTCACATGAATCTTCGGCGTCGCAGTAGAGCCGATCGCGGGTCACGTCGATATAGAGCGAGCTCAGCTCGACCACCACGAAATTCAGCATCAAGCGGTATGCCGCCTGAAAGTCATACGCCTCGTATGCGTTTCTGACTTCAGCTTTGAGTTTCTCGAAGCGGCCGAGGATATAGCGGTCGAATTCGAGCATCGCCGGCGGCGCCAGCGCGTCGCGCGCCGGCTCGAAATCGTAGAGGTTGCCGAGCATGTAGCGGCAGGTGTTGCGAATCTTGCGGTAGGATTCGGCGACCGAACTGTAGATGGTCGGCCCCAGCGCCAGCTCGCTGGTGTAATCGAGCGACGCATAGACCAGCCGCAGCACGTCGGCGCCGATCCGGTTGACCGCGTCGGCGGCGTCCTCCGAATTACCGAGCGACTTCGACATTTTGCGGCCCTGCTCATCGACCGTCAGCCCGTGGCTGATCACGCTGCGAAAGGGCGCGTGGCCGCGCTCGGCGACCGCGCAGGTCAGCGACGATCCGAACCATCCGCGCGCCTGCTCGACCGCTTCGAGATAGGCGTCGGCCGGCCATGACAACTCGGGCCGTTTGCCCAGCACGGCGGCCTGCGACGAACCCGAATCGAACCAGACGTCGAGCACGTCCTCTTCTTTCGTGAATTCGCCGCCGCCGCAATTCGCGCACTTGACCGAGCCGGCGAAATCGCCGGCCGGCCGCACGAACCACGCATCGGATCCTTCGCGCGCGAAGATCTCCTCCGCCGCGCGCATTACGTCGTCATACAATTCGACGCCCCCGCATCCCGCGCAACGCAGCGCCGGAATCGGCACGCCCCACGCGCGCTGGCGCGACAGGCACCAGTCCGGGCGGGTCTCGGTCATGTTGCGAATCCGATCGCGCGACCACGCCGGAATCCATTGCACCGCGTCGATTTCCGCGATCACCCGCTCGCGCAGCCGGTCGTGGTCGATGCGCAGAAACCACTGTTCGGCGGCAAGGAAAATCAGCGGATTCTTGCAGCGCCAGCAATGCGGATAGCTGTGCGCGTAGTCGTGCGCATGCAGCAGCGCGCCGAGTTCCTTCAGCTTCGCGACGATCGCCGGGTTCGCCTTGAAGACGTTCCGTCCCGCCCATTCGCCCGCTTCCGCCGTGAACGTTCCCGTGCGATCGACGGGAGTGAACGGCTTCAGCCCGTACTGATTGCCGACCACGAAGTCCTCGTAGCCGTGGCCGGGCGCGGTATGCACGAGACCTGTGCCGGCTTCCGCCGTAACGTGATCGCCGTACATCAACTTGACGTCGCGGCCGGCAAATGGATGGCGGAAGATGTCGCGGCCGTCCAGCGCGCGCAGCGCGGCCGCATCAAGCGCGATCGTTTTTTCAACAGTCAGGCCGCATTCCTTCGCGACCGCATCGGCCAGCCGCTCGGCGACGACGTAATAGTTGTCGCCCACCTTGAGCGCGACGTACTCGAACGTCGGGTTGAGGCTGACGCCGAGATTCGCCGGCAGCGTCCACGGCGTGGTGGTCCAGATCACGGCGAACAGTTTGCCCGCGCGCCGCGCCGCTTCCAGCTCAGCGCCTTCGGCCGAATTCGCCGCCAGCGCGGCGGCGTCGCCCGCCGCATCGTTGAACGCGAAAGCGACGTAGATCGACGGCGACTTATGTTCGCGGTATTCGACCTCCGCCTCGGCCAGCGCGGTGCGATCGGAAAAGCACCAATGGACCGGGCGCAGGCCGCGATAGACGTAGCCGGCCGCCGTGAGCTTGCGCAGCACGCCGATTTCAGCCGCGTCGTACTCCGGGTCCATCGTGATATACGGCCGGTACCAGTCGCCGACGCATCCGAGCCGCATGAAATCCGCGCGCTGGATCTCGATCCATTTTTCCGCCTCGGCGCGGCACAACCGGCGCAATTCGAGCTTGGAAAGCGTGCGCGCCTTCTCGCCCAAATCGCGCGAGACTTTGAACTCGATCGGCATCCCGTGACAGTCCCATCCCGGCACGTACGGCGTCCGGAACCCCATCATCGAGCGCGACCGCACCACGAAATCCTTGAGCGCCTTGTTGAGCGCGGTGCCCATGTGCACGCGGCCGTTCGCGTAGGGCGGCCCGTCGTGCAGAATCCAGCTCTGCGCGTTTGCGCGCGCCTCAAGGATGCGCGCATAGAGATTCGTCTCGTTCCAGCGTTTGAGCAGTTCCGGCTCCCGCTTCGGCAGATTCGCCTTCATTGGGAAGTCGGTCTTGGGCAGTTTCAGCGTCGCTTTATAGTCGGTCTCGGCCACAGGCGGATTCGGCGCGCGGCGGCGAACAGCCGGCGCGGCCGTCAAACTCCTTCGTTTGCACGCGATTACGCGTTAATCGAATTAAGAATAGCCGATCGAATCGCGCCGGCGCGAGACTCGCCAATGCGTTCACGCGAGCGCACGGCCGGCGGTGATCGCCAGATGAACCGTGATCATCACGGCGACCAGAACGATAACGATCGCCAACAGACCCAGCAAAACCGCGCCGAGCGCCCGCCAGGCCGAGAACCCGTGCACTTCGCCGAGGCATTTGAGCGAAATCACGAACGCCCAAATCGTCACGATTCCCTCGATTAGTCCGAATGCCGAATGTCTCGGATAGACGCCCGCAGGCGCGCCGGCCAGACCAAGCGCGGCCACGAGTATCGCGACAATCGTCAGATAGATTTCCGGCACTTGCGCCCACGCCAGCGCCGCCCGCACCTGAACCGCGTTCGCCGCCCCGCCCAGCATCGCGCCCGACCATCGGTAGAGCGCGCCGAACACATACAGCATCGCGACGTTCACGCCGCCCATGAACAGCGCCGCCAACGCAAGACCCAGCGGACCGATCTGGGGCATCCGCATATGCATGTGCGGCATCGGAGCATTGACCAGACTGGCGCGTATATTCACCATCGCGAGCGCGCCCGCCACGAACGCGATTCCGACCGCGAACTTGCGCGGATCCGCATCGACGATGCGCCGGATCGTCGCGCGCGGCCGCACCCAAATCGAAAGCCACGCCTCGACCCAGATATCGCCTGCCGCTTCGCCATCCATAGTTTACCCCGCTCGCGAAAGCCTCCGCCGCCGGACGGAATTTGAAAACCCGGCGGCGGTTCTCCTATAGTGCCCGCCAATCGTAACGATCTGTCCGTGATGCCGCGAGCGGCTGTTTGCGACGCCTCCGCCGCCGCATCGCACGGACGCGCCACGAAAGGATTCGCAATTGAACGACGACGGAGCGCTGGCCGGGCTCAAGGTGCTCGATCTGACCACCGCCCGCGGCCATCTATGCGGCCGGATGCTCGCTGACATGGGCGCCGACGTGATCAAAATCGAACCGCGCGGCGGCGACGACGGCCGCCGCTCCGGCCCGTTTCTCGACGACCGGCCGCATCCCGACCGCAGCCTTTTTTTCTGGTTCTACAATCTCAACAAGCGGTCGCTCACGCTCGATCTGAAAAATCCGCGCGGACGTGAAATTTTGCTCGCGCTGGCGCGCGGCGCCGACCTCGTGATCGAAAGTTTCGCGCCCGGCGCAATCGCCGAGCTGGGCGTCGGATGGAAGGAGCTTCACGCGGCGAACCCCGCGCTGATCCTGCTCTCGATCGCGCCGTTCGGTCAGACCGGCCCGTATCGCGATTTCGCCGCCGACGACACGATCCTCGCCGCGATGGCGGGCATGCTCTACGTCAACGGCTCGCCCGGCCGCAAACCGGTGCGGCCGCTGGGCCTGCAGGCTTATCACTCCGCGGGCTGCTACGCCGCGATCTCCGCGATGTGCGCGCTGTTCGCGCGCGACCGGATCGGACACGGCCAGTGGATCGATCTGAGCATGCAGGAGGCGACGATCAGCGCGGTCGAGCATGTCGCGGGCAGCTATTTCGCCGAAGGCCGCGTCGAGCCGCGCCGCGGCACGCTTCATTGGAGCCGCTATTTCAGGGTCGCGCGATGCCGCGACGGGTACGTGATGCACTGTTCGCTCGGCGATTGGACCTCGCTGGCGCAATGGGTCGCGGGCGACGGCAAGGCGCAGGACCTCGTCAACCCCGAATGGGAAGACGTCATCTATCGCGCGGCGCACGCCGAGCATCTGTTCGACGTGCTCGACGAATGGGTCAAGGACTACTCGCGCGACGAATTGCTGGAGCGGGCGCAGATGCTGCGGCTGCCCTACGCCAGCGTCCGCCGGCCGGAGGCGTTATTCGAGGACGAGCAGCTCGCCGCGCGCGGCTACTTCGTCGAAGTCGAACATCCCGAGCTCGGCCGCAAGATTCGTTATCCGGGAGCGCCCTATCTGTTCAACGGCACGCCCTGGCGCGCGCGCCGCCGTCCACCGCTGCTCGGCGAGCACAGCGAGGAAATCTTGCGCGAAGACTTGGGCCTCGATCCGGCCGAAATCGCGACGCTCGCGGCGGAAGGAGTGATTTGACGATGGCGCCGATGCCGCTCGAAGGAATCAGGGTGCTCGATTTCACCTGGGTCGTCGCCGGGCCGGTGGCGACGCGGATTCTGGCCGATCAGGGCGCCGAGGTGATCAAGCTGGAGCGCAAACCCGGCCCGCCCGGCTCGCGCCAAATCGGCTTGCAAGGCGACCTGCATCGCAACAAGCGCTCGATCGCGGTCAACATGAGCGATCCCAAGGGCGTCGAAATCGCGCGCCGGCTCGCGCGAATCAGCGATCTGGTGATCGACAACTTCTCGGCGCGCGTGATGCGCATGTGGGGGATGGACTACCAGAGCTTGAGCCAGGTCAATCCGGGCATCGTATGCGTCAGCATGTCCGGCTTGGGACATACCGGGCCGCGCTCGAGCTACGTCAGTTACGGTCCGACATTGCAGGCTTTGGGCGGCTATACGATGCTGATGGCGGAGGAATCGGGCGCGCCGGCCGGCTTCGGCTACTCCTACGCCGACATGTCCGGCGGATACACCGGCGCGCTCGCCTCGCTGATCGCGCTATGGGCGCGCAAGCGGGCCGGCAAGGGCCAATTCGTCGATCTTTCGCAATTCGAGGCGGTGATTAGCGTAATTGGTCCCGCGCTGCTCGATATTTCCGCGAACCGTCGCGAACAATCTCCGCCTGGATGGACATCCCAGGAAGGTCCGGCGGCGCCACATGGCGCCTATCGATGCCGCCCGCGCGACGGCGACGACGATCGCTGGATCGCCATCAGCGTCCGCACGCAGGCCGAGTGGGATCGCTTCGTGGCGGCGATCGGCGCTCCCGGATGGGCCGCGGACGCGAAATTTCGCACGCTTTATCTGCGGATGCGGAATCGCGCCGAACTTGACGCGCACGTCGCCGCATGGGCGGCCGGTCAATCCGCCGAGAGCGCGATGGAACTCCTGCAACAGGCGGGAGTCACCGCCGGACTCGTCGCGAACGGCGCCGATATCTGCGCACGCGACCCGCAGCTCAAGGCGCGCAATTTCTGGGGTATGGTAGCCTTGCCCGACGGTCGGACAACCCACGTCACCGGAATCCCGATGAGGCTTTCGGCGACGCCGGGCGCAATCCGCTCGGTATCGCCCGAGATTGGCTCGTCCAACGATTACGTGTTGGGCGAACTGCTTGGGATGGGCCGCGCGGAACGCGACGAACTGATCGCCGACGGCGCCGTCTGGCAGTGAGTTTGATTACGCGCGGCCTTGCGTTAACGCGGCAGGCATTGTTCTATTATCGATAATTTTTCGCTCGAACCGGCCGCCCGCGCGGTCCAAACGGAATCGCCTTGCTCGCCAGCATATTGTCCAGCGCACTTGCCGGAGTCGACGCCTTTCCGGTCGAAGTCGAAATCGATATCAGCGCCGGAATTCCGGGCTTCCGGATGGTTGGCCTGCCCGACGGCGCCGTGCGCGAGGCCTTCGACCGCATCAAATCCGCCATCACCAACTCCGGCTTCGAATTCCCCAACCGCAAAATCACGATCAACCTCGCTCCCGCCGACGTCCGCAAGGAGGGATCGGCGTTCGACCTGCCGATGGCGCTTGGAATTCTGGCGGCCAAGGATGATATCCAGAAGCGCGACCGGCTGCGCAGCTATCTCGTGCTCGGAGAACTCGCGCTTGACGGCCGGGTCAAGGGCATCAAGGGCGCCCTCCCCAGCGCGCTCCTGGCGCGGAATCGGAACCTCGCCGGCGTCGTCTTGCCGCGCGAGAACGCAGCCGAAGCTTCCGTGATCGGCGAAGCGGTGCGCGTGCTCGGCGTCGAAACCCTGCGCGAAGCCTTCGAGTTCTTCGAGGAATTGCTCGATATCCCGCCGACCCACGTCAATCTGAGCGAACTCTTCGACGCGGCCAGCCGCTACGACGTCGATTTCAGCGAGGTCAAAGGGCAGGAGCAGGCCAAGCGCGCGCTCGAAGTCGCCGCCGCCGGCGGCCACAACGTCCTGATGATCGGCCCGCCCGGCTCAGGCAAAACGATGCTCGC